>CAZUEH010000054.1:0-1600 GCA_964619315.1 uncultured Oscillospiraceae bacterium | reverse complement strand
CTGTAGCAGATACGATATCCTTATGTGCTTTTATAAAGCCCTTCAGATAGTCCTCAACAACAAAATCAGGATCATTTATTATTCTCTGCATACACTTGTCTCCTTCACAATTATCTTCTTAATATTTTGCAACACTTTATTACATTCAACTCAAAAATAGACACCATGCAAAGTATTATGGCAATTTCTTGCCACTTATCGCCTCAAACATAACATCAAACAATTCGTAATCATACACTTTGTAAGGCATATCCTTATCTAGGATTCTTTCTTGGTAAAGAAAGCGATATGTTTGCAAATCAACTGCCAAATCAAGAGTTTTCTTTTTTCTTCCAGATTTAATTTCACTTATTTGCAAATATTCGGGAGTACCGATTAATGTTTCATTAAAGGAATAAATTTCTTCCATCACTGAAGATGGAATGGTGACGCACATGACACTTGCCAAAGTTTCAGTAACATTGAGCAGTTGACGAGCAAAGCGATGTGTTCTTCCATGAAGGATGTCAAGAATTTGCTTTGGAGTCATGTCTTTCCCTGGTCCGGTATCTCGCATTCGATAAGGCCAAAACACAGTAAAGAAATCTTCAGCTGTTACTACTCCAGAATGTAATTCACCTACTGCATATTTACTTGAAAACAAGCCGTAATCAGCATTAATATTCTTTCTCAAAGCTTCACTTGTATATGCACCCATAGAGGATTGTGCGTGAAAATCGGACTTGAGCAGCGTGGGCAGATTCCCTATTGTGAGATAGTTTTTAACAAACTTGGAAACAGCCTCATCCTCTGATACAGAAAAATCAGCAGGCATTAAACGGTATGAACTATCAACGATTCTTGAGTTTTTAACAACAACATCCATTCTACCCACAAAACGTCCCAAACCTCCAGCTTGGGTAATAATTGTCTTTCCTATATATACCGGCTCCTGCAAAGTTGTGTGCGAATGTCCCCCTACAATAATGTCTATTTCGGGTACAGCTCTAGCTAATTCTATATCAGGGTCATGTCCAAGATGACTGAGCACCACAAAGATCGAAGCTTTGTTACCAATTTCTTGTATCGCAGCACGAACTGATTCAGCAGGATCTTGAATACGCACTTGAGAGCTTTTATTGAACTCATCAGTAGTCATTCCAATTACAGCTATAGATATTCCGTTACGCTCAAAGATCGAGTAGGTTTTTTTTATATTAGCTTTTGCAAACTCATCGGTTGTTGGAACTGGGAACAACTCGACATTGGCAGACAAAATATCGAACTCTGCCTTGCTTGAAAGGCGCATAAGCCATTGCAGGCCATAGTCGAATTCATGGTTACCGATGCACATAGCATCAAGCCCAATCATGTTAAAAACAGGGACGTCTAGCAATCCTCGATACCCGTAGTGTGGTAGTCGATCCCAATCCGGGCTGTGTTCAATGAGGTAGGTATGAGCAGAGCCTTGCACAAAATCGCCCCCATGCAGGACCAAAACTTCTCCTACTTCCTCTTTGACCTCTTTAATCAGTGTAGACCATCTAGCTGCACCGCCATATTCATGTTGTTTCACAGAATCATACCAAGGCAACAGATGGGAATGAGTATCGTTCAAGCT
>CAZUEH010000053.1:0-1696 GCA_964619315.1 uncultured Oscillospiraceae bacterium | reverse complement strand
TGTTTTCTTGAATGGTTCATTGTACTCCTTGAGAAGATCGGCTGTTGTCTCTTCCTTTCCTTTCTCGGATTTTGATTTCCGATAAGCAGTTTCTCTGTCATGTAGCTGAGAATCACTGTTTCCTTATCCAATAATATCACATAAGCTTGTGACTGTGTAAACTCCAGGTGATTAATAGTCACTTTCCGAATCAGCTTGTCTTGAAAATATTGTACAGCATCAGGATAGGTCATGGAAGACCTGTTGGCTGGCATATCTCAATTGGAGAGACTGAAAGTCAGTTTCTATTGTTATAATCTAGATACTGGTTTGAATATAAATGTATGCCTTTGCTAAATGTGCATTCAAAACAAAATTACTAAGTCTCTATATACTATAAAATAACAAAGAAAGTATATAATTTGGGGCATGCATGAGGCAATAGATCTTTCCTATAGTTCATGCTTTTGGTGATAAAACATTTAGGAATAAAGAAAAGCTTTTGAGAGAAAAACTATGAAGAGTGCAAAAAACAAGCTCTCCCCGAAGGAAGAGCCTGCTGCATGGTTTTGTCTGTGAAATTAGAAAGTATATTCTTCGGCAGCTGATGCGCTGCCATTTGTAGGAATATCCTTATTGGCATCAGCATGTATTATTTCGATGTCAAACATACCGTTTTCATGAGTGGCAACCAATAGTTCAGAACTAACTGCTGAAGCAGTTGAGTCCTTCATTTGAGAACTAACAATAGTTACAAGAGACAGATCTTTTGCATATCCTGATTTTACTTCTTTAACTGTAGCCGTTGTTGTAGCATTATAATTAAAACTGTAAACCTGTAATGGAGACGTTTTGTTGGATGGTTTTGCTATCATATGATAAAGAGCACCGTCTCCTACAACATACGCAAAGGCATTTTCTCCAAAAGCCTTATTGCTTTGAGTCATCTTTACCTTTGTATTGGGCGCCGAAAGTGTTCCGGCGTGGTAAAGTATGCCGTCTGTGGTTAGTATATAGGTTTTATCCTTACCAGAATCATACATGAAATTGGCAATCTTAACATTATCAAACTCAGTAATATGCTGTGAAGTTTTATTAGAAGGATCAACTAAATAATGAATATATTTATCGGTACCTTCCACAAAGGAAACAATCATTGGTACATCATCTCTTTGCTCTTGTGCTGTTTGTTGAATGATTTTATGTATTGAATACTTAGAAGAAGAAGCAGTAAAATCAAAGGAAGCGACTTGAACATTAAAATTAAAACTAGCATCATATTTTAGGAGTTCAAACTTTTTTCCAGTACCATCTTTTTCTTCAACCATAATCATTCCATTTGCTGACAGACTGTTAATTCTTAAGTTTGTAGGATTGATTATAGAAGATACAGTCCTAGGATTATCTGTATCTAATAATAGGTCATATTCATTAACGGTATTAGCATCGCTCTCATCTTCGTTATTGGTGATATAGAAAATTTTATCTGCTTTATAAGCAGCACCCTGAATAATATGTTCATACTTACTAGCAACTATTGTCTTTGTAGTTCTGGGATTAGTCACTTCTTGAATACCTTTTGTAGTTCTAAAATATAACTTAGCAGCTGATGATAGTGGGTTGGAATCTGCTCCCAATAGTTGTATGTACCGTATCGACAGTGGTTCCTTGGCTTGTGAAAGTTGTCTGAATATGCCAGCTGACCCATCCAGGTTGC
>CAZUEH010000052.1:0-1718 GCA_964619315.1 uncultured Oscillospiraceae bacterium | reverse complement strand
TCTGGAAAAACAGATGGACTTAATGGCCAGCATGAAGGTCTATGATATTGACGGTAAAGAAACCTCACTGGGCCAATCGTTTGTCTATATGGAACCTTCGTCTGTTAAGAATGTAGCAGCTTATGGCAGAGCAGTCGACCGGATGCTTAAAGAGCAAGGTGGTTTCTTTGCTTTAACCTGAACTATTCATACAAAAAAAAGAAAAGTCCTCTATTTTGCTTATTAGCAATTGGTTATGTATCTTTATAGTGACAAACAATAAAAAACAACCAAAAAGGACTTTTCATGAACGAACATACAAAAAAAACCTCAGCAAACGATCTATTTCCCGAGTTATTTTCTTTAAGTCCGGTTGATTCCCGGAAAGCAGAAGTTAGCTTCACTGCTCCAGACTTATCTTCCTATGGTGGGCTCACGCTTCTTCGTGAATTTGATCAACGGGTGGGTTTTATCAGTCGGCTTACAAGTTGCCTTGAGGATAATCGCACTTCCCACCTTGTTCAACACAGATATGAAGAGATGCTTAGTCAACGTATTTTTCAAATCGCTGCAGGCTTTGAAGACGGGTATGACTGCGACTTATTGCGTAATGATTCTCTGTTAAAGATGTGTACAGGCAGAAGTCCGGGGGCTCCTGCTTTGAGTTCTCAACCAACCATATCGCGCTTGGAAAATGGTCGAAGTACTCGAGAATTATACGATATGGCTGTTTGCTTTGTGGAAGAGTTTATCGCTTCTTATGGAGAAGAACCGGAGTGTATTATCTTAGATTGTGATGACAGCAACTTTAATGCTTATGGAGAACAGCAGGGCATTTTATTTAACAACTACTACAAAGAGTATTGCTATATGCCGTTGTTTATCTTTGAAGGTATATCCGGTAAAATGATTTTACCTTTACTCAGACCCGGCAGACCTAATAAGTCAATTAATATCTTCGGCATTCTTCGTCGCTTGATAACAAGGATGCGTAAGAGCTGGAAGAATACCCGCTTTGTCGTCCGTGGTGATGCTCATTTCTGCTCCAAAGAGTTTATGGACTGGGCTGAAGAAAGAGCGTATGTTGATTTCGTATTTGGATTATCCGGCAATCAGATAGTATATGCTAAATCAGAAAAATGGATTCAGAAAGCACAAGAGCAATACAAGAAAACCAAAGAAGACGTTCTAATCTTCCGTCGCTTTCACTATCAAGCAGGTAGTTGGAAAAACTCTCGGTCTGTGATTGTGAAGATTGAAGTTAATAGCCGAGGGGTGAATATTCGGTATATTGTTACAAACTTTAAACATCCCTCCTCTCAGCTTCTTTATCAATACTGCTACTGCGGAAGAGGGACTATGGAGTTGTATATAAAGGAGTTGAAGTTATACTTAGCTGCCGATAGAACTTCTTGTAACAAATTTTCCGCTAATCAGTTTCGTTTATTCCTGCACGCTGCTGCCTATGTACTCTTACATGGAATCAAACAGGAAATTTTCAAAGACACAAAGTTATTCAATGTTAGCATCTTAACTTTCCGTCAAAAAGTACTACTCAGTGCCGTACATATAAAAGAAATGAAGACGAAAATAAAAATAGAATTTCACAATGAACACCCTTTTCGCAAAGAAATCAGTCTGGCTCTCGAGCGATTAGCAGTCTGGCGAGAAGCCGGATAGATTCAGTAAACACCTTACTACTAAATATTTTCGCAGTTTATTTTCGGTTTATTAATAAA
>CAZUEH010000051.1:0-2004 GCA_964619315.1 uncultured Oscillospiraceae bacterium | reverse complement strand
GCGAAGCAGATAAATCTACTTCGCAATAAAGTCTAACTTTTGGGGGTCACATCACAACAGCCAAGAGGGGTTATGTTTTTAATTATATTACATTTGTTTGAATGCAATTTCTACAAGCAGCTTGTTTATAAAGTCTTCGATAGACATTTCGCCAAGCTCGCCGGCTTTGCTCGATCTAACAGATAAAGTTCCTGCTTCGATTTCTTTTTCACCTATTACGCAGAGGTAGCTCACTCTTTCGTTTCTAGCCTCTCTAAGTTTGTAACCTATCTTTTCGTTTCTTACATCAGCCTCTACTCTAAGACCTGCATTCTCTAACTTTTCTTTGAGTTCGAGAGCATAAGGCGCAAATTTTTCAGTTACGGTCATCAACTTAACTTGTACCGGCGCTAACCATAGAGGGAATTTTCCTGCACAGTGTTCTGTCAATATGCCGATGAATCTTTCGATGGAGCCAAAGAGTACACGGTGAATCATGATAGGTCTATGCTTTTCGCCATCAGAGCCTACATATGTTAAGTCAAATCTTTGAGGCATTTGCATGTCAAGCTGTATAGTTCCGCACTGCCATGTTCTTCCTAATGAGTCCTCAAGATGGAAGTCAAGTTTAGGGCCGTAGAATGCGCCATCGCCTTCATTGATTACAAACGGTACGCCCATCTGTTCAATTGCATTTTGTAGTGCGCTTTCTGCTGCTTCCCACTCTTCATCAGTTCCCATGGAATCCTCTGGTCTTGTGGAAAGTTCAATGTGATATTCAAATCCGAACATCTTATATACGTCGTCGCAGAATTTTGCCACGTTCTTGATTTCTTCATTTACCTGTTCTGGAAGCATAAATATATGGGCATCGTCTTGAGTAAAAGTTCTAACTCTCATCAGGCCGTGAAGTGCTCCAGAAAGCTCGTGTCTATGAACCTGCCCCAATTCTCCGTAACGGATAGGAAAGTCTCTGTATGACCACATTTTGCGCTTGTAAGTTAGCATGGAGCCTGGACAGTTCATCGGCTTAACGGCAAAATCTTCGTCGTCAATCTTTGTAAAGTACATATTGTCTTTGTAATGATCCCAATGTCCTGATGTTCTCCATAGCTGCTCGTTCAAAATGAGAGGAGTCTTGATTTCGTTATATCCTCTTTTGCTATGCTCTTCTCTCCAAAAGCTTTCAAGACCATTTCTGATTACCATTCCCTTTGGTAGAAAAAACGGAAATCCTGGGCCTTCATCTATAAGCATGAACAAGTCCATTTCCTTGCCAATTTTGCGGTGGTCTCTCTTCTTAGCTTCTTCTAACTTTGCGATATACTCATCCAACTCCTGCTGGCTAGGAAAAGCTGTCGCATATATTCTCTGAAGCATCGGTCTTTCTGAGTCGCCTCTCCAATAAGCACCTGCAACACTCATCAACTTAATTGCTTTGATTTTGCCTGTCGATTCCATGTGCGGTCCTGCGCAAAGGTCAACAAAGTCACCCTGCTTGTAGAATGAAATAACTGCATCTTCTGGCAAGTCCTGTATCAACTCTACTTTGTAAGGCTCTTTTCTTTCTTCCATATATTTGATGGCTTCTTCCCTTGGCAATTCGAATTTTTCCAAAGGGTAATTAGCCTGAACAATCTTTTTCATTTCCTTCTGAATTTTCATGAAGTCTTCTTCCGTAAATTTGTGTTCGGAATCAAAGTCATAATAAAATCCATTATCAATAGCAGGTCCAATGGCAAGTTTCGTATCTGGCCATAAATTTTTAACTGCCTGCGCCATTATATGAGAAGCAGTATGTCTATAATTGTTTCTTACCTGCTCATCTTCCCAATTAAGTTTTTCTTTTGCCATATCAATCACCTTTTCCTTCTATATCTAAACCTTTTTCTTCAATGTCCCATAATCTGCGTGAGCCTTGCCAGCCCTTGCATTTCCACCGAAGAAATCGTTTATATTTACAATATTAAAGTATATATTATTTAGTGGCCTCGTGTCAAATTTTTCATGGGGAAAATGCGAAAA
>CAZUEH010000050.1:0-2038 GCA_964619315.1 uncultured Oscillospiraceae bacterium | reverse complement strand
CAAAGAGAGTACGTGATTACAAAATAGCTGTAATAATGTACCAATATTTGTTATTTTATAATCTTCCAGTTACTTCCGCTCTTTTCAAGTACCAAGTCAAATTGCGATACCTGCGTTGCTTTAGTCTGCTGGTCGATATACTCCACTGCCAGCGATACCGTGATTTGATTACCCTTGCGATTGTAAATAGGATTTACCAGTTCTTGAAAGATATAATATTTGCCGATTGGTTTTAATATCCCATCATTCACATAGTAGGAAAGTTCATTGGCTGTAGCTATAGGATAGAGCTTAAAGAACGTGGTTATAAACTTACTGATTTCATTGGTTGGGACTAGGAAATAAACCCTAAATAATTAAAACCTGTGAAATCAGTCCATAACAAAGATTGATTTCACAGGTTTTCTTTTTGAGATTAAATAGAATTTTTGAGTTTATTTCTAGTCACTTTCAATATATGCAAAGTGTACAATAAGCATTTTTGATACTTCTTATTTCAAGAGTTCATTGACCCTTTTTTGTACCGAAATGTAGTCATAACCGGCATTTGTAAGTTTGTTTTTTCGATCTTGTCCGTTACCCCAATCGCCACGAATGACTTCCTTTGCGATGGCATCAATAGACTTTTTACTAGATAGCATTTCATTGACCTTTGATTGCACTGCCACATAATCATAGCCTGCATCCGTTAAGCGTTTCTTTCGTTCTTCACCATTACCCCACAACCCTTGAATGACTTCCTTGGCCAGCGTCTCGATCGATTTCTTTTCTGTAGGAGCAGGTATATTTTCTTCTTTACCAAGATGATTAAGCCCTGCACTTTGGATAATCGCTTTGTAATCTTTATAGGCATAGTTCATGTCTAAGTTTCCTGAGTAACCACTTAGTTTACCTTTGCTTGTGTACTGCCAGATACCATGACGAAGTGTCGGTTCTTTATTAGACCACTGAGCGACCCAGAAATCATAAGGTGCTAGACGATCCAGTTCTGTCAAATCTTGAAACCAAGAACTAGATGCATAGATACCGGCATAATAGCCTGCGTTTTCTATGGTTTCACAAAAGCCTACTAAAGCATCGGTAATGGCTTTCTTGCCACTTGGTCGCTGGTGATAATTATCCTCTGTATCAATAAAAACGGGATAAGAGATGGTCTTGCCTTTGATAATTTCAAGGCATTTCTTCGCTTCTGCTATGCCTTTTGCTTTGGTATTGGCACAGCTGTACCAGTAAACACCGACAGGAATACCTCTCTCGTGAAAGGCTTTGTAGTGTTGTTCAAAGGCATCATCCTTGTGCAAACTTACTCCTGTACCGTGGCCCGTATATCCTGCTCGAAGGATGACAAAATCAACTTCTTTTGCAAGTTGGTCATAGTTAATCTGACTTGGTTTTTGCCATGTGCTAATATCAATTCCTTTAGTTTTCATGATTATTCCTCCTCGTTCTTTTTATGGAGCTGCTTTAATACATCTTTTAGTTTTTCTGGGATAGGTAGTCCAAGGTGAGCTGAATTTTCTAACAGCGAAATTCCCTCATTTGATAGATAGAAGAAAACAATCGCTGTTCTTAGCACGCTCCCATCACCAATCACATAAACATCTAAAATATTGGCTACACCCACTAAAACAAAAATCAGCACTTTACGGCTGATTCCGATAAATCCCACTTCACTTGATAGGGTCTTATCAGCGATTGCACATAAGACACCTGTTAGATAGTCGATGACTACAAAGACTAGTAGCGCATATAAAAATCCGTCTGCTCCTCCTAAAAACCATCCGAAGAATCCACCGATTGCTGTTATCACAACTTGGATCCAGTTCCATATTTCTTTCATTTAAAATTCCTCCTTTTGTTGAAATAAAAAGAACACCTACTTTTGCAGATGTTCCTTTGATTACTCTATTTGTTTTGGTAGCCACTCCCAGAGTCTTAAATCCTCCTGCCCTAGTGACCACATACACATGCCTCGAAGTTTCCACCGATAAGCTGCTTCATTTGCCCAGTACACAAGGCTATCCACATCCTGATAATA
>CAZUEH010000049.1:0-2147 GCA_964619315.1 uncultured Oscillospiraceae bacterium | reverse complement strand
AATCCTAAATTGGGAATGGCAACTATACTTATAAAGAATTTTGATGGCAATGAACATTACAAAATTCCTGTACTGGATAGTGCATATGGCTACACAAAATCTTCCAAAAGACGATTCACAACCTTAACTAATTGGGATATATTCTTCTTTAATAAATTGTTCAGAAAAAGCGCATTAGAAAGTTTTGAATTTACTGAGAACTCACAGACTAATGTGATGATGCTATATAAGAATTTAAATTTTGAAAAAATTCGCAAAGGTAGCATGATAACTTATATTTCTCAAGAGGATATATTTGAACGAAAAGGCGATAGACCTTCCGAAATGATACTTAAGCTATCACAAACTAAAAATAGACAAATAACGAATGCTACTATATGGCTTAAAAAACACCTAACAAGAGAAGACGTTGAGAAGTTAAAAAAGAAGTTTAGGAAATAGAATGAAAATTATATTAAAACTCTTAATAGGAATATTAAATTTAATATTTGCAGTATTTAAACTTCTACCTGTTAAGAACAAGGTGACATTTATTAGTCGCCAATCTGATACTAAAACAGAAGATATGGAACTGTTAGAAGTTGAACTACGCAAAAAAGCACCTGATCTCAAGCAGGTTTTTCTGTGCAAAAAATTAGATGGGGGAATCGGGAGGAAGATTTCTTATTGTTTCCATTTGATAACTCAAATGTATCACATTGCAACATCAAAAGTTGTAATTCTTGATTCTTATTCTATCGCTGTAAGTGTTTTAAAACAACGACCATCATTGGTGGTTATTCAGATGTGGCATGCACTTGGCTCCCTTAAGCGTTTTGGCCTTAGTATTGTTGGTGAAGGGGAAGGCAGAAATGAATCTGTAGCAAGTGCAATGAAAATGCACCAAAATTACACATATGTACTTACTAGCGGTAAAGCATGTACACCATATTTCGAAGAGGCTTTTGGGTACGGAGAAGAGACTGTCAAAGTCATGTCTCTGCCAAGAGTTGATAAACTTACCAACAAGGCCTTTGAAGAGGAAATGATTCGTAAAATTCATGGCAAATACCCACAATTCAAAGAAAAAAAGGTGATAGTATATGCACCGACTTTTCGCATTGATAAAGATATTTCAGCGGAGGCAGAAGCTTTGGCAAGTGAATTCGATTCCGACAAATTTGCTTTTGTAATTAAGAAACACCCGCTTATGGCAATAGACTGCAAAAGTGCCATTGTTGATGAAGCCTTTACTACTTTAGAGATGTTCTTTGTGGCAGATTATGTTATATGTGATTACTCTGCTGTAATCTTTGAGGCTGCAATAATGAAAAAGCCCCTGTTCTTCTATGCCTTTGACTACGAGTCATACGGCGTTGAACGGGACTTTTATATTGATTACAAGTCGGAGATGCCAGGCCTTATTTCAACCGCTACCAATGAAATCGCAAAAGCAATTTCAGCAGATAACTATGACCTTGCAAAAGTTGAAGCTTTTGGTAGCAAGTATGTAGAATGTCAAGAGGGCTGTAGCGAAAGACTTGCAGACATGATAATAGGTGAATTGAATTAGAGGCTGGTCTCAGCTTCTTCAATACTATCATATCCATACATCTGAACCATCGTGTTCAGATTTTTTTGTGCCAGTGAAATGCCATCTGCCCAAAGTTGCTCAACATAATCAGCATACATAAGAATCAATTCCTCTGGGTATGTTTCAAGTTCTCCTCGAGCATAAGTTTCCATAGAGGTGAAACCATATTTGTCTTCGGAAGATCTAATAGGTCTTGAAGTACCTGCTAGCTTAGGGTACTTTTGAGCGATTGCATCTTCCCAGTCAATTAGTCTTTCGACAATTTGATTTATAATCCTAAAATTCTTTACAGGCACAAAAGGGATGTTATCCTTTAGGTGCTTGTTAAAATAGTGTAAATCAGTATAGGCCATCATTCTTGCGTATTTTTCCGAAACGAGATTGCGACCTGCAGCCGCGGATTCTTTGGCAAAGGCGAGGTAAAAGTCAATCATTGCCTCACTCCAATTGTCGTATTGGCTACGACGCATGATGTAAAATGTTTCATCATCGTCTTGGCAGCTTGCACGCCCACCTATATTATCAACAGTTTGTAGCATTTGCCACTCAATTTTAATAATTTCTTCTATTTTGG
>CAZUEH010000048.1:0-2307 GCA_964619315.1 uncultured Oscillospiraceae bacterium | reverse complement strand
GGGGGAAATAATAAATCACATTGTAATAATGGGCAGCGGCGAGCCATTTGATAACTATGAGAATCTTTCAAAATTCATCAAAATCATCAACGACCCTAATGGACGAGGGCTCGGAATGAGAAATATAACTATTTCCACATGTGGCCTTATCCCTATAATAGAAAAATTCGCAAGAGATTTTCCCCAGGTCAATTTGGCGATTTCTTTACATGCACCTAATGATGCAATAAGGGAAAAGATGATGCCAATAAATAAAAAGTATCCTATTGCAGAGTTAATTGATGCCTGTAGAAGATATACTAAAGAAACTTCTAGACGCATAACCTTTGAGTATACTTTAGTTAAAGGTGTCAATGACAGCCAAGCACACGCTTTGGAGCTTAGCAAACTACTAAAAGGAATGTTGTGCCATGTAAACCTGATACCCCTTAACAAAGTGAAAGAGACAGGCCTTGATACAACAGAAAACCAGGTTGCTGAAGAATTCAAAAAAATCCTAGAGAAAAAAGGGATTCCAGTGACTATAAGAAGAGAAATGGGCGATGATATTGATGGCGCATGTGGACAATTAAGACTAGGCCGTGCTAAATAAAAATGACTATTTTGCATTTGCAAAAAATAAATATTCATTAAAACCCACCTATAATGAGGGTTTGGATTATAAAGGGTACATTAGCTGTATTTACCACTTGAAAATATAGTGTTAGTATTGTATAATTAGAAAAATAACAGACTCAAGGAATATTATTTAGGAGGGGACAACCATGGTAAAATTAGTAATGGGACATAAAGGCAGCGGTAAAACTAAACAAATGATAACACTTGCCAACGATTCAATAGAAACTAGCAAAGGGAGCATTATTTTCATCAATAAGAATCACAGATTGATGTATGACCTTAAGTATAAAATAAGAGTTATATGCATGGAGGATTTTGAGCATGTTACCAACAGTGACGAATATATAGGTTTTCTGTATGGTATCATAAGCTTAGATCATGACATTGAGACTATCTATATAGACAGCATTTTAAAGCACGCACACTTCTCTTTAGGAGATTTACCTGAGTTTGTTGATAGATTAAAGGATATGTCCAAGAACTACGGCATGGATTTCGTTGTAAGCTTAAGCGCCGAAAAGGAAGAAATGATTGGTGTAGACTTCACAGGATGCGAAATTCTCAACTGATAAATTAACTTTAGTTATACGTAATAAATTTCAGGCGGTGGTTTACCACCGCCTTGTGTTTTGTTCAAAATTCTTTAAAAGTTGGAGGATGATTAAGAGATGACTATAAAGACTATAGAAAAAAAGCTTAAAAATAGACAACCGAGTACTGTAGGAAAACACAAATTTTTCAGCGTAACTTTGCCTATAGTTAAAACAAGCGAAGGGTTAAGCTTTCTTTTTGAGGTGAGATCTAGCCATCTTAATACGCAACCGGGAGATATTTGTTTTCCTGGAGGCAGCATGGAAAAAGATGAGACTCCTTTAGAATGTGCCCTTAGAGAAATGGAAGAAGAAATCGGAATACCCAAGTCAAAAACAAAAGTTTTAGGGCAGTTTGATACTTTATATGGATATGCAGGATATACGCTGTATTCATTTGCAGTAGAAATCCCTACAGAAACTTTAAAGGATTTGAACCTTAACAAAGATGAGGTGGCAGAAACCTTTACAGTTCCTCTAAAATATTTTGTTGACAATGATCCGGAAAATTATGACGTAGAAGTGGTTGCAGATGTAGAGAATTTTCCATACGAGGAAACTGGCATAGACCCTGATTATAACTGGAGAAAGGGCATTAACATATTGCCTTTGTATAGATACGGAGAGAGGATAATTTGGGGTATCACGGCGAGGATAGCCAAGTGGTTTGCCGAGCAAATTCTTGTTGACAATTTGTGAGGGTGCCGTATAATAAATATAAGACCAAGTGTCGTAAACATATAGGCGGAAAGAGAAAAGAACGGTCCGCTATAGGTGTATGATATAGAGACACGAGGATAGTAGATACATGTGTCACTTTTTATACCGCAGCGGGAGTTTGCTGCGGTATTTTTTCGTGCATAATTCAGTATACATGCATCAAGATAATATGATTATACGACAGGGCAGAGGAGGTATTAGTATGAATTCTGGTAAGAAAGCGACTGCAGAAGATGTTAGAAAAATTCTTTCACTTTTGCCAGGCTTAAACTGCGGGGGACTAGGCGGCTGCAACAAAGCTAGCTGTGAAGAATGTGCCCGAGCAATTGCAGGAGGACAAGGCGTTGGGTTATGTCCTGCTTGCAATCAAGAGCAGGTA
>CAZUEH010000047.1:0-2341 GCA_964619315.1 uncultured Oscillospiraceae bacterium | reverse complement strand
TTTTATCCGTATCACAAAACTGGTCTATAATGGTCTGGGACTTATCTGTTGAACCGTCATTTATGATTATTACTTCATACTCTTTAAAGGTCTGATTTTGGACTGATTTCAACATGTCAAATATGTAGTTTTCCACATTGTACACAGGTACAATTACAGATACTTTTGTCATATTTCTCCTTAAATCTAAGTTAAACGTTCCAAAGCATTATAGTTTTGCCACCTGCTTTAGCAATGTCTTTCTCAAAAGCGATGTGCATATCTTCAATTGTTTTTACATCTACAACATCGCCCACTATACTTCTTAGGTATTCAACGATTTCTGGATGATCAACAAAGGTTTTAACTGTGTTTTCGAAGTCTTCTCTGCTTGACCTGCTACTTCCAAATACAGTCAAACCTTTTTCTAAGACCATGCGAGTATTGATAGGTACTGGGTTTTCAGAAACTCCCAAAATTGATATCGTCCCCTCTGGTTTTATGTTGTCTATTATTTGATCTATAGCCTTTACTGAACCATTTCCGCCCACACATTCAAAAGCATGGTCAATAATTATGTCAGTAGGTATATTCCTAACATCGTATGTTTCATCTGCAAAGGTAAAATCCGTCATCTTGTCATGACTTATTCCCATTATATAAAGCTTTGCATCTGGATATCTGTATCTCAAAAGCAAGCTGGTTATAAAAGCCAGATTGCCGTCACCCCAAATTGCTATATGTTCTTTGCGGCCATGGGCTAATCTACCAAATCTATCGATGGCATGGTTGCTTACAGAAATAATTTCAGTAAAAGCAGCGACTTCCTTGTCGATACTGTTTGGAATCGCAACCACCCGGTCTCTTCTCATGGCAACATTGTCCTGCATAAATCCGTCAAAACCACTGGCTCTAAATTTGCTTGAGCGAAGATAGTTTTCCGCAATAAACTCGTCTTCTTCCATCGGAGTATTTGGAACCATTACAACTGAATTTCCCGGCTTAAACTCACCCTTTGAGTCATGAACCACCACTCCTATTCCTTCATGTATAAGAGCCATAGGAAGCTTTTTAGCCAAAACTTCTGGGTCTCTAGTGCCTTGATAGTATCGTTGATCTGCATTACAAATTGACAAATGTGTAGGTCTTACAATGACCTGGTCATCATTCATCTGTATATCATTAAACTCAATTTCAATTTTTCTTGGCTCGATGAGCCTATAAATGGTGTTGAGCATTTTACTCGCCTTTCAATAAACTTTCTGCTACAGTCAAATCGTATGGATAGGTGATTTTAATATTGGAGTTTTCTCCCTTTACCAATTTTACATCCTGCCCTTTGATAACGAAAATTTTAGCAGCATCAGTTAAAATTTCTTTTTCTTCATTAGTCAATGACTCATAAAGTTCTTTAAGTTTCAGTGCCTTAAAGCTCTGGGGCGTTTGTCCCTGATACAAGTTGGCACGGTTAGGGATTGCAGAAATTATGTTGCTATCAGTACTTTCCACTATTGTGTCTGTGGCTGGGATTACTGTGTCACAAGCTCCGAATTGCCGCGCCGCTTCAATGTTTTCCTGGATTATTCTATATGTAACAAATGGTCTGACTGCGTCATGTGTTACAATAATAGTGTTTTCGTCTAAGTTACCAGCAGCTTTGATATAATCGATGGCATTTTGCACTGTTTCACTTCTTGTTGCTCCACCTTCAATGACTCTTATCTTTTCTGCCGAGCTTATGTGCTTCTTGATTAACCCTTTTGTATATTCTACCCAATCTTCAGGGCAAAGAATCAGCACTTCTTCAAACTCATTACAAAGGCAAAATTTTTCTATTGTATGAAGAATTATAGGTTTGCCGCCTATGTTTATATATTGCTTTGGCTTTTCGCTGGCCATACGGCTACCTATGCCTCCTGCCAAGATTGCTGCATAAATCATGTGATTACCTCCTCGGGTAGTTCCTTTACATTCTCACCTTCGCTGTCCAAATCTACTTCTAAAATCAGGAACATATAGAAGCAAGTGAAGAATCGGTTTAGTATAAACAAACTTTCAAAACAATTTATTACGAATATAAATATGAGCATCAAATACCAATTACCCTTCTCGAGGTGTTTGGCTCGCTTGATTCGTTGAAGCAGGATGGCTATGAATAAGGCAAAGCCTATCCAACCTGTTCCTGAAATCATTCCTATATAACCGTTGTGAGGACCGAGGTCTGATGCATGAATATAACGCCAATAATCTGCCTCCTCTAAGTCTTCTACAAGTTTTGTCCTTGCCTGTTGTTCCATCTTTAAGCTTCCTGCTCCAAAAATTAAATTGTCCTTTTGTGTAATTACGCATTCCTTCCATATTA
>CAZUEH010000046.1:0-2731 GCA_964619315.1 uncultured Oscillospiraceae bacterium | reverse complement strand
GTGATTCAAGAGCTAGAGGTATGTTTCAGTTTTATGGTGCTAACAGAACTGGACGCTTTGCCGGAAGGCTTGTGCAATTACAAAACCTCCCTCAAAACCATATGCCAGATTTAAAAGAGGCGCGAAATATTGTTAGAAATGGTGATGTTGAAACACTAGAACTGCTCTATGAAGATATACCTGATACCCTCTCACAACTGATTCGTACAGCCTTTGTACCAAGAGTTGGTCATAAGTTTATTGTCGCAGACTTCTCAGCCATTGAGGCTCGTGTGCTTTCATGGCTCGCAGGCGAAACATGGCGAACAAAGGTATTTGCTAGTGGTGGCGATATCTACTGTGCATCTGCCTCCCAGATGTTTAAAGTCCCCGTTGAAAAGCATGGTGTGAACGGTCACTTGAGACAGAAGGGTAAAATCGCTGAATTGGCACTTGGATATGGTGGTTCTGTTGGTGCGCTAAAAGCCATGGGTGCGCTGGAGATGGGGCTTGAAGAGGAAGAGTTAAAACCGCTTGTGAATGCCTGGAGAATGTCTAATCCCAACATCACACAGTTCTGGTGGGATGTAGATCGGGCGGCTAAACAATGCGTAAAGGAAAATAAATCACAAGAAACCCATAGCATCGAGTTTCATTGTTTTAGTGGCATGCTTTTTATCGTTCTTCCCTCAGGTAGACGGCTTGCCTATGTAAAACCTCGAATCGGTGAGAATCAGTTTGGTGGTGAGTCTGTTACCTATGAAGGAGTAGGTGGAACAAAGAAATGGGAGCGTCTTGAAAGTTACGGTCCTAAGTTTGTAGAGAATATTGTTCAAGCCATCTCCCGTGATATTTTGATGTATTCAATGAAGATGCTTAGTACTTATCCTATTGTGGCTCATGTCCATGATGAAGTCATTATTGAAGCCGATCCTCAAATATCGGTTACTGAAATATGTAAACAGATGAGTCAAGTGCCACCTTGGGCAAAAGGGCTGCTCCTTGATGCCGATGGCTATGAATGTGACTTTTATCAAAAAGATTAAAGAAATCATCAGATTTCACCTCCTGCCGTGGCTACTAGGTAGGAGGTGTTTTTCTATGAACATTTATGAAGTAAAAGATGGCTGTCCATTAAAGGGCAAGACCGATCAGATGACAGAGGAAGAATTACAAAAGGAATATGACTTTCATATAGCCGAGAGCATTGTCGCAAACCTATATAAAGAAGGCAAAATCACAGCGGATGAATTACACAAAATATCAGCCCTAAACAAGCAGAAATTCTCTCCTCGTTTAGCCGAGATTATGTCCTAAAAAGCTTGCTATTAATAGCTTTTAGAGTGATGTATGTAATGGGCGAAAGCGAGGTGAGATGATGAAAAAGATAACAAAAATAGATGAACTGCCCCAAGGACAACTACCTAATACGAAACTTAGGGTTGCCGCCTATGCTAGAGTCTCAACCGATAGTGATGAACAGCTTGAAAGCCTTAAAGCACAGCGTGAACACTATGAGCGCTATATTAAGTCTAATCCAGAATGGGTGTTTGCTGGTCTTTATTATGACGAAGGGATCTCCGGCACCAAGATGGAGAAACGGACTGAACTGCTCCGCATGATACGAGATTGTAAGCAAGGTCGGATTGATTTTATTATCACCAAATCAATCAGCCGCTTTGCTCGTAATACAGTAGATTGCCTAGAGTTAGTAAGAAAACTGATTGATATCGGTGTTTATATTTATTTTGAAAAAGAGAATCTAAATACGGGTGATATGGAAAGTGAACTGATGCTTTCTATTCTTTCAGGATTTGCTGCAGAAGAGTCTGCATCTATTTCACAAAACTCAACATGGTCCATTCAAAAGAGATTTCAAAATGGCAGTTATGTTGGTACTCCACCCTACGGCTACACCAATATAGATGGTGAAATGGTAATCGTCCCAGAAGAAGCAGAAATCATCAAACGTATTTTTGCAGAGTGCCTTTCAGGGAAAGGTGGAGGTACTATAGCAAGAGGTTTGAACAAAGACAAAATCCCTGCAAGACGAGGTAATCACTGGAGTGCAGGCACGGTGATAGACATGCTTCGAAACGAAAAATATATGGGTGATGTCCTACTACAAAAGACTTACACAGATAGTAACTACAATCGCCATCCAAATACAGGCGAAAAAGACCAGTACTATTACAAGGACAATCATGAACCTATTATAAGTAGAGAAGACTTTGCTAAGGCACAAGATCTCATTGATGAAAGAGCCAAGATGAAGTGTAAGGGCGTGAAAAAGAACGTTTATCTTAATCGATATGCTTTAAGTGGCAAGATGGTCTGTGGAGAATGTGGTCGCAATTTTAGGAGAAAGACAAACTACTCAGCTGGTAGGAGTTATATTGCTTGGAGTTGCATCGGTCATATCGAAGACAAAGAGAGTTGCTCCATGTTGTTCTTGCGAGATGGGGAAATCAAAGCCACATTTACAACCATGATGAATAAGCTTGCTTTCAGTAACAAGCTAATCCTAGAGCCACTTTTCAAATCAATTAGCCAAATCGATGAAGAAAGCGACCGTGAAAGAATGGATGCTATTGATAAGCGAATGGAGCAACTCATGGAAGAACGCAACACCCTTATTACACTGATGGCCAAAGGTTTCCTGGAGCCTGCTCTTTTTAATCAGGAACGAAATGTTTTAGATAGTGAGATGAAAAATCTTTCAACCGAAAAAACAAACCTTGTATCAAATTCC
>CAZUEH010000045.1:0-2760 GCA_964619315.1 uncultured Oscillospiraceae bacterium | reverse complement strand
CCTGCAATGTTAAAGGTCTTGCTCGCTGACATGCAAGTCACAAGTTTTTTGTATTCAGGCATAATCTTTGCCATTGGTATATGACGCTGATCTTGTCTTAACAAGTCACAGTGAATTTCGTCAGAGATAATCCAAAGATCGTATTTTTCAACTATTTCAGCGACTTTTTTAAGTTCCTCTTCTGTCCACACACGGCCTGTAGGGTTATGAGGGTTGCACCACATTATCATTTTTACAGATGGGTCTGATGCTTTCTTCTCAAAGTCATCAAAGTCTATTTTAAAAGTTCCATTATCGTATTTTAAATCTGACTTTACTAGTTCTACATCGTTGTACTCTGCCGCATGTAGGAAGAATCCGTATGCTGGAGTCATTGTCATAAATTTGCCATCAGGAAGCACGATGTCTTCTACTAACTGATATAGGGCAGGTATTATTCCAGCAGAGAACACTAGTTGTTCTTGCGGAAATTCCCAGTCGTACATGTCTTTGCACCATTTTACGAATACGTCATAATACTTCGAGTCATATACGCCACTGTAGCCAAAGATTCGCTTTTCAATACGAGCTTTCATTGCATCGCAAATTTCTGGTGGAGTCGCAAATTCCATGTCTGCTACCCACATACGAATGAATTCTTCATCTTTGTATGGGAATACTTTTTCTGGACCCGCATTAAAGATATATCCACGGAATCCATCTGTGTTTAGAGCATTTGTGTTACGTCTTTCAATGATTTCGTCGAAATTGTACTTCATTATTCTTGCCTCCTATATGTTTTCTATAGCCTCAACTAGTTTATCAAGATCTACAATTTGATTGACGCGACCACGGAATGCTGCCGCTCCCGGAATATTTTTTAAATACCAGCCTACATGCTTACGCATTTCACGCACTGCTGCGTATTCGCCTTTTAGCTCTGATAGATCTTTTAGGTGTCGTAGCATCATGGCTTTTTTCTCTTCTCGAGTTGGCTTTGGAGGAAGTTCTTCGCCACGCCATGCGGCTATCACTTCTTGGAATATCCATGGATTACCAAGTGCACCTCTTCCTATCATGACGAAGTCGCAACCAGTTTGGTCAAGCATCGCGAGAGCCGATTGGCCATCCTTTACATCGCCATTGCCTATGACTGGTATGTCTACAGCTTTTTTGACAGCTGCTATTTGTGTCCAGTCCGCTTCCCCGCTGTAATACTGTTCTCGAGTGCGTCCGTGAACGGTTATGGCTGCTGCGCCTGCCGCAGATACTGCATGTGCAATCTCTACTGCATTTATAGAGTCCTGATCCCAGCCTATCCTGATTTTGGCAGTGACTGGCTTGTCAGAGTTCTTTACGGTAGCCGAAACCACATCATATACTAAGTCCGGATTTTTTAAGAGAGCTGAGCCCTCGCCGTTCTTTACTATCTTTGGTACTGGGCACCCCATATTTATATCTATAATCGAACAGGGCATCTTAGAAAATTCTCGTGCGGCAAAAGCCATCACCTCTGGCTCATGACCAAAAACCTGAAATGCCACAGGTGCTTCTTCTTCATTTGTATAAAGAAGTTTGCCTGTGTTTTTGTCACCGTACCACATTCCTTTAGCACTTACCATTTCGCTAAATACTAATGCTGCTCCCTGTTCCTTGCACAACCTACGCATGGAAGCATCGGTTATCCCCGCAAGAGGCGCAAGAAAAAAGGGGTTATCCAATATTAAGTTGCCAATTCGCAATTCTTTCATGGTCCCCCTCTTAGTTACTTATTTTGAAGCGGATTCAAGTCTTTGTAGTGCCAACGCTATTGTAAGCCCTGGTATTACTCTGTTGCCTGTTATTTCCACCCCTAAAACTTCATTGATCTTTTTAAGTCTGTACTGGACTGTGTTCGCATGGATTCCCATGAACTCTGCTGTTTTTCCGCTGTTCATTCCTGCATCCAGCACAAAGGTTTCGAGAGTTTCCAAAAGTTGTTTTGCCTTGTGATCCCCTTCTTTGCGGAAAGGCATCAAGAGTTCCATATGGTTTTTCTTTAGGAACCCACCCTGCATTTCGATACTCATGCAGTTGCTTACCAAGGACATTTCGTATTTTGTAAACACTCTCTTGTATGGGAAAATATTTCCTGCAAGAGACCACGTTTCATTGATAATGTGGAATCCGTCTCCTGCTCCTTCTATTTCATCTAATCCAGTTACATGGAAAACTCTTACTGTCTTATCCTCTTTGAGTTCATCAAAAAGGCTTATGCAGACTGACTTATCATCAGTTCTATCCTCAGTTGTCATCTCACTACCTTTGAAAATAACACCATAAGTCTCGTCTTCCTCTTTGAGTCTTATAACCTTAAGCAGGCCTTTTTCCTCGTAAGTTCCTATTATGTTATCCCACTGAACATTGTCCATACCTCTTGCATAGAATACAGAGAGCAAGTCCTGTGGTTTGACACCTAACTCTTCTTTTAGTGAATACGCCAAGCTCTTATTCTCTCTTATGAGTGCTTTGACAAATTCAGCCTTTGCATCTCTTTCTGGAGTGAATTTCCACATGCCCATGGCAAGTTCAATGATTTCTGCCAATTTTGTGATTTCACCAGAAGAATAATTATCTTCATTGTCCACTATTAGTAGGTAGTATTTTTCGTCTTTGATTCCAACCTTGCCCCAGTAGGTCAAGACTCCATCAATATCTATAAGGCTATATACATGACCTACATTGAGAGCAGATTCTCTGCCCCTTCTTATGGCCGCGTCTATAGCAATTTTGTGACGAGTC
>CAZUEH010000044.1:0-3091 GCA_964619315.1 uncultured Oscillospiraceae bacterium | reverse complement strand
GCGGTCCAAAGCTGTTGGACTTGGGTGAAAAGGGCGTTTATTCTTCCTATACGTTAAAATAAGCCTTATATCCAAGCATAAAACAAGGTTGTCTAGACTTCTTTTAACAGTAAAGTTATCATAAAACTGAATTTTATTTTTTAGGTAAGTTTATGCATTCTATCCGCATTCGTTAAGACACAACTATTTGCATAGTGACACTATTTTATAATGGTGGGCTTTTGTTGTGTCTTTAAGAATATATGCGGATATATAAAGTAAAAGTATGCTTAATTTATAAGTATGCTTTTAGTGCATAGTTTCCAGTTATAACTTAATTGACTAGCTATTTGTCCACCCTGTGGATGAATAGCTTTTTTTTTGGGAGGACACTGTGATGCTAGCTTTTGTTTTCACCTAAATCCTGTTTGCTGCATAAAAAATTTCAAGAGCTAAACAGGAGTAAATAAAAATGAGTTTAATTATTAAAGCGAGAAACATACGCTTGGATTATGCTGGGCGTGATGTTTTGGATATTGATGAATTGGAAATTCACTCTTATGACCGTATTGGTCTTGTGGGTGATAACGGAGCAGGAAAGAGTAGTTTACTCAAAGTACTTAATGGCGAAATTGTTTTAGCCGAAGCGACATTACAGCGTTTTGGTGATTTTGCACATATCAGCCAACTGGGCGGAATCGAAATAGAAACGGTCGAAGACCGGGCAATGTTATCTCGCCTTGGTGTTTCCAATGTACAAAACGACACAATGAGTGGCGGAGAGGAAACTCGTGCAAAAATTGCTGCCGCATTTTCCCAACAAGTACATGGCATTCTAGCGGATGAACCAACCAGCCACCTTGATCTCAATGGAATAGATCTACTTATTGGTCAACTTAAAGCATTTGATGGAGCATTACTTGTTATCAGTCATGACCGATATTTTCTTGATATGGTTGTAGACAAGATATGGGAGTTAAAAGACGGTAAAATTACGGAATATTGGGGTGGTTACTCGGATTACTTGCGTCAAAAAGAAGAAGAGCGACAACACCAAGCCGTAGAATATGAGCTGATGATGAAGGAACGGGAGCGATTAGAATCTGCTGTGCAAGAAAAACGCCAGCAAGCTAATCGATTAGACAATAAGAAAAAAGGAGAAAAATCCAAAAACTCTACCGAAAGTGCTGGACGACTTGGGCATGCAAAAATGACTGGCACCAAGCAAAGAAAACTGTATCAGGCAGCTAAGAGTATGGAAAAGCGTTTGGCTGCATTAGAAGATATTCAAGCACCAGAGCATTTGCGTTCTATTCGTTTTCGTCAAAGTTCAGCCCTAGAACTGCACAATAAGTTCCCGATTACGGCAGATGGTCTGAGCTTAAAATTTGGTAGCCGTACTATCTTTGATGACGCTAACTTTATAATACCGCTTGGCGCTAAAGTCGCTATAACTGGATCGAATGGAACAGGGAAAACGTCCTTGTTAAAAATGATATCAGAACGTGCTGATGGATTAACCATATCTCCAAAAGCTGAAATTGGCTACTTTACACAAACAGGATATAAATTTAACACGCATAAATCTGTGCTCTCCTTTATGCAGGAAGAGTGCGAGTACACAGTTGCGGAAATTCGTGCAGTATTGGCTTCAATGGGGATCGGAGCGAATGATATTCAAAAAAACTTATCCGACTTATCGGGAGGTGAAATCATCAAACTGCTTTTATCCAAAATGCTTTTAGGAAAATATAATATTTTGCTTATGGATGAACCAGGAAACTATCTTGACCTAAAAAGTATTGCCGCATTAGAAACAATGATGAAGTCCTATGCAGGAACTATTATCTTCGTATCTCATGACAAGCAATTGGTCGATAATATTGCTGACATTATCTACGAGATCAAAGACCACAAAATCATCAAGACTTTTGAGAGAGATTGTTAATGATAGCCAATCTAATCCGAACATTAATTATTGAACTCTTTAAAGGAAATTAAAAATGACAATTCAAGATATTCAATCACTTGCTGAAGCACACGGCTTGTTGCTTACGGACAAAATGAATTTCAATGAAATGGGCATTGATTTTAAGGTCGTTTTTGCTCTTGATACAAAGGGGCAACAATGGTTGCTGCGTATTCCTCGTCGTGATGGCATGAGGGAACAAATCAAGAAAGAAAAACGCATTTTAGAATTGGTAAAAAAACATCTTTCTGTAGAGGTTCCTGATTGGAGAATTTCATCTACAGAATTAGTGGCTTATCCCATACTTAAAGATAATCCTGTTTTAAATTTGGATGCTGAAACCTATGAAATAATTTGGAATATGGACAAAGATAGCCCGAAATACATAACATCTTTGGCAAAAACCTTATTTGAAATCCATAGTATTCCTGAAAAAGAAGTTCGGGAAAATGATTTGAAAATTATGAAACCTTCAGATTTAAGACCTGAAATAGCAAACAATTTGCAGTTAGTAAAATCTGAAATTGGTATAAGTGAGCAATTGGAAACCCGCTACAGAAAATGGTTGGATAATGATGTTCTATGGGCAGATTTCACCCAATTTATACATGGCGATTTATATGCTGGGCATGTACTAGCTTCAAAGGATGGAGCTGTTTCAGGCGTTATTGATTGGTCAACAGCCCATATAGATGACCCAGCGATTGATTTTGCTGGGCATGTAACTTTGTTTGGAGAAGAAAGCCTCAAAACTCTAATCATCGAGTATGAAAAACTAGGGGGTAAAGTTTGGAATAAACTATATGAACAGACTTTAGAAAGAGCAGCGGCCTCTCCTTTGATGTATGGTTTATTTGCCTTAGAAACTCAAAATGAAAGCCTTATCGTTGGAGCAAAAGCTCAGTTGGGAGTTATATAATTTAAAAATATGATTGCTGAGAACTGCCTTGTTTTGAAACTTGGTTGGCTTTAATTAGTTTTTAGTATTCTTTATAGAAAATGCCTCGATCAAGGGGCATTTCTAACAATCATTTAACATAAAATTTCTTATGTGAAGTAACCTGAATGCAGCGGTGCCCCATTGGGGGCACAGTATTGCAAGGACGCGGAACATGCCTCATGTGGCGGCCAGGACGGCCAGCC
>CAZUEH010000043.1:2938-3237 GCA_964619315.1 uncultured Oscillospiraceae bacterium | reverse complement strand
TGGTACGATTTGAAAAATGGTTGGTTGCAGAACACGCAAAAGTTATTAAAGGAAGTCCCATCGAAAAGGCGATTATGTACACCTACAAGCGCTTTAACAAATTATCACGCTACCATTTGGACGGTGCATATAATATAGATAATAATGGCATAGAAAATGCAGTGAGACCCGTAGCAGTGGGTAGGAAAAATTATTTATTCTGTCAGAATGATGATACCGCAGAAAGCACGGCTATCATTTATAGTTTCATGGGGTGTTGCAAAGCTGCCGGCGTAGACTTCCGCACATGGTGTAAAAAA
>CAZUEH010000043.1:0-2928 GCA_964619315.1 uncultured Oscillospiraceae bacterium | reverse complement strand
GTCTTACTTCGCATGTAAAGATATTATCGACTATACTTGTAAAAAACGGCGCAGACTGTTACAGCAAAATCGGTCATGCTGTTACAGTTCTGAGGTGGCAAAGTTAATGTTTTTTTCTTAGACTGTCTCCTTTCAAAGTAAATCTTGTAGCGGTATTGATTATACGATCCAGGATAGCGTCTGCAGCCGAGACGTTACTATCGAGTGTTTCAAACCAATTTGCCACAGGTAGTTGGCTTGCAAAAATCGTAGATTTGTAGCCGTGCCTGTCTTCAATGATTTCCATCAGGTCAAGTACTTGTTCAGCTGTCAGTTTCTTGATTCCAAAATCATCCAGTATAAGAAGGTCAAATTGCGACAATCGTTCAAAGAACTTAGGAAGACGGCTCTCTATGCGTGCCATGGTGAGTTCTTCAAAGAGTTTCATCACGTTATAGTATCGGACTTTATATCCACATAAGCAGGCGTGATGGCCAAGTGCAGAAGCTAGCCAACTTTTGCCAGTGCCGGTCGGTCCCGTAATGATAATGGGATAGCCATGGGCGATGTAGTCGCATGTGGCCACCTCGTTAAGAAGAGATTGTTCGATACCATGGGCAGAGTCTGCAACAATCTCACCAAGTGCTACAGTATAGCGGAAGTGAGCGTTTTTGATGAGCCTGTGGGTTCGGTTGGACATGCGCATGTCATTCTCACCCTGGATAAGCATACGTATTCCGTCAGCCATTGAGATTGATTCGATTTTGTGTGCCTCCATAAGATTCTGCCATGTCTGGGCCATGCCCGGGAGTCGCATAGACTTGAGGTCTGATAAGATTTTTTCCATTGTTTTTCCGTTTTAATGATGGTATAATATGTTATTTGTAAGCTTCCGCTCCTCTGATATTTGCATGTAATGATAATGTAGATTCCTGAGCCTGAGTATCCTTTCCCTGCAATGCAAGGTAACCTTGGCATTTTGACTTCACCAGGTTGTTGATGAACGGATAATTGCACTTTCCATATTGAACTGATATCTTACATGCGAGAAAAAAAATCTCAGGTTCTGTTTCACGGGCAAGAGCAAGGATACCTTGAGCGGAACGATAATAGACTTCTGCAGGCTTGTCTGTAGCAGAAAACAGTTCACGCAGCACATGTTCTACCATTGATCCGTATTTAGCTCCTTTGTCTATGAAGTACTGCGGTGAGTAATCGTAGTATGCCTGTGTCTGTGAGGGAAGGTGTTCCTTTACCCATGTATATCCCCCTTGTTTGAACGAACGCATATGTGTGGCGATGCAGTTTCCATTATGGAAGATTCTTACCTGAGTGTCTGTAAATACAACTTCCACTTTATTGCTGATAAGACGGCAGGGAACCGAGTAATGATGTCGTTCCCTTCCAAGCTGTATAAAACTGTTTGGGGCTACGGTAAGTACTGCATGGCGTTTCATTTGGTAACGTTCTGGCGGTAAGGGTAGCAGTTCGGATTTCTCTACGGCAAGGAAGCGTTCAATACGTGAGTAGTCACATCCCTGCATCCGTCGACTGTTGTACTTTTCAAGTAATTCTGCAATAGCGCCATTCAACTCCTGCAAGGAATGGAAGGTACGATTACGTAAGGGGGCATATATGCGTTTATAGCTTTTATGCACGGCATCTTCGACTAAAGCTTTATCTTTTGGCCGGCGGACTCTTGCCGGCTGGGCACAGCATCCATAGTGCGTAGCCAGATCATTAAGGCCGTCAGTTAAGCCTGGAGACCACTTGTCGAAGGACTTTACAGCAGAGCGGAGGTTATCTGGAACCAGGATGCGCGGTGCTCCTTCGAAAAATCGTATAGCGGCATCTACAGCACCAAGGAAGTGCTCGATACCTTGTGATGGTATACAAGTGATGAAAGTGTATCCGGAATAGGGAAGAACCCCTGCAAATGTCTCTACCGGAACGATTTCACCTGTTTCCATATCGACGTAACTAAGTTTGTCACCGGCAAAGTCGATATACATCTTCCCCGCAGGCTGATGGAGCATTTTAAGAACAGTGGAAGGCTTCACCGCTGCTGTATTTTGCTTCAGATGATAACGGAACTGAGTCAGTCCATAGCCATTGGGTACGTCTTTACGGTATTCTTCCCAAAGAAGATAGGTGGTCATGTGCTTCTTTTCAAGTTCCTTTTCAAAATGTGGAAGACGTTTTTTGAAGTCTTCGAAACGTTCGTCACAATAGGCCGGATTACCACCATTGAATCGATGATTCAACTCTGGATCCTCTAAAATGATAAGCGAATCAATACCCAATGAGTCTTCGCTCGCCATCGTTAGATAGCGCTGTACTGTTGTTGGACTCATCGAGTACATTTCGGCCATTTTCCTGACTGATAATCCATTTTTATGGCCCGTAAGGACCTGTTTGATGATATTCATTTTCTTAGGTTGTGTAGCCATAGTCTTGAAAGAATTGATAATTCCATCAAGATAATAAATTCATCAAAACTGTAACAGCATGCTCCGATTTACGAAGTACAGAGCACTTGACCTCGCTCAAAGTGTAACAGCATACTCCGATTTACGGTGTCTTCTGGGTGCTGTTTTGTGCGAGTGTAACAGTATACTCCGATTTTTAGAAGAAAAGCAGGAAGATAGATTTTATAACCATCTGATAATCAAACTTGATTAAAATCGCCTAATGTGAGAAATCCACTACCTTGTTCTGACTAAATGCTGTAACAGCATGCCCCGATTTTTCCAGAAAACACCTTCCGTTTTACTAAAATCACTTCTTTGCTATTTTCCGATTAGTATATACCGTTTTGAAACATAGTATCTAGCGGTTTCCGAGATAGATTCTTTGTATTGCTTTTTCTTTTTCCTACTTTTGCAGTATTAAATACAATAAAATTATGGGAGCAGCAAAATGGATTGGTGGCATCATAGGCTTTATGGC
>CAZUEH010000042.1:0-3542 GCA_964619315.1 uncultured Oscillospiraceae bacterium | reverse complement strand
AATGGATGAACCCAGCAACTTCCTTGACATACCAAGCTTAGAGGCTTTGGAAATACTAATGAAGGAGTATGCCGGAACTATAGTGTTTATCACCCATGACAAACGCTTACTCGAAAATGTGACTGATGTAATTTATGAAATTAGTGATAAGAGCTTAAAGCAGATTCGATAAACGGACTGAACTATAAGATTTTAGAAAAGTGGCTTTATGAAGAAATGGATTTTAATCCTGCACCAATGACAGGAATTCGAAAAGCGATGAAAGAATTTAAGGAGGTTTTCTAATGGGTTTTTACTCAATTTTTGTAATTGATAAACTTCATTATCAACCAAACGAAAAATAAAAGGTTATAATGAATTGTTGAAATGAATTCATTATAACCTTTAAGGAGAGGTTATAATGAACAAAGTAAATATAAAAGATAGTCAAAATTTTATTACTTCAAAATATCACATAGAAAAAATAATGAATTGCATTAGTTTAGATGAAAAAGATAACATTTTTGAAATAGGTGCAGGCAAAGGTCATTTTACTGTTGAATTGATAAAAAGATGTAATTTTGTAACGGCGCTAGAAATTGATTCTAAATTATGTGAGGTAACTCGTAATAAGCTCTTAAATTACCCTAACTATCAAATAGTAAATGACGATATACTGAAATTTACATTTCCTAGCCACAATCCATATAAAATATTTGGCAGTATACCTTACAACATAAGCACAAATATAATTCGAAAAATTGTTTTTGAAAGTGCGGCCACAGTAAGTTATTTAATAGTGGAATATGGTTTTGCTAAAAGGTTATTAAATACAAACAAATCACTAGCATTGCTGTTAATGGCAGAGGTAGATATTTCTATATTAGCAAAAATTCCTAGGCATTATTTCCATCCAAAACCTAAAGTGGATAGCACATTAATTGTATTAAAAAGAAAGCCAGCAAAAATGGCATTTAAAGAGAGAGAAAAATATAAAACTTTTGTAATGAAATGGGTTAACAAAGAGTATGGAAAACTGTTTACAAAAAATCAATTTAATAAAGCTTTAAAACATGCGAGAATATATGATTTAAACAATATTAGTTTCGATCAATTTTTATCGTTATTTAATAGTTATAAAATATTTAACGGCTAAAAACAATAAATCACTTGTAACTGTAAATGTTTAATTATAGGTAGGATAGCATAGGTTAAGTGCTATTCTGCCTTTTTAAAGTAAGGTATACGTTCTAGAGAGAGACTGGATATGTTCCTGTCTACCGATAGCCCCAAAAACGCAGTAGATATGTTTCCACAAACAATGGTCAAGCTTGGATATGTTCCCCCAAATGACCCTTGATATAAACAGGGCTTGGGACAATGAATTTGATAGCTATCCTATCCTCTTAACACACGTTGAGACGTGCGTACTTTTGTCCCACAAAAATTCACAAACATCTCCACCGTCCTTGTAAACCGGAAAATTGAATAAAATGGACTTCAGAGGTAGCTCTGATTCATCACATGGGAAAATCTCTATTTCTTTGATTAGCGAAGAAATTAGGGATTCTTTCTCTTCATCGCTGATTTTGTCATATACCTTTTCAAAGTTTGCCAACAGGGTATAGATGTTCTCTAAAGTAATAGCGTCCTGCTCAACAGCCTTGCGACGTAGCTTAACGTCCTCGATTTTTTCTTCAAGATCTACGATGATGTCATATAGACCGTCAAGCCGGAGTGTCATATCATGGAGCTTGCTTTCTCTGAAACGGGTATCCTCCGGCAAGCTGTCAATTTCATTTTCAAGGCGGGTTTTATTCAAATCTACTTCTCTGAGTTTACCTTCGTAATTTTTTAGTTCTCTGTCGAGAGTAGAGGTGTCAATCTGTTTACCTATTTTTGATTTTATTTCAGTTGCAAAATCCTCATTCTTAATCAGCTCTCGGATTGCTTCAACGACAAGTGGCTCAATGTCGGTTTTTTTGAGCATTGCCTTATAGTCACAGCTTTTACCTCGGGCGGTGCGAGCCTTGCTGCACACATAATAGTAAATCTCTTTATATGTACCGTCCTTGTTTGTCCAAGCGTGTTTATTGGTATACATCGGTCCGCCACATTTAGGGCATTTTAAGATACCGCTTAACAAATGTGCCCTGTCCCGACCAATTTTGGAGGGGGATTTCACACCTGTTATTTCTCGTTTTTCATGTGCCTGTGTCCACAGCTCCTCGCTGATAATACCATCGTGCTGACCGTCAGCAAGGATATAGTCATCTTGGTGTACTTGGCGGTATTCATTCTTAGTGCCTTTGACCTTTTCTCTTGTGCGTCTGCCAAAAGCAATTTTTCCCATGTATACAGGGTTGTCAATTATCATTCTGACAAAATGGGTACTCCATTGAGAAAGAGTACCATTGGCACGTTTGATTTTTTGTATACCCTGCAAGTTGAGATAGTTGGCGATTTTATAAAATCCCATATTCCCATTCACATATTTATCAAAGATAATGCGTACCGCTTCAGCTTCATCTTCTTTGATAAAAAGCTGCTTATCCTTGAGATAGTAGCCATAGGAAACAAAACCTTTATAGTGTGCTTAAAGCAGTCGGAAACAGCGAAAAAATCCATAGAAACGGCATTTCGTGACATTTGCGTACACGAAACTTTGGGCGGCTGGTTTGTTACAGAGAAGTTAAATTTAGAGAAACTGCAAAAATCATATTGACAAACCTCTCCCCGAGGGCAAGGGCTACCGCCCCCGTACAAGGTTTTCACGGTTTTTCAATCTGCCCGAGCTGATGTCCATGTTCAAGGAAGTTGCCGACATCAAGACCGCCGATGAGCTGAACTTGCCAACTCCCGAGGTTATCTATGAAACGGTAGTTGCAAAGCCCACAGAAATACAGCAGGAATTGGTACAGGAGCTTTCGGAACGAGCTGCCAAAATACACAATGACCGCATAGACCCCTCTATTGACAATATGCTGAAAGTGACCTCAGACGGGCGAAAATTAGGGCTTGACCAACGAGTGATTAATCCCTTGCTGCCCGATGATAAGGGCAGTAAGGTAAACACCTGTGTAAACAATATCCTGCGTATATGGGAGGACGGAAAGGACGATAAGCTGACACAACTACTGTTCTGTGACCTCTCTACTCCGAAAGGCAGACCGCAAGCCGATAAGGTGGCAAAGGCAGGCGGCGGTGCAATCAACGGTGTGGAACTCCATGCCCTTGAAGATGCTCTCCCCGATGATGTGACAGCTCCACAGGCACAGTTTAGCATTTATGAGGATATACGGGAGAAGCTCATCGCAAAGGGTGTCCCTACCCATGAAGTAGCCTTTATCCATGAAGCCAATACCGATACACGAAAAAAAGAACTGTTTGCAAAGATGCGTAACGGTGATGTCCGTGTTCTGCTTGGCAGTACCGCAAAATGCGGTGCAGGCATGAATGTGCAAGACCGTCTTGTGGATCTCCATGACCTTGATTGTCCGTGGCGTCCGGGGGATGTCGGTCGGGCTTTGCGGACATTTTTTTAATAGCAAAAGCACCCTTCC
>CAZUEH010000041.1:0-3666 GCA_964619315.1 uncultured Oscillospiraceae bacterium | reverse complement strand
TTGTAAAAAACAGATGTTCCAGTTTGAAAACTTTCGCGTAAGAAAGCTCGTTTCGTTTGTATACTCCTCTCCAAGGCCTGCTAATCTCACATGCTTCTTCCAACCACTAGGCGTTACAGTCCAATATTTTCTTTTAGGGTTAAACTGTGTTTCAAAGCCTAACGCTTTTAGATTATCTTCCATATCTCTTATGCTATAGCTTTTACTAATTGCCTCGTCTACTGCATCCTTCACAAGAGAAAACACTGTAGGCATTCCAGCTTGAGTAGCAAGTTCTCTATATCTTGAATGTTTCTCTTTTGATGGGTTTTCAATTACTGATATGCCATGCTCTTTGCAGATTCTATCTGATTCTTTTCTCATAAGAGCATAAGTAGCTCTACTTGCTGGAAATCTCTTTCCATCTACAAAAGATACCCGAATTAAACACAAAATGATTATGAAGGCAATCAGTATTAAGATGTGTCGCAACTACAACCTGATATTTATCTCCCCAAAGGGACATTGCAAGTTCCTTTCCAATTGCATGTGCTTCTTCTGGTGTTGTCTCACCTTTAGCAAAACTTTGATATCCATGAAATGCAACAATACCACCTTCCTTACCAAATTGTTTTTTTACAGTTACAAATTCTGTTCTTGCAAAATCAGAACTACAATTTAATCCGCTCACGTAAAACCTTCTTTCAGTTTTGTCTTCATTGGAAGCATATTCAATTACATCTGTTAATGATTCATCCTGATCCTTACCAAATTCCGGATTGATTGTCTTCTCTGGATTCTTAATATATTCAATAGGTTTTTCAAGTGTTGCTTTTATCGCCCATATTTTTGTTACTGCCATTTCACTTTACTCCTCTCAGGTCTTAGAAAGAACTCCTCAACATTACTTCTAAATGCATTCCACTTTCCTGCCTCTAAAAATAGAAGATCATATGCCTTTTCATCCTTTGCAAGTTTTCCGGCTAGGATTTCTAGCTCATCAGCAAACTTAGTAATATTATTCATGATCTCATAGAATTCTTTATCCGGCTTTTCTCTTGGAACAAAGTTATTTAATAGCTGTCTGATTAGACTGGCTTCGCTTAAACAAACTAACCCCGCTTTTCTTTTTAACTCCTCATCCTCCTTTGCATTAATATAAAACTGCTTCTTGATATCTCTCTTCAAATTATCACCTCTTTTCTCTGCATTAAAAAAGGGAACTAAATTAATAGTTCCCTTTGATTATGTATTATCTTCTAGGCTTTAATTCTTTAAATCATATATACTATTTATATAATAGCTTATATAAGTTTTTTAATCATAATTTATTTATTTAGACCTAATGCAATATTTGTATATATCTTAATTCCATACATTAATGCTTCCTCGTCAATATTTAAAACAGAACTATGCAACGATCCGGTCTCGCAGTCCTCATTCTTACAACCAAGCATAAACATTGCTCCAGGTATTTCCTCCTGATAATATGCGAAGTCTTCCGAACCTAGATGGGGTCTTTCAATTATGATTACATCCTTTCTTGATTTTGCATTTACCATATCAGCTTCTAAAGGAAGATTCCTCTCTGACCACTCAGACGCAATCTGAGGGTATGTTGTACTCAAATCGTTAAATCCTTTCAGAAGAATTAGACCGCTGCAATATGGACACTTACTGCCTCCTGAACGAGTGGATATTAGGGTGTTCCATTCATTGCCGCACTCCTTACACTTCCACCATACTTTTCTATTTGCAAATACCGTAACCATATCAGGCATTAGTGGATAATTCTTCTTCGACCATTCTTCTGCAAGGTCTGGCTTTTGGGAAGCAAGGTCATTAAACCCTTCCAAGATAGAATTATGAGAACAATAAGGGCAACCCGTTTTACTAATTGCTCTGCTTTTCACAGTGGCTATCCATTCGTGTCCGCATTTCCCTTTCCATATGACTTTTTTACTTGAACCTATTGTTACCATCGTCGGCTGTAGGTCTTTATTCTTCTTCGACCACTCTTTCGCAAGTTCTGGTCTTAATGTAGTTAAATCGTTAATTCCTTCTACTGCTCTAGCTCCTGAACAGATGGGACAGCCTTCCCCATTGGAACGAGCCTTTATGCTTGTCTGCCACTCGTGTCCGCAAGAACCTTTCCACCACATTATCTTATTTGAACCAAAGGTCACTTTGTCTGGAGTAAGTGGCAGATTCTTATCCGACCATTCCGCAATAAGCTCTGGATGTACTTCTGACAAAAGATTACTCATACCAAATCCTCTCCTTCCTATGGCTTCATTATAGGAAGAAAAGGACTTTCTATGAAATCTGCGAATTCACAATAAAATAAAAAAGCCCTTTGAAAAAGGATTGTCCTCTCTCAAAGGGTAATTTGATAAATTTGAAGCTATCTCTTCTTATAAGTGATTACGATTCCAATAACAGAAGCAATGAAAGCAAGTGGTGCTAATCTCACAAAGATAAATTCAAATCCATGTAATATTGTTCCTGCAACTGCAAACTCTGGATTATTATAATCCCACCTTAGATAAGAACTTTGTATAGCCGCAAGTACAATAAATACAAGCACTATAAACGCACATAACGAGGTAAATATCCAACGGATGGTTTTTACTTTGACCCTGCTTCTCTTTGCCAACTGTAAATTAATCACCTCTAACTTTTCGGAGATTGACTTTAGGTCATCTGTCATCGGTTCCATTACAGTTTCTCCCAGCAATATGCTTACAGAAGTATCCAATTCATCTGCCAATGCAATTAGCATACCCGAATCTGGAACTGATAAGCCATTCTCCCATTTTGATACAGTTTGTCTTACCACATTTAATTTAATGGCAAGTTCTTCTTGTGATAGTCCTTTGGATTTTCGAAGTTTTTTAATATTTTCATTGAGCATAATATATACCTCCTAGTTGTTTTGATAGCTCCATTATAAGAACAAATGAGCCATTGCCACAAGCAACGCATATTAACATAACTGCTTTTAGCTCTAGAACCAACGATTTATATTTCTCTTCCTTCTGAAAATGGGCAATCCCATTCAGGACTGCCCATTCATTCTGCAAAATTATGCGATTTTTAAGGCTCTGCACCGTTTCAAGCACCATTTGGTGTAAATTTGGTGTATTTGTGTATTTTCAGAGCTTTTTCACAAATGAAGTACATCCCGTTTTATAGGGTAAAACGGTACTTCTTAATATAGCTTTGCTCCTGCTGGAATTTTATCATCTAACATGATGAAATCTAGCATTTCTTCGCCTTCATATTCATATACCATCGAGCATAACATTCCGTTAGAATCTACTCCCATCATCTTTCTTGGAGGCAGATTTGTGATAGCTACTGCTGTCTTTCCAACTAGCTCTTCTGGTTCATAGAAAGTGTGTATACCACTTAGAATTACTCGGTCCTGGCCACTTCCGTCATTAAGAACGAACTGCAATAATTTCTTTGATTTAGGAACTGCTGTGCACTCTTTAATCTTTACTGCACGGAAGTCACATTCACTGAATTTATCGAAATCTACCATGTCAGAGAACAGTGGTTCAACCTTAACTTTTGATAGGTCAACTTCCTTATGTTCCTTTCTTTTTCCGTTGTCTAACGGCTTCATCGTTGGGAACAAGATTATATCTCTTATGCTTGGAGCGTCACAAATAAGCATTATGA
>CAZUEH010000040.1:0-4430 GCA_964619315.1 uncultured Oscillospiraceae bacterium | reverse complement strand
ACACCTACGTAGAATGCCAAGTATACGTGCCAAGGAATCAGCTGTGATCCGAATACGCCCATAGCATCTCCGAAAGTAGCATTTCTTAGCTTTAACTTGTACATGTCCTCTTCTTCGCCTTCTACGTTGTTTTCAGTGATGTCCTTGATGATTGGGCCAACAGTTACGATCTGTGCCATTTCATCAGATAGAATTGCATTACCAGCTAAGGAAAGCAATCCGTTGCAGAACATTAACTGTCTTACATTTCTGGAAACTTTTACGATTAAGTTTGATAGTGGCTCAAAGGCTTTCATTTTGCCCATGATTCCGCCAAAGGCAGCAACCCACATCATCATAACAACTACCCATTTACCAGCTTCGGCAAAGCCGTCCACACACATGTTTAAGTATGCCTGAAGTCCTGAGTCAACGCCATCAGCAGTTGAAAGGATTGGATACAATGAAGTAGTTCCTGCAAATAATCCTAAGATGTATGCAGATACGATACCTGAACCGATACAAGCGAATGTGTTTACTCCGCAAATTGCAAGACCAACTACTAAGATTAGTGGAATAATCATGTAATATGCCACACCGTTCTGAACCTGATTCAGTAGGTCGATAGCTTCTGGTTTTTCCACAGCAAGATAATCCATAGCGCTAGTTGGAATGCTGTCCATAACGCCTGATGGGTCAACGGCTCCTGAAGGAAGTCCCATGAAGTTAGCGATTACAAAGAATGTAGCCGCTGCTATCATTAGACACATAACAGACCAAACACCTTGGGAACGAATACGGTCAACAACTTCTACACCCTGAATACCAGAGGATACGATAGTTGTATCAGAAATTAGTCCGATATTGTCACCGAAGCAAGCACCTCCTGCGATAGCACAAGTTGTAAGAAGTAAGCTTCCTGTTTCAATACCTGCAGGGTCTACAATGTGGTTTAACCATAGGAAAATCGGTGCACATGCAGCGAAAGTTCCCCATGAAGTACCGGTTGCTACGGACAAGATTGCAGTAACAACTAATCCGATAGCAGCAGTAGTCTTTGCAGTGATTCCAAGGGAAAGGGCGATGTTAACTACGGAAGCACCCACACCTGTTGTCATGAACGCACTTGCCATAGCATATGCGAACATTAAGATGAATAGGGCAACAGTGATGTTACCAACGCTTGAAACACCTGCATCGATACATTCTTTAAATGTAAGCTTTGTGGTTAGTTTTGCAACAACAACGGCCGCAACTGTTGCAAGTGGTGCAGCAAGAAGGGCGTCTTGTTTAGTAATCATTAAGGCAGCCAGTACGAAAACTGGAACAAACTTAATGAAAGCTTTTAGAAAATTCATAATTCCGTTTCTCCTTTAATTAATATTGACGATAGTTTATACAGCAAGTAACATGCCAAAATCAGTTTTCTTCATCCCTTTAATGGAGCATAGCAAAATAGAGGGTTACAAGCCGCGACGATTCAAAACTTTCAAGGAGTAAGACCCATATTTGGAATTAAGAGGTGAAAAAATAACCAAAAATGGTTCAAAATCGTTGACATTTATGTTTGAGACCTCTACTATAGAGGGGTACGCAAAAAAATAAGATGAGCAGGAGCAAATGATTTGACTAAGAATTATGGAGTCGACAGAGTGTTAGAACCCAAAGGGGTGGCACCGGCAGCGGCTTGGAAATTAGATAACGACGGAACTGTACGAAGCAAGGAGATCAGAGTTAAGCTGGAAAGGCTTCATTTAGAATGGGATAACTTTCAGCAGATAAGCAACAGCTGTGGCTTTGACGAAGACAAAATCAAGGCAAAGATAATGGACATTGTTGCAAAGCGAGGCAAGTTAAACAATCCCTTTACTGGCACTGGCGGTGTTTTGCTAGGAACCATTGATGAGGTGGCTGAGGACTTGCAGTTAGAAGGAGGCTTAGCGGTAGGTGATAGAATATATTCTATTACTTCCTTGTGCTGCCTTCCTGTATATATAGAAGAAATCACGGAGATTGATTACCAATACGGCCAGATAAAATGCAAAGGCCATGCTATTTTATTTGAAGCGACCCCAGCATATAAGATGGAAGCGGACTTAGACGCCAACTACACACTTGCGGCTATGGATGAAGCAGGTAATATGTGTGGCAATTATAATATTGCGATGGCTAACAATAATAAGAACATCGTAATCATTGGGAGAAATATTTATTCTACAATTCTATATGCAGCAGCATTAAGAGAAGCTATTGGGCCAGAGTATCGTGTGGAAGCCCTTATGGACAATGGTGTCAAAAATGGGTTAAATGAAGATGAAATCAAAAAGGTCATGTACCCACTAATCAAAGAAACCCATTTCATTGATTTGATTGAACCACTGAAAACATACAAAGCACTTACAGGAAAAGACCAGAACTTATGCAATGCCGACCAAGTCATCGTAACAGAAGATATTTTAGGTGCAGAAACCTTGGCGGTAATGTTAGTTAAAAACCATGGTGACCTGTATTTTGTTACTATGGAAAACCATTACGCCACAGCTCAGTTAATCGCTGAGTCCATGGGCAAGGAAATAACCATGTATGCCTTTGACCAATATATAGATGATTGCCCGCAGTTTAACACCCGCATGATTAGAAGTATCAAGCCAAAACTGGAGGAAGTTAACAAGCTATATGAAAAGGCGGAAAAGCAGAAAAAAGCCTCAAGAGGTCACAAAAAAACAACAAGAGTCTATAATGCAGGCAAAGCGGATGACTTCATTTATCAAAGTAGAGTGACGAAAAGCATGATCGACGAAGTCATGAATGTGGCAAAGTACGACTGCAATGTTATCATTCAAGGAGAAACTGGCGTCGGAAAAGAAAAAGTCCTGTCACTGATTCACCAAAACAGTGAACGTCATGCTAACCCTTGTATCAAGATAAATTGTGCAACTATACAGGAAAGCCTTGCAGAATCAGAGTTTTTTGGATATGATGGCGGAGCCTTTACGGGAGCACATCCTTCCGGTAAGCCAGGATATTTTGAACTGGCCAACAATGGGATTTTGTTCTTAGACGAAATCGGAGCATTGTCAATGAACATGCAATCGAAGCTTCTTCGCGTGTTACAAGAAAACCAATTTTATCGAGTAGGAGGGACTAATCCTCAATCGGTTAATGTTAGAGTTATCGTCGCAAACAATGTTCCATTAAAAGAATTGATTGACCAAGGTAGATTTAGAGAAGATTTATATTACAGATTGAACATTTGCAAAATAGATGTTCCACCTTTGAGGGACAGAAAAGACGATATCGTGTGCCTCGCCGAAGCCTTTGCTAGTAATTGGGCAAAAAAATATAAGGTGGAAAAAGTCTTAGAACCTGCAGCAATTAGTAGAATGTATGAGTACTATTGGCCGGGAAATGTCCGAGAATTAGAAAACGCAATCCATAGGCTAGTTATTAGCAGCAAAGACATGGTGATTACCAAAGAAGATGTCGAAGAAATCCTCAATGAAAACGCCTATGGTGACCTAGTTGTTAGCGTCAAGAAGAACTTCAATAGAGGCGAAGATTTGAATTTTCACCAACTAATGGAACAACATGAAAAGCAGATCATCGAATATGCGTTGAAAAAAGAGGGCAAAACGAGAAAAGCAGCAGAGCTTTTAGACTTGCCGCAAACTACTTTCGTTAGAAAGAAAATAAAACATGGGTTGTAAACCCTGAGATAAAAGCCAAGGTCTTCCTATACTATATAGGAAGACCTTTTTCGTATTGTTAATATAAAGTTAAACTGCGTTCGCCCTTTTGAATCGTTATAGTGTATCCAAAAGGCGTGTAATCAATTGTCATGACGAGAATCTTATCGCTATCGGCAGATTCCTTGGCCAATTGAACGCTAGAAGTAGGAACGGTTAAATCCATGTCCTTGGTTAAGGTGAAACCACCATCACTTCTAAGATATTGAGTGTATGCTATCAAATCGTCTTGCACAGTACTAGATTTATATTCTATCACTGTAGGTTTAGTTCCGTTAGAAGTCTCTTTTGATACAGAGGTTACTTGCCTTTCTGCAACAATAGCCTTTACTGACTTAATTGTATCATTTCCCAATTTGTATTCGTCGGCTTTAGCGGTGTTGCCAGTAGCAAAGAACGCAATTCCTCCACCTACAAGACCTAACACTAAGGCGCAAGCCACCACAACCAATGTTATTTTCAAACCTTTTTTCACGAAACATCCTCCCAAGCTAGTATAATACTTTGTTATTACTTTCTTAGTATATATTAATTTCGCCCGTATTTGAATATATTATTGTAAAAATTTCCTTAGCTTGTGAATAACATCAAAAGGCAATTATTAGATTGACTAAAAGATGGTGGAAAAGTATAATTAAATAAAATAAACCATGTGTTTAAATTAGGAGGAAAAAATGTAAAAGATAATTACATTACTTTTAGCAC
>CAZUEH010000039.1:0-5292 GCA_964619315.1 uncultured Oscillospiraceae bacterium | reverse complement strand
TTATATATTTCTTTTGCTCTTTTTTAATATTGTTTTTTATTGTTTAAATAGTTTTTTATCGTGTTTTTATATATATAGTGAATATATTTATTGTATATTCTTGTATTTTATTTTTTTTGATATATTTTTGTATTGTTTTGCTATTATTTTTTATATATTATATGGTATATTAATTTGTATATAATGCTTTTAACTAAAAATAATAGTTAAGTTATATTACTTAACTATTATTTCTGTATTTTTTATATATATTTAATAGTATTCTTATAATTTATTATAGCTTAATAGGCAAGTTAAGAAGTGAAACTCTAATCTTCTTCATTATATTTTTTGTAGAATTCTCGAAGTGAGAATCGAATTCCAGCTGCCCACCCGAGCCCCATACTTGCAAAGAGATCTTCAAGCTCCATTTTAAAGGAAGGTTCAATAGAAAAGGTCGTCAGTACCTTCTTCTCCTTTTTCCTTGTTCGAGTATCTTTTGAAAATAACTGTTTCGCCTTTTGACCACTTATACTTTGGTCAACAACAACTTCTTCTTCATCCGGATTACGTTTCAGTGCCATACCTAACTCCAAATATCTTGATTGAGCATTTCAAATGCTTCCACAGTGGCAGGTTTTAATCCACGTCCTCTGATCTTAAATAGCTGTGGAGCTAAACTAGCCTCCTGAGCTTTTCTAAAATGAGGATCAACTGGGATTTTATACACATCAAATTTGCCTTCAGTGGCAGCAGTTAAAATATCACGGTGTTGCTTAATACGATTATCAAATGAATTAATGATAATCTTAGTGTGAATAAGGTTTGATCGAAGATTCTTCCGAAGCTTATCGAGCTCTTCAATAAAAATCTCTAGTCCATCTAAGCTAAAGACTTCAGGAGTCATTGGTGTAATAACTTCGTTACTTGCAACCAATGCTGACCGTTCAAGGCGGCCTAAGCCAGGTGAAAGGTCTAATATAATGTGATCAAACTCATTATCCAGCGATTTTACAAGATCTTGGATGATGTATGGCTCATCAGAGAGCTTAGTTTCTGCGTACAGCTTTAATCCTCCACCTATAGCAAAGGTGGGTATTAAATACAGATTAGGTATAGCTTTAACTTCTACAAGGGCATCTTCATAATAGCAGCGTCCTTGTAAAACATCCGCTAATTCATATTGGCTAGCCTCTTTTAGAAACCAAGAGGAAAGATTTCCCTGAGGATCAATATCTATGAGCAGAGTCTTATACCCATCAATCGCTGATTGACAGGCTAATGTGCCACTTATAGTAGTTTTCCCAATACCACCTTTTTGCAGGTGGAAAGAAATCGTCTTTGCCATATATAACCCTGATACTTAAGTATAGCGAGCCTATCCTTATCGTACAAGTGTTATTATCTTTTAAATACCAACTTATAATTTTTAGTAAATAACCTACCTTAATTACGTTGTTTTACTTTGTTATTCCTTTATTATTATATTTTTTAATATTATTCTTATATACTTTCTATATGTTTCCTAATGGTTTCTATTGTTATAACTATATTTATTCATGTGCTGTTTTATACCTTAGTGCACTGTCTTGCAAGTAATTTATAAAATCTGCAGCACAAGATCGCTCATACATCAATTAATTTTCTTACATAGTTGATATTATCAAATTCGTTGATATTTTATATTCTTTTCTATATTTCCTATATTACATATATATTTATATTAATTTTGTTCTATTTATTTTTATTATTTTTTTATATTGGTATTATAGCGGTCTATGTTGTTTTAATTTTATTTCTTATTTTTTATATTGGATTACCTATTGTTATTAAGTTTATTTGATAGGAAAACTACCTATTATTCTTTAAAAACAATAGATATTGATTTCAAATAAATAAGGAGTCGTAGCAGACTACTAGACTCCTTATAGGTGTTTAATAACGAATCTACGTGTTAGAGATCGCCGTATCCAGCCATCACATCACGCAGCATGTACGCTGAGTCCTTGGGGTATCGTTTTAATGTTCGGTAATCCACATAGACGATTCCAAAGCGTTTAGCGTAGCCCCACGCCCATTCGAAGTTATCTAAGAGGGACCAGACGAAGTATCCTTGCAGGTTAACTCCTTCCTTTATAACATCTTGACAGACTCGAAGGTGATCGCGGATGTATTCACAGCGATCCTTATCATGACAGCGGTCATTTTCGAGCACATCCTTTGCTGCACAGCCATTCTCGGTGATATACAGTGGCGTTCCCCCACTCTCTTCATGGAAGTAGCGCAGGTGGCGTGCGAGTCCCTGGGGAGTAATTGGCCAACCCATATCAGTCTCTTGGTGGTAGTAGGGAGCCATATCGAAGTGGAAGATCTGATTAGGATCGTAGTACACTGGATTCTCATTGTAGAAGTTGATACCAAAGAAGTCGACTTTCTCAGCGATGAGCTCCATATCACCTTCTTCTACCGGGAATTCAATCCCCAACTCTTTTTTAAGGATTTCTGGGTAGCCTTTACCAACCATTGGGTGAAGAAACACATCAGTGTTCACTGCTTTTGCGAGTTTGGCTGCAAGAATATCCTCTTTCTTAGCAGTTGCAGGGCGTTGATTCGATGGATTTAAGCTAATACCAATTGGTGCGGTAAGACCACTAGAGCGATACTCCTTCATTGCTAAGCCGTGAGCTAGGTTTAAATGGTGCACTGATCGTAACGCTTCTTCCAAATTTTGATGCCCAGGGGCGTGTTCGCCGTAGAGGTAGCTAAGGTATGAAGAACACCACGGCTCATTGAGTGTGATCCATTTATCAACGTAGGAACCAAGCTCTTTAAAGCATACTTTGGCGTACTCAGCGAAGGCGTACGCTGTTTCTCGTGCTGGCCAGCCTCCCTTGTCTTGGAGGACTTGAGGTAAATCCCAGTGGTAAATGGTTGCTACTGCTTCAATTCCCTTTGCGTGGAGGGCGTTACAGAGACGGATGTAGTAATCGACGCCTTTTTTATTAACTGCACCGGTTCCGGTGGGGATTATGCGGGTCCAGGCAATTGAAAAGCGGTACGCTTTAAAGCCAAGGCTCGCAATTAATTCAACATCCTCTTCATATCGATGATATTGATCACAGGCGACTGATCCGTCATTACCAGCTTCAACTCGACCGGGCTCTTTTGCAAACGTATCCCAAATTGAAGGGGTGCGGCCATCTTCTTCAGTAGCACCCTCTACTTGATAACTTGCTGTTGCACAGCCCCAAAGAAAATCACTTGGAAAACCCATGTAAAACCTCCTATTTCATCATTCTGATAGTACCATACGCCCCAAACAACAACAACGATGATTGGAGAAATTAACTATTTGGTGATGAGTACACCTTCTAGCAACTTCCATATGTATTAAATTTATTTATATATAGTTTTAATATGTTTCATATATTTATCTTATTATTTTTAATATAATATTTTATATTTTTATTACTCCTTTTTCATTATTTAGCAGGTAGCTTTCACTGAGGCGTAAAATACGGTATGCTTGGCGATTAACAGGAGATAGAGGAATGGCGAAGTTCTTCCCCGATGGGTATGCCCCATCTATGGAGCGTAAACAAACAGAGAAAGCGATTAAATACGTCAAAGATACCTTTGAACGGGAGCTCTCTGGTGGCTTAATGCTCAGTCGTGTTACCAGTCCATTATTTGTCCCCCGGGGATCAGGAATTAATGATGATTTAAATGGGATTGAACGGCCCGTTACGTTTCAAGTGGGAAACTTCGATAATAAAGAGATGGAGATCGTCCAATCCTTAGCGAAATGGAAGCGCCTAGCGCTTGCTACGCTGGGTTTTGCTCCTGGAACGGGATTATACACCGACATGAATGCAATCCGTCCTGACGACGATTTAGACGCCATTCACTCAATCTATGTTGATCAGTGGGACTGGGAGTTAGTCATTACGGAAGAGCAGCGCTCACTAGCATTCCTCAAGCACGTTGTTTCGAAGATTTACTCAGCGATGCGGCGAACAGAATTCCTTGTCTGTGAGATGTTTCCGATGATTAAACCTACTTTGCCGGAGCAGATCACGTTCATTCACGCTGAAGAAGCGCGAAGGCTCTATCCCGATTTAGACGTCTATGGCCGTGAGTATGAGTTATCCAAGAAATATGGTGCGATCTTTATCATCGGTATTGGCGCTCAATTAAGTGATGGTAAATCCCACGGTGGACGCGCCCCCGACTATGATGATTGGTCAACACCAAACTCCGATGGCTTTCTTGGCTTAAATGGTGACATCGTTGTGTGGGATCCAATTAGAGAAGACTTGATGGAGATCACCTCGATGGGAGTTCGGGTTGATAAAAAGGCGTTATTACACCAGCTTTCAATGCGAGGCATGGAAGAGCGCGCCGGGCTATACTGGCACCAACGCCTCTTAGCGGATGAAATGCCGCTGACGATCGGTGGTGGTATTGGTCAAAGTCGCCTGTGCATGTACTTTTTAAAGAAAGCACACATTGGAGAAGTCCAAGCGTCGATTTGGCCAGAAGAAGTCATTAAAGAAGCTGAGGAACTTGGCGTTGTGTTGATGTAGGAGCGTGTAATGAAATTAGTGAGCTGGAACGTTAATGGACTGAGGGCAATTCAACAAAAGGGCTTTGAAGAGTACTTTACTCGGGTAGATGCTGATATTTTCTGTCTCCAAGAGACGAAGCTCCAGGAGCACCAAATCTCCTTCGAAACACCAGATTACCACGCCTATTGGTCGTTTGCTGAAAAGAAAGGATATAGCGGAACAGCGTTATTTAGTAAAGTTGAGCCGCTTTCGGTCGAATACGGAATCGGTCACGCCCTTGATGATGAAGGACGAGTTATTACTGCGGAGTTTGAAGAGTTCTACGTCGTAACCTGTTACACCCCAAACAGCCAAGAAGGTCTTGCTCGCTTGGATGTTCGAATGGATTGGGATGATAGTTTTCGTGAGTACCTTCGTGCCCTCGCTGAGCATAAGAGCGTGACCGTCTGTGGTGATTTAAACGTTGCCCACCAGGCGATCGACTTAAAGAACCCCAAGAGTAATGAGCGCAACGCCGGCTACTCCATCGAAGAGCGCGAGAAGTTCACTCAGCTCTTAGAAGCGGGCTTTATCGATACCTTCCGAACGCTCTATCCTGATGTGGCTGAAGTCTACTCGTGGTGGTCATACCGCTTCCAAAGCCGAGCGCGGAACACAGGGTGGAGAATCGATTACTGGTTGGTCAGTGAAGACCTTAAAGAACACGTCGTTGATTCTACGATCGCAACCGAAGTCCTTGGTAGCG
>CAZUEH010000038.1:2814-5407 GCA_964619315.1 uncultured Oscillospiraceae bacterium | reverse complement strand
TGGCGTTCTTGTCTGTCGTGGGCTATAAACAGTTATTTTGACATACTTTGCTGTCATTGTCGAGGACTTTTTTGTCGGGTGTTTTATTTTTTTTAAGCGTTGGGAATTTTTTAAAAACAATATTTGTCTTGGGTTGGCTTTGCAAGTTCTATTAAAACTAGGGATGTGAGTTGGTTGGTGCAGTTTTAATTGTGCTTGCAAAATGCGTTAACTCTATTATTTATCTTTGAATTTACTGTCTAATGGCTGCAACTTTGGTAATTGAATATGATATTTAACAGCTACCAATCGAAAAACTATTACAGTCATAGCTGCAATGGTTTCTGTTACACCTGTGGGTAAGTGAAAGTAAATGCAAAGGAAATATACACCGCCACCTGCAACGCAAGCAAGAGCATAAATATCTTTTCTAAAAATTAAAGGCACTTCGTTCAATAAAACATCTCTTATTACTCCACCAACAGAACCCGTAATTGCTCCCATTACAATGCAAACCCAAAAAGGAAGTCCTGCATCTATGCTTTTTGTAATTCCAACGATGGCAAACAAACCAAGACCAATAGCATCAAACAGAAATAAAGTGCTGCCCCATTTGAAAAGTTTGTCTTTAAAAAGTAGAGCAGCAATGAGAGCAACTCCGGTCGTTAAGAAATATTTAGCATCCAGAATCCAAAAAGGAGTCAAGTCGAGCAATAAATCTCTTAGTGTTCCACCACCAATAGCAGTTACTAAGCCAATAATGTATGTACCAAACCAGTCAATTTGTTTGCCTGATGCTAACCTGATACCACTTATTGCGAAAGCAAATGTACCAAGTAGGTCTAAGAGAATAGTGAAACTAAATTCCAATGCTTATCCAATTTTTACAGATGTCATAGTTAAGGAACCCGCCACAGCTTTATCGTTAAACAAACTCACATTGTCTTTGTCATCCTTCAATGCCAAAGAGTAAAGTAACGGCAAATAGTGTTCAGGTGTTGGTATAGCCAAATCAAACGCTTTTCCTTGCGAACGGAAATTGATTAATTGTTTATGATCTCCACTTTGAATATACTTCTTCATTTTTTCGTTGGCTTCCAGAGCCCAGTCATAGCCAAAAGTTTCATTTAATCTTTTCCATTCAACCAATCCAAGATTATGAACCATATTTCCACTGCCAATAATCAAAACACCTTTTTCTCGTAGCGATTTTATTTGTTGTGCTAATTCATAATGGTATTGTGGTGTTTGACTATAATCAATGCTCATTTGAATGACGGGAATATTTGCATTTGGATATAAATGTTTGATAACACTCCATGCACCGTGATCAAGTCCCCATTTATCGTCTAAACCTACTTCGGTTTTTGTGATGAGTGTTTTGGTTACTTTAGCCAAATCAGGACTCCCCGGAGCAGGATATTGCACAGCAAATAATTCTTTTGGAAAGCCACCAAAATCATGAATAGTGGGTGGATTTTGCATGGCTGTTACAAAAGTTCCTTTAGTTTCCCAGTGAGCCGATACACATAAAATGGCATTGGGTTTTGGAATTTCTTTAGCAATATTTCTAAAGCCTGTTACAAATTCATTTTCTTCAATGGCATTCATCGGGCTGCCATGACCAAGAAACAACACAGGCATTTTAGCCGTTTTGCTCATAGGCTCTGTTAATTTATTTAATACGTCTAATTTCATAGCTGCTGCTGTTAAAGGCAAAATTGCCAGTGATTTTATAAATGTTTTTCTGTCCATTATTTTCCCAATATTCGTTTTGCACTATCCGAAGCAATAACCAATCCTGCGCCAAGCATGATGATGTCTTTGATTACCAATCGTCCTGCCCCTGATAAGTAGGGAAACCCGTGATGTGGTGTTGGAAAGTCTCCACCAAGGTTTGGAACGTATACTTCGGGTGTGGTTATTAAGAATGTCAGGGTTACAATAGACATTCCAACGGTGAGTAGCCCTCCAATCAAACCTATTTTTGCATACCAAATTCCAAGTATGGTAAGTGTCCCAATTATTACGATTACACTTCCTAATCCATAAGAAAAAATATAGGTTCTATTTTCTTTATGCCAATCGATGTTCTTTTGAACGATTTTGCCTTCGGGGTTTTTGTAATCCACGTATTCCGGTGCATCTTTTGCATAAAAGAAGGACATCATTGGACTATTTGCCACAAACGGAACAATGCCATCCGCTTCATATTGATACACTTTCAATCCACCAATCCAAGCCATCACTATGAATATGGATATTCTTGTTAGGTTGATGAAATGCAATTGACTTTTTGCCAGATATGTAGTTAACTTTTTCATATGTCATTCAATTTTTGTTTATCTGCTATTCAGTTTTTCAATGAGTTTTGTTGAAGCGGAGTCAGCATAAACGCTATAAGCATTTACCAAAAGCCCTTTTACATTATTTTGTGTTGATGAAATGGCGTATAGAATACTCTCATTATCCACATCCGACATTTCCTGAAAACGATACACTTCGTCAATCTCAAATTCATCAGGTTGCAGTTGCATATTATTTTATGCACACCAAATACAATCTTGTTGTATGTTGAAATTGAATGTGTAACCTTTTTTTGTTAGGTCGTTTA
>CAZUEH010000038.1:1261-2714 GCA_964619315.1 uncultured Oscillospiraceae bacterium | reverse complement strand
TTACGCCAAGCTCTTTCCCCAATTTCAAATCTTCCTGAAACAACTCCTTCGCTTTCCCTTCAAAGTCTGTTTTAAATTGTTCCATATTCAGCCCAACTATTTTTGCTGCTGCTTCTAAATGTTCCCATTTGGCAATGTTTTTCTTTTGCAGAAATACCATTTCTCTGATTTCACGAAGAAACAATATGGCTTTTTCCTCGCTTTGTACTTGTGCTGCTTTAAACGCAATGGATGGCGGATAGGAAGAATTTAAAGGGTCTTCCAGCCAAACATCGCCATCAATTGGCATATCGTAATGGGCACTTACTTCGTCCCAATGATGGGCTACATCCGAAGGTTTGCCGATACCACCACTGTTATAACTCCAGTCGGGTAATAAGCCGCCCATTCTGTATTCTATTTCAATGGAATTGCCATACTCCAATTTCAGTTTTCGCAATTGTGGTTCAATGCCCCAACACGATGAACAGATTGGGTCGGTATAATAAATAACCTTTACCGGCTTTTTAGAGGATTGTGTAATTGTAGCGATGCTGTCGTTTTCTTTTCCTATCGGAATTTCACACATACCTGTTTCTATGTCGCATAAAAGCGGATTAGTTTGTTCAGTCATTTTTTTGTTGTTTGAGATTGGCAGCTTGAGCTGCTAAAAATTAAAATACTTATGATTGCAATTAATTGTGACTTCATATTGAAATTCTTATTTAGAAGTCCTGTCATCAAATACTGATGACAAGACTTTAAGGATTTATTTATGAATTACCATAAATGTTTGATTCGCCACCATCAATCGCAATGGTTTGTCCGCTTACATAGCCGTTATCTTCACTCAAAAGGAAGGCGACTAATTTGGCTACGTCATGAGGCTGTCCCAGGCGTTTTGTAGGGTTGCGTTGAGCATATTCAGTTTCGGCTGCTTTTGGGTTTTCAGGATTCACCTGTTTGAATGCTTCTGCAACCATAGGAGTCAATATAGCTCCCGGTGCTATGGCATTGGTTAAAATGCCATCTCGGCCGTATTCCAAAGCCGCGTTTTTTGTCATCCCCGAAACTGCGTGCTTACTTGCTACATACGGCATTTGGTTGAGCACCCCACGAATACCGCCAACGGATGCTACGTTTACAATGCGACCAAACTTTTGTTTTTGCATCACAGGTATTACATAACGCAATCCGTAATACACACCCATAAGGTTAATGTCGATTACCTTTTTGAAAATATTGACATCATATTCGGTAATGCTTGCCTGCTTTCCTTCAATGCCAGCATTGTTGTAAAGGCCGTCAATTCTGCCGAATGCTTTTACCGCTTCATCCACATAATTTTTCACAGCTTCTTCTTTTGATACATCAGCCACAACGTTGATGATATTTACATCGGGAAATTCTTTAGTGATTTCAGCTTTCGCATCAGTCAAACTTTTTTCGTTGTAGTCAACCAATACAAGTTTTG
>CAZUEH010000038.1:0-1161 GCA_964619315.1 uncultured Oscillospiraceae bacterium | reverse complement strand
TTTTAAATGATTAATTAAATTTGACACTACAAAGGTGCAATCATTTAAAGGGCAATTGGTAACAGTATTTGGAAGAAGGGTTGTAAAATCAGGAAAGAAGCATTTTCATCTCATCCCTAAACTCAGAAGGAGTTTGTCCGGTTCGTTTTTTAAACACATTGGTGAAGTGGGCTTTTTCATTGAATCCCAGGTCAAAACCAATTTCAGAAATGTTCTTATCTGAATGCGTTAATTGATTTTTAGCTTCTGTCAGTTTTCTTGTTTCAATGATTTCGGTTACTGTTTGCTGAAGAATATTTTTGCAGATGAGATTCAGGTTTCTGGTGGACATAAACAATTTTTCTGCGTAAAAATCTACACCCAGCGGTCTGTGGTAATTTTCTTCCAGTATTTTCAAGAAGTTTTGGAGCGTTGTGTTTTGAGTGGTTGATAATTCGGTATCACTTGGTGTGATTTTGTTTCTTTCCGATTCGATCATAATGAACAAAGCACTCAATAAATGCCTCACTACACTCAAGTCGGGATTCTCCTGTTTCATTTCTCCGTTTATGATTTCGCAAATGGTTGTTAAGCGACTAAAACAATTATCATTTGGCAACTTTAGCATGGCGTGGTTGTGGTAATTGGAATAAAGCTGAAAAATAATTTCAGGAATGAACTCGCTTTTAAACCGAAGCACCCACATGTTGCATTTACCATTGCTCAATTTTGGAATCACACGGTGCACCTTTCCCTTTGTTACAAAACTTATTAAAGGAGTCTCCAACAAAGTATTCTTGAAATCAATAAAATGTTCTAATTGTCCTTCGATGCCAATAATTAACTCCTCATAATCGTGTTGATGAGGCTCGTCTGGCGAAGCACCGATTTTAGTTGCTTCCGCTTCGTCCACCTTAAATATTTTGAAGAGTTGATTCATAGTGTCAAAGTTAGGATTTTAACGGGGCGGTTGGAAAAGTGGCTCTTTTGGTTTTGCCGAAGGGTCGGCTTTGTGTGTCGGGGCAAAACCAAATGTGCCAATGTGCGGTTGGCTAAAATTATTTTTCAAAAAATGCGGGTCGGCAAAAAAAATAAAACATGAAGCGTTGGTCTGACGTGTCAGCAAAAAGTCCACAGTTAAGTTTATATGTTGTCCTGTCGTTTCTATAATTTCTGTCAGTT
>CAZUEH010000037.1:0-5427 GCA_964619315.1 uncultured Oscillospiraceae bacterium | reverse complement strand
TTTGTTATCAATTTATAGGAGCTATAAAATGAAAACAATAAAGTATATTCATTCAATTCCGAATTTTACATACAAAATAACTGATTCCTATTTAGGAAATCTTAAGATAGGAATATTTGATATTGAGACGTTGGGCCTTAACCCTGAAACTCAGCCAGTAATTTTGGCAGGTTTTATGACATTGCTACCTGAAGGACAGTTTGAAATAACACAATATTTTGCAGAATTCCCCGAAGAAGAAATCCTCATCTTAAAGCACCTTCAAAACGCTTTTGAGGAAGTCGATTATGTACTGACATACAATGGCAAACATTTTGATATCCCATATATTGAAAAAAGAGCACAAAAGCTCGGGATGGATAATTACAAGTTCAACTTATATAATCTAGATTTATATTTAGTGCTTAACGGATACAGCCCACTAAGAAGTGTGATTAGCAATTTAAAGCAAAAGACCGTTGAAATGTATATGGGTCTTGATAGTGGTAGATACGATATGATTTCTGGAGCGGAAAGCATTGAGCTTTATGAAGCTTATGTGAGATGTCAGGATCTTTGCGAGAAAGAATTCTTAGAAGAAAAAATACTTCTTCATAATCACGATGACTTGATTCAGCTTTTCAAACTACTCCCTATACTCAAACAAGTAGATGTTCACAAGGCCTTTAATGGGTTGGGATTTCCTATAGCCGGAGAAAACGGATGGCCTACCTTATGTCTTACTTCAATAAAGGTCAGCCCTGCCGGATTAACACTCTCTGGAAAGTATCCTGGTGAACCTTTTTCATATATTGCCTATGATACATTTGATGATAGCTTTTCCTGTGAGTTTGACACGCAAAACAAGTTTTCTTTTAAATTGCGTACCGACCGTCACAAGGGAAATATATTTTTGAATCTCAATTCATATTTTGATGATTATGAAGAGTTGAAAAAATATCCTAACTGTATTGATAATTTCATTTTAGCCTCAGCCGGTGGCTCTCTTAGTCACCTTGAATTAAACATGTTTATCAAAAAATTCATGCAAAACTTCATGAACGAAACAGTTTGCCCCTTGATGGTTTTATATTAAATACTACATGATGCTATATACTTTTTGCTTGCAACTTTTTAGTTTTATGTTATAATTATGGCTGTGGTTATAACAAATTATGGCTCTATGGTCAAGTGGTTAAGACTCCGCCCTCTCACGGCGGCAACTCGGGTTCGAACCCCGATAGAGTCACCAAACAAAAAGCTCCCAGGTGTATTAAACACTTGGGAGTTTATTTTTTATTATTTAGCTAACCTTTCCAATTATCTTCTCTAAATCTTCAGTGTACTGGTCGTAAGGTCTGCCTTCCTCTCTTAACGCTAAAGCCGCTTGCAAAGATGCAAAGGTTTTTTTGTTTATAGGGAAAATTTTAAGCACTGCTGCCCCTATAAGAAGGCAAATACATGGTACTAATATGTAGGCTGCACTTAAAAATGCATTTACACTTTCAGGTTGTGCTATAAGTTGCGGATTAAACCCTGCTGCATCAAACATAATTCCAAATGCTTGAACCATAATTGCAGTAATCAAAGTTCCTAAAACAGATACAACAGATGTTATGTCCCCTTCTCTACGCTTATAGTTTACATATTCATCCACTTCCACAATATCGTAAAATATAGAACCGCTCACTTGCCAAAATCCAGTTTGAACTACTGCAAACATTCCTATATAAACTACACATCCTATTATAGATCCTGCTGCAAATAAATATATAAATATACCTACAACACCGCAGATTCCCATCATCACCATTTGCTGCCAAGCCTTGCTTTTAGCAATAGCCATCTTATCAACTATCGGAGTTGTCAAAACAAAGATTACTATAGTGAAAATATACACTTGAGCAGAATACTCGTTGTTTAGCCCTAAATTGTACTGCAAGAAATATAAAGTTCCCACGCTAAAAAGTGAGAACGCACATGAGAAAGCTGCTTTATATACTACCAGCTGTTTCATAGTTTTGAGTTTTAACAATTCTCTGTAGCTTTTGAAAATATCTTTAATTACATTCTTTTTCTCTTCAACCTTTTGTATTACTACATTGCCTTTGCCAGTAGTAACTACTGATATAAACCAGCTTACAAAGCAACAGACGCCTAAAACGACACCCATAACTTGCCACCCAGCTCGCTCATTGCCTATGAACATATCCAGCACAACCAGTGGCATTATATATCCTATTGCGTTTCCTCCAATAGAATACACCCTTGCTATGCTTCTAAGCCTTGTTCTCTTGTCATAGTCAGTGACAATTTCAGCACCAAGTGCATTATATGGTATTTCATAAGACGTAAATGCAATTCTAAATAATATTGCAAGTACAAGGTAATACACTATTTTGACTTCCGTAGATGCACTTATATCATTAAGCAAAAGAATAGCAATAGGCAGCATCCCAATAGATGATGCCAACATAAAAGGACGTCTTCGTCCCATCTTAGATGTGCATCTGTCTGAAAAATTGCCTACAGCCATACCCGCTATAACTTCTACAACCAACGCGATAGATGATATCGTGGTTGCTATAGTCGAGCTGAATCCTACACAATTGGTCAGGAAAATGACAAAATACGAAGACATAAAATAATAAGATGCTCCCTGTCCAAAAGCCCCTAAGCCGTACCCCATAATCATAAAATCCGCTTCCTCCTTAATATGATTAGTCGCTTATCAATCTGTAATATCTTTAACATCCAAATTGATAATCCTTTTCAAGTCATTTAATGAAAGCTCTACTTGATAGCCAATTTTGCCTGCGCTTATACAAATACTTTCTAGCTTCTCTGCACTAGAATCAATAGTAGTTTTAAAGAATTTTTTCATCCCTATTGGAGAACAGCCTCCATGGATATATCCTGTCAAAGGTAGTAGTTCCTTAGACTTGATCATTTCTATTGATTTTTCGCCGACAGCTTTGGCCGCCTTTTTTAGATTTAACTCTTTATCCGCAGGCACAATAAATACGTAGTATTTTTTGCTCTTACCAATAGATATTAGAGTTTTATATATAGTTGAAACATCCTGCCCTAAAACTTCCGCCACTTCAGTCGCTGATATTGCATCAGTGTCGCCGTAGTAACGTCCCTTGTATTGCACTTTCTTTTGGTCAAGGATTCTCATCACATTAGTCTTATCTTCCATAATCTACTCTTTCTCACTCAAAAACTCCCGCATAAGGCGCGGAAGCTTGATTGTCATCCTATTCCCCATACTACTCTCTTTTATTGAAAACTTCAAGATATTTATTTCAATATTTTTGTATACATAAAAAAATAAATAAGAGGCAGGGAATTCCTGCCTCTTGTCGTTACCTAATCTCTTGTAAGTTTACGATGCTGTCTGTGAGGCTTTGCCGCTTCAACACCCAAACGTTCCACTCTATTTTTTTGATAATCTTCAAAGTTTCCTTCAAACCAATACCAATTACCTGGCTCTTCGTCATTGCCTTCCCAAGCCAAAATATGTGTTGCTACACGGTCAAGGAACCAACGGTCATGGCTGATTACCACTGAGCATCCCGGAAAATCAAGCAGTGCTTCTTCAAGGCTCGACAAAGTCGCTACATCAAGGTCATTAGTCGGCTCATCTAGCAAAATAAGATTGCCGCCTTCCTTAAGGGTTAGTGCCAAGTTTAGCCTATTTCTTTCACCGCCCGAAAGCACGCCCGCACGTTTTTGCTGATCCGAACCCTTAAATCCAAAACTTGATACATATGCTCTGCTCGGCACTTCAGTATCGCCAACCTGCATGTAATCGTTTCCATTAGAAACTACTTCCCACAGGCTCTTATCTGGATCTATTCCTTCTCTATTTTGGTCTACATAGGAAATAGAAACTGACTCTCCAACCTCTAAGCTTCCACTAGTCAAAGGCTCTAAACCTACTATAGCTTTTAGAAGTGTAGTTTTACCAACACCATTAGGGCCGATAATCCCAACTATTCCACCTTGTGGTAATGAGAAAGACAAATCTTTCATCAATACTCGATCACCATAGGACTTATTGATATTGTCTGCAACAATAACCTTTGTTCCTAGACGTGGGCCTACAGGTATTTGAATATCTGAAAAGTCGAGCTGCTTAAATGAACGAGCTTGGGCTTCCATTTTTTCATAGTTTTCAAGACGCGCCTTACTTTTTGTTTGACGTGCCTTTTGAGAACTACGAACCCATTCAAGCTCTGACTGCATACGTTTTACCAATTTTGCTTGTTGCTTTCCTTGCTGCTCAAGACGTTTCGCCTTAGTTTCAAGGTAAGTAGAATAGTTTCCTTTATAAGGATACAGATGACCCCTATCAACTTCACAAATCCATTCGGCTACGTTATCTAGGAAATAACGGTCATGAGTTACCGCAAGTACTGCACCAGGGTAAGTGCTTAAAAAATGCTCTAACCAAAGGACAGACTCTGCATCTAAATGGTTTGTCGGCTCATCTAATAATAGAAGATCTGGTGCCTCAAGTAAAAGACGGCACAAAGCAACACGACGACGTTCTCCTCCTGAAAGGATGTTAACAGGAAGTTCTGGCTCTGGGCATTGAAGTGCATCCATAGCTTGGGCTAACTTGCTGTCAAGGTCCCAGCCATCTGCAGCATCAATTTCATTCTGCAAGGTGCCCATTTCTTCCATCAACTTGTCAAAATCCGCATCAGGTAGGGACATTTCCTCACCGATTTTGTTAAATCTATCTATTTTTTTGAGCAAATCACCAAATGCTTGCTCTATATTTTCAATTACGGTCTTATCTTCATCAAGTGGAGGCTCCTGTAGAAGGATTCCAACAGAATATCCTGGGGTAAGTCTTGCGTCTCCAGCAGAAACTTCCTCCATACCTGCCATAACTTTTAAAAGTGTAGATTTTCCCATGCCATTTGGCCCAACAACACCGATTTTGGCTCCAGGAAGAAAGGAGAGACTTACATCATCAAGAATGACTTTGTCACCATGTGCTTTTCGCGCTTGATACATCTGATAAATAAATTCTGCCATTATAATTAACCTACTTTTCCTTTAGTAAAAATTGTGCTTCACCTTTTGGGGTTTAGCACTTATAAATTATTATTGTGTGTAAAATAAAAGACGGGAAACCCCGTCTTCTATATTAAATGGTGCGCGATAAGGGACTTGAACCCCTACGGTCTCCCGCTAGAACCTAAATCTAGTGCGTCTGCCAATTCCGCCAATCGCGCATACTATTCAATTCGACCTGGTAATCATTTAAAAAAAGGAATCATTGATTCCTAGATTTTGAATGGTGACCCCACCGGGGCTCGAACCCGGGTTACCGCCGTGAAAGGGCGATGTCTTAACCACTTGACCATGGGGCCATAAAAGAACCGGCAACGACCTACTTTCCCAGGCAGCTTCCCACCAAGTATAATCGGC
>CAZUEH010000036.1:0-6027 GCA_964619315.1 uncultured Oscillospiraceae bacterium | reverse complement strand
TATTGGCTAGGGGAATCTTTTTTATAATGGTTATATTTGTGCATTGCAGCTTTTCGGCTATCCTCTGCGGATTATGCATTCAATAAATAATCAAATTCTATCTGCTCGAGTTCCTCATAACTGAATCCGATTTTTATCATATCTTCCTCAACTTGGCTTAAAACCAAGAATGATTCGTATGATAGCTTTGGATAACAGGTATCCAAAAAGCTTTTGTACGCATCAAGAGCTCCTTGTTTTGTAAAAATCAATATGTTTCCTATTTTTGCGCCGTATTTTCCGTTTAACATTATAAGTTTTTTCATTTTCAATTCTCCTTTTCCGGCTCACCTGGGAGCCAATCGGTTTATTTTGTATCTCTTTCATTAATTACATTTTACATGATTTTTCATGTAATTTCAATAGTAATAATACACGAAAAACCATGTAAAATTTATACATATTACACGAAAAATAATGTAATTGACATTACACGAAAAATGATGTACTATAAAATAAAAAGAGGAGGGATAATATGCTTATATATAAAATCGATGTAATAGAAGCCCTTAAGAATGCAGGGTATAATACAACCAGAATTAGAAAAGAAAAGCTGTTAAATGAAAGCGTGCTGCAATATATAAGGGAAAATAAACCAGTAGGAGCCAAGCCACTGAATAAAATCTGCGAATTATTGGATATGCAACCGGGGGATATAATCGGCTACATAAAAGAAGAATAATATAAGGAGTAAAAACTATCGTTTTAAATTAGCGATAGTTTTTTTGTGCTTACAAATATCTAGACTAATAAGCCGCACTAATAAAAGATTGAGTATTTATGCCCACTTGATATAATTAATAGTAAGGATAACTATGAATAAACCTATAAGGCAGGTGGTTAGATGAATTTAAAAGTTAAAATAAATAAATTACAGCAAGCATTATTGACAAAGGGAAAGTTAGTAAAAATACATCAGTTCCAACAGTATTCTACTAAGCTGGAAAGAATTATAACTGTATACTCTATCTGTATGCCGGAATGGGATATTAAAAAAGGCAAGGTAATAGATAAGCAAAAACTAAGTACATCATCACCTGTGGAAGTAGTTATGTTTTTGGCGGAAGAATATAAAAAGGTAGGTGGATAACATGGATTTGACACCTAAACAGAAAGCTTTTGTAGATTATTACCTTGAAACAGCCAATGCTACGGAATCAGCAAAAAAGGCAGGATACAATGCGAAGAGCGCAAGACAAATAGGAAGTGAAAACTTGTCCAAACCGTATATTAAAGCATACATAGAGGAAAGACAGAAAGAAATCGATTCAAAGCGCATTGCATCAGCTAAGGAAATTATGGAATATTTTACTGCTGTTATGCGTGGAGATGAAAAAGACCAATTCGGATTAGATGCTCCACTACAAGAACGTACTAGGGCAGCAATAGAATTGGCCAAGAGAAAGATAGATATAGATACCGATAAAGGGGAAGGCAGTGTGAAGATAATTGTCGACATACCAAGAAGTAGTAAATCTGACTGATGTAATAGCATCACCTTTTTATGATGTGCATTGGGATATTGTGGATGGAAATCACACCTATTATGATTTATTTGGTGGTAGAGGTTCAACAAAATCTTCTTTTATAAGCGTGGAAATTGTACTGGGAATTATGGAAGATCTAGATGCAAATGCTATTGTGTATAGAAAAGTAGGGGATACCCTTAGAGATAGTGTGTTTGAACAGATAATATGGGATATAGATGCCCTAGAAGTATCCCACCTATGGAAATGCACCACAAGCCCATTAAGGTGTACATATAAACCTACTGGACAAAGGATAATGTTCAAAGGTTTAGATAAGGCAAAGAAATCTAAATCAATAAAGATTAGTAAGGGATATTTTAAGTACCTGTGGTTTGAGGAACTGGACGAGTTCGCAGGGGAAGAAGAAATAAGAACCGTTCAGCAATCTGTATTACGTGGTGGAGCAAAGTTTATTGTATTTAAGTCTTTCAACCCGCCTATAAGTAAAGCCAACTGGGCGAACAAATATGTCCAAAAACCGAGAGAGGATGCACTAAGACATAAAAGTGACTATAGGAGTGTACCAGAGGAATGGCTAGGGGAACAATTCATAAATGATGCTGAACACTTAAAAGAAGTAAACGAGAAAGCATACAGGCACGAATATTTAGGAGAACCAGTAGGCACAGGTACGAATATATTTGAATTTCTGGAAATTCGAACCATTACTGATGAAGAAATCAGGCAGATGGATAGGATATATCAAGGTCAAGACTGGGGATGGTACCCAGACCCTATGGCATTTATTAGAAACTATTACAATCACGCACAAGAGAAAATCTTTATCATGGATGAATATGGTGGTTGCAAGATAAGGAACGCAACAGCTGCCGAAGAAATAAAGAAAAAGGGATATGATGATTATGAAATTATGTGTGATTCGGAAGAACCCAAATCAATAAATGATTACAGAGATGCAGGGTTGCCAGCTAGAGCAGTACAAAAAGGGCCTGGTAGTGTTGAATACGGCATGAAGTGGCTACAGGGCAGGACAATAGTTATTGACCCAGTAAGGACACCTAAAGCCTATAAGGAAATAATAAATTACGAACATGAAGTTGACAAAAACGGCGAAGTAATGAGCGGATACCCTGATAAAGATAACCACTGGATAGACGCACTTAGATACTCATTAACACCTGTATTTATGCGAAGGGGGAATAGAGCATGACAGAACTATTAACAGATGAACAAATCAAGGGAATACAAGATGCTATTATAAAATTATTTGAACCCATCAGAGAAATGTGGGATAAACTAAAAAAACTAATCATTGATGCGTGGGAGAGAATAAATAAGATATTAGTAAATCAAGAGCCGAAAAAAAGGTATAAGCTATTAAAAAGGCTAAGAGTGGAAGATTACAAGGTATTTTTCAAAAGGGTATCGATACACAGATGCAGAAATAACTGTTAAGGAGCTGGTAGAATGGGATTGCTTAACTGGATAAAAGGAGTGTGGAATAGATTGTTTAAAAAAGAAGCACAAGAGACTTTCAATGTGGACGTATTACTTTCAACTAAGATGGAGCAAGAAGTTAAATTGTGGGAGCAGATATACTTAAAAAATCCCCCATGGGTAGATGAAAAGATTAAGACTATTGGATTTGGTAAGGTAATAGCTTCTGAAACGGCTAGACTTGCGACATTGGAGTTAGAAATAACTGTTGATGGTTCAGCAAGAGCTACATATCTGCAAGGGGAAATCAATAAATTTAAAGACAAGATTAGAACATACCTAGAATATGCGTGTGCCTATGGTGGTATATTCCTTAAACCAAGTGGAAAAGGAATTGACTATGTACTAGCGGGGAACTTCATTCCTACAGAGACAGATGGAAATGACAATATCAATGCAGGTATCTTCTTTGATTTTCTGCAAAAAGGGGATAAACATTACACCAGAATGGAATACCACAGATTTATTGAGAGTGAAGAACAGCGATTATATGCAATATCCAACAGGGCATATGTAAGTGAGGATGAAAACGAACTAGGTAAGCCTATAAATTTATTAGATGTTCCAGAGTGGAGTGTATTAGAACCAGATGTATTTATTGATGGATTGGAAAAAACTTTATTCGCTTACCTGAAAATGCCTATGGCTAATGGCGTGGATATAGATAGTCCTTTGGGTGTGTCGATTTATTCAGATGCAGTCGAAGAATTAAAAGATTTGGATATTGCATTTTCGCTAAACAGTAGGGAGATTGAGGATTCAGAAAAAATCTTATTGTTAGATGATAGGTTAATGAATGCAACAGGTACTAATCTAAAAACAAGGCAATCTGATATCGAACTACCCCACTATGTTCATAATGTGTTCGGTAGTGGAGCAGATGAATTTTACAAAGAAATCAATCCTCAACTTAATACAGATACAAGACTTACTGGAATCAATAATCTACTCTCTTTTATTGGCTACAAGTGTGGATTCAGTAATGGTTATTTCTCTTTTGATAAGGCTAGAGGACTTAAAACAGCCACGCAGGTAGAAGCAGAGGACAAACGAACGATTGAAACTATAGCAGATGTGAGAACGTCTCTTAAATCGGCAATAGAACATCTGATATATGCACTAGATAAATATGCAGACCTATATGGACTGGCTTCATTTGGAACATACGAAATATCATATTATTTTAAAGATATAACTGTGTCGTTCGCAGAGGACAGGCAAAGATATTACAACCTTGCAATGGCTGGCAAATTCCCATGGAAAAAGTATTACATGGAGTATGAGGGATACAGCGAGGATGAAGTAGACGAACTCTTAAAAATGATTGCAGAGGAAAATAAACAACCTACCTTGTATGACGATTTGGAAGAATAGGTGATGTAATATGCTAGACCCTAATTATTTGCAAGAAATAGCAGAATCGGCAGCTAAGATTTATGATGGAATAAACGATTGGGCTGTAAAAGATATTATACAAAGGCTAATAAAGTCAGATTTCCAAGTGTCAGGCACAGTCGAATGGCGAATGAAAGTAATGTTAGAGAGTGGGAAACATTACGAGGAAATTATAAAGGAAATTGCACTTATTACGAAAAAGGCTGAAAAAGAAGTTAAAGAAGTCTTTGAAGAAGCAGGAATAAAAGCCATTGAATATGATGATGCCATTTATCGTAAAGCAGGGTTAAACCCTCCATCACTATTGCAATCCCCAAGGCTCCTAGAACTCATGCAGACAGCGTACGAGGGTACATTAGGGGAATTAAGTAACTTCACTAGGACATTGGCAGAATCTAGCCAGAAACAGCTAATACAGACGTTAGATAATACATATTTTAAAGTTAATTCCGGAATGGTTGGATATAACCAAGCGATTAAAGAAGCAGTTGCAGAAATATCCAAAAGCGGAATATACATAGATTATCCGTCTGGCCATAGAGATACAATTGAGACAGCAGTAACAAGGGCAATCCGAACAGGAGTAAGCCAAGCCACCGCAAGAATGCAATTAGCACGCATGGAAGAAATGGGAATTGATACAGTATTGGTATCAGCTCACATGGGGGCACGTGTTGGAGAGGGTATCAACAATCATTTTGAGTGGCAAGGGAAAATATACAGTCTTTCAGGAAAGTCAGATAAATATCCATCTTTCTACGAGCATACAGGGTATGGAAAAATATTAGGGTTATGCGGTATTAATTGCAGGCATCATTTTAGTCCATATATTGAGGGCGTATCACACAATCCATATTCAGAATTTGATAATGAGAAGAACGAAGAAATGTATAAGCTGACACAGAAGCAAAGACGGTTAGAAAGAAATATTAGAGCTACTAAGAGAAATCTACAAGGGTTAGATAGTGCCAAAGAATCTACTGGGGATGAAGTTACCAAGTTTGAGTTACAAATGGAATATGACAAGATGGCTTTAAAACTTAGGAAACAAAACCAGGCATATAAAGATTTCTGCAAAGATAATGACCTTAGAACCGTAAATGAAAGACTACAAATAGCCAACTGGAACCGTTCGCAAGCTATGAAAGCAGTCCAAGGAGCAAAAAGAGCAGAATAATTTTGGAAAAAGATTGAGTATTCATGCCAGTTTGCTATACTTATATTAGTACATCTTATATTTGTACCTCCTTTAATAAGTTTCAAGGTGCTACTGTCCTTAATGGAAGGTTGGGAATGCGGTTCGATTCCGTACGGTAGTATTACCACGCACAAGGTTTATTGTGCTAAATCCACTACTGCTGACGGGCAGTTAAATAATAACGTTTAGGAGGATATGGAAATGCAGAATATTTTAGAAATTTTAAAGGACTTTGGTTTAGAAATTCCAAAGGACAAAGAAGCAGATTTCAACAAAAAGGTAGCTGAAAACTACAAGACTGTAGCAGAGCATACAAAAGCTACTGGCAAGCTACAGACAGAACTTGACGGTTACAAGAAACGTGCTGAATCAGCAGAGGGTACGCTTAAGACTTTTGATGGCATTGAA
>CAZUEH010000035.1:0-6933 GCA_964619315.1 uncultured Oscillospiraceae bacterium | reverse complement strand
GTGCGATTTATTCATCTTTATTACCTCCATCGTCAACATTCGGAATATGAGTTATGATATCTCCATAATCGCACTCCAGTTGTTTGCATATTTTATCAAGGACGGACATCGCAACATCTTCGCCCTTGTTCATTTTGGTAAAGGTATTTGAGGAAATTCCTGTTACCTTCCTTAAATCAGCCTTGCTCATTTTTTTATCAATAAGCAGTTTCCACAGTTTGGCATATGATACGGCCATAACGCACCTCCTATTTAAACAATTATATTCTAACAGACATTATGTGACTTTACAAGAATAATTCCCCTAATCTTGAGATATATTCGAAAGATACTATTATGTTTGCTTACCTTCAGAGTAATTCAGAGTAACTTAGGACAATATATGTAATGAATGAGGATTCGCATGACTAGAGACTAGACACAGGAAGAGTTTTAGATTGCAAGCAAGGTTATGAAAGCATACGGACATTTAGGGAATTATGAGTTCTGTGAACACATATGAACAAGACCATCTTCACAACCAACCTGCCTACCAAAACGGTACTCGAGCATATTACCCTTATAATACTAAATGGAGCAATGAAAATGTGGAAAATGACTCGCTATTATCCTTTTTCAGAGCAATATATGTAATGAAGGAGGTGCCGCTACGAGTAGAGATTGGACACAGGAAGAATTGCAGAAGGCAAGCAAAGCTATGAAAGCCACTGGGTATTTAGGTTATGAAGAGTTCTGCGAACAATTGGATAAGACCATCTTCACAGCCTACTGCAAGGATGCAGATAATAACCTTATTTAAATCCGTGGCCCATATAACGGTAAAGAAGAATTAGAAAAGCAATTGCAGGAGCATTTCAGCCACTTGAAAGTAATTACAGTGCTGTCCGATGAGGATATTGCTTTTATCAAGGAAAATCTCGAATAAGTAGTCACAATCAAACAGACCTCGTTACTGTACCCAAAATTGGGGGATGGCAGCGAGGTTTATTTTTTGTTTTCTGCTTCAGCGGCCTTCTTCCGAGCATAGCTCGCTCGTCTATTCCTGCGATTACGCTCCGCTTGGCAATCCCAACTACTGCAATACAATTGACGGCTTGAATGGCGTACAAAATATTTTCCGCAAGCAAGGCATGATAGTATCGAGCCTTGTGAGTACAGATAGTCTGGATCATCATCAATCGGTGGTGCAACATCAGCAACTAATCTGGAGAAGGTATACCAACAAATATCAAAAACAGATTGCACATCTGCACCAAACATCACTTTGCCTGTATTCCTATCTAGTTTAAGTCTCATTCTAAAATCAGGGAACATATCTATTATCTGAAATATGTGGTCGTTGTAATTCTCTAAAAGCTGAGCTTTATATTCATCATCCTCTAATTGTCTGTATCGTTCAAGAAAAGCAAGGCTGTCACAAAGCTTACCCTCATAATAAAGATTTCGTCCGTAGTCAATTTCACCAAAGTTTTTAATCCTATTCAAGGAAAAATACAACTCAAAGACTCGACCTAAATCACACAAATCCTCTATGAATCGCTTTACGCTAAAGGTAGCATCTGTCTCTATTAAATCCATGTAGGTGATGTGTGCTACTTTCTCGCTTTCTAATAACTCACAAAGCGTATCGATATCATAAGGATGAATATTGTTTCGACACCAAACCCAGATGGCATCTGATATCGATTCAGTGCTGTCTGGGTTATTTAATTTGCCATAGAGATTACATAAACTGACTAATAATTCTTGACCAGTCAAGGCATGATCAGTACCACTTTGTGGTGCATGAAAACCTGTAAAAAGAGGCTTGATAATTTCGCCATCATCATCAACATCTAAAATATACTCGGGGAATCGCACAGCCTTGTATATCATTTCACCGACGCCGCCTATTTCTACGAAACTAAGATTTTCTACTGGTAGTTTTTTCATCGCAATCATCCTTTGAATTGTAATCGTTTATGTAAGCGTTGAGAAATATCCTTCGATTACATCTTATTATACAATGACATTGAAAACAAGAGTAAATTGTAAAACGCTTTGAATTTTGATCTTTGACAAGTGAATAGTCCACCCCCAAGAGATACTTTGCGTCGATATCGCCACGATGGTGAAAAACCGGAGCGTAATGATGCAATTGAATACAATCAGACCTCACACAAGGGGCTTGCTTAGGAACGGTAGTGCATGGTGGATGTAAAAGCAAAAAACTTAATGACAAGGAGGAACGAATAAATGGAGAAAACGACCATGAGTGTCCAGGAGCTATCAGCTCAGATGGGTATCAGCCTGCCTAAAGCATATGAACTAGCAAAATCACCAGGATTCCCAACCATACGAATTGGTACAAGGATTTTAATTCCGGTTGATTCATATAGGAAATGGCTACTTAAAAACTCAACACACCAATAATGCAAACGCAAATTTTACGGAGAGGAGGTGGACGAGATGGCAAACGCAATGCAGGAATTAATGGACATGAAGATATGGATGCTGTGGCGATGGGGAAAGGATAAAAACGGCAATCCGACAAAAGTGCCCTTTGCAATCAGCGGAGGTTCCAGCGGTACAAATAGGAAATGGAGCCATACTTGGGGAACTTATAAAGATGCACTCGCAGCAAAAGAAAAATCTTATGCCACTGGTATTGGATTCAAAATTCCAGAGAACTATTTCTTCTTGGATATCGATGACAGAGGACTATCAGACCCGTTGGTACAGACGCTGCTTGCCCGATTCGATTCCTACACCGAATACTCCGTCAGTGGCACAGGAATTCATATTTATGGTAAATGTGATTTTAGCAAGTTGCCCATCTTCTATGATGAAGAAAAGCGTATCAAGTTAGATAACCAGTTCTATCAGAATAATAGAAAAATCGGCCTTGAGCTATATGCCGGCGGTATCACAAACCGCTTTGCAGCTTTTACAGGTAACATCATCGAGGATAAGCCTCTTCGAGAATGTACTGCTGCACTACTTACCACGCTTAATAAAAATATGCGGAAGGCTAAGAAAATAAAATACAGTGAAAAACGTGATGGTGAGCGTTCAAGCTTCGACATTGTTTGTAATCTCCGTAAACAAAAGAATGGTGAAAAATTCAAAAAGCTATATGACGAAGGCGATATCTCTGGGTATGGCTCACAGTCAGAAGCAGATGCAGCACTATGCGCCTTAATCGCCTTTCGTACTGGGCCCAATTTTGGGGAGATCGATGAAATCTTTCGAAGCTCTGCTCTCTATCGTGAAAAATGGGAGCGTGAGGATTATAGAGAAGCCACTATCGCAGTTGGTATTGAAGCTTGTCAGGGTATCTACCATAAATCCAAGATGACACATCCGTGTTTTATTAAATTTAACAAGAGGACGTATGAGCCGTATGTTAGCGTCCCGCTTCTTGCCAAGTATGTGCGAGAACATCTCTACTATGTCCTTGTCAGGGACAATGGTAAACAAGGCCTCATGAAATATGTTTATGAAGATGGCTGTTATAGGCTCTATGCGGACAATATGTTGATGGGCATTATCAAGCAGTACATCGCGGACTATGACGAGGAACTCATCAAAATGGGCATGGTCAGCGAAACCTTACAACATCTCACAACCGACTTAAACTATGTTAGCCAAGAGGATTTAAACGCTGATGAGGATTTAATCAACTTCAGCAATGGTCTACTTCAAATTACTACAGCAGAAACCTTATTAACTCCACACTCACCAGATACGCTCTCTACTATTCAAATTCCTTGTAATTGGACAGACAACGAAATACCCACACCAATATTTGATAAATATATGCACACGCTTACCAATGGTGATAAGGCTATCGAACAATTACTACTGGAGTTTATCGGTGTCTGTATTTCCAACGTTAAAGGTTGGCGAATGAAAAGAGCACTCTTTCTAGTCGGTGACGGAGATACTGGAAAATCTCAATTAAAAAGCCTTGTAGAGCGATTGCTAGGTAAAGGTAACTACATCGGCATTGACCTTAAAGAGATTGAAGCCAGATTTGGTACTGGAGCGATATATGGAACACGGCTCGCTGGCAGTTCCGATATGAGTTTCCTCTCGGTAGATGAACTAAAAACCTTCAAGAAGATTACAGGCGGCGATAGTTTATATGCCGAGTTTAAAGGACAACAGGCTTTTGAGTTTACTTACAACGGTCTACTCTGGTTTTGTATGAACAGACTGCCCAAGTTTGGAGGCGATGATGGTAAATGGGTTTATGACCGTATTATGGTGGTGTATTGCCCTAACGTCATACCAACAGAGAAACAAGACAAAACGCTCCTTGACAAAATGTATGCCGAGCGAGAAGGCATTGTCTACAAAGCAATCAAGGCACTTCAAAAAGTGCTGGCTAATGGTTACCGATTCTCAGAACCAGATAGCATAAACCTCGCCAGAGAAAAATATATGTCGGAGAACAACACGGTGATTTCTTTCTTTGATGAATGTTTAAGTGCATGGCCAAACGGCAAAATCAACAAGCACTGTACCACAGGCCGAATTTACAAGGTTTACAAGGCATGGTGTGGAGAAAACAATAACGGCTTTGCTAAAACTGCTAAAGAATTTCGAGAGACGATCGCAGCACATCTAGGAGCAGACTATTCTGACATTACGACCCGCCAAAATGGTAACACCTACTTTAAAGAGTATTCACTCACACAAGAAGCAAAAGAACAATTCGCAAAGGAATATGGCTATGACGAATCTGAATTCTTACAGTCGTAGTAGCAGTGGTAGCAAACCTAGTAGCAGTAAAAGCCACAACTGCTACCATCTAAAATGCCCACAGCTTTAGGCTTTAAAGGCTAACGGTAGCAGTGGTAGCAGTACTTAAAACTTCTTAGCTAAATTTTGAAAAACTTAGTACAGAGTAATAGGAAAATAAAGATTATTAAGAGTGTGGGAATGAAAGCAGATTGACTGCTACTTCTGCTACCAAGATGCTCAAAACCCTTGCTACACCTTGTTTTCACCTAGTAGCAGTACCTAAACATCTGCTACCAACACTGCTACCACTGCTACAACATGAAAGACAAAAAATAAGTGATTGGATTTTTATCACACATTAACACAAACAGGAGGAATTGATTATGAGAAATTATCCACTAGCCCCATTGAACAAATCAGGAACATTATTAAAACCGCATAGCTCATCGTATTCAGATGAATATGCAACAAGAATGTGCCACTTACATCTTCGTGATGAGCTTCATAAGGACAAAAAAGGTATCCCATGGCGATACTATCGCCTATATGCGAGAGAACCACATAGCATAGAAATGGCACTGATTTATGACATTAAATGCCCCAAATGTAGTTGCGGGACATTGAAGAAAGTCACTCGATGCAACAACTATAACGATTTGGGACTTTATGAGTGCCCGATTTGTAACAAAAGATAGGAGGAAAATGAATGAAATACAATGACATGAAGACTTTGACAAACCAATCGGATTATACACATCATTTTTGGAACTTAATGCGAGGATCACAAACAGCGAAAGAGAAGATAACACAAGGTCGTTCTATTGATACTGGAGCTTACTTTATCCCAAGTTGTTTCGCTGATAAATACGAGAAAGCAATTGTTAAACAAAGTATTTTTAGGAGCGTTGGCTCTGTGTTTACAAGCTATGATTCACCCTCACAGTTATTCTTAACTGACGCAGACGATCTTGCTGAATTTATACCTGAATTCGGTGGCATCGATATAAAAGAAGTCGCGAATGATTTTGCTAAAGTTTCATTAAACAGCAAAAAACTAGCTACGCTTCTAAGACTCTCAAATGAATTTATTGCAGATGCTGCTTTTGATTTAGAGAATTATCTGGTACAGCGTCTAGCTAAAAGTTTTGCCTTAGCGGAAGATAAATCCTTTGTTGTCGGTACCGGGACTAATGAACCGATAGGGATTCTACATGATACGAAAGGCGCTGATGTTGCAGTAGCTACAAGCGAAGTATCTTATGACGATATCGTAAAGCTATATTTCTCTGTTAAGCCACAATATCGCAGCAATGCGGTGTGGCTAATGAACGATGAAACTGCCCTCGCAATTCGTAAGATAAAAGACGCTGATGGCAACTATCTGTGGTGTGATCGTGACCATACGGTACTTGGTAAGAAGGTGATAATTTGCGAACATATGCCCAATGCCATCGCAGGCGCAAAACCGATAGCCTTTGGCGATTTTACTTACTATTGGATTGTTAAGAGAAGTCCTATCAGTGTAAGAATACTCAAAGAATTGTTCGCCTTAAGAGGACATACAGGCTATCTTGCTTTCGAGTTTATCGATGGTAAACTTATTCGCTTAGATGCAGTTAAGGTAATCCAGATGAACACCGAACTAGTAGGATAAACTTGCGAGATAAGGCACAGTGGATTATTCTGCTGTGTCTATTCGCTGAAAATAGTACTTTTTCAATTGTTTATGAACTGTATTTATTTCAGATCAAGCTAATTTATAAGGATTTATTCTTTAATACCCCCTTTGATTTCTGATTTTTACACGCGTTACCCCTGGCCGTTGTCCGAGTTAAAAGCGGTAGAGATATAGACCGCCCCTACTGGTCTCGCTACAGACATGGGAGTAACGATTCGTTACGCCATATCGAAAGGAGAAACATCATGGATGAAAAAACAATAATTATCACTAAAAAATATATCGGAGACACACTGTACATTATAGAGACAGCAGTCAGTAAGACAGCCAAAGAAACAGCTTACGACAAGCTGAAACGTATGATACTGAATGACTGTCAAAGCTTTGAAACAAAGGCTTCTTAGCCCTAATTAACTTGACTTCTTCACAGTAGTACGGGAACATAAAGTACCGCTTGAAGACTGTCGGAAAGGAGGAAAACATGAATAACAGACAGTCAAATACTACTGTGAAGAACAACGATAAAA
>CAZUEH010000034.1:0-6976 GCA_964619315.1 uncultured Oscillospiraceae bacterium | reverse complement strand
CATATATTGAGGGCGTATCACACAATCCATATTCAGCATTTGATAATGAGAAGAACGAGGAAATGTATAAGCTCACACAGAAGCAAAGACGGTTAGAAAGAAACATTAGAGCTACTAAGAGAAACCTACAAGGGTTAGACAGTGCCAAGGAATCAACTGGGGATGAAGTAACCAAGTTTGAGTTGCAAATGGAATATGACAAAATGGCTCTTAAACTTAGAAAACAGAATCAGGTATATAAAGATTTTTGCAAGGACAACAATCTTAGAACCGTAAATGAAAGACTACAAATAGCCAACTGGAACCGTTCGCAAGCTATGAAAGCAGTCCAAGGAGCAAAAAGAGCAGAATAATTTTGGAAAAAGATTGAGTATTCATGCCAGTTTGCTATACTTATATTAGTACATCTTATATTTGTACCTCCTTTAATAAGTTTCAAGGTGCTACTGTCCTTAATGGAAGGTTGAGAATGCGGTTCGATTCCGTACAGTAGTATTACCGGATACTGGTTTAAGTATCTCAATCCAATTACTGCTGACGGGCAGTTTAATAATAACGTTTAGGAGGATATGGAAATGCAGAATATTGTAGAAATCTTAAAGGACTTTGGCTTAGAAATACCAGAGGACAAAGTAACAGAGTTTAACAAAAAGGTAGCTGAGAACTACAAGACTGTAGCAGAGCATACAAAAGCTACTGGTAAGCTACAAACAGAGCTTGATGGTTACAAGGAACGTGCTGAATCAGCAGAGGAAACCCTAAAGACTTTTGAGGGTATCGAACCGGATAAGGTTCAGGATGAAATTGCAACTTGGAAGAAGAAAGCCGAAGATGCAGAAAAGGACTACAATGCTAAGATTGTAGAAAGAGAATTCGAGGATACTCTCAAAACTGAAATTGAAAGTTTTAAATTTACCTCTGAACTTGCAAAAAAAGCAATCGTTCAAGAAATCAAAGAAGCAGGACTTAAAGTCAAAGATGGTAAAATCTTAGGTTTAAATGACCTTATAGCAGGCATTAAGGAAAAAGACGCTACTGCTTTTGTTGACGAGGATGAAGATAAGGCGAAACAGAACGCTGCCAAGTTTACTACAAAGTTAAATAATGGAACTGGTAGTTCAGAACCAATAACAGGAGATCCAGCAAAGATGGATTTCGCCACTTATAAAAAGTGGAGACAACAACAAGAGGAAGGATGATTAAACAATGCCAAATACAATTTTAACTCCTGATATCATTGCAAGAGAAGCGTTAATGGTATTAGAAAGCAACTTAACAATGGCTGGGTTAGTTCATAGAGATTATTCAAACGAATTTGTAAACGTGGGAGATACTATTACAGTTCGAAAACCAGCTAAATTCAACGCTATCAACTTCACTGGACAGACCGTAACTCAAGATATTACAGAGGGTTCTGTAGATGTAAAAATGGATAGATTTAGGGATGTCAGCGTTGCTGTTACCTCTAAACAAATGACATTAGATATTAGGGATTTTTCTGAACAGGTAATTACTCCTGCAATGCAAGCAATTGCACAGGCGGTTGATATTGACTTGTTAACTGTTGGTACAGAAAAAGCAGGAACCACTGTATCAGGAACGGCAACACCTACGAATCTTGCTGATATTGCAGATTTAGGAAAAGCATTTGATCTAAACAAAGCACCAATTGCTAACAGAAGATTAGCGCTACACCCTACACATAAGTATCGTTATGCGATTACAGATAATATGTCTAAAGTGTCTTATGCTGGTTCCAGCCAAGCGTTAAGAGATGCAGAACTAGGAAGAGTGTATTCTTTTGATACATTCATGGCACAGAATGCGCTTGACACATTGGCATCTACTTCTGGAACAGCTACTGCTTACAAGGTAACTGCAACCGGAGGAGCTACTAAAGTAGCTTTATCCAGTGTAACAGCAACAACAGGAACAATTAAAACTGGTGACACTTTTGTGGTTGATGGATATATGTATAGATTTACAGAAGATAAAACAGCAGTTTCGGGCGCAATTGAAGAAATCGGAATTGACCAACCTATTCACAAAGACTTAGCTGCTGTTGATGCAATGTTGGTAAAGGAACCTAACTCCTTAGCATTCCACAGAAACGGTATTGCACTTGTTACAAGACAGTTGCAATTACCTATGGGTGCTTCCAAATCTGCTGTAATGAGTGGAAATGGGTTAGCAGTCAGAGTTGTATATGATTATGATAGCTCAACAAAAACCGATAAAGTATCATTTGATATCATCTATGGAATCAAGGAACTTGACGATAAGATGCTAGCAAAGATTAAAGGCTAAGAAAGGATGGCAGGTATGGCATACACAGATTATTTATTTTACACAACTAAATACTTTGGGAATGTCATACCTGAATCTGACTTTCCTAGGTGGGAAGATAGAGCATCAGATAAGCTTAATCTAGTCACTTTTGATAGACTTGGTGGAGAATTACCAGAGGGCGAAAAACTCTCTACAAAGGTACAGAAAACTGTTTGTGCCATGGCTGAATTGCTTTATCGCATAGATAATATTGAAAGCTCGTCTGGTGTTGACATTGCTACTGGTCAGGGTAAGCAAGTAAAGTCAATTTCTGCTGGTGCTGAATCTATATCTTATGGAATTGGAGAGAGTGCAATTAACACGATTGCAAAGGACAAGACCGAGCAAGATAAAGCAATTTACAATATAGCAGTTGAATATCTATCAGGAACGGGGTTGTTGTATGCAGGATTGTAAAGCTATAATAAAAACCAACTGGGTACACTGTCCATATTGCGATAAAAAGCAATTTCCCATAGATGAATACACAGAGATTAGCAATCTCACATTCAGGTGCAAAGCCTGTAAAAAAGAAATGAATATAGTTGTAGAGCCAAGAGCCAAGAGCCAAGAGCCAGTTAGTATTGTCGTATGACTTTATTAGCTGGTTCTTTTTTTAAAGAAGGGAGCAATAAATGAATTTTGGTCAAGCGATAGAAAACGCAAAAGATGGAAAGAAAATATTCCGTCTTAATTGGAATGGTAAAGGCATGTTTGTAGTTTATCAAAAAGGTTATCCAGATGGTATTCCTTGTAATTTACAAACTGCAAAAGCATGGGGATTGAATGAAGGTGATTTATTCAAATGTGAACCATATTTACAAATCAAAATGGCAAATGGTTCTCATGCTATGTGGGTGCCTAGTATTAATGATGTTCTTGCAGAGGATTGGCAAGTAATAAGCTAAACAGTAATTTTGAAAGGAAGTGATTCCATGTTCCAGGATACAGTAACCATATTCAATAAATATGAGGATAACTTAGAAAATGTTAAGTGGTATCCTACCGTACTTCATAACGTGGAATTACAAGTCACACAAGGCTCTAATATCAAAAATACAGGGCTTACAACAGCAGATAAGGCAAACCTCCACATTCGCAATGATAATAGCCTAGAAAAGGCATACAGTGAGCCTAAGGCATGGTTAAAAGATGTTGAAATGCAAACGTCATTCACGCTTAAAGAGGATGATTTTTTTGTCAAAGGAGAATTTCCAACCACTGTAGTAAACGATGAAGAATATGTCGGAGGATTCTTTCAGTACATGAATAAAAAACATGATAATATCTATCGAATTACCACTGTGGATACATTCAAGCTTATCCCTCATTGGGAAGTAGGTGGGAAGTGATGAAAGATGATTTTGCAGACTTCACGGTCATTAAAGGAAACATAAAGTGCAAGGTCAAATTGGATAGGTTCAGCGAACAATATAAAAAAGCACAACAGTATCTAGACACGCAGGCATTAGAAGATACCCTTCGATTTATGCCTTTCAGAACTGGCGATTTATTAAGCAGAACTATTCAGGCATCCATGCCAGGAAGTGGAGAAATAATATTTCCTGGTCCAAGTTCAAGGTATTTATACTATGGAATGTTAATGGTATCCCCTACAACTGGAAGTCCATGGGCTTTGGCAGGAGAAACGAAAATCCTAACTGACAGAGAATTGAATTTTGATAAATCAGCAAATCCACAAGCACAGCCTTTTTGGTTCGAAGGTTCAAAGGCAGCAAATAAAAAAGAATGGATTAGTGGTGTAAAAAAATTAGCAGGAGGTGGAAAGCGTGGATAAGGAACTAAAAACCTTAAGTATATCAGAACAGAACTACATAAGCACAGCCATAGTATTGTTGTTAAATTCCTATCCTGACCTTCCTGTAGACAAGGTAATATTTGGAAGTATTAATAAAGATGGCGGTATGGCTATATATCCCATGAGTGGGGCGGTAGTCCTTAATGAAGATATATGTGGAAATAAAGAGTGCCAGTATCCATTTTTCATACTTTATAGGGCAATGCCTACCACTAGTAACCAAAGAATTAACAGCAAGGAATTTCTGGATAAGATAGGTGAGTTTTTAGAAGAATCCACATATCCAGAATTAACAGGTAACAGATTAATAAAGTCAATTGCACGTACATCCCCATCCTTTGGAGTGGCAAAATATGATGATGGTTCGGAAGATTGGCAAATCAATATAAATCTTATTTATAAGATAGAAAGTGAGGAATAAGCATGGCATTTACTTATAAAGCAGGAGAAGCCAAAAGAAAAGACTTTATGGTTTTCTGGATTACAGATGGTTCGGATACAACTAGCAAGACCAATCTAGAAGTTATTGGAAAGGGCATTGAAGATATGCCAGTATCTGCGAATCCAGAAACAACAGAATCGCAAGACGTATTAGGTAATAACAATTATGCTATCACTGGATATGCAAAATCAATGGGAGTAGAACCATTAAAAGTATCAGGAGATGGCAAATATTCACAGAAAATTGACGAGCTAGAGGAAACAGATGCTACTCTTGATGAGCTTGAACTCATGTATTTATGTGTAAAAACATATAAAACGAATGAAACAGGTAAAGCTAGAGCATGGATCCAAAAGGGAGTAGTAGAGTTAGGAGATTTCGCTTCTGGATTAGATGGTGTTGCATCATCTCACACAGTGCATTATGTAGGGGCTAAGACATTAGGTGTTGTAGACCTTACAACTATGGCATTTACACCAGATGGAGCAGGTGGCGAAGATTAACAGGAACTTAGGGCAAGGTTAATCTTTGCCCTTTTAAAAAAAGGAGAACAATATGCAAAGTATTAATTTTGATGATGGTTATAAAAGTTTTGCAATAAACAATGATGAAAATAGAGTGATTAAGTTTAATCCATCTGACCCTGATATTATCAGAAGATTTGATGAAGGTCTTAAAGCTATTGAAAAAAAGAAAAAAACACTAGATACAGATATGGATATCAAGGCCGACGGAACTCCTGATGTTGAAGAAAACGAACTGGAAAATGCAGCTAAACTTCTTACGGAATTTAATGAGGTTTTGAAAGAGCAACTAAATCACATGTTCAATTCAGATGTATTCGACACTATATTTGGCAATCAGTCCCCTCTTTCATTAGTTAAAAAAGGTAGAGAGAAAATGTATTTATTTGAAGCATTTCTGACCGCTGCTATGCCGATTATTGAAAAAGAGTTTGAAGCCTATAATAAAGAATCTGAAAAGCGTATATCTAAGTATACGAAATACTATCACAAATGAGAATAGGGAGACTTCCCAAGGAGTTAGAGGTCGGCGGCCAGCTTTATAGTATTAGGTCAGATTATAGAGATATTCTCTTTGTTGTTACAGCGTTCAACGATGATGAATTGAATAAAAATGAAAAGTGGCAAGTTGCACTTGAGATTATTTACGAAGATTACAAAGCTATTCCAATTGAACATATGGAAGAAGCATTGCAACAGATATCATGGTTTATAGATTGTGGAGATACTAGAGAAGCAAAAGAAACACCTAGAAAAGTTTATGATTTCGACCATGACGAAACAATGATATTTTCGGCAGTGAATAAAGTGGCAGGATTCGAAACTAGGGCGGTTGAATACATGCACTGGTGGACATTTGTGGGATATTTCATGGAGATAGGGGAAAGTCAGTTCTCTAATATATTAGGCATTCGCCAAAAGCTTGCAAAGAGGAAAAAGTTAGATAAGTACGAACAGGAATTTTATATAGAGTTTAAGGATATCATTGATTTGGGAATTGATGATACAGGTAATGATGAAGAATTAGACTATTTTGTTAATTTATTAAAGGAGAGCCAAGAGCCACAGAGCCAAGAGCCATAGATAGAAAGTTGGTGACAATGTGGCAGGTAAGGTTGATGGTTCAATAGTAATAGATACAAAGATAGCTTCTGATGGTATCAAAAAAGGAATGAACACCCTAAAAGGTGCATTGAACTCAATTAGTAATACAGCGGGGAAAATGGGTAAAAGTATAACCAATGCATTTAATACAAGTTCTTTCGATTCTGCATCTGGAAAAGTAAGAAAAATCGGTGATGAAATAGACCGTGTAAAAGATGCAATGTACCGCATGGAAAAGCGAGGACTTTATTTCGGAGACAGAGAATATGATGATGCTTACAGAGAACTAACACAATTAAATGCTGAATTAGTTAGATATAAAAAGGAATTATCAGGAACCGATTCAGCACAAAAGAAAGCATCCAAGTCCACTAAAAAATTAGGTAAGGACATGGATAAGGCTTCAAAAAGTGGTAAGAAGTTTGGTGGAACATTGTCAATGATTAAAATGTCAGTTCTTTACTCTTTGGTATTCAGGACAATATCAGCAATAGGAAAAGCATTGACAGAGGGATACCAGAACTTAGCACAATACAGTTCAAGTTTCAATGATACAGCATCACAGCTAAAGTCAAGCCTTACACAGTTAAAAAACTCATTTATAACAGCATTTGCTCCCATACTTACGGTAGCTATTCCTATATTGTCAAAATTAATAGGATATCTTTCTCAGGCCTTAACTGTAGTAGGAAAGTTTATTGCTGCACTTACCGGGCAAAAGACATTTACCCAAGCTAAAAAGGTACAAGAAGATTATGC
>CAZUEH010000033.1:0-7157 GCA_964619315.1 uncultured Oscillospiraceae bacterium | reverse complement strand
GGGGGATGTCGGTCGGGCTTTGCGGACATTTTTTTAATAGCAAAAGCACCCTTCCGATTGTAGTCGGAAAGGTGCTTAAGGTTACGATATATGCTTATTGTACGGATTTTTTGCGTTTCAGTGTTAAGGTTAATATACCACCAGCTGAAACAAAGAGTACGGCTATCCACAATACCATATTACTGTTATCTCCAGTTTGAGGAGAATCAGTATCAGGTTTAGATATTGTAGATTTTGTTATAGTGAATTCTGTGTCAGCAGAGCCTGTTGTTGAAACAATACTTAATGTATGCTTTCCTACGCTGAGTGTTTTCACAAATTCATCTTTCAAAGTAACGATTGTACTACCCTCTGTAAGAGTATAGTTGTTTGAAGAAATTTCCTTGCCGTCCAAAAGAATCTTTTGGAAATCTTTAATATCAGCATTAGATTTAAATGATGCCTCTTTACCTTGCTCAATAATTTGATTTGCACCATCAATAATTTCAGGCTTGCTTACAGGTGGAGTTATAGGTTTTAATTCAAGACCTTTAATTGCATCTTCAATTGCCTTAGCCATTGCATTAACAGTCTCTTGTTCAGTGATATCCTTATCACGAACAACAGCGTTGATAGCAGCTGTTACAGCAGAGAAATCCTTGTAGTTGTCTTTGTTTAATGCATTTGCTGTTGCAATAGCTTCATCAACCACTGTATAATTTGCACTTTTAATTTTAATAGTGATTTCGTTTAACGCATTCAATCTACCTTGTGATAGCTTGTCTTCATCTTTCGCAATAAAAGAAGTCCAACTTCTATCCTTATTATCCCAATCAGAAACAGAAACTTTACCACCATTGATTTCAGCATAATTGTTGTTCACTGTAATTTTAGAAACAGGATCGGTGTCATCTGCTTGTTTTTGATATCTTACACCTATAGCGGCAAGCTTATCCTCGCCACCAACACCGCCTTTGGAATATACCTCACCACCATTAATAGCAATTGAACCTCTTGCCCAAATTCCCATATCGTTTGTTGATGTAGCTTTTATCCTGCCGTTATTAACAGTAAGTGTATTAACAGTGTTAATTGCAGAATAGTATCCGTTAGCAGTAATATCTGAATTTCCGTTTATAATAATATTTCCTTTTGAGAATATGGCACTATCATCTGTCGAAACGGCATTTACCATACTGTCTGCAATAATCATATCTAATAAACTGAATAAAGCTGGATATCGGCTTTCGCCTATAAAGCTTGAATCATCCTCAATAGTAGCATTACCATGTGCGACATAAACTGCGTTGCAATTAGCTTCTGTTGATTTGGCGTCCAGCTTGCTTTGACCTGTTATTAAGAGATTTTCATTCCATACTTGGATACCATAATATAGTCCGTAAGCTGTTACATTTGCTCCATTTCTAAGTGTGAAATTATTCTCAGCAGCAATTGCTCCATCATTTTGGCATGAAACATTTAAGGTTGCGCCATCCACTGTAACAGATCCCAAAGAGGAGATTCCTTGCCCATTCCCTGACATAATATCTAAGTTTCCCGTTCCACTGAATATTATATCCGTAGCGGAATAAATACTCGCCCCAGAATAGTTGATAATATTTGCACCTACAAGATTAATGGTCAGGTTTATTGTATTCGGAATATCAATAGCAGGGAAATTTAAATTCCCTGAAGTAATTGTTGCGTTAGTAAGAGTAAGTGTAGCTGTAGCTTCATCATAAACAGCTGTGCCCTCACCACATTTAACAGTCTTGTCATCATCAACCATGATATTAACACCATTGACCCAAAGTTCCTCTGTTGTCGCTGCAAACGCAGTTGTAGGAATTAACCCCACCAGTAGCGCAAGTGATAAAACAAAGGACAGAATTCTCGTTTTACCGAATTTCTTCTTCATCATAAAAATCCTCCTCATATTTCAGAGGTTAAAAAGCACTGCTTTACCTCTATTTTATAAACAATTATACATCAATCTCTACTAAAAATCAACAAAAATCCAATATTTTCTTCTTGACAAACTAAATAAATTATGCTAACCAGTGAAAATTAATACATAGCACTTGGTGTTAAAAACATTGGGTGCTATTTTTCTGCCCAAATACAACCCGAAAAGAGGTGAAAGAAATGGAAAACAAAAAAATAATCCGAATGAGTGAAATTGAGCCTCAAGAAGTAAAATGGCTGTGGTATCCATATATTCCACAAGGCAAAATCTCGCTCATTCAAGGCGACGCAGGTGACGGAAAAACCATGCTGATATTAACCCTATCGGCACTGCTGTCACAAGGTTTGCCGTTGCCACAACAAGACACTGGAAAAGAACCTGCAACCATTATCTATCAAACGGCAGAGGACGGCTTAGAGGACACAATACGCCCTCGACTTGAAGCCGCAGGAGCAGACCTTGACAGGATAGTTTTAATCAACGATAGTGAAGTTCCACTAACCATCGCAGACAAACGAATTGAGGAAACCATACTTGCCGAAAAAGCAAAGCTCCTTATCCTTGACCCCTTACAGGCATTCTTAGGAGAAGGTACAGATATGCACAGAGCAAATTCGGTTCGTCCTCTTTTTAGTAGGTTGGGAAAGGTGGCAAACAAAACAGGCTGTGCCATCGTCATTATTGGTCATATGAATAAGGCAGGTGGTACCAAAGGACTTTATCGCGGACTGGGTTCTATTGATATTACAGCTGCCGCTAGAAGTGTTCTCTTAGTAGGGCGTGTAAGAGCAGACCCATCTATTCGAATCATGGCTCAGATCAAATCAAGCTTAGCACCTGAAGGTAAGAAAATTGCCTTTAAGTTGGATGAAGAAAATGGTTTTGTGTGGATAGGAGAATATGACATTGATCTGGATGAATTGCTTGGTGGTAGTTCAACGGAAAGCGTTCTAAAGCGAGCAGAAAAGCTGATTAAAGAAGTGCTTGATGATGGTGCAAAGTCCAGTGATTATGTTGTAGAAAGGGCAAAAGAGAAGCAGATATCTCAAAGAACACTGAAAACAGCTAAAAAGAATCTTGAAGTCAAATCCATCAAAACAAAGGACGGTTGGAAATGGCAGTTATAAAATCAAGAGTGCAAGGGGGCAATGCTTATAACCTTTGCACGCTTGCACCCTTGAAAGGTTGGTGAAGATATGTTAGGCAAATTATTTGGCGTAGAAGAAGTAAAAGCAGAATTGCAAAAAGCTAGAGAAAAGATCCAACTACTTGAACATAAGCTTCAAATCAAGGAAAAGTCCATAAAACAACTTGAAGATGCGGTGAGGATATTGGAGGAGAATATTAAATCACTGCTTGATGAAAATGACCAATTAAAGGCACGTCCAGATCATTTTGGACGATCATCAAGAGCAACTAGTGAACATATGAGACTTCTTAAAATGTATCAGTACAATCAATTATCCTATCAGGAAATTGCAGATAAAATGACTGAGTATACCGGTGAGAAGTGGTCCAAAAGCACGGTTCACTATTTGCTGACGAAGTCATAATGCCTTTATCTTCAATATCCCAGAATAAATCCGATAGCGTCCAGTTAGTTACTGGACAGAAGGAAAAGCCCGAGGATTTATTTACCCTGTTTTAACAGGGGCAAGCTTCCACTTTGTACAGCCAAAGTGTTTAATAGTGGGCATGCCCACACACATTTGCAGGAGGAACATTATGAGACAACGAAATAAGCAAATCAATATACGCGTAACTGAAAAAGATAGAACAAAAATTATTAAGTTAGCAGCTAAGAGTAGATGTAAATCATTAACGGATTATATCCTAGATAAAGCTTTAAACAAAGAAATAATCCAGTATGATTTGCATGAAATAAATGCAAGACTATCAAAGCTTGGGGGTGAGTTAAATCATTTGGTGGTGTTATGTCATCAAGGAAAAATTAAATTGGTGAATCTGACAAAATACACCAAAGAACTAAAAGAGCTACATGAGGCTCTTAAGAATATAAAATAATATGAAAAGTAGATCAAACAGGAGGGTCAGATGGAAAACTTAATGAAGTTTACAATACAGTTAGCCATGCTTTCCAGCCTGCTTGATGAAAAGATGATTTCAGAAAAAGAATTCATCAAGATCAAAGCTGAGTTGGAAAGAAAATACAAAATTAAACGGGGTTTATGTGGTTAAGTTGTAACCACTGTGGTAAAATTAAAATAACTATTAGGAACATAGATGAACTATCCGGAATTACCGGATAGTTCACTTAAAAACGTCAGACATTGTCTGACGAATTATAAGCTACATATAGAGAAGGAGGGTTACATTGGAACACAATAATGATTTGCTAATTTATCAGACAAAAGACGGTAAAACAAAAATAGATGTAAGACTTGAAAATGAAACCGTATGGATGACACAGAAGGCGATTGCTGAACTTTATCAAACAACGCCTCAAAATATAACACTTCACATAAAAAATATTTATGAAGAAGGTGAATTAGAGGAAAATTCAACTTGTAAGAATTACTTACAAGTTCAAACTGAAGGAAATAGAAGGGTTCAGAGAAACTCACGTCACTATAATCTTGAAATGATTATTGCCGTTGGCTACCGTGTACGTTCTAGCAGAGGTACACAATTCAGACGATGGGCAACGGAGAGGTTAAATGAGTACTTAGTCAAAGGCTTTACCATGGATGATGAACGTCTTAAGGGTATGCGTAATATTGGTGATGATTACTTTGATGAGCTTTTAGAACGTATTCGTGATATTAGAGCCTCAGAAAAAAGATTTTATAAGAAAATCACAGATATCTATGCCTTATCTATAGATTATGATGGAAAATCAGAAGAAGCTAAAAAGTTCTTTGCAACGGTGCAAAACAAGCTTCATTTTGCTATTCATGGTCATACAGCTGCAGAACTTATTGAACAAAGAGCTGATGCTTCAAAAGATAATATGGGACTTACCACTTGGAAAGGTGACAAGGTACGCAAAGGGGATATTACCGTTGCCAAGAATTATTTGACCGAAAAAGAGATAAAATCTCTTAACCGTATTGTAACCATGTATCTCGATTATGCAGAAGATCAGGCAGAAAGACGTAATCCTATGCATATGAAGGATTGGGAAGTAAAGCTTAATGCCTTTCTAAAATTTAATGAGCGTGACATTCTTACTGGTGCAGGTTCTATTTCGCATGAAGTAGCCAAGGAACTTGCTGAAAAAGAATATGAGAAGTTTAATCAAAAACGATTAACTACAGCTGAAAAAGATGATTTTGATGTGTATTTAGAAGAACATGAGTGGACACATAAGAAGTAACCTTGTTATAGGTTCAGTGAAGGAAGTGATGAATTGAAAGAAGTAGAAGTTATAAAACCTAAAAAGAATAAATTTGACCGAGCGTCAGGCAAAGAGCTCTCCAAAATACGAGTAGCCCCTTATTGCAGAGTGAGTACCGATTCGGCTGAACAGATGGCAAGTTATGATTCTCAAGTGGCTTATTATGAGCAGAAAATCAAAGAAAACCCTAATTGGGAATTGGCGAAGATATATTCTGATGCTGGGATTAGTGGCACCAATATTGATAAACGTCTTGGCTTTCAAGAGATGATTCGGGATGCTATGGCCGGTGAATTTGATTTAGTCATTACCAAGAGCATCTCAAGATTTGGTAGAAATACAAAAGACGTGCTGGAGTACACCAGGCTATTAAAAATAGCATAATGTAGCTGTATTATTTGAAAAAGAGAATATCAATACCTTCTCTATGCAAGGGGAAGTGGCCATGACTGTTTTAACGTCAATAGCCCAACAAGAAAGTGAAAGTATTTCAACCAATGTAAAAATGGGTCTTAAGATGAAAATGAAACGTGGCGAATTAGTCGGTTTTCAAGGTTGTTTAGGCTATGACTATGACAAAGAAACCAAAGAACTTATCATCAATCAAGAAGAAGCTCAGGTCGTTCGGTTTATATTTGATTCTTATAATCAAGGAAAAGGGGCTCGCCTCATTGGAAAGGAATTAAAGGACAAAGGCTACAAAACCAAAAGAGGCAGTACCAATTGGCCTGATAGTACCATTAGGGGCATATTAAAGAACGAAAAATACATGGGTGATTTACTCCTAGGGAAGACCTTTACCGTTGATCCAATTACCAAGCAGCGCCTTGATAATATGGGTGAAGAAGAAAAGTATTACATCAAAGATCATCATGAGCCCATTGTTAGTAAAGAAACCTTTGAAAAAGCTCAAGCCATAAGAAATAAACGTAATTGCAACATGGAAAAAGGGCGTTTGAAACGTTATAGCAGACAATATACCTTTAGCAGTAAAATTGAGTGTGGTTTCTGTGAAACAACAGTAGGCAGAAGGGCATGGAACTCAGGCACCAAGAATAAAAAAGTGGTGTGGCACTGTATCAAATCCAGTAAACATGGTAAGAAGCATTGTCCTGATAGTAAAGGTATTCATGAAGCTGTTATTGAAGAAGCATTTGTAAAAATCTTTAATGAAATGTGCCAGCATAACAGAGAAATCATAGAAGAGTTTATTCAGGCCATTGAAAGTACTTTAAGTGAAAGTACCAGTAAGAAAGAACTTTCAGCTCTAAACAAAGAGCTTAGCCAAGTGGAAGATAAAATCAAGAAGCTTATTGATCTTCATATTGATGGCGCTATTGACCGTGAAAATTATGAAAACAAGTTTATAGAACTAAATAAAAATAAAGAACGTTTGATCAAGGAAACCAATGATTTGTCTTTAACAGCCAGTGAAGAAAAAGAAATGAAAACAAGGCTAAAAAGCTTTAGAAAATACTTTGATGCCAACAAGCCCCTAAAGAAGTTTGATGCTGATGTCTTTGAATCTATTGTCGAGAAGATTTTACTAGGTGGCATTGATGATAAAGGTCAAAAGGACCCCCATCAATTGACTTTCGTATTTAAAACTGGTCCAAAATCGACAATTACTATGGGAAAAGAACCATCTTCCCACTTATCACCCGACACACGTTGAGACGGTTGTATTGATAACAAGGGTGAAAGAGTGAGAGCGTAAAAAACCCTTATATATCAGGGCTTTCAGCACATATGGGTGTAAAACCCATTGAGTAAAATCATGAAAATATCGCTTCGAGGGAATAAGTCCATAAGAGCGGTTTTTGATAGTCAAGTGGTCAGGTTAGATGTCATAGC
>CAZUEH010000032.1:0-9239 GCA_964619315.1 uncultured Oscillospiraceae bacterium | reverse complement strand
AGACCAGCTCCATACTTTACTGCATTAGCACCTGTGCAAAGTCCTAAACCTCTTCCAGTCATTGATCCAGCACCCATCGGACCGGTTCCATCCCTTCTTGGCATGTTATTCACCTCCTTATATTTTCTGACATATGCCATCTATTCTTATTATACATCGTTTGTGGCATATGTCAATAACTTTTTGAAATAATTAAAAAGCTGCCAATCTATAGTTTTGATTAATATTTTTGCGAGTTGGTGACAAAAATACAAGCTAAATCCTTAGCTATTTTGAAGGTTCTAATAATAAAGATTATGCGTGGTGTCACTACACCAACAGTGTTGTAGTTCTTGAACTTTATAGACCCAATATAGTCCAGTCAATCCTCAAGTAAAGACGGTAAAAGCCGCCTGAAAATTTCAGACGGCTTTTGTCACTTTAATTTTGTTTTGAGTAGAACTTTTAATAGTTCTCTTTTCTAACTTCAAAATAGCTTTGTGCATATTTGCAGACAGGGCAAACCTCAGGTGCCTTTGTACCCATAACCAAGTGTCCGCAGATACGGCATTCCCACATGGTCTGCTCACCCTTTTCAAATACCTGCTGCATCTCCACATTTTTAAGCAGAGCACGGTAACGCTCCTCGTGGGCTTTCTCAATTGCGCCAACCTTGCGAAAACGCTCTGCTAAATCGTGGAAGCCTTCCGCATCGGCATCCTTTGCCATACGGTCGTACATATCTGTCCACTCATAGTTTTCGCCCTCGGCAGCAGCAAGAAGATTCTGTGCGGTCTTGCCCAGATGTCCAAGCTCCTCAAACCAAATGCGTGCGTGCTCCTGCTCATTGCGTGCAGTTTTTAAGAAAAGCTCAGAAAGCTGATCGTAACCCTCACGCTGTGCAATACTTGCAAAATAAGTATACTTATTACGAGCCTGACTTTCACCTGCAAAGGCTTCAGCAAGGTTTTTCTCTGTTTTTGTGCCTGCATATGGGTTTTCTGCTGCGACAATTTCTTCCTCAACCTTTACAAATACAGAAGCGGGCTGCTTACAGCGTGGGCACTTGAAATATTCTGGCAACGGACCCTCATGAATATATCCGCATACGTTACAACGCCATTTTTCCATTTCTTTATCCTCCATATTATTTGTCTTTTTTTCATTGTTCGGTATTTTGTCAAGCAACTTACGGACAGCCTCACTTGGAAAGTCATCGAAAGGAGGGTTGTCCAGCAAGGACTGCAACAATGTATGTGTGTTTTCGCTTTGAGGCAGCATAAAGCCTGATTCACGGAGCAAATCTTCGCTCATTAAGCGGTTAGCTTTTGCAATAGCTTCCGCCAACTGACGAAGCACGGTATTATCTGTATTCTCTGCAATTTGCAAGGCAGCCTTTTCTTGAATGGCTTTGCTTTCAGCAAGCTCGGTTAGTGTATTTGCCACGCTGTTTTTCTTGGGTTGCTGAGGAGGATACTCCACAGGCACAATAGAAATTGCCCCTGAAGGGCAGGCATTGGCACATACGCCACAGCCAATGCATTTATTCACGTCAACAATACTGTTTTCTGTATCAGTAGCTCCTGTGGGACATACATAAAGGCAAAGACAGTCCTTTGTGCAAAGGCGAATATTTCTTACTGCAATCTTTTTCATAATGGGTTACCTCCTTTCCACTTTCACAATTTTCCAGCTGGGAACCTTGCACACCGGGCAAAGTGCCGGAGCCACGTCACCTACATAAATAAACCCACAGGTTTCACATACATAAACATTGGTATTAACAAGGAATTCGTCACCATCTTTTTCATAGCGGCTTAGAATAGAGTTTAAAATGCGAGATACCTTTTCGCTCCAAGCCAAGGCACGAAGAGCGCCTCTGTCGGCATTTACACCGGCAGCTGCATTTGCCTTGATAAAGCCCTCATTCAAGTCCTTTTGTACAAGTTCATACAGTGCTTGGTGGCTATCATGCTCTGTAGCAGGTGTTTTTGATTTAAAATAATCGGACAGCTGTGTAAAAAGTGCAGACTCCTCTGCAAGATACTGTTTTTCACAGCCCCTTGCTAAATTGGAGCACAGTGAGGACAATTCACCGACAGAGAGCTTTCGCAACTCATCGCTTTCCTCGACCTCTGCGGCTTTTGACACAGCTGCCGAAGTTGCTGTCTGCTCCTTAAAGTCTGATTTCGCCGCACCGCAAAGGGGACAGACCCAGTCCTCGGGTAAATCTTCCCACTTGGTTCCGGGTGCAATTCCGGCGATGGGAATGCCAGCTGCTTCATCATAGACATAGCCGCAAATCATGCACACATATTTTTTCATTGCCTCAACCTCCTGTTTTTTTATTTATATGGTATCAGCTTGCAACAATTTGTTCTGTGACACTGTCACTCAACTGATAACAATTACTGATTTAATTTACTTGTAAAGCTATTTTAAGTTATTTTTGTGCTTACAGCCCTGTTTGCGAGGGCAGCTGCACCTGCATTTATCTGCATTTCCATCACAGAGAACAAAATTTCCCCCTTGAATATGAAGCTGCTTTGTGTTGACAAGGCACTGTGCCAGCTTCAATCGGGCACTGTTATAGACTGTCTGTGCAGTCGTTCTGGCAATATTCATTTGCTCGGCACACTGCTCCTGCGTCATTCCCTCCAAATCAATCAAGCGAATGCTTTCAAACTCATCTATTGTCATTTTAATGCTTGGACGGTCGGCAGCTATATCATCTTGAGGTCCAAAGCGCTCGCAGCCGGGCATTGCGCAAATGCGTCGCTGTTTACATGGTCTTGCCACTGAAATCACCTCTTTGGTTAATGGCATATGCCTTTTATTGCTCTTATTATACATTATTCTACAAAATAATCAATAGGTTTAAGAGCAAATATAGCAAGATTGCTACACTTTTGGATGTATGAGAGGTACGAGTAGTCGCAAAGGTTATGTTATCTTTAGTATCAACTGCACTATTGAATTGAACCGTTGCATCTTTATCTTGATGTAACGGCTCTTGCTTTCACATTATAATCCAAGTATTGTCCAGGGTATCCTTGCATATGGGTGGTGACAAATTTATTTCTAAATATAAAAAAGCAAAGATTCCGAATGTTAATCAGAATCTTTGCTTTTATTTAAAATATCAAAACGAATTATTCGCCCATGAATAACTTGATATCATCTTCAACTTGTCCGATACCTGCAATGCCAAATTTTTCAACAAGGACCTTTGCAACGTTCGGAGATAAAAATCCTGGTAAGGTAGGTCCAAGATGGATATTCTTCACACCTAAATAAAGTAACGCAAGTAGTACAATTACCGCCTTTTGCTCATACCAAGCAATGTTATATGCAATCGGTAGATCGTTAACATCGTCAAGTCCAAATATTTCCTTCAGCTTCAATGCGATTACTACAAGCGAGTAGGAATCATTACACTGACCAGCATCAAGAACTCTTGGAATACCTCCGATATCTCCCAATCCAAGTTTATTGTAACGGTACTTGGCACATCCCGCTGTGAGAATAACTGTGTCATTAGGCAGTTTTTTTGCAAACTCGGTGTAATACTCACGAGATTTCATTCTGCCATCACAGCCTGCCATAACAAAGAACTTCTTAATAGCACCTGATTTTACGGCATCCACTACTTTATCTGCAAGAGCAAAAACTTGATTGTGAGCAAAACCGCCAACAATACTGCCTGTTTCAATTTCTACCGGAGGCTTACACTGCTTTGCCATCGTAATGATTTCAGAAAAATCTTTCTTGCCATTTTCATCGGCTGTGATGTGCATACATCCCGGGTAACCCGATGCACCGGAAGTAAAGATTCTTTGTCTGATTTCCTCACTTCTTGGAGGCACAATACAGTTTGTAGTAAATAAAATCGGTCCATTAAAGGTTCCAAATTCCGTAACTTGCTGCCACCATGAACCACCGTAATTTCCCGCAAAATTATCATACTTCTTGAAAAATGGATAATAATGTGCCGGAAGCATTTCGCTATGGGTATAAACATCAATACCAGTACCCTTGGTTTGTTCCAGTAGTTGCTCTAAATCAGTGAGATCATGGCCTGAAATCAGTATTCCAGGATTGTTTCTTACACCAATATTAACGCTGGTAATTTCAGGATTTCCATATTTGGAGGTATTGGCTTCATCTAACAGCGCCATCGCTTTCACGCCAAACTCGCCTGTCTTTAATGTTAATGCCACAAGATTGTCTGCTGACAATGAATTATCAAGGGTTGACGCAAGTGCCTCATATATAAATGCACTGATAGCAAGATCTTCTTTGCTGATATTAAGAGCGTGATGTGTATATGCTGCCATACCTTTCAAGCCATAGATAATCATCTCTCTAAGAGAACGAACATCTTCATTTTCAGTTGAAAGTACACCTACTTTAGATGCTTTGTCTAACATCGATGCTCTATCGCTTACTTCAAACTCCGCTGCATCACCAAGGTTAACACCAGAAATCTGTTTTTTTAGCTCGTTTCTAAATCCAATCATTTTATGGATTTGATTTTCGATTGCACCGTCATCAAAATTAGCATTTGTAATAGTGATAAAAAGACTTTTTAAAACTTCATGATTTACTTCACTTATGGATTTAACATCCACTTTTCCTTTTACCACGATTTCAGAAATCCCTTTTGTAACATAAATCAGCAAGTCTTGCAATTTTGCAACTTCCTCATTTTTGCCACACACACCTCTTACCTCACAACCGGTACCTTTTGCGGTTTCTTGGCATTGGTAACAAAACATACTCATAATCGTTCCCTCCTTCGTATTATTCCTTTACTGGTTCAAACTCATCTTTACCCACAAAGCAAATTGGGCAAACCCAATTATCAGGGATATCTTCAAACGCAGTGCCAGGGGCTATTCCACTATCTGGATCACCTATTTGTGGGTCATAGATATATCCACATGGGATACATACATATTTTATCATTATTTGCTCCTCCTTTCAATGATTATAAATTTTTTTTCACTATTTCAAAGGTGCCGGTGCTTTTACAACAATTAACTCAAGCACACTTTTGGATAAATTTTTTACATTCATCTTTGTATTTACAGGAATCTTCAAAAGAGTTCCTTTATCATATTGGTGAACTTCTTGATCATTTAGCCCGATAGATAAAGTCCCTCTTACCACTGTCATATAAACGTTGGAATTAGAGAAATGTTCTGGGAGGCCTTCCTCCTTATTAAAGACCATATGAAGATAATGAATATTTTCATCCTGAATTACTCTTTCAATCGCTTTTTCATCTCCGGTTGACATCTCATGAATTTGCTCAATCATTGTATATATCTCCTCTTTTATTATAATAGGTTTTGAATTGTGGGGGTTATTATTCAATAATTCCTTATTGTTAAAATAGCTAATGATTAAATTATACCGCATATACTAAGAAATGTACGTTGCTTTTACAACATTTCTTAATTATTCATTAAAATGAATGGCTCTAACAGGACAAGCTAATATTGTTTGGTTAAGCCTTTCTTTGTCTATTTCAGAGTCATAAGCTTTTATATATGCTTTTTTACCTTGCATACCAAAAACCTCAGGATATTTTTTAGTACACAATGTACAGCCCATGCAAGATCCTCTGTTTAATATAAGTCCACCCGCTTTTTCTTCTTCCTGTACTATATCTTCGTCTTTCACAATCTTTGAAGCAATCCACGAAAATACTACTATAGCAATTACTGTTAACACCCAACGGATTGCCATAAACTTTATTCCCAAAAATTTTGCTTCATTTAGCAGCATTGGAACCTTTATTACTGCCCACGAACTTAAAATTATAACTAAGTTTCGTACAGAAGCTCCCTTTTTGTGGAGCATGACACACATAGGAAATGCTGCATATATCGGTCCCGCAGAAATGCTGCCTAAAACGAACGACAATATGATACCTTTAACTTTGGATTCTTTTCCTAAGTATTTCGTGATTTTTTCTTTTGCAATCCATGTATCCAAAAGCGCCGTAAGAACAAATATCACGGGCATTATCATAAGCATTTCTTTAATGTAATAGGCACTGTTTTTAATTGATGTGACACCCATATCTGGTTTAATTACAAACAGTAGGATATAGGAAGTTGCAATCAATATCAAGAAGATATTATCTTTTGCTTTTTTTAAGATTTTCATACAATCACCCCCATTACCATAGCGATAATTATGGCAAATAAAAAGCTTAATCCATTTCTGGTAGCAGTAAATTTAAGCCCAAATTCACGCTTTTCAAGTGGAAATGTTACGATCCCTACCATTGTAAGTGTAGTTAAAAATGCTACGGAAGGAACAATACTAACCCCAGCGTCAACCAGTGTACCGACAAGCGGAAAAGCAATAAAAGCAGGGATCAGTGTAATTGTTCCAAATGCCGCCGAACCCACCGTTGCTATAAACAATGATTGACTTCCTACAAATTTGGCAATATTATCTGGTGGTAATATTGTCAGAATTAAACCAATTAAAAAAATAATTGATAATATGCTTCCCAACATACCCTTGCCCATACCAAATGCCATTTTAAGGGCTTTCACTGTCTTTGTTTTATCCTTTTTCAAGGAAATCAAAAGGAATATAATCGTTCCTATCCACATTGCCACTGTAAAAATATCCATACGAATCCTCCATTCTTTTTGTGATAACCTAATTATAAAGTAGTTTCTTATTATCAAATAGACACCAATATTTCTTTTTGATATAATGTTTTTAAATGGAGGGCTTAATTCATGAATATTGACATTTTACGAAACATTTCATTATTCTCAGCTATAAAGGAATCTGATTTAGAAAAACTAATAGCAGGTAATCATATTTATCAAAAGCACTATATGAAAGGTACAACCGTCCATAATGCAAATGAAACTTGCCGTACATTAGATAATGTATTGTCAGGGAGTTTGGTTGCGTATTCTTTATCAATTAACGGCTCAGCAACTACGATGTTTGAATTTAGTCAGGGAAGTGTGATAGGAGCAAATTTATTATTTGGTGAAAACCACAGTTATCCTCTTAATATCTATTGTCTTACAGATTGTCAAATTATCCATATTGACATAAATGCTGTTTTGGAGTTTTTGCATGATTACAATTTTACATTGCACTATATAAAGTCAATCTCACAAAATTCGCAAGGAATAAATCAGAAGATAGCAATGTTTACTCAAAGAACACTTCGAGAAAATATTATGGATTATTTTAAACAGCAAACTATTATACAGAAATCTTCGGTAATTCTTCTTCCAATGAGTAAAAGACAACTGGCAGATTATTTGGGTGTACAAAGACCTTCTCTATTTAGAGAGCTTAAGAAATTAAAAGAGGAAGATATTATTGAAATTAATAACCGTACAATCACAATAAAAAAATGACATACCTTAGTATGACATAAAGTAGTATTACCAAAGCTGATCTTGACTACTACGAAAGTGTGGGCAACCTTGGCTTGGTTGCCCACTTCCTATTCCAATATCATAATCCAAGTATCGTCCAGTCCATACTTGCATAAGTATAGTGGGAAATAACAGAAATATATGATACTATAACTTTTATTGGGAATCTTCTTATTATTTTTATAAACAGTAGCAAACGAAATATATTTTAGGGGATCAAATTTATATAATCCACCGCTTAATAATTGACTATATTTCAAACGCAACTGAAATGCAACTTATTTTTGCGCAATAGTTGGTTTAAGCAACAAGGATTTTTTGTTAAGCTGTCCTTGGAAAGGAGGCATACAAAATGAATATTAGTGTTCCATTTTTACTTGGAGGTTTTTTGGTATATCTTGCTATAGCAGCAGTTATAATCATCCTTGTTGTACTAGTTATACGAGCGCTCCTGAAGTATATTCGCTCCGGTAGCTTGCGAAAGGAAAAAGAAAGGGTATCAAGGTCTCTTGGTGAAGCATTGAAAAAAAATCGTACTCGCTGCAAAATGACGCAAGAGTTTGTAGCGGAAAGTGTCGGTGTCAGTAGGCAAGCCGTATCAAAATGGGAAAGCGGCACTTCTGACCCAAGCACTTCAAATCTTTTGGCTCTCGCAAAGTTGTACGGTATCTCAGCAGAAGATTTGCTGAAGGAAGTCGAGTGACTGATATTGACCTTGGGAAGATAATGAACACGTCCTCTCAAAAGACTTACCAACAAAATCCAACCAATCTTGAATTTGAGCCACTACATATTTCTTATGTGTAGTGGCTCTCGATTCGTTATATGCCTAAAATAGTCCAGAGCATCCTTGCATAAAGGCAGTCGAAATTTGAAGCAATATATGGTGCGGTAAGCTTCAACAAGGATTTAAATTTCCAATTATTTGTATAATCTTACTGCTCAAAAATTGGGTTCTTCTAATGCTACCGAAATGCAACCGATATTTGCGTGATAGTTGGTGGTAGCAACCAGTTCATTTTGATAGGATATAGCTAACAAGAAAGGAGGCAGTTAAATATGAAAGTAACTGCAATTATGATTGTATTCAGTTTGATATGGGTATGTGTCTTTGTTGGCTTGATCGTACTCGTTGTCCGCGCTCTTTTGAAATATATAATATCAAAAGATGTTCGGCAGGAAAAATCCACGATAAGAAAATCTCTTGGAGAAGCATTAAAGGAACATCGTACTCGCTGTAAGATGACACAAGAGTTCGTATCAGAAACAATTGGAGTAAGCAGGCAAGCGGTATCTAAGTGGGAAAGCGGAGCCTCTGACCCAAGTACTTCAAACCTAATTGCACTGGCAAAGCTCTATGGCATATCTGCAGAAGATTTACTGAAAGAAGTGGAATGATAGGTATCAGTACTAATCAGATTTCAGGTATAATGAGAACCTTAATGAGCAGAACCGGCTCCTTACAGAATCGGTTCTGCTCATTTTTACTATAGACCCAAAATAGTCCAGTCAATCCTTGCAAAAGGGCGGTCAATCAATCCGCCCCACAAGGTTGTAAATAATGGTGATTTCTTGCCGTTCTACTCCATCCACCATGGATTTTTGCCCGACCACAATTTTCTCCACCAGCTTGATGAGCAGTTCACGGTCAAGCCTTTCGATGTCTTTTGAACCTTGGATAAGAGAAATCCACTCACGGATGTCTGTTTCGACTTCCTGTGAGTGGGTTAATTGTTCGGCAAGCTGTGCCGCCAGTATTGACTTTTCCTGTTGCTCCTTTTTGTACTTATTCATCATGTCCAAGACCATCTCACGAGGCTTTCGGAAAAG
>CAZUEH010000031.1:0-10423 GCA_964619315.1 uncultured Oscillospiraceae bacterium | reverse complement strand
AAAAGTCCAGCACTGTATGCAAAGAAGCACACTCTTTGTTGGACAGATTTCCTCTTCCGTTGCCGGAAGCACTGAGCTTTTTAGCCGGTTCTTTCATCTTTTCCAGCAATACCACTTTTGCATCAGGGTTTTGAGCCTTTGCACTTATGGATGCTGCCAGTCCGGCGGGTCCAGCCCCTACAATGGCAATGTCAAAATATCTTTCCATACTCCAATATCCTATTTATTTTTTAGTTTCTTCTGTTTCTTCCGTTGTTTTTTCTTCGGTTGGTTCACTTCCAGGTTTAGGGGCAGCAGCAGGATCAAGCTTTGCCTCTTCTGTTTCTTCTATGACTGCAACTGTAGTTTTAGCCTCCTTAAACGCTTTGATAGCTTCTTTAGCATTTAAGTGTGCTTTTTCTACGTTTTCTGCTGCTTTTTCCAGCATTTCTTCCTTAGTCATAATAAATTCAGACTTAGTGATAAGAATAGTAAACGCAATCATGAATATATTTAGACCGTGAATCAAAATACATATTCCTACTAACGCTCCAACCGGAAGGGCAAGAAGGTCATTGTTGTAGTACATGTAAAGTCCTGCTATTACGTGCAATAAGCCTACAGACAAATGTCCATAAAAATAGCTGTCCTTTACGTCTATCTTTTCCCAAGCACGCACTAAGTTACGTATACCTGTAATTGTCACCCATAAGCCAAGTACCAATGGTACTGTTGTATCTGCCGCCAATCTGTTGGCTATAATTAGAAAACCGAGGGTAAATGTGGTCAATCCATCAACCCACACCCAAGTCCTATCTAATGAACCTTCTCTGTAGCTATTGTAGGAAAGACATCCTGCGACTCCGCCTGCCATCATAAGCAAACCTACTACAAAAGCAACTGACAAAAATGTAATTCCACTATATCCAGCTATCATACCGACTCCTGCGATAACGAATAGCCCACCCATAATAATATTTAAAGTTCTCACTGTTATACATCCTCCTAAATCTTAATTATTATAACTTGTAAGGGGCTTTAAAGTCAAGAACTGCCCCCTTTACTTCACAGAAAACACATATATTGGCTTTGCGAAAAAGCAGTTTTTTTGATATACTCAAACTATGGGACAGAAAGGTTGTAGACGCTATGACTACTAACAAAAAAGACAGAGTAATACTGCATTGTGACATGAACGGATTCTTTGCTTCGGTTGAACTTCTCGACCATCCGGAACTCAAAGATAGACCTATGGCAGTAAGTGGCGATCCGAATAACCGCCACGGTATTATTTTGGCTAAAAACCAACTTGCCAAGGACTGTGGAGTTGTCACAGCCGAAACTATATGGAAAGCAAAACAAAAATGCCCCGACCTTCAATTGGTCAGGCCCCATATGGAAAAGTACAAATTTTATTGTGGTAAAATAAATGAAATCTATCAACGGTTCACCGATATGGTTGAGCCTTTTAGCATAGACGAGTCTTGGCTTGACGTTACAGCTAGCCAAAGTCTCTTTGGTAATGGAAAAGAGATAGCAGACACTATAAGAGAAACTGTTAAGGATGAACTAAAATTGACTCTTTCTGCCGGAGTTTCTCACAATAAACTTCTGGCTAAAATGGGGAGCGAATATAAAAAACCAGACGCTACAACAGTAGTAACACGAGAAAGTTTTGAAGAGGTCTTTTGGCCTATGGCTGCCAGAGAATTGTTTGGTGTCGGCAAAGCCACTTCAGAAAAACTTTATCGCTTAGGAATTAGAACGATTGGCGACATCGCTAGAACTGATAAAAAATATCTTCAGTCCACTTTTGGCAAAATGGGCGTGATTATGTGGGAGCACGCCAATGGTATAGATGACAGTCCAGTTGCGCTGTACACTACACGTGAGCCAATGAAGTCCGTTGGAAACGGAATGACTTTTAGCCGTGATTTAATTGCACAAGAGGACGTTTCCACGGCTGTTAAGGCACTTGCAGACACAGTCGCAGGAAGATTGCGCAAATATGGTTATAAAGCATATGGCATAAAAGTAGATATCAAGGATCAACACTTCAAAATTATTTCAAGGCAAAAACAACTCTTTGCCCCTACTTGGCTTGCCGAAGAAATAGCGACAACTTCTATGGAAATAATCCAAACTTCTTGGAAAAAAGGCGTCCCTATAAGAATGCTCACCTTGACGGGAATAAATCTTACCGACGAATTAGAGCAAGAGCAGCTCAGTCTATTTGGTGGCGATGTGAAAACTCGTGAAAAAAGCGAAAAAGTAGAGCTTACTATGGACGAAGTGCGAAAAAAATACGGAAGCGATGCCATTGGCTTTGCTTCCGTTATAAATAATGATCTAGGTATAGAAATTAAGGGAGACGGAGATGGTCCCGCTGGTCGAAAAGACCCATAGTGGTAACCCCCTATTCTTTGAATTCCTTTATTATAGGTTCAATATATTTGCGATCGGTCATGTCTGTACCGTTTGTTACGCCGGATAAAAGCTTCTCATCTGCTTCAGTAGTTTCTTCCGGCTTTTTATTTTCTAGCATTCCTTTCATCATCTTAATAACTGCCCCATCAATTCCTTTAATCTTAGATGGATCATACGCACCTGGACAATAGTAGCAAGTCAGCCCATTAAGTCTCTTTTTATCAAAGTTTATTTCTCTAAGCTGCATTCTGTTTTCTTGTTCCATCACATTAAGACCTACAGCAAAAATCACTATCTTTTTACCGTCTAAATGTCTAAAGTTTTTCTTTATTAAATCAAGGCCCATAATTCCGCCGGCATGAACACAGCCGCCAAATATTATATTTGTATATTTTTCAAAATCCTTACGAGGAAAATCGCTTGCACTAACAACTGGACAGTCTAACTCTTCGCCTATCCATTGTGCATACTTTTGTGTAGAGCCATACTTACTTTTATAAATTACAATTGTTCTTTCCATTCATAACCTCTTCACTTACTACTTACTCAAAATATTTACAAGTTCATACAAATTATCATCAAATTGCTTAGGCATGTTTAGTGCGTCTTCCAAATCATACGCAACTATATTGCCGTTTACCACGCCTATGGCCTTGCTATCAGAGTCTTCCTTTAGCATTTCCACTGCCTTGGCTCCACATAGAGTCGCAAGCATTCTATCGTTCATCGTAGGGCTTCCGCCTCGCTGCAAATATGAAAGCACTACCATTTTGGTTTCTTTTCCAGTTTTTTCTTCTATCGTTTTTATAAGCTGTTCTCCCGATGTCGGAGTTCCTTCTGCCTTTATTATTATGCTATGGAGTTTTCCTCTGTTATCTCCTTGTATAATCTTACGGCACACTTCGTTTATGTCTTCTTCTTTTTCTGGAATCAAAACGCACTCAGCACCTCCAGTCACTGCTGAATACAAGGCAATATCTCCGCACTCTCTACCCATAACCTCTATTACGCTGGTTCTGTCGTGAGATGATGAAGTGTCTCTAATCTTGCCGATTGCTTCAAGCACCGTGCCTACAGCCGTATCAAAGCCTATAGTGAAGTCTGTGTAATTAAGGTCATTATCTATAGTTCCCGGAAGTCCCATAACCTTAATTCCAAGTTTGGATAATTCGAGGCCCCCTTTTAATGAGCCATCGCCACCTATTACTACAAGGCCTTCAATTCCAAAAGTATTCAGGATTTCTACTCCCTTTTCTCTCCACTGTCCTTCTCTAAACCTTTTGCTTCTGGCAGTTTTTAAGATAGTTCCACCTCTGTGAAGAATGTCTCCTACGGAGCTCCTATCCAAAGGCATAATCTCGCCTTCTAACAATCCTTCATATCCTCTTTCTATTCCCCACACTTCAAGTCCTGCATCTATTCCACATCTAACTACTGCTCTTATAGCTGCATTCATACCTGGCGAATCGCCGCCGCTGGTCAGTACTCCTATCCTTTTCATTTCAAAACCCCCAATTTTTGTTGACTATATCTTTACGTTTTCCTGTCCTAAAATAGCTATTAGTTGGTTGCGCAAAGCACTTGTTGGCTCCGCCCAAAGGTCTCTGTCGGTCTTGAGTATTTTGCCATCTGCCAAATAGATTAGTACCTGTGCATTGCCACGGTGGCGTTGCAAAATTGACTTTATCTGTTCTAAGTTGGCTTCTTGATTCATGTTGGCCGGGATCTTAAGTTTTATAAGCCCATCTGGCTTTTGCTCCTCAGCTTTCGGTCTTTCATTTCTTTTATCTTTATAGTCACTTTTCCTTTTAGAAAAAGCTGCCATCTGGTCTAAACTTTGTGGTGTCGCTTCTTCCAGTGGCAATATAACATCTGCCAACACTGCTGGTGCTTCGTCCTCTTTGAAGTTAAGTGTTCCTCTAACGGCTATTACTGAATCTCCTTGAAGATATGCAGCACTTTTTTCATACACATTTGGAAATACTACGACTTCTGAAACTCCATACAAATCTTCTATTACCAAGAATGCCATCATCTTGTTGCTCTTGGTGATGAGGGTTCGCTTGGAAGTCACCATACCTGCCATAACTACCTTCATGCCGTCTTTTAATTCTGGTTCTTCTGACAGTGACGCTTCCGAGGCTTCCCCTGCTCGGTTCAAATCTTCCGATGTGATACTTGCAACTTCTTTAATTTTATCTGCAAAGTTGTTAAGTGGATGATCAGTTATATACACACCTAACATTTCTTTTTCCATAACCAAGGAAATATCTTTGGAAAACGGTGCTACATCTGGCAATCTGCTTTCCATTGAAGTTCCTGTAAGTTCTTCTCCCCCTAAGTCGAATAGGGACATTTGTCCGTCTAGGTTTTTCTTGCTACTGTTTTGGGCTGATTCTACAAGTCCTTCATATACGCTCATAAGAGCCGCCTTGTTGTCGCTAAGGCAACTGCATGCACCTGCTTTTATTAGGCTTTCTACCGCCTTCTTATTAACCTGAGTTATGTCTATCTGCTCGACAAAGGCGAATATACTCTTCGGTTCTCCCTTTTCTTCTCTAGCCGCTATAATAGCTTCTATGGCATTTTCCCCTACGTTCTTTATTCCTAAAAGTCCGAAGCGAATTTTGCCGTTTTCTACACTAAACTTTTTCTGGCTCTTGTTAACACAAGGAGGTAAAACCTCAATGCCCATTTCAGTGCAGTTTCTTATATATTTTGGAATCTGTCTAACATCACCCATTACACTAGTCATAAGAGCTGCCATAAACTCCACTGGATAATGAAGTTTAAGGTATCCCGTCTCATACGCAACTACTGCGTAGGCAGCAGCATGGCTCTTGTTAAAAGCATATTGTCCGAAACTAGCCATATCATTGAAGATTTCTTCAGCAGCGCTTTCTGAAATACCATTTCTAACGCAGCCTTTGATTTCTACATTTCCATCATCATCGGTTTTGCCATGAATGAAAATTTCTTTTTCTTCCATCATCACCGACATTTTCTTTTTGGACATAGCACGACGCACTAAATCAGAACGGCCATAGCTATATCCGCCTAAATCTCTTACTATCTGCATTACCTGCTCTTGATATACAAGGCAACCATAAGTTACCCCTAATATCGGTTCTAGGTCAGGAGTAGCATACTTGATATTTTCTATATTTTTTTTATTTTCAATATACTTAGGAATAGAGTCCATAGGGCCTGGTCTATATAGGGCGATTCCCGCAACGATATCCTCGAAGCAACCCGGCTTTAAGTTTTTCATAAACTGGGTCATTCCTTGACTTTCAAGTTGGAAAACTCCTTGAGTATTTCCTTGAGCAATCATCTCATATACGCCCAAGTCATCATAACCCATTTTAGAAAAGTCTATAGTGACTCCATGATTTTTTTCAATTAATTCTAACGCATCCCGTATTACAGTTAGGTTTCGTAGACCTAAAAAATCCATTTTAAGCAGGCCTAATTCCTCGATAGTTGTCATCGGAAATTGTGTAGCTGCCCCTTTGTCCGAAAGATATAGTGGCACATAATGGTCTATTGGCTCTTTGGAAATAACAACGCCCGCAGCATGAGTTGATGCGTGTCTAGGCATTCCTTCCAATGACTTGGCCATATCTAAAACCTGTTTAGCCTTAGGGTTCCCCTCGTACATAGCTTTTAATTCAGGGCTAGTTTCAAGAGCTTTTTTAATAGTCATTCCAAGATCAAACGGTATAGCCTTGGCGATAGCGTCTGTTTCTGAATAGCTTACATCTAAAGCTCGTCCAACGTCTCTTACTGCCTGTTTAGCCTTCATAGTTCCAAATGTTATTATCTGGCAAACTCTATCCTCACCATACTTTTGGGTAACGTAATCGATTACTTCTTGTCTTCTTTCATAACAAAAATCTATATCGATATCTGGCATGCTGATTCTTTCAGGGTTTAAGAATCTTTCAAAGATAAGATTGTATTTTATAGGATCTATGTCTGTGATTTTTAAACAATATGCAACTAAGGAACCTGCAGCAGAGCCTCGTCCTGGTCCTACCATGATTCCGTTTTGCTTAGCGTAATTTATAAAGTCCCAAACTATAAGGAAATATTCAACGTAGCCCATAGATTCGATTATGTTTAACTCATAGTCCAATCGTTCTTGCAAATGGCTTTCGGGGCTTTCGCCATATCTTTGCTCAAGTCCCTCATTGCACAACTCTCTTAGGTACTCTTTATTAGTCTTACCCTCAGGTGATTCAAATTCTGGCAAATGATATTGGCCAAATTCAAATTCAACATCGCAAGCATCTGCGACCATTTGTGTGTTATCAATAGCCTCTGGAATTGCCGCAAAAACTGTACGCATTTCCTTTTCGCTTTTTAGATAAAATTCGTCATTGGGAAAAGTCAGGCGTTTCTCATCATTTATGCTAGTAGCCGTCTGAATTGCCAACAGCACATCGTGAGCTTCCGCATCTTCCTTGCGAACATAGTGTACATCGTTAGTAGCCACCATTGGTACATTCAATTCCTTGCTCAGCTGTATTAGATCAGGATTTATTCTAGCCTCCTCTTCTAAGCCTTGGTCTTGAATTTCTATAAAGAAATTGCCGTTCCCAAAAATATCTAAGAGTTCAGTGGCTTCAGCCTTAGCACCTTTGTAGTCGCCATTTAAAAGTTTATTTTGTATTGTTCCAGCTAGGCATGCAGAAAGAGCGATTACCCCCTCGCTGTGTTCTCTTAAAACATCTTTGTCTATTCTTGGTTTATAGTAGTAACCTTTTATGTATCCAGTCGAAACTATCTTAATAAGGTTTTGATATCCTTCGTTATTCTTCGCAAGCAAAACAAGATGACCTTGATGTTTGTCCTTGTCAGGCTCTTTATCAGTCATCTTTCTGGCAGCAGTATAAACTTCGCATCCTATTATAGGTTTAATTCCCTGCTTCTTACACTCTTTGTAAAAGTCTATTACTCCAAACATAGAGCCATGGTCGGTTATTGCTAAACTGTCCATCCCTAGTTCTTTGGCATGGCTAACTAAATCTCCAATTCTAGCCGCACCATCTAAAAGACTATACTCTGTATGTACATGTAAATGTGTAAATGCCATGGTTTTCTCCTTTGTTCTATTTTATCACAGGGGGGGCTATTTTTAAAGGAGATTTTAGGTGATTATTCCCACGGGCATCACTATAGGTTGTAAAAGTTTTTTGATTATGATAGAATTTCTAAAAGATTCCCAATAAGGAGGATTATATATGAAAAAGTTTTTAAAAATTGTAGGTGGCGCCATATGTACCGTTCTTCTAATAGTTGCCATTTATGTGGCTTATGTATTTATTGATTACGACAGAATCGAAGATAATCAAGACCTTTCTGTAAACTCTTCTTCGACAGTCAAAACAGATGCTGTTCCTATTGGCCAAGAGCTTCAAGTAACTTCTTGGAACATTGGCTTCGGTGCCTATACTGATGAATATTCTTTCTTCATGGACGGAGGCAAGTATTCCAGAGGTTTTTCAGAGGAAATAGTATCAGATACTTTAGATCAGATAACTGCTGATTTAGAATCTTTTGACTCGGATTTTTATTTGATTCAAGAAGTCGATACCGATGCTACTCGTTCCTATCACATTAACCAATACAACATAGTAACAAAGTCCTTCACCCATATGGACAAGGTTTATGCTCAAAACTATGATTCGCCTTACTTGTTCTATCCAATATTAGAGCCTCATGGCAAATCCCAGGCAGGTATAGTAACTATGTCTAATAGCAATATCAGCTCAGCGCTTAGAAGAAGTCTTCCAATTCAAGATGGTTTTGCAAAATTCTTGGATTTAGACCGTTGCTATAGCATAAGCAGATTAGATGTTGAAGGAGGCAAGGAACTTGTCCTTATAAACTTCCATCTTTCAGCTTACTCCTCTGACCCAGCAGTGGCACAAAATCAGTTAGCAATGCTATACGATGATATCAAAGCCGAATACGAAAAAGGGAATTACGTAATCTGCGGAGGAGATTTTAACAAGGATCTCTTAGGCGATTCTTCCGCAATCTTCGGAGTTTCTGGCAAGAACTATAGTTGGGCTAAGCCATTTGATTATGATGCCGTTCCTGACGGTTTTACAGTAGTTGCTCCATATGATGAAACTAACCCAGTGCCAAGCTGTAGAAACGCTGATAAACCATGGTCGGCTGCTACCAATTTTCAGTTGACAATAGATGGATTTATAATTTCAGATAATGTGGAACTCATCAAGTCGAATGTTGTCGATCTCCAATTTGCTTGTTCCGATCACAATCCTGTATATATGAATTTTGTACTTAAATAAAAAATCAACGTCCCTGATACTTCAGGGGCGTTTCGTTTGAAAGTCTTACATAAATATATCTATCTTTTCTGAATCCATTTTTAGTAAAGTTTCTTTTAAGGATTCAATAAAACTGTCTCGCACTTTTTCTTTAGAGTTGCCTGGAGCAAATGCACAAGTTATGGTTCTCCTTGGCACCGCAAAAGCTTTTTTCTTTTCTATAATGCCACCACTTTCAATCAAGCCACAAGCAACGCTCACGGGCACCAATGCCCAGTTGTTGTTCTTTCTCAAGAAATACTTTAATTGGCTCATTGCCTCCAGCTTAACTCTTGGCTCTGTAGGGATTCCAAAGGTGACACTGTGCCAATCAACAAAGGATTCGGACCACGGAATATAAATTTCTTCTTTAACGTCTAAGTCCTTTTTTGTCACCACATCTCCGTATTCAGCATTCTCCGAGCACACTAATGACAGAGCCTCTGAAAACGCCGGATATGAAATAACCCTCGGGTGTTCTCTCCTGTCGTTTAGAAAAGCAATGTCTGTATTGCCATACGCCAAGTTGCCGTAGGCAGCATTAGGTTCTAAATCCTGCACTTCCAAAATAGTGTTCTTGGTTTTCTCTATAAATCTGTCATAAGCAGGCGGAAATAGATATGTCGCTATGCTGCTAAGGGTTGACACTCTAAATTTTTCTGGATTTTCCTCCACTCTAAGAGCCATCATTAAACTCACTATGTCCTCATACTTGAGTGCCAATTCGTAAAACTTAGCGCCTGCATCGGTGAGCATGATTTTGTGTTGTCCTCTGCCTCGTACAAGGAGCGTGCATCCCAATTCTTTTTCTAGAGCCTTTATTCTCGTGCTTAAAGAAGATTGGCTTATAAAAAGTTTCTCTGCAGCCTTCGATATGTTCATACCATCGCATATTGCAAGAAATGCGGAAATTTCAGCGTTTGTCACCTGTTTCCCTCCTTATTAATACGACCTTGAGCATTGTTATTACGAAGTTTTATTATATTTTACAACAATTATTTTTAGTTGTAAAATCCAGAATTTTATTTAATTTTTCAAAATGTATTTACTCAAATATGAATAATAATCTTCATCTAATATAAGTGCCGAGTAGTTGAATAAATCTGACACCTTCTTATCCATTTTCTCTATATATTCGTCATCGACGCCTATCAATGAATCTCTCGTTCCTTTTTCGCTTATCCAATTTTTGTCCTTAAAAATGACGAACCCTTCACTATTGGAAAAAATGTCTTTTCCAGCCAGCAATCTAGAATCGTACTCTATGCCAAACATATTGGAAAGAGTAGGCAGTATATCTAAATTCGAAGATAATTTGTCCACCTCTTCAGGCTCCATGCCCTTGCTCCAAATGATAAAGGCGCTCTCATATATGCCATAGGTTTCCCCTACCTGCTTGCCCTTTAGTTCACTTATCTGACTGGCGTCAAGGCCATATGGGTAATGGTCACCCGCTAGCGCTATTACCGTATTCTCCAACTCTCCAGCCTCCTCAAGCCTTTGCAATAGAAGTTCCAGAGATTTGTCTAATTCAATGTTACATGCCATATAGGCTTTGCACGAATCAGAGACTTGCATGTCCTTGACCAACGCTTCATTTTTCATCGCCATATTGTTGCCGTAAAAATTATATTCCAAATGGCCACTTACAGTTAAGTAGTATATGTGGAAAGGCT
>CAZUEH010000030.1:0-10888 GCA_964619315.1 uncultured Oscillospiraceae bacterium | reverse complement strand
ATTCTTATAAGAATGACATGCAGATTTTGACACATACAATTGGTGATAAGGCATCTGACATGGTATGTACAGCGTACGAAAAGGCCATACAAAAGTATGGAGATAAGAATCTTCGATTGGCCATAAACCATCTTCAATTTATAAGTAGCGATTTAATAGAGCGCATGGCTAAATCTAACATCTTAGCATATATCCAACCTGTATTCGTAGCAGGGGACAAAAACTTTGTTGGAAAATACATAGGCCCTAAAAGAGAAAAGCTTTCGTACATATGGAAGTCAATGGAAGATGGTGGCCTTGTGTGCTGTGGAGGCTCTGACTCTCCAGTAGAAAACTTTGACATTTTGGAAAACATCCAAATTGCCGTCACCCGTGATGGGCTAAACGAAAAGTCCAATGGATGGATGCCAGACCAAAAGCTATCAATAGAAGAATCTATACGATTGTTCACAACAAACAATGCCTACGGAGCTTTTGAAGAAAAAAGTAGAGGGACCATTGAAACAGGTAAGTTGGCTGATATAGTTATTTTAGATAAAGATCCCTTTGAAGTCGAACCACATCAAGTTAATTCAATAAAAATAGAACTCACCATGGTGGACGGCGAAGTCGTATATCATAGAGCATAAAAAGAAAGGAACATATATAAATGTTAAAAGAAATCAAAGAAGGAATTTTACATTTCGATGGGTGTAACACTGCAGACTTGGCTAAAGAGTATGGCACACCACTTTTTGTCATCTCCAAAACTGGAATAGTCGAAAGATTTGAAGAGTTGAAAAGAGATTTCTTATCCAAGCATGACAACACAAGAGTTGCATATGCATGTAAGGCATTTTGTACTAAGGCCATGCTCAAGCTCTGTGAAGAAGAAGGCATGTGTATAGACGTAGTATCAGAAGGCGAATTATACACTGCAATGTCTATTGGATTTCCGCCAGAAAAAATCGAATTTAACGGAAACAACAAACTTCCTGCTGAAATTGAAATGGCAGTTGATTACGGTATAGGAAGAATAATCGTTGATGGTTTGCAAGAACTTGAGCTTATTGAGGAAATTTGCCGCCAAAAAGGCAAGACCATGAAAATCCTTTATAGAATAACGCCAGGAGTAAAAGCAGACACCCACGATTACATTGTTACTGGCAAGAAGGATTCCAAATTTGGAATTCCTCTAGATGAAGATGTAATTTATCCGGAAGTAGAAAAAGCTATCAAATCTGAATATGTTGATTTCCTAGGATTCCATTTTCATGTGGGCTCCCAGTTATTCGATAATTCACCATTCTTACAAGCTACAGATACAGTGTTAAATTTAGTAAAGAATGTTAAAGAGAAGTTCAACTATGACATAAGAGAACTGAATCTTGGAGGCGGCTTCGGAGTTAATTATACTGACGAAGAAAGACGACCTTTTAGCTATTTTACAGATCCGATGATAGAGAAAATTGAAGCTGCATATAAAGAAATGAATGTGCCGATGCCAGCACTGGTGATAGAACCTGGTAGAAGTGTAATTGCTGAAGCAGGATTAACTCTTTACACCATAGGAAGCATCAAGGACATCAAGGACGTAAGAAAGTACGTTTCTGTAAACGGCGGCATGACTGATAATATAAGACCAGCACTTTATCAATCTGTTTATGATGGCGTAATTGCTAATAAGGCGGATTTGCCTAAAGATGACAAAGTGACTATTTGCGGAAAATGCTGCGAATCAGGAGACATTTTGATAAAAGACTATATGATTACATCCCAAGCCAAAGGCGGCGACCTCTTTGCGATATTCAGTACAGGAGCCTATGGATATTCCATGTCTTCAAACTACAACAGAAATCCAATACCTGCTGTAGTAATGGTAGAAGAAGGAAAAAGCAACTTGATTGTTAAGCGTCAATCCTACGAGGATATGACCGCATTAGATATTGTACCAGAAGTTCTAAAATAGAGAGGTTAGTTATGGAATTTACAAAGATGCACGGCGCAGGAAATGATTTTATAATCATTAACAACATTAAAGCTAAAATCCCAGTAGAAAAGTTAGGGCGTTTGGCAGAAAGTCTATGTCAAAGACGTTTCTCCATCGGTGCTGACGGATTTATGGTGGTAGACGCTCCAGACTATGGTGGCGACTATAAAATGCGTTTTTATAATGCTGATGGCACTTTCGGTGAAATGTGTGGAAATGGGGCGAGATGCGTAGCTCGTTATGGATACGAGAGTGGCCTTGCTGGAGAAACACAAAAAATCGAGACAATAGCTGGAATGGTTATGGGCTATCGTGAAGACGAAGACACGTATCGCATTCGCCTAAACGATATAAGCGTTATGAAAAATATGAAAGCCGAAGTTTGTGGACAGACTCTGGATTGTGTATATATTGAGCTTGGCGACCCGGGAATCCCACACGTTGTGGTTAAAATTCCAGGATTAGCTCATGAAGACAAGGAGAACCTAAGAGAACTTGGGGAGGCTTTGCGTTATTACAAAGATTTTGTAAAAGGCGTCAATGTAAACTTTTATGATTTTACTGAAGAGGACGGTGCAGTAGCACTTACTTATGAAAGAGGAGTGGAGGATTTCACCCTTGCTTGCGGTACAGGAACTAGTGCAGTAGTGGCAACTCTTAAGGAAAAAGGATTGGTAGACGGCACAAAAGCTGAAGTTCAAGTGCCGGGCGGAAAACTTTTTGTAGAAATAGCAGATGAAGGAATATTCTTGTCAGGCCCTACTGTTGTGGTAGCGGAAGGTTACGTAAATGTGAAAGAACTTCTTGATTAGCGTCAGAAAAGTAAAAAGCACTTATCTGATTACAACTTAGGAGTATAAGTAATGAGTAAAAGAGTTTTGCTTTATGGTGATTCTAACACCTACGGCTATAGATGGGGCGATGATTTTAGATTTCCTAAGGGAGAACGATGGCCAGACATTGCCCAAGAATTAGTAGGCGATAAGTTTGAATTAATAAACGAGGGGATGAACGGCCGAACAGCTACATGCGTAGGCAACATTCCTCCTTTTGTGGATGGACCAGACGGTATTGAGGACTGTGTTCTTTCTAATATGCCGTTAGATTTGATTTGTGTTATGCTTGGCACCAATGATTTGCAAAAAGAATTTTGCCTTTCAGCAGTAAAAATAGCACATAATTGTGGCCAAATCCTCATAAAAGCCAAAGAAGTGATGAACAAGGTAAAGCCGGAGAATCATTGCAAATACTTACTTATTGCGCCTATTGAAATGACTAAAGATGTGGCCAACAGCGTTTGGGTAGAGGACTACCTTGGTGATGTGACTATTGGAATTACAAAAGAATTTGCCAGTTGTTATGCAAAGGTGGCAAAAGAGCAGGGCTTCTTGTTTTTTGACGCAGCACCTCATGGAAAAGCATGTATAGAGGACGGTATGCATTTGAGCGAGGAAAGTCAAAGGACTTTAGGTCAAGCATTTGGGGAATATCTTTTGGACCTTGAAGCAAATGGTCAAATTTAAACTAACCGAATAAAACAACTATAAAAGGGAGCTCTCTGATTTGAGAAGCTCCCTTATTTTTTAGTAATCTGTGTTAGTCCAAGGTTTTTGTTTATAGTAGAATAAACTGTCTAAAGTGTCTTCATAGGAAGAATCGCTGAGTTCAAAGGCACCAAGGCGTACTAGGGCAGAAAAACGGCAGCTTCCCATAAGAAGCGCAGACAAATCTGCTAAACAACAGTTGACTTTCACATCACTTTTAACATCTTCTGGGGCAACAGCCCAATATGATCTCTTTCCGCAGTCGTGGGTTTTGAATTGAATAGCCAAAGACTTGTCTTTGTGAGCAAGTTCGTCGTAATAATCAAAAGACACGGTCATGTTTATAGGCGGAAAGTCTCGATAATTAGTTTTAGCAATAAAAACTTTTGGATCAATTACCTTATACATAGTGCCTATTGCACTGACGTTTGTCTGTAAAAACCCGAAATCAATATAATTACCACTTGTGTCTTGAGCACTTGGCAAGATATGATAAAAATCTTCCTCGCCTGTACGCAAAACTATTGTTTGAGCCAAATCAGATTGCTTGCGGAAAAATCCAAGAATCTCTTTTAGCGCATCTTGACTGTGATAAACAAGCTCATTGACCTCGATTCTGGTTAGCGTATAGTTCACATCACTTTCGCTGACGAAGTTGTACATGGCATAGCCTTTAAGCTCTCCATTGTCAAAGTAGCCAATTCTTTTGGACTCATCATCATCAAACATGTCTCTGATTTCATCTTCGAACTTTACAACCATTCCGTGATTCATGGCAGCGAACTGGGACTGGCATTTTAACATGGCCTCGGTATCATTGACAGATAAAAATTCAATTTTTGAAGTATCAGAGCATTTAGGCAAACTGGAAGTAGGTATTCGGTACTCGTCAAGCTTTGTGCCATATCCGTAACCCATATCCCTATAAAAATCTATTCGGAAAGGCAGGAGCATAGCAACGAGGGCACCTGTTTTTTGTGTATATCTTTCGAAAAAACGAACCATATCAAGACCAGCGCCTTTTTTCTTGTGCATAGGATGAACGGCTAAAGACATCAACCCAACAGCATGCTGCATTTTGCCAAAGGCATTCATGGAAAAGTCGATTATCTTCATTAAGGCGATAAACTCACCATTTTCAAACAAACCGCAGAAAGTTATATTCTTGTCGCCGTTCATTGAATTAAGATATTTGTTTTTATATTTAGTAATTCCTTCCTCGCTTAAGTCCTTGTAAGATGGATAAGCATTAAGGTATATAGTTATGTACTCTTCAATTAAATCAGGGGAAATTATCTTCACCTCTCTATTTGGACTACCACCGAAATCTCGGCTTATAGCTTCTATTACGCTTTTATTCATTAGCTTAGTACCTCCTTGTGTCTTTAGTTTAAAATAGCACAAAGCCGATGTCAAGGCGAATGCCAGCAGTGAGGAAGATTTTAAATGGTTTTCCTCAAAGAAAACTCATAGGTTAATGAATTAATTTCAAATTTGTACCGCAAATAATGTCTATTTGTGGTAATATAAATCATAGAAAATAGAGGGAAAAATTATGGAGATTATTGGATATATACATACGGATTTTGTGGAAAAATTCGGAATACCACGACAAAGTGGCTTGGTGGAAAACGGCGGAATTATAACATTTGAACCACCATATAACAAGCCAGACGCAATAAGAGGATTAGAGGACTTTTCCCACATTTGGATAATATGGGATTTTCCTAAAGCCCACCGAGAAAGTGATGAAGATTGGTCGCCTACAGTACGGCCTCCAAGACTAGGTGGCAACAAAAGGGTAGGTGTATTTGCTACTAGATCCCCTTTTAGGCCTAATCCTATTGGGCTTTCTTGTGTGGAAATAGAGAAAATCCAAATTGATGACACTAAGGGGCCGTTGATTTATGTAAAAGGAGCAGACCTTTTAGACGGAACCCCAATATATGATATTAAACCTTATATTCCTTATGCCGATTGTAAGCTTGAGGCTAAAGGCGGATTTGCCAAAGAAGAACCAGACCAAATAGAAGTGGAGTTTCAATGTACAATCCCACTTGAAGTAGATGACCATAATAAAAGAATTATTGAAGATATTTTAAAGCAAGATCCAAGGCCATCTTATCAAAAGGATGCGGAGAGAGTGTATGGGATGAAATATGCTGATTTTGAAATAAAATTTAAGGGCGATAAAACAAAAATTGTCGTCTGTGATATTTTATTTTCTTAGGAAATGTGGTAAAATTTTAGAAGTGCAATTAACTTGATAAATAGGAGGCAAACATGGAACGCAATTACCTTGAAAAGAAGATAAGCTCCCTAAAGGGAAAAATAGGTTTTTATTATGAAAACATGATTGATGGCCGAGTATTAGCCTATAACGAGGATGAGATATTTGATGCTGCAAGTGTAGTCAAAGTACCTGTTTTCATGTGGGTAGCAACCCTTGTAAGCCAAGGCAAGCTTAGTTGGGATCAGAAGGTATTGGTTAAGGTAGAAGATAAAAAACCAAGCTGTGGGGCACTTTTATCTCTAACAGGAGATGTGGAAATCGACATAGACAGTTTGTGCAAGTTGATGATAACCCTAAGCGATAATACAGCTACTAATATGTTAATTAGAGTTGTTGGCATGGAAGAAATGCAAAAGGGGTTTGCACAAATGGGTCTCGTTAAAACACAAGTTCACAGAGAACTATTTGACGATGAGGCTGCCGCAAAAGGATTGAATAATTATATTTGTCCTAAAGAAATAGCCATGCTACTTAAGCAAGTATATAACCGTGAATTTGTAGATGAAGTAACTTCTCAAAAAATAGAAGATGTGTTATTACTTCAACAAATAAGACATAAAATACCGGGCTATGTAGGACGAAAGAAAAAAATTGCGAACAAGACAGGTGAAGACAGTAATACTACCCATGATGTTGCTATTGTTTTCGCAGAAAAACCTTTTGTTTTAGTTATAACTTCAGTCGATACAGATGTACCAGAAACTGAAAAATTTATTAGAGAGATAGCTCTTGAGATATATCAAGAGGATGGAGAAGGAGAATAGGAATATTGGGATTAGATAGTAAGATAAATTATGTTAAGTTAGAAAAAAATGCTAAGGACTGTATGCGAACTAGTGCATTATTGGTGCTGCTGATAATGTTGTTACCAGGGACAATAATAACACTTTTTCTATCCGATGCAGGTTTAATTAGAAACATAATATTGGCAGCATGCTGGGTTTTGTCTATAGGATATATTATAATAGTACCCGGCGTGAGATACGAAAGATACCGCTATTATATTGATGAAGAGGTTATTAGAGTAAGACAAGGCTTTATATTCATTAAGGAAGAAATGGTACCGATGGAAAGATTACATAAGGTTTCCATTTCCCAAGGGCCTATAGCAAGAACTCTTAAACTCTCAACTATATCTGTTACTACAGCAGGAGGAGATGTAAAAATCAAACTTCTTGGCGAAGATACAGCAAACCAAATTGCAGAGGTATTAAAGAAAAAGATCAATGACATAGCAATCATGGAAAGGGAGAGTCAATAGATGGGCGATATGAAGCTACGTTGCCACTTTTCCATAATATTTGAAAGTTTATGGCAGTTTTGGATTGTTATATTCCTAATGTTTTTCAATCAACTTGATGCCATTATTGATGTGATTAAAAGCATAGGAACAGGTGGCCTAAGAGGCTTGATTGATGCAGGAGGCCTTTGGGGACTTTTGGGAGTCACATTACTTACTGCAATTATATTGACAGTTCAGTATTTAAGATGGCGCAAGACTTGGATAATAATTGAAGACAATTTAGTAATAATAGAACGCAATACTCTGAGAAAATACAAGAACAATATTGCAATAGAAAACATTTCTGCAGTGAACATGGAAAGAAACTTGTTTGAGCGTATTGTAGGAACCTACAGAATTAAAATGGATACTAGTAGCATGACTACCGCCAACGAGACTGATGTGTCCATAGTGTTCAGAGAAGATATGGCAATTGAATTCAGAAGAACCATTCTTGAGAGAATGAGTGTGCTTAAAGGCAATGGCGAGAAAACTTCGTTGGCAGAAGAAAGACAACCAGATCAAGTCTTTGAGACAACTGCTGAAGAGGGCAGGACTGTCTTTCATTACAATACAAAAGACATGTTGGCGCACACATTTTATTCAATGCCGCTATTTAGCTTGATTATATCGTTATCGGGCATAGCTGCGAGTATATGGTATATATCTAACGTGGGACTTTCGACTTTTGTGCAGGAGACCATTGGTGGATTTATTGCAGTAGCCCTGTTAGTCATAGGTTCTATGTATAATGTGGTAAAAAGATTTATAACCTATTACGATTTTACAGTCTATAGGGATGGTGGAGATCTACATGTTAGATGTGGGCTCATTAAACTTAGAAGCTATACTATACCTGTTGATAAGATAACAGCTCTTGAAGTAGAACAACCACCTTTTGCCAGAATTTTCAAGAGATATAGTGTAAAAGTAGTCACAGTGGGTATAGGTGATGAAGACGGCGAATCGTCAAACATCACTATGTCCTTAACAAAAGAAAAACTTAAAAAGCAGTTTGAAGAATTAGTCCCTGAATACCAATGGGGAGATATAGAGGCAATTATCCCTGAAGAAAAGGGAGGGGCATTAGTGAGGCTTGTTCAATCTATAAAATGGCACATAATAACAATTGGTTGTGCGGTAGCATTGGTATTGACAACGGAACTGAATCTGTGGATAGCAGTTGGAATTCCACTGTTTGTAGATGCTTATATAAATCTACTTTATTTTGTATCACATAAAACAGCAGGATATCATATAACTGACAAAGGTGTGGTGATTTCTAAAGGATATTTCAAAAAAACCTACACCATATGTACTTATAAAAAAATGCAAATCTTGACTATGGAATATCACCCGTTGGCAAGGCACCTTGGAATTGGAAGCGGTAGTATAAACTTACTTAATGATGTAAAGTTAGTACCGTATATCAACAAAGAGGTAGCGTTTAAAATATCAGATAACATCATAGGAGGAACAAAATGAGAAAAACAGTAACTACAACAAAAGCACCTGCGGCAATAGGTCCTTATTCACAGGCAAACATCTTTGGTAATTTAGTTTTCACATCTGGCCAGGTGCCTTTGGATCCTGCAAGTGGAGCATTAGTTGAGGGTGGTATTGAAGCCCAGACTAAGCAAGTATTTGCAAATCTAAAAGCGGTTTTAGAGGAAGCTGGTAGCGGCCTTGATAAAATCATCAAGACAACTTGTTTCATTAAAAACATGAATGATTTTGCCACTATAAACGAAATCTATGGCAGCTACTTTGAGGGCGATTATCCTTCAAGATCCGCTGTAGAGGTAGCAAGATTACCTAAAGATTGTTTGATAGAAATCGAAGCTATCGCATATATCTAAGATTAAAAAGGACACTTAATAAGTGTCCTTTTTGAGGTGTAAGTATGACAAATAAAAAAGAAAAAAACTTTAACAAATCACTATTGAGCATTTTTGTATCATATTTTGGAGCACATAAAAAACTGTTTTTGTTAGACATGACCTGTGCATTTTTTGTAGCGCTGATTGACATTTCTTTTCCGCTAGTCAGCAGATTTACGATGTATGATTTGCTACCGTCTAAGATGTATCAGGCTTTTTTCACAGTGATGATAATAATGGCATTAGCCTATGGATTGAGATCTATATTTTATTATATAATCACATTTCTTGGGCATAGATTCGGTATATATGTAGAAGCTGATATAAGAGAAGACTTATATCAACACTTTCAAGAACTTGATTTTGATTTCTTTGATAAAAACCGAACAGGCAAATTGATGAATAGGCTTACAGGCGACTTGTTTGAGATTACAGAACTAGCTCATCATGGACCTGAAGACTTGTTGATTTCGACAGCTACCATAATAGGGGCGTTAGTTGTAATGTTCCTTGTTGAGTGGAAACTGGCGTTAATTGTTCTAATTATGATACCTATATTTTTGGTTGTAGTTATTCTGTGCAGAAAGAGCATGGTTAACTCTTCTGGAAAAGTTAAACAGAGAATGGCAGATATAAATGCCGATATAGAATCTACTATATCGGGAATGAAAACTTCCAAAGCATTTCACAATATGGATGTAGATTACGAGCGTTTTGAACGTTCTAACGACGTATATAAAAACTCGAAAAACGACTATTACAAAGCTATGGGCAGATTTAACGCTTCCCTGGAATTTTGCATATGTATGTTGCAGGTTTTAGTAATAGCGGTGGGTGGATTTATGATTATGAAAGGTGAACTAAATTATATTGATCTTATCACCTTTACTCTGTACATTACCACTTTCATTACTCCAATAAGAAAGCTAGCTACTTTAGCAGAAATCTTCACTAATGGGGTGGCGGGACTTAAACGTTTTGCTGAAATAATGAGAATTAAACCAAGTATTGAGGAAGATGAAAACCCTATTGAACTAAAAGATGTACACGGACATATAGCTCTAGAAGATGTAGATTTTGGATATGCTGGCGGCAAGGATGTTTTGAAAAACCTTTCACTAGACATAAGTGCTGGTGAATGTATAGCTATTGTAGGTCCTTCAGGAGGCGGCAAAACTACTCTCTGCCAATTGATACCGAGATTCTATGATGTAGAAGGTGGAAGCATAACTATAGATGGCAAAGATATTCGTCGAATTTCAAAGAGCTCTTTGCGAAGCAATATAGGGATAGTACAGCAGGATGTATTTTTGTTTGCAGATACTATCTTTGAAAACATTAGATACGGCAAACCTGATGCGACCTTTGAGGAGGTCGAGGAAGCTGCTAAGCGAGCTGAAATTTATAACGATATAATGGAGATGGAAAAAGGCTTTGATACTTATGTAGGAGAGCGAGGAACGCTTCTATCAGGCGGACAAAAGCAGAGGATTTCTATAGCTAGAATTTTCCTTAAGAACCCGCCGATATTGATTCTTGATGAGGCGACTTCTGCTCTTGATAGTATCACTGAGCAACAGATACAAAAGGCCTTTGGGGAGCTTTCCGTAGGAAGAACGACTTTGATAATTGCCCACAGATTAGCAACTATAAGGGATGCAGATAGGATAGTGTTAATCGAAGGCGGGGAAATTACAGAAATGGGCGCTCATGAGGAATTGCTGGCTAAGGATGGCAGCTATGCTCAGCTTTATAATGCGCAGGCTTTGGAGGAATAAAATTCTCTTCCTAAAACCCCAAAAGTACTTTCGTATAGGTAGTGGGATATGGTATAATAACCTCTATGGGGACCCGAAATCAGAGATTTCGACCATGACGAGAACATTGGCCTAAAATCTATGGGCAAAATAACCTCTATGG
>CAZUEH010000029.1:0-12098 GCA_964619315.1 uncultured Oscillospiraceae bacterium | reverse complement strand
TAACAGTGTTGCCGTCTGCCTGACCTTTTAGATCAGCCATGACTGGACCCATGAGTTTGCCCATATTTTGTTTATCACCATCGATGCCTAACTTGGCAGCGGTGGCCTTAACTACTTTGAGAATATCTTCCTCAGAAAGTTGTTTAGGCAAATACTTGTTTAGGATTTCTATTTCGGCTTTGTAGGAATCCACTAAATCTGTTCTTCCGGCTTTTTCAAAATCAGCAAGTGCATCTTTTCTCATCTTAACTTGTTTAGATAAAACGGTCATGATGCCCTCATCACTAAGATCTTCTCTATTATCCACTTCGTACTGCTTTATAGCAGCTCTAGCAAAATTGATAGTGTCCTTAGCAACTTGATCCTTTGTTTTCATGGCTTCTTTAAAATCAGCCATAAGACGTTCTTTAATTGTCATTTCTCTCACCTCTATTCTCGGAAGCTGTTCGCATCCTTTTTTGGTTAAGAATGACCTATCTATGAATTAGTATTTCTTAGCCTTTTTTCTTGCAGCTTCAGATTTTTTCTTTTTCTTAACGCTTGGTTTTTCGTAATGTTCTCTTTTTCTAAGTTCTGACATAACGCCGTCTCTTGCGCATGATCTCTTAAATCTCTTAAGAGCACTTTCCAAACTTTCGTTTTCTCTTACTATTACTTGTGCCATTTCCTGATTCACCTCCTGACCAATATGAAATCTCTAAGCCGTGAACAGTTATCAAGCCGATAACGCATATATTATACTACTTTTGGCAACTTGGTGCAAGGTGTTTTTGCATTAACTCTGTCAACCTTGCAATCAGCTAATCATCAGCCTGGAGGCCAAGTTAGTTTCCTCTTACCTAGTATGTGAAAATGCAGATGTTTCACGGTTTGGTACGCATCTTCACCATTGTTGCTCACCACTCGATAGCCATTTTCAAGGCCAAGTGACTCGGCAATTTTCTTGACAGTTACCATCATGTGTCCCATCAATTCTTTGTCCTCTTCCTTAACATCATCCAAAGATTCGATATGCTTTTTAGGAATCAAAAGAACATGCACTGGCGCTTGTGGCTCTAAATCATGAAAACATATTACAGAGTCATCCTCATACACAACATTTGATGGGATTTGGTGTTCTCCAATCATGCAAAATATACAATCAGCCATTATATTTCTCCTTTCATACCATCTTTATATATTTCAGTAAGTTTTACCTTTTTGAAACAATTGACTTGATCCCCCTTGGCATACACTTTGATATAGTTGTCTGTGTATCCCGTTACAAGGTCTCCTTCTTTTTCTTCGAACAAAACAGTTCTCGTCTGGCCAATAGCTTTTTCGAAAAATTCTCTTGATGTTTTTTCTCCACACTCGTTTAACAAAGAAACTCGTTGGTTTTTTATATCCGAGCCAATATGCCCCTCCATTTTGCACGCCGCCGTCCCTTCTCTCTTAGAATATGTAAACGGATGCACCTTGCAAAATTCTGCTTTTCGTATTAAATCCAAACTGTCCTCAAAGTCTTTTTCTGTTTCCTGCGGAAAGCCTGCGATTATATCCGTGCTTATTCCATAAAGAGGATCGCACTCTCTAAGCACTTGAACAATTCCCAAATAATCTGCCGCCCCGTAATGTCTGTTCATCAATTTTAACACATTGTCACTGCCGCTTTGTGCAGATAAATGCAGGTGGTGGCACAATCGCTCGTACTTCATCAGTTTCTTTACATATTTGGCATCTATAACCGTTGGCTCAAGGGAGCTTAATCTTATTCTAAACTCTCCCTGCAAGCTGTTAAGGGCCGCTATAATCGACTCTATTCCATCGGCTTTAGCCCAGTCAGGGTATTTTGAAGCAAACCCTTCTTCTGTTCCATAAAGGGCTGTATTGATTCCCGTAAGGATTATTTCTTTGAAACCTTTATCAATCAAGGTCTTAGCTTCTTCCACGATTTCTTCTGGATTACGGCTTCTAACCTTGCCTCTAGCAAATGGGATTAGGCAATAGGAACAAAATCTATCGCACCCTTCCTGAATCTTTATGTATGCCCTCGTGCGTGATTCCATGGAGGTTATTATTCCTTCATCCTGATATTCACACAATTCATCATAGCTCTTTATATGAGTTTGAGGTTTTGGGTCTTCTATGAAATTTGTTATATAGTCTACTATATGACCCTTTTCGCCAGTTCCAGCAACAATATCGACCTCTGGTAATTGCTGTAATTCTTCTGGTTTTATCTGCGCGTAACAACCGGTTACTGCAACAATCGCTTTAGGGTTTATCTTTTTCATGCGCCTTATGTACTGTCTTGACTTTCTATCTGCCAAGTTGGTCACGGTGCAAGTATTTATTATATATACATCTGCAAAATCTCTTTCATCAACGGACTCGAAACCTGCCTTGACAAATTGCTCTCTCATGGCTTCCGTTTCGTATTGATTGACTTTGCAACCTAATGTATGAAATGCTACTTTCATTTTGTATTCCTTTTCGCTTTTACTAATTTATATTTTCCCACTTTGGTAGTGGCTTGATTTTAATGATAGCTTGCCTTTTTCGGATTCTCCGAAATTCAGATGTTGGCATTTTTCGGATTCTCCGAAATTCAGGTGTTGGCATTTTTCGCTACAGTCTCTAATTTTGCCAACATTTTCATATATTTGACAGAAAAATGCCTCGAATAACAGCCGTTTTAGCCGAAATGTTGGCAGATTTTGCTTTTTTCGGGATTCCGCCAACAAAAATAGTCATAATTGTTGCCATTTTTTAAGAATTCGTCTAAAATGCCAACAATTTCAAAAAAACAACCTTATTTTTGAGAAAATTACTCACATAACCTGTGAATTGTTGGCAAATTTTAGTTGAACCCTAAATTTGTACAACAATTTGCCAACTAAATAATTATACCATATACCGCACTCTTTATAAATAAATTCTTCCCTAAAATCCCTTGATGACTTTCTCTATTTTGACACAGTCAAGATTATCTGCTAAAATGTTTCTAACAGGGGGTGAATATGATGAATTTACCAAAAAAGAGCGAAAAAATCGCTGACGTTACCGTTAGCGTAGATGTTTCTAAAATCGTTAGAAATGTTAGCGTTGCAGGAGTTCTCATCGTAGGTATAGTATTTGGCTGTAACACATACCGCAAAATACTTCAATGGCAAAACGGTGAATAGTTACTAAACCCAAAAGCGAAAGGAACATCAATCCTTTCGCTTTTTTCATTGATTCTATAACCATGTGACTTCAAAATTGCTAAGCATAGTATTTTTCGAGTTTAGCTCGGCAGTTTTGCTGCTATAGCGCACCACATATCGTCTTCTCTGATTTCTATTATTTCAAATCCACAACTTTCGATAGCTGCACTGACAAGTGCCTCTTTCTCTGTCAATATTCCTGATGATATATAAATTCCACCCGGCTTTAGATGCTTTGCCACATGCTCGCTTAGTACTATTACCAAATCAGCCATGAGATTTGCGACGATTACATCAGCTTCAAAGTCTATTCCATCCACTAGATTTCCTTGCTTGATGTTTACCTTGTCTTGGCATTTATTTAGAATGATATTTTCTCCCGAAACCTTAACTGCTTCAGGATCTATATCCACCCCTAATATTTCCTTTGCCCCAAGCAGTGCACCGCCGATAGCTAATATTCCAGAGCCGCAACCAACATCAAGAAGTTTATCTTCTGGTTTCAAGTATTTTTCCATTAGCTTAATGCAAAGGGAAGTGGTTTCGTGAGTTCCAGTGCCAAATGCCATTCCCGGATCTATCTCTATTACAAGTTCTCCCTCTTTAGGAGTATAGGTTTCCCACGTAGGCTTTACCCAAATATTCTCCGCCACCTTGGTTGGTTTGAAAAATTCTTTCCACTTGTCTTTCCATTGATCGTCATTTTGCACCGTTACATTAACCGATGATAATGGAAAAAATGCCTTGATCTTGCCAGCCGTTTCGTAGGCTATTTTCTCGTTTTCCGCCCCATCCTCAAGATAAAAAGTTATCTTTGGTTTTTTGTCTTTTCTTTCTAAAACTTCTGGTGCAATATAGTCCCACTCGTACTCTACTTCCTTATTAAGGAGTCTTTCTAAATCCTTCGGATCCTCTACCACCGTATCTGTAATTCCAAGGGTCAAGAGCAATCCTGTAACTGGTTCTATCTCCTCTGCTTCTATTTCTATGTCTACCTGTATATAATTCATTGTTTTCCTCTATTCCTCCAAAAGTGCTATTGCTCTAATTGGCGAGCCGTCAGCGTCTGCATATTTTAGTGGCAGGCAGCAAAATGTGAAAATGCCTCCTCTAACCGCTTCTAAGTTGGTCAAATTCTCAATAATTACCATGTCGTTGTCCAGGAAAACTTTTCTGTGAAGAGTAAGGTTTTCATCTGGAACAGGGTCAAGGCCTATGGTGTCAAGACCAACGCCTTTTTTCTTAGTATCTATAATATATTGAGCAACCTCATCAGTGATGTAAGGGTAATTTCCGAAATATTGGTCCTTTCCCCAGTATCTGTCCCAACCTGTGTTAAACAGCAAGTATTCGGCTTTTGACGCTTCTTTTTCATCGATAAGTTCCATTCCGATTCTATCGCCTTCTTTTAGGCTGGTGCAGTCAATCACTAAAGCCTTTCCCACAAAATGAGATGCGTCAAACTGGTCTAAAGTTTTTCCTTCTGCATATAGATGGGCTGGTGGATCCATGTGGGTTCCTGTATGGCTATACATTGTCAAAAGCGTTTCTTTGAACCCGTCTTTTTCATATGAATTGGTCGGAGTAAACTTAGGTCCCTCTGTCCCCGGATAAACTGGCATATCCGCCGACATGCAGTGAGTTAAATCAATAATTTTCATCTACTACTTCCTCCCAAAGGTCCTCTTTGAAGCCGAATAAAACCTGAGTTTTGCCGATTAAAATAGGGCGTTTAACCAACATTCCATCGGTGGCCAACAATCGGAGTTGCTCCTCTTCGCTCATATTCGGTAACTTATCTTTTAAATTCATGGATTTATACAAGACCCCGCTAGTGTTGAACAATCTCTTTAGAGGAAGTCCACTTAATCCATACCATTCTTTCAATTCTTCATATTTTGGAGGGTCTTCCTTTATATTTCTGATAGTAAAAGTAAGGCCCTTTTCTTCGAGCCATTTCTTTGCTTTCTGTGTAGTGCTACACTTTGGATATTCAAAAAATAACATGATTTTTCCTCCTCATCTCTTTTCTAAAGTATACCAAACTACTATCAAAAAGCCAACATCTTGTCTTTGTTGATTGCAGGTGTTAAAATAAATCGAGGTGTATTATGAAAAAGGATTGTTTTACAACTGGAGAATTTGCAAAAATCTGTGGTGTCAATAAGCAGACGCTTTTTTATTACGACCAAGAAGGGATTTTCAAACCGGATATCGTCGAGGAAAACGGCTACAGATACTATTCTTACACTCAAATCGAGACTTTCACGATTATTGCTATGCTAAGGGATTTGGGCGTTCACATTAAGGAAATCAAGGCTCACATGGACAATCGTTCACCCGAAGCATTGATTCGCCTTATGGAATCTAAAGAGGCGGAAATCGACAAAAAAATCAAAGCACTTAATTGGTCTAAAACATATATACAAAACAAAATCCGTGTTACACGAGAAGGTCAAAATGCCCCAATCGGCATTGTCACTACTCAAGACCTGCCCTCTCGCTGGATGGTAACTTCCACTTACGAAGGGCCCGATGACACCGTCGCCATTACCCAAGCTTTGGGCGATCACCTCAACTACTGTAACGACTTGGGGCTGTACAACGCTTACCCCATAGGCGGTTTAATCCCTCTGGAAAGCGTGAGCGAATCAGGATACAAGTATTCCAAGTTCTATACTGTCACAGAAAAAAGCCAAGATACCAAAGGCCTTTTGCTCGCTCCTGGTGGCCCTCATCTGGTTTTGTATGACCAACATGGATATGAAAACATCGGCGAAAACTGTCTTAAAATAATAGATTACGCTGCCGCTCACAACATAAATTTGGGGCCGCAGTTTTATGAGGATGTCATCTTAGATGACCTTTCAACAGAAGGATATTTTAACTATTTAGTCAAATTATCCATTAAAATTTTATAGGGAGCCTTATGTTTTTAGAGGAAAAAGAATAAAATCATGTTATTGATTTAATTGAAAATAGAATCGAACCATCGCCACTACTAAGTGACTTTGGAGAATGGTTCTATGATAAATATAAAGTCAAACTTTATGCCTATTTGTGCGACACTACCATCACTGAGCTTACCCGTCTTAGGGCAGTTCTCTTTGATCATGAGGATAGCAGAAAGTTTCATAATGGAGCGAATTTGGATAAGAAGTACCAACGAGAAATCGCTGATAAATTTTCAGAGTTATCTATTAAATACAAATGTAATCTAGAGTATCAAAATCCTAATAATGTTTTCGTGTGCTATTAAACCATTAAAGATGAGATTTCAAAAAGGGTTTTGATGCAAGCAGAGCAAAAAATCAAAGAATTTACCCACGAGGACATATGGCGGATATCCGTTGTCTTTGAAAGCATTCACGTTTTCTATCAGACGGATGCCCAATTAGCAGAACACAGTTTAGATGGCACAAACGAGATGATAGATGCGGCCATAACAACTATCGTAAAGCCATATGACAAATACGATATTTTCCCAAAGGAGCTGCATTGCACTTTTACGAGCAAGCAGACTTTGGATGAGCAGTATGATGGCAGTATGTACTTTTATTTGTTGTGATAGGTAAAAAACAAGGCTCCCAAAGAGGGAGCCTTTTGCTATTCCTATTTAAACAACTCTTTGAATTCTTCCATATCCACTTCTTCGCCTTGGCTTCGTCTTTCTAATGCCAATTTGACTCTACCGAATACTTCTCTAGTGACAGGGAATTTCTTTATAATAATAGCCACAAGCACCATAGCGCCTCCTGGTATAACTACTAAGGCTGTTTCTACCCAATCTAATGCCATTGATGACTGCACTGCAGCATCGCTGTTAAATCCAGCCATTTGAAGAATGAATCCTAAAATTTGAAGTCCCATTGCTACCGAAATGGATTCAGATAATGCCTGTAATGAAATTACTGTGCCTGAACGCTTCTGCCCAGAAGCCAGTTCCTCAACATCGCACGCATCGTATATCATCGATGGCATCAGTTGCCAATAACAAGCATTGGCCAATGCATAAAGCAAACATACTGCAATCAACATTCCATAAGAGTTGATTCCTACCAGCTTTGTACTGATCATCATGACTCCACAATTACCTATTATATACATGGAGACGTCTTTTTTATCTAATTTGCTTGCCAGTTTACCTATGAAAGGAACCGTTACCACCCCTGCTACAGTTATCAGCATCAATACAAGGGAAATGCTCTTTTCATCCATACCCATATTGAATTTCATAAAGAAAACACGGTCGGAAGAAAAAGTAATATTGGCAATTAAGTATGCCAAGCTAGCACCCATTATAATTCTAACGGGTTTTAATTTCAAAATACTCAAATACTCTTTGAATATTGTTGGCAACAGTTTTATAATATTGTCTTTTTTCTTTTTTGGCGGCTTTACAAAGTCTTTGACATCATCCGTCTTGATAGATAAGGCACAAATAAGCAATGCGGCAGTTCCGCATATTCCTACCATTATCCCTACTATTTGCCATGACTGCTGAGATGTTTTGCCTAAATTCATACAATAGTCTACCACTATTGATGGTAAAACCATTCCTACACACATTCCCACCTGATTGAAAACATAGGAATAGGATCTAAGAACTGTTCTCTCATTGTAGTCATCTGTCAATTCTGAGCCCCATGCTAAATATGGCACGAAGAACGAAGAAAAGCATGTCCAAAATAGGATAACCATAACCAAGTAATAAATTATCTTTATAGTGGGTGATGCGTCAATGGCTGTAAAAAGTAAGCTTGTCACTATGGCCACAGGAAAAGCTGCGCCTAGCAGGAAAGGCTTTCTTTTGCCGAATCTTGTAATCGCCGAGTCTGATTTGAACCCTACAACTGGCGCACAAAAAGCTTCCCATATAGACCCAACGGCCGATATGGTTCCTGCTACAGCAGGGCTCACTCCCGCTACAGTTGTTAAAAATAACAGTAAATATGTTCCCGTAAGCATGTACATAGCGTTGTCGCAGACAGCGCCCACACCGTAGGATAATTTTGTTTTGAAACCAAGTTTCATTATTGCACACTCCTTAATCTGATAATCAAATTCTAAAGTATATAGTTACCATATAGTCAAGGGTTTTCTTGTAATTTTCGCCATTTTCCGGTTATATTCATTGCCTCAACGCAAAAAGGCTTCCGCCATAAAGGCAGAAGTCCTTTTATATAAATGCTCTATTTGAACATTTCCTTTAATTTTTCAGCAAAGCCACCCTTCTTTTGGTAGCAGTCTTCTGTGACTACTTTGCTCATTTCAGTTATGGCTTTCTTTTGCTTGTTGCTAAGTTTAGTTGGAACTTCAAGGTTCACCTTAACATAAAGGTCCCCCTTTGACTCACGACGCAGGCGTTTAACCCCTTTGTCTTTGAGTCTAAATACAGTTCCCGCTTGGGTACCCGCTGGAATCTTATATGAAACTTTGCCATCAAGAGTAGGCACTACTAGTTCTGCACCTAATGCAGCTTGGTCAAAGCTTATAGGCATTTCAAGATACAGGTCATCCCCTTGTCTCTTGAACATTTTATGAGGCTTAACCGATATAACTATATATAAGTCGCCTGTAGGTCCGCCGTTTACTCCTGGCTCGCCTTGTCCTCTAATTGGAATTACGCTTTCATTATCTACACCTGCCGGTATATCAACAGCGATTTTTACAGTCTTCTTAACCTTGCCGGTTCCTTTGCAGTCTACACAAGGTTCTTCAATTATCTGGCCTGTACCACCACATTGGTCACATCCTGTTACACTTTGGAACTGACCAAATGCAGTTCTTTGAGTTTGAGTAACTTGTCCACTGCCGCCGCATTTAGGACAAGTCTTTTTAGAAGTTCCAGGTTTTGTTCCCTCACCTTTGCAGGTAGGGCAGCTAACAAATTTGTTTATTTCAAGTTCTCTCTTTGTGCCGAATGCTGCTTCTTCAAAGGAGATAGTAATGGCCTTTTGCAGGTCTCTTCCCTTTTTAGGTTGGTTAGCCCTTCTTTGCTGACCACCATTGAAGCCACCACCAAACATACCTCCGAACATATCGAAAATATCTTCGAAGCCACCAAAACCACCGTAGGCACCGCCGCCGCCAAAACCAGCGTTAGGGTCTACTCCTGCATGGCCGAATCTATCGTACTTGCTCTTCTTTTCTGAATCAGACAAGACGCCATATGCCTCATTTACCTCTTTGAAATTTTCCTCTGCCGTCTTATCTCCCGGATTTTTGTCAGGATGATACTTCATGGCCATTTTTCTAAAAGCCTTTTTGATTTCATCCTCACTTGCACCTTTGCTTAAGCCAAGCACTTCGTAATAATCACGTTTTTCTGCCATTTTACAACCTCTTACACAAGACAAATATTTCCTTCTTTGAATCCACTTTTGCCAATTGGCCTTAGGAAGCTTTCAGGAAATATCGTCTTACTGCACATTTTCTTATTTTATTATTTTTGAAAGCTTCCCGCTATGGTCAGCATTTGGATATATTAGTTTTCTTCTTTATCCTCATCTACTACTTCATAGTCTGCATCAACTACATTGTCATCTGCTGGGGCTTCTTGAGCTCCGCCTGCTGCTTGGTTAGGATCAAATCCTTCACCTGCTGCACCTTCTGCTCCCTGTGCCTGCTGATATAGTTTAGTTGAAATCACATGGAATTTTTCAGTCAGAGCCTCAGTTTTTTCTTTGATCTGCTCAACAGTTCCGTTGTTAAGAACTGCCTGAAGCTGATCTTTAGCATCATTGATCTCTGTCTTTTCTTCTTCTGATAGCTTATCTCCAAGCTCTGTAACAGATTTTTCTGTGTCATAAACTAGAGATTCTGCTCTATTTCTAACTTCTACTTCTTCTTTTCTTGCCTTATCTTCTTCTGCATACTGCTCAGCTTCTTTAACCTTTGCATTTATTTCATCATCAGAAAGGTGAGTTGATGAAGTGATTGTGATTCTCTGTTCCTTACCAGTTCCCATGTCCTTAGCATTTACGTTTACGATACCATTAGCATCGATGTCGAAAGTAACTTCGATCTGTGGAATGCCACGAGGAGCTGGTGCAATTCCTGTAAGCTGGAATCTTCCCAAAGTAGTGTTTCCGGATGCGATTTCTCTTTCACCCTGCATTACATGGATGTCAACGGCTGTCTGATTGTCAGCAGCAGTAGAGAAGATTTGGCTCTTCTTTGTAGGAATTGTTGTATTTCTTTCGATAAGTTTTGTTGCAACTCCGCCTAAAGTTTCGATTGAAAGTGATAATGGAGTTACGTCTAAAAGTAATACGTCGTGAACTTCACCAGTCAATACGCCTGCCTGAATTGCTGCTCCAATAGCTACGCATTCGTCAGGGTTGATTCCCTTAAACGGTTCTTTAGCTGTAACCTTTTTAACAGCTTCCTGAACTGCAGGAATTCTTGTGGAACCACCAACTAAGATTACCTTTTCGATATCAGAGTTGCTAACGCCAGCATCTGCCATAGCCTTTTTCATTGGCTCGATAGTTCTTTCAACAAGGTGACCAGTAAGCTGATCAAATTTTGCTCTTGTTAAATCTTCATTCATATGAAGAGGTCCATCAGCAGTTACTGTGATAAACGGTAAGTTGATGTTTGTTGTCTGTGAACCGGAAAGTTCTTTTTTAGCCTTTTCTGCAGCTTCCTTTAGTCTCTGATGCGCCATGTTGTCAGCTCTCAAGTCAACGCCATTTTGCTTAGCAAAGTTGTCTGCCAAATAGTTTACAAGTACTTCGTCGAAGTCATCTCCACCAAGACGAGTATCTCCGTTGGTAGCCATTACTTCAAATACGCCATCACCAAGTTCAAGAATGGATACGTCGAAAGTACCACCACCTAAGTCATATACTAAAATTTTGTGTGAACCGCCTTCTTTGTCAAGTCCATATGCCAAAGATGCTGCTGTAGGCTCATTGATGATTCTCTTTACATCAAGTCCTGCGATTTTTCCTGCGTCCTTAGTTGCCTGTTTCTGAGCGTCTGAGAAATATGCAGGTACTGTGATTACTGCTTCTGTAATCTTTTCGCCCAAATATGCTTCAGCGTCATTTTTCAATTTTGTAAGGATCATTGCGGAAATATCCTGCGGTGTATAGTCCTTTCCATCTACTGTTACCTTATGGTCTTCTCCCATATCTCTCTTGATAGATGAAATTGTTCTTTCAGGGTTAGTTACTGCCTGTCTTTTTGCAGTTTCTCCTACTAATCTTTCTCCGTCTTTTTTAAATCCTACTACGGATGGAGTAGTTCTCATTCCCTCTGCGTTTGCAATAACTGTTGGCTCTCCGCCTTCTAATACTGAAACACATGAGTTTGTTGTTCCTAAGTCAATACCAATTACTTTTGCCATTCTATTTTTCCTCCTACTAATTAGCGACCTTTACCATTGAAGGTCTAATTACTCTATTATTTAAAATGTACCCCTTTTGGAGAACTTCCGTTACCTTTCCGCCTTCGTACTCGGTACTGTCCTCCATCATTACTGCATTGTGAAAATTCGGATCAAAGTCCTCTCCCAATGCCTTGATTTCTGTAGCTCCTTCTTTTTCAAGCACCCCTAAGAGCTGTTTCAAAATCATTTCCATCCCTTTATAAAAGCTATCTTCTGCATCCCCTGCAACAAGCGCTCTTTCAAAGTTATCTATTACATTAAGCAGTTCGCCAATAACTTTTTCATTTGCAAACGCATAAATGTCGCTTTTTTCTTTCTCTGTTCTTCTCTTGAAGTTTTGAAAATCAGCCATCAATCTGAGATATTTAGCATTTAATGCTTCGTCTTCCACCTCTTCTTTAGGCTCTTCTGTCACTTCGCCTGAACATTCCTCTGAACATCCTTCTGAACATCCTTCACAAGTTTCTGATTCGTCTTTAGCCCCCTCATCAACTTTTTCTGCTTCTTCTTCA
>CAZUEH010000028.1:0-13307 GCA_964619315.1 uncultured Oscillospiraceae bacterium | reverse complement strand
CAATTCGCGGGAGGCCATACCGATGTCGCAAGTGCCGCTTATAGTATCAGCCATACCTGTTGAGGAATCACTTTGCTGGATTTCTATAGTCACACCAGGGTTCTTTGCAACGTATGCTTCTTTGAGCTTTTCCATCACGGGGGTTACTGAGCTAGAGCCGGAAACTACGATTTTGCCAGAGTCCATATTGCCTGTGTATCCTTCAGCGTCAGAAGCGGATATGTATCCGTTTTCTTCTATTGCTGCTTGACCGTCAGAACTCATTATGAAGTCGATAAAATCTTTTGCTGCTTCATTTAACCCATCTTTAGTGGCGATATTAAAAGGCCTTGCGATTTTGTAAGTTCCATTTTTGATGTTCTCTACTGTAGGCTCTACACCATCAATGTTGATAGCCTTTACAGTGTCGTTGAGGGAACCTAATGAGATGTAACCGATTGAATATAGGTCTCCAGATACGGTAGTCATCATCACCGATGTTGAGTTAGTAGTGACTGCTGTTTCGGTGGTGTTGTCTACTTTTTCGCCGGAGGCATCTTTTTCTTCAACTCCGAACAACTCGATGAAAGCTCCTCGTGTGCCAGACCCGTCTTCACGAGTGATTACTCCAAGCTCTTTGGTGTCATCAAATTCCACCTTTGAGGAACAACCTGTGAACATGGCTAGTGACATTACTACAACCAATCCTAGGGCAAACAATTTTCTTGTCTTTTTCATTTTGCAACTCTCCTTTGCAATTCTTAATTTTAAATATTTTTGATTATACTCATATGATACATAGCTTAAGTAAGATTCGTTACCTGCTTATTGTAAAATAGATGTAAAATAAAAAAGGCAGGGAAACAAAATATATTTTGCTTTCCTACCTATGTATTGTAGCGATCCTCTGATCTTATTTGAACTTTATTGCTGTTCCGTAAACGATTACTTCTGAAGCACTCTGCATTAAAGAAGAAGAACCGTATCTTACATTTATAACTGCGTCAGCGCCTAAAGCTTCGGCTTCGTCTACCATTCTCTTTGTTGCGATTTGACGAGACTCGATAAGAAGCTCAGTGTAACTTACTATTTCGCCACCAACCAAAGTTTTCATACCTGCCATAAAGTCTTTTCCGAAGTTTTTGGATTGAACGATAGTACCCTTAACTAAGTCTAAGACCTCTATTTCTCTGCCTGGAACATAATTTAAATTTGATAATAACATGTGGAATCCTCCTTAATATTTTCGTGAAGCATTATCTTCACCTTTTTTAATTTCATTTAGCCTTTGGTGCAGCGCCATCAAAACACCGATAATAACTGCTGCTTCCATAATAATATATAGCAATAATATAGAGCTTACAACCCAATTTCTTGCTAAAAGTATTATAAACATAAAAAATCCCATGAATAGTGAAACAAGTAGAGTTATGACTACTGCGGATATTATTGCCCCACGTCTTTTTTTAGAATCGCTTTGCATCATCTATTTCCCCTTTCTTTATTTCGCCAATTCGCTGCATTAAAGAATGCAATATTCCCACTGTAATAGTTATAGGTATCAAGAGCAGAAGAATCATTACAATCACAGGAGGTCCATCTGGTACATTAAATGATATTACGATTATGAAGCAAAGAACGAGCATCAATGCTATCATTGTACTCGCTGCTAAAAACGCCCCTACATACCTTATAGGTTTTACGTCACGAGTCTGGACATTGTGGAAAGCCGCCCCCTTGCCTTCCATTTGCTCCATATCTAATAGAAGCTTTTGCGCATCCAAATCGCAAAGTAGTTTTTCTTCGGATTTGAGATTATTGCAAAATTCTATCGAATGAGTAATATTTTGCTGATTACGTTCCAATGTAACCAGATGTCGCCTCATGGCATCTGCGACTGTAGAACGACCATCTTGCATGAACCTTATTTCCTCCAAAGGTACTCCGAGTTTTCGAAGGAACTTTATCTGCTCAAGGCATTTTATGTCCTCATCTCCATAATCACGATAACCGTTCTCTTTGTTTCGATTTGGAGAGAGCAAGCCAACATTCTCATAAAAGCGTATATTCTTTTTAGTTATGCCGACGATTTTCTCGACTTCGTGTATTTTCATAACAACCCTCCTGAAGTTAATCTTATTTTATACTATCCACTAAGGGGAAGGTCAAGAAAAACTTGAAAAAAATAAAAAAAGATGAAGTTTAGGCGGTTAATACTACATTATATTGATGAAAAGTGTAAATAAAAAATTAATTTGAAATTTTTTGCAAATCCCGCCGATTTACCCTTGCTTATTTGACACCTTTGTAATATAATATTAGACTGCCACACAAAGTATTTTGTTAAGAATATAAGGAGTGATGAATATGCCAAGACCTATAAAAGTAGGTAGAAAAGAACGTATGACATACGCTAAAATCAATGAAGTCTGCGAGATGCCGAACCTTATTCAGATCCAAACGGACTCTTATAAATGGTTCATTGAAGAAGGCCTCAAAGAAGTGTTTGAGGATATTTCTCCAATAAAAGATTATGCAGATAATTTAGTTTTAGAGTTTATTGACTATTCCCTTACAGATGTTCCGAAATATGGACAAGAAGAATGTAAGGAAAGAGATGTGACATACGCTGCTCCGCTTAAAGTAAAGGTTAGACTCATTAACAAAGAAACCGGAGAAGTTAAAGAGCAAGAAGTATTCATGGGAGATTTTCCTATGATGACAGAAAAGGGAACATTTATATATAACGGTGCTGAGAGAGTTGTTGTAACACAGCTTGTTCGTTCACCAGGCCCTTATTATGATGTAACTTTTGACAAGTCTAACAATAAACTGTTTTCAACTACCATTATACCTAATAGAGGTGCATGGCTTGAGTACGAAACAGATTCTAACGAAATTATTTCAGTTAGAGTTGACCGTACAAGAAAACAGCCAGTAACAACCCTTTTGAGAGCCATTGGCCTCGGAAGCAATCAGGAGATTTTGGATGTCTTTGGAGACGATGTAAGACTTAAGAAAACTCTTGAAAAGGACACTTCTGTCAATCACGAAGAAGGATTAAAGGAAATTTATAAGAAGCTCAGACCTACTGAACCACCAACGGTTGATAGTGCTCGTGCTTTGATTAATTCGCTTTTCTTTGACCCTAAGCGTTATGATTTGGCGAAGGTTGGTAGATACAAATATAATAAGAAACTTGGCATTTCCAATAGAATAAACGGCGCAATTGCGGCTGAAGACGTGATCAATCCTGAAACAGGAGAAATCATAGTAGAAAAAGGCCAGAAAATCAATAGAGATTTGGCTGTAGAAATAGAAAATTCTGGTGTTCAGTATGTTTATGCTTATGGTATAGACAAAGACAAGGAAGAAAGCGTAACCAAGGTTATCGGAAACAACTTTGTAGATCTTAAATATCATGTAGATTTCGACACTACTGAATTAAAGATTCCTAACAAGGTGTTTTATCCTGTGCTGAGAGAAATCTTAGAAAACTGTAGCACCGAAGAAGAAATCAAAGAAAAACTAGTTCAGAGAAAAAATGAACTTTCACCAAAACATATTATAATAGAAGATATTATCGCTTCTGTCAGCTACATTTTGAACTTGAACTATGGAATTGGCGCAGTGGATGATATTGACCATTTGGGCAACAGAAGATTAAGAACTGTAGGCGAACTTTTGCAAAATCAGTTCAGAATCGGTCTTGCAAGAATGGAAAGAGTAGTAAAAGAAAGAATGACTATTCAAGACATAGATGTGACAACCCCACAGGCACTAATAAACATTAGACCTGTTACTGCGGCTATCAAAGAATTCTTTGGAAGTTCACAGTTGTCACAATTCATGGACCAAAACAATCCTTTGGCAGAGTTGACTCATAAGAGAAGACTTTCCGCATTAGGACCAGGAGGACTTTCAAGAGAAAGAGCCGGATTCGAAGTTAGAGACGTACATCATTCTCACTACGGAAGAATGTGTCCTATCGAAACTCCAGAAGGACCTAACATCGGTCTTATCGGTTCCCTTACAACTTACGGAATCATCAACGAGTATGGGTTTATTGAAGCACCATATAGAGTTGTTGACAAAGCAACAAATACGGTAACTGATGAGATACACTACTTGACAGCGGATGAAGAAGAGATGATGGTAATCGCTCAGGCTAATGAAGTTTTAGATAGCGAAGGCCATTTCCTCAATGCAAAAGTTGCTTCAAGAGGTGAAAACGGAGAAATCGCTCTAATGCCAAGAGAGCAGATTGACTACATGGACGTATCTCCTAAGCAAGTAGTATCAGTAGCAACAGCTATGATTCCTTTCTTAGAAAACGATGACGCCAACCGTGCGCTGATGGGTTCAAACATGCAGAGACAGGCAGTGCCTCTATTAGTAAGTGAAGCACCGTTTGTCGGAACTGGAATGGAGTACAAAGCGGCAAGAGAGTCAGGCGTTGTTATTCTTGCAGAAAACAGCGGTACTGTAGAATTTGTCGACTCCGAAAAAATCATAATAAGAAGAGACAGCGATAACGAAGCTGACGAATATACTCTATTAAAGTTTAAGAGATCCAACCAAGGTACATGTATTAACCAGAGACCTATAGTAGGACATGGCGAGCACATTGAAGAAGGCGAAGTCATTGCAGACGGACCTTCCACCAGCTTAGGTGAAATTGCTCTAGGCAAGAACCTACTTGTAGGATTCATGACATGGGAAGGATACAACTACGAGGATGCGATAATCCTTAATGAACGTTTGATTATGGATGACGTTCTTACTTCGCTCCATATTGAAGAATATGAATCAGAAGCTAGAGACACAAAACTCGGCCCTGAAGAAATCACTAGAGATATACCTAATGTGGGCGAAGATGCACTAAAAGATTTAGACGAGGAAGGCATCATTAGAATTGGTGCGGAAGTAAACTCCTCAGACATATTAGTAGGAAAAGTTACTCCAAAGGGCGAAACTGAATTGACAGCAGAAGAAAGACTTCTGAGAGCTATTTTCGGTGAAAAAGCAAGAGAAGTAAGAGATACTTCTTTGAGAGTACCTCATGGAGAAACAGGCATCATCGTTGATGTTAAGGTGTTCTGCCGTGAAAACGGAGACGAATTACCTCCTGGAGTAAACAAACTTGTAAGATGCTATATTGCCACTAAGAGAAAAATCAATGTTGGTGACAAGATGGCAGGACGTCACGGAAACAAGGGCGTTATTTCAAGAATTTTACCAGAAGAAGATATGCCATTCATGGAAAACGGACAACCAGTAGAAGTCATGTTAAACCCTCTTGGCGTACCATCCCGAATGAACGTTGGACAGGTTCTTGAAGTTCACTTAGGATTAGCAGCTAAGAAGAGAGGCTGGTACATTGCGACTCCAGTATTTGATGGAGCTAATGAAAATGACGTTATTAACCTACTTGACGAATGCGGATATCCTAAGACAGGTAAGCTTCCTCTTAGAGACGGAAGAACTGGCGTTGCTTTTGACAATCCAGTAACTGTAGGATACATGTATATGCTTAAACTCCACCATTTGGTAGATGATAAGATACATGCCAGAAGTACCGGACCTTATTCACTGGTAACTCAACAGCCATTGGGTGGTAAAGCCCAGTTTGGTGGACAGCGATTCGGAGAGATGGAAGTATGGGCACTTGAGGCTTATGGAGCAGCATATACCCTACAAGAAATCCTTACCGTTAAGTCCGATGACATAGTAGGAAGAGTTAAAACATACGAGGCAATTGTTAAGGGCGAAAATATCCCGACGCCAGGAATACCAGAATCATTCAAGGTTCTTATTAAAGAAATGCAGGCGCTGGGGCTTGATGTTAAAGTGTTGACTGAAGACGATCGTGAAGTTCAGATAAAAGAAGCCTCCGAATTAGAAGAAGATGTTCCAATAATAGAAGGTATTATGGAGAACGAAGCTGAATTAGGAAGCGACGAAAACATCTTAGAGGAAGGCTTCACTGAAGAAACTATCGAAGAAGAAGAAACACTTAATGCCGACGAGCCGACAAACCTTGAGTTTGAAGACGATTTCAAAACTGAGTAATTAAGAAAGGGGAGGTACTCCTTGAATAACAATAATAACGATTATGAATTAAACAATTTTGAATCTATACAGATTAGCCTTGCGTCACCAGAAAAGATTCTGGAATGGTCACATGGTGAAGTAACTAAGCCAGAAACTATAAACTACAGAACTCTTAAACCTGAGAGAGATGGACTTTTCTGCGAAAAGATTTTTGGACCTATGAAGGACTGGGAATGTCACTGCGGAAAGTACAAAAGAATCAGATACAAGGGTATCGTGTGCGACCGTTGTGGTGTTGAAGTTACAAAGGCTAAAGTTAGAAGAGAAAGAATGGGCCACATAAAGCTTGCGGCTCCAGTTTCTCATATATGGTATTTCAAGGGAATTCCATCAAGAATGGGACTTTGCCTTGATATTACACCAAGAAACTTAGAAAAAGTTTTATATTTTGCTGCGTACATAGTTACAGACCAAGGCGATTCAGACCTTGCGTACAAAGAAATCTTGACAGAACAGCAGTACAGAGAAAAGAAAGACGAGTACGGCGACAGATTCAAGGCAGGCATGGGAGCAGAAGCTATCAAAAGAATTCTTGCTGACATTAACCTTGATGAACTTTCAGAGGATCTTAGAGCAAAATTAAAGGGTGCAAGCGGACAGAAAAAAATTAGAATCGTTAGACGTCTTGAAGTAGTTGAAGCTTTAAGACTTTCAGGCAACAGACCTGAATGGATGATTTTAGATACAATACCGGTTATCCCACCGGATATCAGACCTATGGTACAACTTGACGGCGGTAGATTCGCAACTTCCGACCTAAACGATTTGTACAGAAGAGTAATCAACAGAAACAACAGACTTAACAGACTTTTGGAACTCGGCGCTCCTGACATAATTGTTAGAAACGAAAAGAGAATGCTCCAAGAGGCAGTTGACTCACTTATCGACAACGGTAGAAGAGGAAGAGCTGTTACAGGCCCTGGATCAAGACCACTTAAATCTTTATCAGACATGTTAAAGGGTAAGCAAGGTAGATTCAGACAGAACTTGTTAGGAAAGCGTGTTGACTATTCAGGACGTTCTGTAATCGTAGTAGGACCAGAATTAAAATTCTATCAGTGCGGTCTTCCAAAGAAGATGGCCCTTGAACTATTCAAGCCTTTCATAATGAAAGAACTTGTAGAGCAAGGCTATGCACATAACATAAAGAGCGCAAAAAGAATGGTCGAAAAAGTTAGACCTGAAGTTTGGGACGTTCTTGAGGGTGTTATCAAAGAGCATCCAGTAATGCTAAACCGTGCGCCGACACTTCATAGACTAGGAATCCAGGCTTTCGAACCTGTACTAGTAGAAGGTAAGGCTATCAAACTTCATCCATTAGTATGTACAGCATTTAACGCTGACTTCGATGGAGACCAGATGGCGGTACATGTACCACTTTCTGTAGAAGCACAAGCAGAGGCAAGATTCTTAATGCTTTCTGTAAACAACATCTTAGCACCTAAGGATGGTTCCCCAATTACTACTCCTACACAGGATATGATTTTGGGAAGCTATTACTTAACTCATCCTGGCGTTGATGCAAGAGACACTTACGCAGAAAAGGGTGATGGCAAAGTATTTACCGACCTTGATGAAATGCTTATGGCATACCAGACAGAAGTTGTGGGAATCCATGCAAAAGTTAAGGTTAGAATGTACAAAGATGAAGAGGATACTACAGGCAGCTTGGTAGAATCCACTGTTGGACGCTTCATTTTTAACCAAGGAATACCACAGGATTTGGGATTCATTGATAGAGATGTTGATCCATATAGCTTGGAAGTAGATTTCTTATGCGATAAGAAAAAACTTGGAGCTATCATAGACAAGTGTTACCGTAAGCACGGCAATACAGGAACAGTTATAATGCTTGATTACATCAAGGCAACAGGTTATAAGTATTCCACAAGGGCGGCTGTAACAATTAGTATCAGTGACATGGAAATCCCAGAAGAGAAGCAGACCATAATCGAAAATGCTGAGATGATGGTAGAAAAATATGAAAAAGCTTACAGAATGGGCCTAATGTCCAAACAGGAAAGATACGAAAAGATTATCGAAATTTGGAACAAGGCTACAGAAGACGTCGCAGACGTATTGATGGAATCCCTTGGAACATTAAACAACCTATATATCATGGCTAATTCAGGAGCCAGAGGTAGTAAAAACCAGATAAAACAGGTAAGTGGTATGCGTGGTCTGATGGCCAATGCTACAGGTAAGACTGTAGAAATCCCAATCAAGGCTAACTTCCGTGAAGGCCTATCTGTACTGGAATACTTCATCTCATCTAACGGTGCGAGAAAAGGTCTAGCCGATACAGCGTTACGTACTGCTGACTCGGGATACCTAACAAGAAGACTTGTAGATATTTCTCATAGCGTAATAGTTAGAGAATATGACTGCGGCACCGACGAGGGAGTAGAAGTAAGAGCCTTTACCGATGGCAAAGAAGTAATAGAGCCATTGAAGCAGAGAATAGTTGGAAGAACTGCACTAGTTGACATAGTTGATCCTGAAACAGGAGAAGTTATTGTTGAGCAGAACGAAGAAATCCTTGAAGCGCAAGCTGAAAGAATTGAAAATAGCACTATAGATAGCGTTGCAATCCGTTCTGTAATGACTTGTCATTCAAAAGCAGGAATATGCTCAAAATGTTACGGCAGAAACTTGGCAACAGGAGAAGAAGTTAACATTGGTGAAGCAGTAGGTATCACAGCAGCACAATCTATCGGTGAGCCGGGTACTCAGCTTACAATGAGAACGTTCCATACAGGTGGTGTAGCCGGAGGCGACATTACACAGGGTCTTCCAAGAGTAGAGGAACTATTCGAAGCAAGAAAACCAAAAGGTATCGCAGAAATATGTGAGTCAGATGGAGAGGTTATTTCCATTGAAGGCCGTAAAGATAACAAGACTGAAGTCGTAGTCCGTGGAAAAGAAGAGGATATGACCTATATAATCCCTTACGGTGCGAGACTTAATGTCAAAGTAGGTGACCAGGTATTTGCCGGCGGTCAGATTACTCGCGGACCACTAAACCCACATGACATATTAAGACTTAATGGTGTAGAAGGTGTTTACCAGTACATGCTAAAAGAAGTACAAAGAGTATATAAACAGCAGGGTGTTGACATCAACGACAAACATATCGAAGTTATCGTAAGTCAAATGCTTTCAAAATACAAAATCGAAGATGCTGGAGATACAGACCTACTTCCTGGCGGACTGTATGGCAAATTCGAAGTTGCGGAAGCTGATGCAAGAGCCGTTGAAGACGGTGGAGAACCTTGCACTGCAAGCAGAATATTGCTTGGAATTACCAAGGCCTCATTGGCTACAAACTCTTTCTTGTCTGCGGCGTCATTCCAGGAAACCACAAAGGTTCTTACGGATGCTGCTATCAAAGGCAAGAACGACAAGCTTTTGGGACTTAAAGAAAACATCATGATAGGTAAGTTAATTCCTGCAGGAACAGGAATGAAACGTTACAAGAATATCGATTTGGATTACGGTGTCAATGCCGAAATCATGGAAAGCTACGAAAGAGAACAGGAGCTTGCAAATATGGAGCCTTCTGAAGAACCTGCTTTTTATGAAAATCCAATACAAGCAGAAGTAGAAATCGTGGAGGAACCTGTTTCCGAAGAAATCATGGAGACTCCTGAGATCATTGAGCTAGATTAGATTTGAATTGACACTGATAAGTGATTCGTGTTAAAATACTACTTGGTTTTGTGCAGAATCGGGTCGGACAATGTACCGACCCTGGTTCATGCTTAAACATAATATTTTACATTAGAAGAAAGGAGAAAAAGGATGCCTACTATTAATCAATTAGTACGTGAGGGCAGAACAAGCGCTGTTAAAAAGTCAACAGCTCCTGCGTTGAACAAAGGAATGAACTCTATCAAGAGAACAGCAACAGATTCTCGTTCACCTCAAAAGAGAGGCGTATGCACATCTGTAAAAACTGTTACTCCTAAGAAGCCGAATTCAGCTCTTAGAAAAGTTGCCAGAGTACGTCTGACTAACGGTATTGAAGTAACTGCTTACATCCCAGGTATAGGTCACAACCTACAAGAACATAGTGTTGTACTTATCAGAGGCGGAAGAGTAAAAGACCTTCCAGGTGCAAGATACCACATAGTTAGAGGAACTCTTGACACTGCAGGTGTTGCAGAAAGAGCACAAGCTCGTTCTAAATACGGTGCAAAGAGACCTAAGAAAAAATAGTCCACTCGGGAATTAGTAGAGCCCTTTTATATCCTGTACGATAGATATATTAAAGCGCTCACGGCGAGCAAACAAGTCTCGTCGAGTACCCCGTTAGCAAGACTGCCAGCCATTGAATTGCGGGGTTTGGCAGAGTAATCTTTTTCAATAGAAAAAGGTGAAGAGGATGCGCAATTTTAAAAAGTTATAATATTGTGCAAATCGTTTTGTATTAGATAAGATAAAAATAAAAACGATTAGCGAGGAGGGAAGAGAAGTGTCAAGAAAAGGTAATATACCAAAGCGAGAAGTTCTTCCAGATCCAGTTTACGGAAGTGTTGCTGTAGCAAAATTGATCAACAGCATCATGTTAGACGGTAAGAAGGGTACTGCCCAGTCTATCGTTTACGGAGCTTTCGATAAAATTAAGGATCAGACAGGTGAAGAACCTCTAGAAGTATTTGAAAAGGCATTAAACAACATTATGCCTGTTTTAGAAGTAAAGGCAAAGAGAGTCGGCGGTGCTAACTATCAAGTTCCAGTAGAAGTAAGACCAGAAAGAAGACAAACTTTAGGTTTGAGATGGCTTACAAAATACACAAGAGCAAGAGGCGAAAGAACTATGGCCGAAAGACTTGCTAAGGAATTGATGGATGCAGCAAACAACGCTGGCGCATCTGTTAAGAAAAAAGAAGATACTCATAAGATGGCAGACGCTAACAGAGCGTTCGCACACTTCAGATGGTAAAATGCTTGGCTTTTTCGCCCATCGCGTTATCAGCGGTTGAACGAAAAACAATTCGCATTTCAATTATGAGTAACAACAAAATGAAAAATTACAGTAGAAGGGAGGATATGTAAATGCCAAGAAGTTTCCCATTGGAAAAAACAAGAAATATTGGTATCATGGCCCACATCGATGCGGGCAAGACAACTACCACAGAACGAATTTTGTTCTACACAGGCAAAACCCACAAACTTGGTGAAACTCACGAAGGTGCAGCAACAATGGACTGGATGGAGCAGGAACAAGAACGTGGAATTACTATAACCTCTGCTGCTACTACAGCACAATGGAAAGATACAAGAATCAATATTATCGATACCCCGGGCCACGTGGATTTTACTGTGGAAGTAGAAAGATCTCTCAGAGTTCTTGATGGAGCAGTAACAGTACTATGTGCAAAAGGCGGCGTAGAACCTCAGTCAGAGACTGTTTGGAGACAGGCCGAAAAGTACGGAGTACCAAGAATGATCTTTGTCAATAAAATGGACATTACGGGAGCAGATTTCTTTAGGGTTGTCGAGATGGTAAGAGACAGACTTAAAGCCAACGCAGTACCTGTTCAGTTACCAATTGGTGCTGAAGATAGTTTCTTAGGAATTATCGATTTAGTAGAAATGAAAGCAGAGATTTACCAAGACGCACTAGGCAAGGAATTCGAAGTTACAGATATTCCTGCTGACATGCTAGAACTTGCTCAAGAGTGGAAAGAAAAGTTAGTTGAAAGCGTTGCAGAAAGCGATGAAGAACTAACAATGAAATTCCTCGAAGGAGAAGAAATTACTGTCGACGAAATTAAGAGCGCAGTAAGAAAAGAAACATTAGCAGGAAGAATGGTTCCTGTACTCTGCGGAAGCGCATACAGAAATAAAGGCATACAGATGATGCTAGATGCAGTAATCGATTATATGCCAGCTCCGACTGATATTCCTCCGATTAAGGGTGTAGTTCCTGGAAAAGAAGAGGAAGAAGAAAGAATTTCTGACGACAAAGGACCGTTTTCAGCCTTGGCCTTCAAGATCATGGCAGATCCATTTGTTGGAAAACTTGCATTCTTTAGAGTATATTCCGGTACACTTAAATCAGGCTCTTATATATACAACTCAACTAAGGGCAAGAAAGAAAGAATCGGAAGAATCCTTCAGATGCACGCTAATAAGAGAGAAGAAATTGAAGAAGTTTACTCCGGCGACATTGCCGCTGCTGTAGGCTTAAAAGATACTACTACAGGAGATACTCTTTGTGATGAAAAGCATGAAATCATCTTAGAATCCATGGATTTCCCTGAACCAGTAATCGAAATTGCTATCGAACCTAAGACCAAAGCTGGTCAGGAAAAGATGGGCGTTGCTCTTGCAAAATTAGCAGAAGAGGATCCTACATTTAAGACTTACACTAACGAAGACACTGGACAAACTATCATTGCTGGTATGGGTGAATTACATCTTGAAATCATCGTTGATAGATTGCTTCGTGAATTCAAAGTGGAAGCTAACGTAGGTAAACCTCAGGTTTCATACAAGGAAACAATCACTACTACTGCAGATGTAGATCACAAATATGCTAAGCAGTCAGGTGGACGTGGACAGTACGGACACGTTAAGATAAGAATTTATCCAAGAGAACCTGGCGAAGGCTTTGAATTTAAGAACTCCATCGTAGGTGGTGCGATTCCAAGAGAGTACATTCCTAAGATCGAAGAAGGTATCAAGGGCGCTATGGAAATAGGACCTCTTGCAGGATACCAAGTAGTCGATGTAGGCGTTGAACTTTACGACGGTTCATATCATGAAGTTGACTCTTCAGAAATGGCCTTCAAAATCGCGGCATCCATGGCATTCAGAGAAGCTGTTAAAAAGGCTAAGCCTGTTCTACTTGAACCAGTGTTCAAGGTAGAAGTAACAGTTCCTGAAGACTACATGGGAGACGTAATCGGAGATATTTCCTCAAGAAGAGGAAGAATCGAAGGAACAGACATCAATTTAGGTGCTGTAGCAGTAAGAGGTATGGTTCCGCTTTCAGAAATGTTCGGATATGCAACAGACTTGAGATCAAAAACTCAGGGAAGAGGCGTATACGTTATGCAGATGGACCATTTCGAAAAACTGCCTGACAACTTGTTAGAAAAAATAAACAAATAGACAATTATTTAAAAATAACCTTTTTAGGAGGAGAATTAAAATGGCAAAACAGAAGTTTGAAAGAACAAAACCGCATATTAATATCGGTACAA
>CAZUEH010000027.1:0-13409 GCA_964619315.1 uncultured Oscillospiraceae bacterium | reverse complement strand
GTTGGGAACAAGATTATATCTCTTATGCTTGGAGCGTCACAAATAAGCATTATGACTCTGTCGATTCCAACGCCTAGTCCGCCAGTTGGAGGAAGTCCAACTTCTAGGGCATTTACAAAGTCCATGTCCATTGGATGCGCTTCGTCATCAGTACCAGCATCTAATTGTGCCTGCTGTTCAGCAAATCTCTCGTACTGATCGATTGGGTCATTAAGCTCGGAGAAACCGTTACAAATTTCCCATCCATTGATATATCCCTCAAATCTTCTTGTGATTCTTGGGTCTTTGGAATCTCTCTTTGAAAGAGGTGAGATTTCAACTGGGTGTCCAACAACAAATACTGGCCCATCAAGATAGCCTGGAATATCTTCGCAGTATTCTTCGAACATTTCTGCTATCAGTTTGCCACGAGTCATATCCTTAACTTCTTCTTTGTCCATTCCATGTTTGATTGCTGCTTCTCTAGCTTCCTCATCAGTGTCGATTTTGTAGAAATCAACCCCTGTAATTTCCTTAACGGAATCAGTCATGTCAAGTCTTCTCCAAGGAGGAGTAACGTCAAACTGCTTGCCTTGATAAGTGATTATTGGTGTACCGTTTACAGCCATTGTAGCTTTGTACACGATTTGCTCAGTAAGTTCTATAACATCTTCCATGTCGCCATAAGCCATGTAGGATTCCATGTTTGTAAATTCAGGATTATGGTTTCTGTCCATTCCCTCGTTACGGAACATTTTGCCCATTTCATAGACTCTATCAAGACCACCAACTATAAGTCTTTTTAAGAATAACTCGTTGGAAATACGCATCTTCATGTCTAAGTCTAATGTATTATGATGGGTATCAAAAGGTCTAGCGTTAGCTCCACCTGCAATAGTAGTAAGTATAGGTGTGTCAACTTCAAGATGACCGTAGTCTTCTTCCAAAACTCTCTTGATTTCTTTTATGATTTTTGCACGCTTAATAAACGTTTCTTTTACGTCTGGATTTACGATGAGATCAACATATCTTTGACGATATCTCAAGTCTTGATCCTTTAGACCATGCCACTTGTCAGGTAACAGTTGAAGGGATTTGGACAGCAAAACTACTTTTGTGGCTTTGATTGAAACCTCTCCATGTTTAGTTTTGAAAACGGTACCTTCTACACCTACTATGTCACCCATGTCATAGGTTTTGAACCAATCGTATTCTTCCTCACCGATAGCATCACGTCTAACATATGACTGAATTCTTCCCTGCTTATCTTGAATATCGATAAAGGAAGCCTTTCCCATATTTCTGAAAGCCATGATTCTGCCAGCACAGGAAACCTCTTGGTCTTCCATAGCGTCAAAGTTTTCTTTTATGTCCATGCTATGAGCAGTAACATCCCAGTTTTCTACTAAAAACGGGTTTCTTCCTGCTTCTTGCAATGCTTTTAATTTATCTCTTCTTATCTGTCTAAGCTCGTTTAAGCTTTCTTCAGATACTTGTTCCTGATCTTCAAGAGCTATATTCTCTCTTGTTTCTTCCATGCTCATCTTACAATCCTCTCCGTAACTTAACTTATTTTGTTATATCCATAACCTTGTAGGTTACCACGCCATCAGGCACTATTATTTCTACAGTGTCGCCTTTTTTCTTACCCATAAGGTTTTTGCCAACTTCTGATTCGTTGGAAATTTTACCCTCAAATGGATCTGCTTCTGTAGCGCCTACAATTGCAAATTCCATCTTGTCGCCAGTAGCAGTATCTTTGACCTTGACTTTTAGGCCTATGCCTACTCTGTCACTGCTCATCTCTTCTTCTTTGATGATCTTTGCCTTACGTATCATGTTTTCCAGTTTAAGGATTTTTTCTTCTAGTTCCGCCTGCTCATTTTTGGCAGAATCGTATTCGGAGTTTTCTGAAAGGTCTCCATATGAAATCGCTTCTTTTAGCCTTTCTGAAACTTCTTTTCTTTTTACAGAAACTAAATTCTCAAGCTCTGTAACTATTTTGTCATACCCTTCTTGGGTCAAGATTACTTCTTCTGACATTTTTTTATATCTCCTTTCGACTATTCATAGCCGTGCCAAATATTATACTGCAATAGTAGCTGTTTTGTCAATGTTGGACGACTATCTCAAAGTCGCTATTCCTTGATTTTTAAACAAATGCTATATTTACGTTTCTGCAGTTTGTTAAGTAAACAATACTTGAGTAGCATACGTCAAAGGTCATTATGTCCCCAACCTTAAAATCTCTTTCTGCGTCCTCAATGTCTACAATAGTATGGTCACTAGAGGCTCCCAGTATTTCAACACCTTTTTCTGCTGAAAAAATGTCGGCTGGATCGCCGTAATCCACCTTGCCTACCGCTACCAACGCCCTCTTTCGCATTCCTCTATCAGTGTAGGTAGGAGTACGTCCAAACGCATCGACAGTAATAGTTCCTACTGGATAAGATGGCTTATTCTTCACTTCGATTACTTCTGCCTTGAGGCGGAAAACTTCTTGCGAAAGTTCAGACAAATCATATCCATGGAAAAAACTCAAACTTCTTGCTGTTAAAATTCCTTCGCCTACTCTTAACAAGTTTATTCTCTCTGGAATATCATTGTCCCAAATTCTCATCAAGCTAAGAGTTGCGGCACCTGCAATATATTCAAGTTCGTGGCCGATTTTTGCTTCTATCTTTTCTGCAACTTCGACTAGTTCGTCTAGCTTATCTCTAGTCGGTACAATTGCACCATAGCAACCCAAGTTAGTTCCAACGCCAATAAGTTTTATATTGCTCAACTCGTTTTCGGCATATTCTGCAACCTGAGTTAGTTCATCTTTTTCCCAGTATCCCTCTCTAAGGTCTCCCAGGTCAACCATTAGTATTACTTGGTGTATTTTATCTTGTGCCCTTGCTTCCTCATTTAAGGCTTTGAGTACTTCAAGGTCACTATTCAAGCTGATATTAGTTAGTCTGATTACATCCCTGATTTCGCTTAACATTGGTGTTCTAATTAACAGTATTGGTTTTTCGATTCCTGCATTTATAGCATCTTCGATCTGCTCAAGTCTAGACGAAGCAATCATTGCCACGCCACCTCTATCAATGGCTTTAGCTGCCTCTGGAAGTCCTGTACATCCTTTGATGACGCCTGCCACTTGGATTCCGTGGCGGCTGCATTTATCTACTATCGTTGCTGCATTATGTTGAAGGTTTGCTAAGTTTATTTCAAATCTTGGGTATCTGTTTTCCATCTCACTCATTATTCCTTTCTCACTATTATGCACTTTCGTGCGGTGTAGCCTTGTTGTCATTTGGTAAAAGAATTGTTAGGAAATGCTAATCATTAAACTAAACGCTGTTCGCTTCTTGGTTTTTATACAAATGCGATGTTTACGTTTCTGCAATTTGTTAAGTAAACAACTGTTGCATAACATACATCAAGAGTCATTATATCTCCAACCTTAAAATCTCTTTCGGCATCCTCAACATCCACGATGGTGTGGTCGCTGGAAGCACCAAGTATTTCTATACCTTTTTCTAATGAAATAAGGTCAGCTGGATCACCGTAGTCTACCTTACCTACTGCCAACAATGCTCTCTTTCGCATTCCTCTATCAGTATAAGTAGGAGTATGACCAAAAGCATCGACTGCAATGGTTCCTACTGGATAAGATGGTTTGTTCTTCACTTCGATTACTTCTGCTTTGAGGCGGAAAACTTCTTGGGAGAACTCTGACATATCATATCCAAAGAAAACTTCCAAATCTCTTGCTAACAGAATACCTTCGCCTACTCTAAGCAAATTTATTCTCTCTGGAATATTATTATCCCAAATTCTCATTAAGCTGCTAGTCGCTCCGCCTGAAATATATTCAAGTTCACGTCCTATCTTCGCTTCTATTTTTTCTGCTAATTCAACTACTTCTTCAAGTTTTTCTGCAGTTGGTGCAATTGAACCGTAACATCCTAAGTTTGTTCCAACGCCTACAAGTTGAATGTTGATTAGTTTGTTTTCGATATAGTCTGCAACCTGAACTAATTCGTCTTTATCCCAGAAGCCTTCTCTAAGGTCTCCTAGGTCAGCCATTAGTATAACTTGGTGTAGTTTTCCTTGTTTGCTTGCTTCTTCATTGAGCGCTTCAATAACTTCAAGTTCACTGTTTAAGCTGATTTTAGTTAGTCTGATTACATCTTTAACTTCGCTTAACATAGGAATTCTAATCAACATCATAGGTTTTTCGATTCCTGCGTTTATAGCATCCTCGATCTGCTCAAGTCTAGATGAGGCAATCATTGCCACTCCGCCTTGGTCAAAGGCTTTAGCCACCTCAGGAATTCCTGTGCTGCCTTTGATAACGCCTGCCACTTGAATTCCATGGCTTCCACATTTATCTACTACCTTGGCTGCGTTATGTTGAAGGTTAGCCAAATTTATTTCAAGTCTTGGGTATCTATTTTCCATCTTACGTATTATTCCTTTCTTTTGTTATTATGCAATTTCTAATGCGATTTCCATCATTGCAGTAAAGCTTTTTTGTCTTTCTTCTGGTGTAGTCGCCTCTCCAGTAAATGGATTATCAGAAATTGTACAAATTGTAAGTGCATTTTTGCCTGCTCTTGCTGCATTCATATAAAGTGCTGCCGCTTCCATCTCTGTTGCAAGTACGCCCATCTTCTGCCATTCTGCTAAGTTTCTTCCATCATCATAGAAAGAGTCAGAAGAATAAATGTTGCCGACTTTAGGTTCAACGCCTAATCTTTCGGCCGCTTCTATTGCCTTCTTAAGCAAATCGTAAGAGCAAATTGGTGAATAAGTTCCTGGCAATCCAAACTGCTTCGCATAATTGGAATTAGTACAAGCACCCATTCCCATAACTATGTCTCTCACCTTTAGATCAGGCATTACTACTCCTGCTGTACCTACTCGGATTATATTTTTTACATCGTAAAAGTTGAATAACTCGTAGGAATATATTGCCATTGATGGCATTCCCATTCCTGAGGCCATAACTGAAACTCTTTTGCCTTTGTAAGTTCCTGTGTATCCTTGAACCCCTCTTACGTTATTTACCAACTTAGGGTTTTCTAAAAAGGTTTCTGCGATAAACTTGGCTCTTAGTGGATCTCCGGGCATCAATACTGTTTCTGCGAAGTCGCCTGCTTTAGCTTCTATGTGTGGTGTAGGAATATTTGACATATTTTTTCCCCTTTCTATATACGATATTATTTTTTGTTTCTTACATTAACATTATTGGCTTCATAGAAAATTCATGGCTTCATAGCCATGATAAATTTTACTAAATGAAGTTATTTATATATTCTACTATTCTACCTAATTCTTGAGGTTTTAACAAGGGAAATTCCTATTTTATAAGGGATTGAGGCAATTTCTTTTCTTTCTGCCACCTTTAGTACAGAGTCTTGTACTCATCTCTAAGCATGGACATCAAGTGCACATCATATAGCACTCCATTTTTGCGGCAATTCTTACGAAGCACCCCCTCATAAGTGAACCCTAACGACAGGTAAAGTTCCCCTGCTGGGTTTCCTGTATAATGATCTAAATAAAATCTCTCGAGGTTCAAATCTTCGAAGCAATATTTAATTATTGCTATCATTGCCTCTCGGCCATATCCCTTGCCTCTAATCTTTGGATCGGCAATATAAACTCTCCAAAGTTCGGCTTTCCAGCCTTCCTCTATTTCGGCAAGAACGATTCTCCCTATCCTATTCAATCCGCTATCTTGTTTAAGAAATATTGTAAACTGTTTTGCCGTCGGGTCATTATCATCTTCTACATATTTTCTAACAACGTCTTCTTTAGTTTGGCCGTCTTTGATGCTAAAAAATTTTGTCACCTCTGAGGTTTGCTCCCATTGGTAAAAATCCTCAATATCTTCCCATGTGGATTCTCTTATTAAAATGTTCTTTGTCTCAATCATAAGGCCTCCCTCTATATTATGTTATATTTGCACCCGTCGAATATAGTGTCAAACCTGCATATCCCTTTGTATTGGCAATAAGCGCATGCCGATCTATCTTTGGTCTTCATAGGATGAACATCTATCTTGCCCTTCAATAAATCAGTACATGTTTCCTGTATCTTTTGTGCAACAGTCTCCTGCAATTTTGCAAACTCATCTTCAGGCAAGAGCCCTGGTTTGCCTGTATTTTTTACGCCTTCTTTTGAGAGCCTTACCGGAATTATTTCGGAAAATCCTTCAAATTGTCCTGCGATGCCTTCGATAACTTGCGGCTCATCTACCATTATTCCGTCTAACTTGAAGGCTTTGCGAAGTTCTCTTTCCAAGTCAGCTTTTTCCAGTTCCTTTTGGGAAAGGTCGATTATTGGTTCTTTTATTTTGAAATAGAATACACCTGCCGGCTTTTTTTCTTCTTTGCAAGCCGCTTGAAGATATATCATCAACTGTAACCTGTATCCAGCTGAAGCCTCTTCTATATCAAAGCTTTCGTTTCCTGTCTTGTAATCTATGATTTTAACTCTATCATCAGGCAAATAATCAACTCGATCTATAATTCCCTCAATGTACACTTTTTGATCATCTACCAAGACTTCTATCGGATCTAAGCTTCCTTTTCGCCCAAAAGAAATTTCTGGAGCAATAGCATCAATTTGGCCACTGCGAACTTGTTCTACAACAGTCCAACAAATTTGGCTACAAATTTCAGATGCTCTTTGGCTTCTGTATGTCTCCAAGTTGCCCGATTTGAACAATCCTTCTCTGTATGTTTCGGCTATAAAGGTTAGCTCTTTTTCAACTATCTCTTTGCACTGGTCTTCTGTCACCGTCATCCATGGAGAAGTCGGTTCATTTACAGCGACTCCTTCTTGTGTTAGTTCTCTAGTCAACCGCATTAGACATCTATGATATATGTCGCCTATTTCCCTTGGAGCAGCCTCAAACACACGACGCTCCTCTGGTTTTAGGCCATAAGCAATTAGATGAGAAAAAGGGCATCTTGAAAACTTTTCAATTCTTGAAGGGCTTAAGGACATGGCTTTGTCCACATCTCTTTTAAACAATGCTTCTGACGCCGACTTGCCTAAGTCCTCTTGATTGTTTGTAAAAGAAATGCTCCTTCTTATCTTCTCCATTCTCTCATGATGGTTTAATTCTAAAAAGCTTAATGCTTGTCCCCATTCTTCTTCCAGCGGATTTCCCTCTCCCACATTTTGAAGCATTCTGCTCAAATGTCTTAATCCGCTCACTTGACTATTTATAAGGTCTGTCGAATCTTCTTGATTGACTACATCCTTTTCCACTTCTAGTTCTGGGAACAGCTCCTTCATCTTTAAGAATATGCTTGATGGTTTAAGCTGAGAGCCTTCTTCATCGGACAAGCTATAACTCATCCACAAATATTCTGTAGGGGAAGATAGGTTCCTGTAAATAGCCAGCTTTTCTTCCATGAATCTGATAGAATCAACTTTGCACAACTCTTTTCCATCATCTCTAAAGAGCTGACGCTCCTCTGCTGAAAACAACCCTTGAGTCGGCTTTTCTTGAGGTAACACGCCTTCATTCACTCCAAGTACAACAAGAGCTTTGGCTCTGCTGCTTCTGCTTCGTTGAATATTGCCTAATATAAGTCCGTCTTCTGTTGGTGGCAGTAGACCAATTTCTATCTGGCTTATCCCTGTAACAAATATATCTTTAAATACCTTTGGCTCAAATTGGTCTTGTCCCATTATTTCATAAATTTGGTTCAAAACATTCCAAAGGTTATCCCATATACGCACTGTTTGATCCGCTTCCTCAAGGAGACCTTTTTCCTCTTGCACTGCTATGAAGTCTAAAATCTTCTCCCTAACTTTTAAATCATTGCAAAGGTATCCATAAAAACCTTTGAGGAAATCCCCAGTATTTTTAATTTTGAAAAGTTCTTCCAACGGAGCTATCGGTTCAACGGCTTTTTTTCGAAGGGTTTCTATAACTTCTAACCCATCTTCTCCGTATTCATGCGTTCCTCTCTTGAAAGGCTTTTTCCACATTGTTCCTTTTATTTTATATTTTATAGCATAGTTTTCTAACTCAGAAAGTTCTTCATTTGTCAAATCGCCAAATCCCGATTTGAGTGTGCCTAGTATGGCTCGACTGCTGTATTTTTCAATTACAACGTCTAATAGCGATGTAATGAACTGTATTATAGGGTTGGAAGAAATGTCTCTCTTAACATCTGAGAAAACTTCTATTCCATACTCTTCAAAAACTCTTTCGATTATAGGCCCTCTATTCTCCATATCGTTGCAGACCAACCTTATGTCTTTATATCGCAAGCCTTTATCGCGTACTAGTTTTAGCACATAAGCTGCTGCACTTTCGGCCTCATTATATATACCCGCCGCCTCAACAAGAGTTATGCCCTCTTGGTGAGAGGCCACAAAAAATGGGAGAGTGTATAATTCTTTTTCGATATGGCTTATGGCTTTAGGCTGATTTTCTAATGCAAATTCCGCTGAAATCTTTTGACGTTTGTGAGCCACGCCTTTAGATTCTGCTCTCTTTTCTGCATTCTCCATCACCATGCCTGTAAGCTCGAATAATTCTCTATCCCGGCTCATATTGTCCCACGTCAAAACTAAATTGACATCGTTAGCCGTAACCATCAACTCCTCAAGTAAATCCATGCTTTTAGGAGCAAAGCTATCGAAACCATAAATCCAAATTTCATTATCCTTGACCAATTCCGACTGATTTATCTTTTCAAGATAAAGGTCGATATAGTCCTCAGAGTCAGTGTACTTACCTTCTATTTGTTTTTCATAATCTGCAAACAAGCGATAAACATCCATCAACTTCTTTTGGGTATAAGAATCTTCGCTATATGTTTGAGCCATTTCTTTTAGGTCATCAGCTTTACAATTGTATTGTTTCATCTCTGATATGAAATTGTTTACCGAGTCTAAGAAAGAACCACGAGTTTCCATTCCTTTGAAAACCTGCAAATTTTCCTTTTGAGCAAGTGCGCTTTTATATAGAAGCATGTGGCGACCATACTTATTGATAAAGTTTCGTCTGCTGCCACCAAGTTCATTGACTACATTGTTCCCAAGGCTGTTTGCCGAAACGATTTCAACATCCATTAATGATGAAATGCCAAGATGACGGAAAGCTTGTCTTTCCGCCTCTAACGTGTACTGGTCTGGCACCATAATCAATACTCTTTTTCCCAGATTTTTAAATATGAATTTTTCTTTGTCGATGCTTTCTCGTCCGTAGAAAATATTAAGCATTACATTTCCTCAAGTATATTTAATAACTCCATAGGATTTTCTATATGATAATCTACCTGACACTGATCCATTTTTTCCTTGTCTGACGTCATTCTCCAGCCAACTAAAACCGTTTTTACAAAAGCGCCATTGGCACACTGCATATCAAAATGACTATCGCCTATCATCAATGTCTCTTCCGCTTTGGCGTTTAGTTTCTTGAGTCCCAGTAGTACTGGTTCTGGGTCGGGTTTATGTTTGCTTGTATCATCGCAAGTTACTACCTCATCAAAATAATCGGCAATCCCAAACTTATCCAAATAGAACAATGTAGCTTCTCTAGTCCTCGATGTTACAATCCCCATTTTGAAGCCTTTCTCTTTGAGGCCTACAAGCAACTCTTCTATTTGCGGAAAAAGTCTTACCAACTCGTCTGCCTTTTCCCTTTGGCGTTCTCTGTATACCTCTGCACTTATAGCAACATCTACGTCCGGAAATTCTCTTTCCATGGTTATAAGCAACGGTTCCCCAAAACACTTTGTAATATGCTCCTTGGGTTTCTCACAGCCTAGGTAGTGTCTATATGTATGCTGCCATGCGTCAATTACAACGTCATTTGTGTTAACCAATGTTCCATCGAAGTCAAATATAATTGTATTTATCATGTTGTTATCCTTAATGGCCTACAATTTCATTGTAAGTCCTATTTTCATTTTCTCTTGATCTATTGAAATTATCTTAACCTTAACCGTGTCTCCTACCGAAACCACGTCCATTGGGTGTTTTATGTATTTATCGCTTAATTGCGATATATGCACTAACCCGTCGTTTTTAACTCCTATGTCTACAAACGCACCAAAGTCGACTACGTTACGGACTGTTCCTGTAAGTTCCATATCGATCTTAAGATCTTCGAAACTCTTGACATCATTTCTGAAAATTACTGGAGGTGCATCCTCTCTAGGATCCCTTGCCGGTTTTTTCATTTCTTCTATAATATCTGTCAGAGTCATTTGACCTACTTCAAGCTCTTCTGCCATTTGTCCTATGCAATCGCCTAAAGTCTTGCCTTTATATGTCTCGCTTATTTTGTTTTCAATAGTTTTATCTCCGCCCTGCATAATAGCATTTGGATCAATTCCTAGCTTATCCATCATTGCTGTAGCAGCGCCGTAAGATTCAGGATGAACAGATGTTGCATCAAGTGGGTTTTTGCCATCTGCGATTCTCAAAAATCCAGCACATTGATTAAAAGCTTTTTCTCCCAATTTTGCTACTTTCATCAATTGCTTTCTATTAGTAAACTTACCATTCTCTTCTCTATAAGCCACTATATTTTTAGCAATAGTCATGTTTATGCCCGCTATGTAGGAAAGTAGTGATGGTGAGGCCGTATTCAAATCTACTCCGACCCTGTTTACGCAGTTTTCTACTACATTTGACAACGCACCCTCTAAAAGCTTTTGATTTATATCATGTTGGTATTGTCCTACGCCTATGCTCTTTGGGTCTATTTTAACTAACTCTGCCAAAGGGTCTTGAAGTCTTCTTCCAAGAGACATTGCACCTCTTGTAGTAACATCAAGGTCTGGATATTCTTCTGTTGCCAGTTTTGATGCCGAATAAACTGAAGCTCCCGCCTCATTTACAATGGTGTATTGAATTGGATATTCGTTTTTCTTTATGAAATTAGCAACTACTTCTTCGGTTTCTCTTGAGCCAGTTCCGTTACCTATGACTATAATTTCTACAGCGTACTTTTCTACAAGTTTCTTTAGTACCGCTTCTGTTCCGGCAATATCTTGCTTTGGTACAGTAGGATATACTGTTGTATATGCTTTAAGTTTACCTGTTCCGTCTAAAACCGCAACCTTACAGCCAGTTCTGTACCCAGGGTCTATACTCAATACATTTTTATTTTTTACAGGAGGAACCATCAATAGGCTCTCCGTATTTTTTGCGAATATTTTGACTGCTTCTGCCTCCGCTCTTTCTGTTAGAAGATTTCTCATCTCTCTATCAATAGATGGTGACATCAATCTCTTATAAGCATCTGCTATTGTTTCAACAAGCAAGTTGAAGAATATTGATTTTTCATTTCTGATAACAAATTCCCCAACGAGATTGTGGATTTGTTCCACATCTACATTGATCTTTACCTTAAGTTTCTTTTCTTTCTCGCCTCTATTTGTAGCCAACACCCTGTGATTTGGAATCTTGTTAAGTGCTTCTGTTTTATCATAGTACATCTCATATACAGTTTTTTCTTCAGGGTCTGTCGCTTCTGTCGCTATAATTCCAGAGCTAAATGTTTTTTCTCTCACCGCTTTGGTTATTTCAGCATCATCTGCTATCATTTCGGCAATTATATCAAGGGCGCCCTTTAACGCATCTTCTGCTGTATTGACCTCTTTTTCAGGATTAATAAAAGCTTCTGCTTCATCTTCTGGAGTTCCATCAGTTTTAAGTTGTGCATAGATAATCATTGCCAAAGGTTCAAGGCCTTTTTCCTTTGCCTTAGATGCTCTTGTCGCTTTCTTTTGCTTATACGGTTTATAAAGGTCCTCAACTCTCTGCAAAACTTCTGCCTTTAGTATGTCTTCTTTTAAGTCCTCGGTCAGTTTGCCTTGCTCCTCTATAAGTCTAATGACTTCTTCTTTTCTTTCATCTAAGTTTCTTAGATATTTTAGTCTTTCGTCAAGTTCTCTCAAAGTTACATCGCTAAGTCCGCCTGTTACTTCTTTTCTGTAACGGGCAATAAACGGGATAGTATCTCCTCCATCTATAAGCTCAACTGTGCTTTCAACTTGTGCTGTTTTTATTCTGAATTCTGCTGCTAATTTGTTTATTATATTCATATATTTTATTCCTTATATTTAAGTTTCTCGTTGATAAAGTAATCCAAGTCGCCATCCATGACTCCTGTCACATTGGCCGTTTCAGCTCCAGTTCTATGATCTTTGACCATAGTGTATGGCTGAAATACATAAGAGCGTATTTGAGACCCCCAAGTGTTCATGGAATAGTCGCCTTTTAGCTCCTTTAAGTTTTCTTTGTGCTCCTGCTCTTTAAGTTCTGCCAACTTCGACATAAGAATTTTCATTGCCATGTCTTTGTTCTGATGTTGACTTCTTTCATTTTGGCAGGTTACCACAATATTGGTAGGTATATGGGTTATTCTGATAGCCGAATCTGTCTTATTTACGTGCTGGCCACCAGCCCCACTACTTCTATAGGTATCTATCCTCAAATCCTCTGGATCGATTTCTACTGAAAGGTCTTCTTCCACCTCAGGTACCGCTTCAAGTTGAGCAAAAGAAGTCTGCCTTTTGCCTGCAGCATTGAATGGGGAAATCCTTACAAGCCTGTGAACGCCCTTTTCGTTTTTTAGATAACCGTAAGCATTTTCACCCTCTACCATCATGGTAACGCTTTTTATTCCCGCTTCGGTATCATCTTGAAGGTCTATGATTTTTACTTGATATCCTTTTTTCTCACACCAACGAGTGTACATTCTAAAAAGCATACCAGCCCAATCCATAGCATCCACTCCGCCTGTCCCCGCGTGTATCGAAATAATCGCTCCTCGACTATCATATTTGCCAGTCAACAGCGTTTTGATTCGCATTTGTTCCAAATCTGTTTTGAGATTATCAAACATAAGCTCAATCTCCTGTGCAACAGATTCGTCTTCTTCCATTTGTGCCAACTCTATTAGCTCATCTATATCAGTTAAAGTTTTTTCAAGACTTTCAAAGGACTCTATGGTTCCCTCCATGTCCTTTTTCTTTTTCATAACTTTTTGAGCGTATTCTAAATTGTTCCAAAAATCTTCTTGCTCTATCTCTCTATTGGTTCTTTCTAATTCTTCTTTGATCTTAGGCAGGTCAAAGAGAGCCACCGACTTCCTTTAGGATTTCCCTAAGTGCAGGGAGTTCTGTTTTTATATTATCCAGTTGAATCATCTTATTCTCCTTTCAACATGTTCTCATACAATTTTACCACAAATTCGCCCTTGCGTATATTATAAAATTAAGGCCAATGATGTGTAATCATTGGCCTTAAGGTTATATTTTGCCGCTATACATTTTCTTTTTAAAGGCGAAAATCGCTATCACATAAATTACTATTCCATATCAATGATCACGCAAAAAGAGCACTCCATAGAGTGCTCTCTTAAAAATTCTTACTGTTCTAAATCCTTT
>CAZUEH010000026.1:0-14105 GCA_964619315.1 uncultured Oscillospiraceae bacterium | reverse complement strand
TATGGCTGATACTATAAGCGGCACTTGCGACATCGGTATGGCCTCCCGCGAATTGAAAGATTCAGAAATAGAAAAGGGCTTAACTCACACAGTTATAGCAATGGACGGTATTGCAGTAATCGTCAATAACGACAATCCAATTGATAACCTTACAAGTGAGCAGGTTAAAAACATCTTTACTGGTGCAGCAACACTCTGGAGTGACGTTCTTAGCTAACAAATGTGATTCAAAGGTTGCGGCTTAGCCGTAGCCTTTGTCTTATGAGGAGTATTTTTATGAAGAACGCTAAAGAATCAATAATGAAGTTGGTATTCTTATTAGCCGCTACGTTTTCAATCGCTGCGGTAATTCTTATATGTATGTTCCTGTTTGCTAGTGGTGTCCCTGCAATAAAAGAAATTGGATTATTCAACTTCCTGTTTGGAACTCAGTGGCGCCCTGCAAACGATCTTTATGGAATATTGCCGATGATTGTAGGCTCCATTTATGTTACTGCAGGTGCCTTAGTAATAGGCGTGCCTATCGGAATTCTTACTTCAATATATATGGCAAAGTTTTGCCCAAAATGGCTCTACAAAATCATGAAACCTGCAACCAATCTTATGGCAGGAATCCCATCGGTAGTATATGGATTTTTTGGTTTGGTAATTCTAGTCCCCTTTGTTCGCCAGTTCGTTGGCGGGCGAGGACTCAGCGTACTCACAGCTTCCATACTGCTAGGAATTATGATTTTGCCTACCATAATCAGCATGTCTGAGTCGGCTATCAGAGCTGTTCCGCAAAACTACTATGAAGGCGGGTTAGCTCTTGGGGCTACTCACGAGCGAAGCGTCTTTTTTACAGTAGTTCCGGCGGCCAAGAGCGGTATCTTTGCCAGTGTTGTTTTGGGAGTGGGCCGTGCAATTGGTGAAACCATGGCCGTTATTATGGTGGCTGGTAACCAAACTGTGATACCAACTAAGCTAACCGACGGTGTCAGAACTTTGACTACCAACATAGTTATGGAAATGGGTTACTCTACAGACCTTCACCGTGAAGCACTTATAGCTACTGCCGTAGTCCTATTCGTATTCATCCTTATAATCAATCTTTCCTTTTCGCTACTAAAAAGGAGGACTAAATAATGAAACAAATAAATTTTGTATCCTTTAAGGATAAGTGGCACGCTTATAAACATAACCCAAAAGCCTTTGCACTTTTTATTATTGTTGCTATGTCTGCTTTCATAACCTTAGCAGCTTTAGCCTTTATAATAATATACATTTTAATAAAGGGAATTCCATATCTGACACCAGATTTGTTTGCATGGGAATATAACTCGGAAAACGTTTCCTTAATGCCCGCCCTTATAAACACACTCTACATGACTGGTTTAGCTTTGCTATTTGCGGTTCCTATTGGGATTTGTTCAGCGATATACTTAAACGAGTACGCCAAGAGAGGCAACAAACTAGTTGGAGTAGTTCGAATAACTACTGAAACTTTATCGGGAATCCCCTCTATAGTTTATGGCCTATTTGGTTCTCTGTTCTTTGTCAAGTATCTCCAATTTGGTTTGTCTCTCCTTTCCGGAGCTTTGACTCTTAGCATTATGATATTGCCCCTAATCATGCGTTCCACAGAAGAGGCCCTTTTTGCAGTACCTGATAGTTACAGAGAAGGTAGTTTCGGTCTTGGCGCAGGAAAGCTTAGAACCGTGTTCCGCATTATATTGCCAAGCGCTATACCCGGAATATTATCCGGTGTCATTCTCGGGATAGGTCGTATTGTGGGAGAGTCTGCCGCCCTCATCTTTACAGCGGGTACCGTTGCCGAGGCTGCTGGCAGTGTCTTTGACTCTACGAGAACATTATCAGTACACATGTATTCGATTTCGGGGGAAGGTCTTTATATAAATCAAACCTATGCAACTGCAGTAATTCTCCTGCTGCTAGTAATTGTAATTAATGGTCTATCCAGCTTCGTGGCAAAAAAATTAGGAGGTGGCAAAAATAATGGATAAAATGAAAGTCGAAAATCTGGATTTATATTATGGAAACTTTCAAGCTCTTAAGCAAGTGAACCTAAATGTAAAGCCCAATGAAATCACCGCCTTTATAGGCCCTTCGGGTTGCGGCAAATCCACATTGCTCAAAAGCCTGAATCGTATGAATGATTTAGTTGAAGGTTGCAAAATCGTAGGAAAAGTCCAATTAGATGGCGACGATATCTACGGTAACATGGATATAAATCTTTTGCGAAAGCGAGTTGGTATGGTCTTTCAGAAACCAAACCCTTTCCCAATGAGTATTTATGACAACATCGCCTTTGGCCCGAGAACACACGGAGTTCGTTCAAAGGCTAAGCTGGATGACATAGTTGAGGGTTCTCTTAGGGATGCTGCAATATGGGATGAGGCCAAGGACAGATTGAAAAAACCTGCCCTTGGAATGTCTGGAGGGCAGCAGCAAAGACTATGTATAGCACGAGCTTTGGCTGTTCAACCGGAAGTCCTACTGATGGATGAGCCTACCAGCGCTCTTGACCCTATTTCTACAGCAAAAATAGAAGACCTTGCCATAGAGCTCAAAAAACAATATACTATTATTATAGTTACGCATAACATGCAGCAGGCTGTGCGTATCTCCGACAAAACCGCATTCTTTCTCCTCGGAGAAATGGTTGAATTTGCGGAAACCGATAAAATGTTCTCTATGCCCAAGGATAAGCGTACAGAAGATTATATAACAGGGAGGTTCGGATGATGCGTCTTAAATTTGATGAGCAGCTTGCACTGCTTAATGAAGAGTTAATAACAATGGGTGCCCTTTGCGAAAATGCAATTGCAATGTCTGCGGAGGCCCTCACTACAGGAGACTTTGACCTTGCAAGAGGTGTCCCTGAGTTATCTGTTCAAATAAGCCAAAAAGAGCGAGATATAGAAAGACTTTGTCTAAAGCTTCTGCTTCAGCAACAACCTGTCGCAAAGGATTTGCGAATAATATCTTCGGCCCTCAAAATGATTACCGATATGGAGCGTATAGGCGACCAGTCCAGTGACATTGCAGAAATCATAACCACTGCTCACATCTGTGCGCCCCACGACACTTTAGATATAAACGAGATGGCCGTTGCCGCCATTAAAATGGTTACCGACAGTATAAACGCTTTCGTCGAGAAAGATGTTGATATAGCAAGAGCCGTTATAAAATATGACGATGTAGTAGATGGATATTTTGAAAAAATAAAATCGATGTTAATAGAACGTTTCGGTAAGCCCGAAGTTGATGGCGAATATGCTTTGGATTTGTTGATGATTTCCAAGTATTTCGAAAGAATTGCAGACCACGCAGTTAACATCGCCGACTGGGTTTTGTTTTCCATAACAGGAGCAAGAGAGGAAGTGAACTAAATGATTTTTTGTGTTGAAGATGACAGCAGCATCCGTGACTTGATGATTTACACTCTTAATTCAGCGGGGTTTGAAGCCATGGGTTTTTCGGAGGGCGAGTCTCTGTTTCAGGCGCTCAAAACCCAAAAGCCAGAACTTATAATGCTCGATGTGATGCTTCCCGGAGATGATGGCGTCACTATACTCAAGGCCCTTCGCTCTCAAACATCAACTTCTCAAATCCCTATCATTATGGCTACTGCCAAGGGGACAGAGTATGACAAGGTGCTCAGCCTTGATTTGGGGGCAGATGATTATTTGACAAAACCTTTTGGAATGATGGAAATGATTTCAAGAATAAAAGCCGTTCTAAGAAGGATTGCTCCATCGCAAGAGGTCAAGCCTCTTAAACTTGGGGAATTGGAACTTGATATGAATCAGCACACTGTTACAGTCTGCGGAAATCGTGTCCAGCTCACATTAAAAGAATACGAACTTCTTGGGTTGTTTTTGGAAAATCCCGGAAGAGCATATAGCCGTGACCAACTGTTATCTAAGGTTTGGGGAGCTGATTATATTGGTGAAACTCGAACAGTTGATGTCCACATAGGTACCCTAAGGACCAAGCTTGGGCCTTGCGGCAACTACATAGAAACAGTTCGTGGTGTCGGTTACAGGATGGAGGATAAGGTATGACAAAGCGAATCTTCCGTTCAATTTGTATTGTAGCCCTTGCCGTTCTAATTGCATCTGTTGCATTGATTATGGGCGGACTCTACGGATACTTTTCGGGGGTGCAACACAATCAACTTAAAATGCAGACTGACCTTGCTGCTCAAGGCGTCAACAATGAAGGCATTGCATATTTTGAAGAATTAAATGCCAAAAACTATCGTATTACTTTAGTTGATCCTAGTGGCACCGTAATATACGATAGCCAGGTTGATCCTCTTTCTATGGAAAACCATTTTGAACGAGAAGAAATCAAAGAGGCTTTGGCTAATGGCTATGGCAAAAGCGAGCGTTATTCATCCACTCTGATGGAAAAGACTATTTATTCAGCCAAAATGTTAGATGATGGCACAGTGGTAAGGTTGTCGATTGCACAAAGCAGCATACTAACTTTAGTCCTTGGTATGCTTCAACCTATATGTGTAGTTATTGTTGTGGCAATAGCCCTATCCCTCTTTTTAGCTTATCGTCTGTCTAAAAATATTGTTAAACCTCTCAATGAGCTTAACTTAGACGAACCACTTTCTAACGAGGGATACGATGAACTTTCTCCACTGTTGCTAAGAATACACAGTCAACAGAAACAGTTAAAAAGACAATCTAACGAGCTTCAAAAAAGTCGAGATGAATTTGAAGCTATAACAGATAGCATGAGAGAGGGCTTAATTCTCCTTAATCCAAAATGTAATATATTAAGTATTAACCAAGCAGCTACTCATGTGTTAAACACTGATCAAAACTGTGTTGGCAAGAATATTATAACTGTAAATCGAAGCCTTGCCTTACAAGAAGTTCTATCCAATGCCATAGGCGGCCAGCAATCTCAAAAGGTTATTGAATCTCAAGATAGACATTACCAATTTAATGCTAGCCCTGTTTTTTCAGATAAGATGGTTTCTGGTATCGCACTTCTAATCTTTGATGTTACCGAAAAGGAAAATTCGGAGCAGATGCGAAGAGAGTTCACTGCCAATGTTTCTCATGAACTGCGGACTCCTCTCCACTCCATATCCGGCTATGCAGAGCTTCTAAAGAATGGAATGGTTAAGAGCGATGACCTAAAACCAATATCTTCTAAGATTTATGGCGAGGCGCAGCGAATGGTTCACTTGGTTGACGACATAATAAACTTGTCCCACCTTGATGAAGGTGCAGAGGGCATGTCTTGGGAAAATATCAACTTGTATGATCTTGCCCAAAATACAATTCTTAGCTTGGAGCCTGAAGCTAACCTTGCTGAGATATCTCTCAACCTTACTGGTGCACCAGTTATTATCAATGGAATTCAGCACCTCGTCAGCAGTATAATCTACAACTTGTGCGAAAACGCAATAAAGTACAATCTTAAAGGCGGCAAAGTTACCATCGATGTTGCTGAAAACGAGAATACTGCTTCCGTTACTGTCACCGATACAGGAATCGGGATTTCAGCAGACCATCAAAGCCGTATCTTTGAGAGGTTCTACAGAGTAGACAAAAGTCATTCCAATGAGGTTGGCGGAACTGGCCTTGGGCTATCAATAGTAAAGCACGCAGCTAAAGTTCACAATGCTAATATAAAAGTAAACAGTACCATAGGAAAAGGCACCGCAATCACTGTGGAGTTTGAAAAATAGAAATACAAAAATCGGGCATCCACCATGATGTCCGATTTTTTAGCTTTAAGTTAAAAGAAGGCCACCCGTTTTACAAAGGTGGCCTGTAATCAATACTTATTTGTTTGTAAGAGCATATTTTACAGCATATTCTTCCAGCTGATTTTTAAAACCTTCTCCATAACTTTTGAATTCGCCAATCTCTTTTTGAGATTTCATATCATGAGACGCCATACCAAGTACACAGCCTGCGATGTTGTCGCAATGATCTGCTATACGCTCAAGGTCAGTCAATAGGTCTGACCATACAAAGCCTGTATCTATTGAGCAGTTGCCTTGTTGCAAACGCAATATGTGACGAGTTCTCATCTGCTCCTTTAGCCCATCTATGATTTGTTCCAATGGTTCAACTTTTGAAGCAGCTTGCAAGTCGTCACTCAAGAATGCTTCGAGTGCCAATTCAAAGATTTCTTCAACTGCATCCGTCAGTACCCCGAGCTCTTTTCTTGCCGAATCAGTAAACTTCAAATCCTTTGTGTCAAGTTCTTCGGCTGACTCTACTATGTTCAAAGCATGGTCTGAAATACGCTCAAAGTCGCCTGTAATTTTGAGGAGTTTCGTAGCCTCTATACTATCAGTTTCGCTAACTTGATTGCTACTAAGTTTTATGAGATATTCGCCCAGAATTTCTTCATAGTGGTCGCTCTTTGCTTCCTTTTCCTCGACCGATTCTTTTATCTTTGGCGTATAGTGACTCAATGCCTCTATACTTTCTTTTACTGCACTAATTGTAACCTGTCCCATTTCTGATGTTGCGGAATTACACATTTCTAGTGCTAATGGAGGAGTTGCTAATAGTCTCTCATCAAGCTCTGACATGATTTCTGGTGCCTTTGCGTCAGGAACTATGCGATTTGCCACCTTTTCAAGTAATCCTGTCATAGGCAGTAATAGCGCCGTACAAAGTATGTTGAATATGGAATGTGATATAGCTATTCCTACAAGTGACGCCGAAGTATCAAGGAACGCTGGGGCCATTACGGCTTTTACCACACAAAATATTGCCAACCATACAACAGTTCCTATTACATTAAACGCCAAATGGACTATGGCTGCACGCTTTGCATTTTTGTTAGCGCCTACAGAAGAAAGAAGCGCAGTAATACATGTTCCTATATTTTGTCCCATTATAATTGGTATTGCTGCTCCATACGAAACTTGTCCTGTTACAGCCAATGCCTGCAATATTCCTACTGATGCTGAACTGGACTGGATCACTGCAGTTAGGATGGCACCTGCAAGCACACCTAACACTGGATTCTTAAACATTATGAATAAATTTTGAAAACCTTCTACTTCTCCAAGTCCCGATACTGCCGCAGACATGGCTTCCATACCAAACATCAATGTCGCAAAACCAAGCAAAATAGTTCCAGTATCCTTTTTCTTGTTACTCTTGCAGAACATATAGAAAATTATACCTACCAGTGCTACAACCGGCGTAAAAGAGGTCGGCTTAAGTAGTCTGATGAAAATATTATCGCCTTCAATTCCGCTAAGGCTGAGTACCCACGCAGTTACTGTAGTACCAACATTGGCACCCATAATAACATTTATGGCTTGTCTAAGGGTGATCAGTCCAGAGTTTACAAATCCAACTACCATTACCGTTGTGGCAGATGAACTTTGGATTACTGCAGTAACACCTAGCCCCGTAATAAATCCTGTGCTCCTCTTCGTTGTAAGTTTTCCAAGAAGAGTTCTAAGGGCGCCTCCTGCTCGACGTTCCAACGCCTGCCCCATAACGTTCATTCCAAAAAGGAACAAACATAGGCCTCCTATTAAGGATAGCATATCAAAAATATCCATAAGTGTAATCCTTTCAATGAATTCAAGTATAATTACTTTATCAAATTTAAATCAAATCTGTTATATGCACTTTGTAAAATCTTTGTAAAGTCGCCTTTATAATTGTCAGTTTCGAGATTTTGGACACAAAAAAGCCCCAACAAATGTTGGGGCTTTTGATTGTTTGTTGTTAGTCGGTTGAAACTAAGTGGCTTATTTTAAAGCTACTGTAGCTCCTACTTCTTCTAACTGAGCCTTAATAGCTTCTGCTTCTGCCTTTTCAACGCTTTCTTTAACGTTTGCAGGAGCTCCGTCTACTAATTCCTTAGCTTCCTTAAGACCTAGGCCTGTTAATTCTCTTACAGCCTTTATTACTTTGATCTTTTCTCCGCCAGCTGCTTCAAGAACTACTGTGAATTCAGTCTGTTCTTCTGCTGCTGCCGCTCCGCCTGCTGCACCTGCAACTGCTACTGGAGCTGCTGCTGATACTCCGAATTCTTCTTCGCAAGCTTTCACTAGTTCGTTTAATTCTAAGATTGTCATAGCTTTGATAGCTTCAATAATTTGATCCTTGTTCATTTTATATTCTCCTTTATAAAGTCTTTATTTTTTAATTTTGTTTTTAGCGAAGTGTAATCTTCGCAATATTTCCTTACCGGTCAATCCGGATAAAGTTTAGAATTTTAGATTATTCTGCTTTTGCATCTGCAATTGCTTGGAATGTTCTTACTACCTGTCCTACAGGTGACTGAATGCTTCCTAAGAACTTTGCAACCAGAATTTCTCTTGATGGGATGTCTGCGACTGCTTGGATTCCTGCTTTATCGAATACAGTGCCCTCTACAACACCAGCCTTGAATTCCATCTTTTTGTATTCTTTGATTACTTCGTTAAGAACTCTTGCTGGAGCAGTTGCATCATCTTTGCTGATTGCGATTGCGCTTGGTCCTTCAAGAACCTCTGCAAGACCTGCAAACTCAGTTCCTTCAATAGCTCTCTTAACTAAAGTGTTTTTGTAAACTGTATAATCTACGTTAGCTTCACGAAGCTTCTTTCTCATGGCATCAGCTTCTGCAACGGAAATTCCCATGTAGTCAACTACTACTGCAGATTGTGCACCATCTAATTTTTCTTTAATCTCATCGATTACAAGCTGTTTTGCTTTTTGAACTTCTACTGACATATTATGTTACTCCTTTCTTGCTCTTTACTAAGAGCAGAATTGGTACTCCATAAAAAAACCTTGTCCGCGTAAACAGACAAGGTCAATATTTTATATTGTACCTCGGCGGGAAATTAAGCTTTCGCACCCGCTGTCTACGGTTTTACTTTCTTATTTTGTTTTTGCAGTGATTCTTATGGTTGAATCAAAGCAGGGTTTACCTTCACTCCAGGGCCCATAGTTGCTGCAACTGTAACACTTCTAAGGTACTGACCCTTAGCTGCTGCTGGTTTAGCCTTTAGAACCGCTTCCAACAATGCGTTAAAGTTTTCAACTAATTTTTCTGCTCCGAATGAAGCTTTACCGATTGGTGTATGAATGATGTTAGTTTTGTCAAGTCTGTACTCAACTTTACCTGCTTTAATTTCTTGTAAAGCTTTTTCAACATCCATTGTAACGGTACCTGACTTAGGGTTTGGCATCAAGCCTTTAGGTCCAAGAACTTTACCTAGTCTACCTACAACACCCATCATGTCTGGAGTTGCTACTACTACATCGAAATCAAACCAGTTTTCAGTCTGAATTCTCTGTGCTAACTCTTCAGCTCCTACATAGTCTGCACCAGCAGCTTCTGCTTCTTGAGCTTTAGGGCCTTTTGCAAATACCAGAACTTTTTTGCTTTTGCCTGTTCCGTGAGGAAGAACGATTGCACCTCTAACCTGCTGGTCAGCGTGTCTTCCGTCTACACCAAGTCTAATGTGTACTTCGATTGTTTCATCGAATTTTGCTTTTGAAGTTTCTACTGCAATTTTTAATGCATCTGGAACTTCGTGTAAAGCTACTTTGTCATAAGTTGCCGCAGCAGCTTCGTAATTTTTACCTCTTTTAGGCATTTCTTTACCTCCTTGTGGTATTAGCGACTATCCGTCTCCCACTTACTAATCTTCAATAACTATACCCATACTTCTTGCAGTACCTTTAATCATCTCTGTAGCTGAATCTAAGTTCGCTGCGTTTAAATCAGGCATTTTTGCCTTTGCGATTTCTTCCGCTTGAGCTCTTGTCAGTGTAGCAACTTTCGTCTTGTTAGGTTCGCCAGATGCTGTGTCCAGACCTGCGGCCTTCTTAAGAAGAACTGCTGCTGGTGGTGTCTTACAGATGAATGTAAAAGATCTGTCGGCATAAACCGTAATAACTACCGGAATAATCATTCCCTTTTGGTCTTGTGTTTTTGCATTGAACTGTTTACAGAAATCCATAATGTTCACGCCTTTTTGACCTAGGGCAGGACCTACTGGAGGTGCTGGGTTTGCATTGCCGGCTGGTATTTGAAGTTTTATATAGCCTTCAACTTTTTTAGCCATTCTCTTATCTCCTTTCTTAATATTTTTAAGGGCAACCCTTAGTTAATTTTATCCACCTGGCTGAATTCTAATTCAACTGGTGTGTCTCTACCAAACATGGAAACTTTTACTTTCAATACTTGCTTCTCTTTGTTGATTTCCTCTACTGTGCCCATAAAGCTTTCGAAAGGACCGCTGATTACACGTACTGTTTCTCCAATTTTCACGTTTAGATCAAGGTAAACTTTTTCTATTCCCATTCTGGCAACTTCTTCGTCAGTCAATGGGATCGGTTCTGATCCATGACCTACAAATCCCGTAACGCCTTGAGTGTTACGTACCAGATACCAAGATTCGTTTGTTACAATCATCTTTATGATTACATAACCCGGAAACATTTTTTTAGTCTTGATTTTTCTTTGACCGTCTTTGACTTCAACTCTGTCTTCTGTCGGTACAACAATGTCGGTAATTAAATCCTGCATTCCGCGGTTCTCAACCATCTTTTCGATATTTACTTTTACCTTATTTTCGTGACCTGAATAAGTGTGTACTACGTACCACTTTGCTTTTCCGTCACCTCTAAGTCCTTCGCCCTCAAGAGGGGACACGCCTTTGTTTTCAATATCAGACATTTTTGTACCTTCTCTTTTCATATATTTTGAAGTAAAATTTGATTGGCCTATGGCCTCTTGCTATTATGCTAATTAGCTTAATGTTACTCCCAAAACTGCTCTTAGAGCGGCTAAAACACCTGTATCAATTAACCAGAAGCCTAGTGCGAAAATTGCGCATGTCAAAATTACAATGCCAGTATATGACACCATTTCTTTTCTTGTTGGCCATACAACTTTTTTCATTTCAGCTCTGATACCTTTGAAGTATTCGCTTACTCCGCCTCTTTTCTTTTTCTCTTTAGCCATTTTGTTCTCTCCTTATTTAGTTTCTTTGTGAAGAGTATGTTTCTTGCAGAATTTGCAATATTTTTCCATTTCAATACGGTCAGGATCGTTCTTCTTGTTTTTCATCGTATTGTAGTTTCTTTGCTTGCATTCTGTGCATGCTAGCATTACTTTAACTCTCATGTGTATTCCTCCGTTTTACTTCAAATTACAAAGCTTTTTCAAAGCTTTGCCGCTTAATAATCATAAAGTCGCCTATTTATTATAAATCAGCCATTTATCAATGTCAACCGGCTTTTTTATTTTCTATAATTCTTTTGGGTCTAGTTGGCAAAGTTCGCCTTTGATTCCCGTCTCTTGTTTATGCTCAGGTGCATTATCGGCTGGCCAATGTACTTTTACATATACGCCTGTTGCTGTTGCCATTATTTCTCCTGTTTCATCTACTACTTCAGAAGATACGAAACAACATTTTTCTTCAGCTTTGTCTATTTTTGCGTATCCATACATCGTTTCGCCTACTGCAATAGGTCTGCGATATTTGACTGTCATTTCGGCAGTTACATAGCGCGGTACCCAAGCATCGTCATTGATGTCCACATGTAGCGTGGCTCTTCCCATGAGTTCGTCTAGAATCGCTGCCGACATTCCGCCGTGCATTATTCCAATATGTCCCTCGTGGATGGTCTTGGGCGTGAAAACCGTTGCTACTTCTCCACCTTCAAGTTCGTAAAACTCACACTCCAGTGATGCTGGGTTTTCTTTGCCACATGTTATGCTTCTTGCCATTGGCAGCTGCTTGCATATTACTTTTCTTTTTGGTCTATCTATTCTCATTCTTCTTTTGCTTCCTTAACTTGTGTTATTCTATCTGCCGCTTCGGCCATCAATACCTCGTCATGAAGTACTATTGACGCGTTAAAGCCAAGTGCATAGCACATGTCATATCCTGGTTTTCCCTTTAACGCTTGCTTTTCTATAGTCCATGAAGGCATGCTCTTAAGCTGCATTTTAATCAATGATGTCATGTCTTTTCTGCTCATATCTGTTTCAAGATTGGTTTTTATAGCATTCAATATTGAAGTATAATCACCAAGTATTGTTGAGCTTCTGAGGCACTTATTCATTATTGCTTCCATTATAAGTTGTTGGTTTTCATTTCGTCTCATATCACCATCTGACCAAGACTTTCTTTCTCTGCTGTATGCAAGAGCCATTGAGCCATTAAGGTGATTTTGTCCTTTAGAGAAAGTGTATTTTTCTGTCATGCCGTGAGTGCTGAATCCATATGGTGAATCTATATCTATCCCGCCAATAGCATCAACCAGCTTTGTTATAGTTGAATAGTTAACCTTTGCATAATAGTTTATTTCTATTCCCATAAGGTCCTCTATTGCACCGACAGTTTCCTCTATTCCATAAAGTCCTGAGTGAGTAAGTTTATCTTTTGCACCTTTGCTTGGGAGATTAACATAATAATCTCTTGGCACCGATGTGATAAGTATTTCTTTTGTGTTTGGATTGACAGTTACAATCATGTTCACATCGCTTCTTGATACAGTTCCGATATCCCCGGTAGTATCAAGTCCGCTTATGAAAACATTGAACGATTCTTTTGTTACATCAACATGTTTCTTAGTTGCAGAAGCGTTAACCTTTATAGAAATCGTATGTATTATCTTAGTATCTTCTTCTAATGTCGAATCCACTTCCTTCATAGAAGAATATGTGGCCGCACTAATAAATATGGCCGGTTGTTTATTTTCAAGAAGACCGTTTAAAAAATCTGGTATTTCTTCTACATATTCATATTTGGCACTTAATTCGCTTTTGAGCTCATTCTTCGCCTCAGTATAATTTTTGTCTGCTGTCGCATGGGTTCCTATGGTTTTGCCGGAAAGGTCTTCAGCCTTTTCGTATTGAGAGTCCGCTTTAACTACCAAATAGAAGTCTTCTCTAGATCCTTCTGACTTGGTTATTTCATTAAAGAATCCCATAGTTGCTCCCATGTAGTAAGAGCCTACTCCGAAAACTATAATCATTAGTATAGCAAAGACTGTAGTAATTCTCTTTCGTGTCTTTTTTCCATTTTTGCTGTACATGATTGGAACAATAAGTAAGGTTATAACCGCTAATACCCCTATTAACGGATATAAGTATTTTGCTGGCAACACATTGAGCCACAATAGCAGTCCGACGAAGCAAGCTGCCAGAAGCGTATATATTATTGAAATTGCTCTGGAAAATCTATTTTTCTTCATCTTTTGTTCATATTGCTGTTGTTTTCTTTTTCTATCACTTCGCATAGCTATATCCCCTCAAAATCCATTACATCAATTCTATATATATTCTGCCCATAATAAAAAGCCTCTTTCAAGGCTTTCTACCACGGTTATTATATCCTTTTTTATCTATTATGGCAACCTTTTGTCATAATATTCACAAAACTTTTACAAAATTTATATAAAAGTAAGAAGTTTTGTTGCGTCTTTTCTCGGTGGTGCTTCTGGGTCAATGTCTGGATAGCCAATTGGAACCAATGCGCCTATCTTTTGTCCCTCTGGGATTTGAACTATCTTGCCAATTTCTTCTTCATCAAAGTATCCTTGTATAACTGTGCCCAAACCTTTTTCGTGAGCCGCAAGGCAAAATGTCTGTGTGGCAATGCCTGCATCGAACATCTGCCATCTATCTTCTTTGCACGTTGAGTAGCTTCCATCACGATCAAATCCTGAGCGTCCTTCAACATATGTCACAATAAGAACGGCAGGGGCTGCCTCAAGTGCTGCCACATTGCCTGTAAATCCATATGTACATTTTTCATTGGCAAGAGCTTTTAATGTTTTCTCATCATCTACTATTATATATCTTACAACTTGAGTGTTTTTCCAAGATGGTGCATAAGCTGCAATGTTTACAACTTCCTCCAGGAGGTCACGTGGCACCTTTTTATCTTGAAATTTTCTGATACTTCTTCTTTCTTTAATTCCTGTAACTAAATCCATTTCAAAAATTCCTTCCTTGGTATTGTTTTAACATTCTCATTCTATCATTTGCTTTATACATTGTCCACCGTTTAAATGGTTTTTGGCCAGACTGAAGATATGAATGTTGCTACAATAAAAAGAGACCCCTATCTCTAAGGGTCTCTT
>CAZUEH010000025.1:0-18529 GCA_964619315.1 uncultured Oscillospiraceae bacterium | reverse complement strand
CCATTCCAATAAATCCAATGTTTTTCATTTTTCTCTCCTATCTTATACGAAGTTCTACAGGACAATGGTCTGAACCCATAATCTTTGTATGAATTTTGGCATCTTCAAGTCTTTGTTCTAATGCGTTTGAAGCAATGAAATAGTCTATTCTCCACCCTGCATTTCTGTCCCTTGCTTTGAACCTATATGACCACCATGAATATATTTCTGTTTGATCAGGATAAAAATATCTAAAAGTGTCTATATATCCGCTTTCAAGAGCCTTGTTTATTTTGCTGCGTTCTTCGTCTGTAAATCCTGCATTGCGACGATTAGTTTTAGGGTTCTTAAGGTCTATTTCTAAACGTGCCACATTTAAGTCTCCTGCATAAATCACAGGTTTTGTGTTTTCGAGGTTCGTTATATATTTCAAAAAATCGTCTTCCCATTTCATTCGATAATCGAGTCGCTTGAGGGCTTCTTGCGAGTTAGGAGTATATATAGTGATAAAGAAAAAGTCTTCAAACTCCAATGTAATCACACGGCCTTCATGGTCATGCTCTTCTATGCCTATCCCATATTTTACTGACATGGGTTCGGTTTTGGTAAATATTGCAGTTCCTGAATATCCTTTTTTTTCGGCATAGTTCCAGTATTGGTGATACCCTGGCAACTCCATTTCTATCTGTCCTTCTTGGAGTTTAGTTTCCTGAAGACAAAAGATATCAGCATCCACACTATTAAAAAAGTCCATAAATCCTTTTCCCATCACTGCTCTAATACCGTTTACGTTCCAAGAAATCAATTTCATGGTTACACCTCCTACAATATTACAATTATATCAGTTAATTTTTTGTGAGTAAATAGACATTTGAAATAAAAGAAAACCGTGCTGAGTAAGCACGGTTTTTTGCTCTGCTAAAAGTATATTATTTTTTCTTTAACTTTTTCATTTTTTGTTTACGTTCTTTATTATATGGGTCAGGTGCATTTCCCATAGTAACGCCTGCTTTGAAATAAATAAATATTCCAGCTACCATACCACAGGATAAGCCATTGAGAGTTATTCCCCAGTCAAGATATTGGAATCCAATAAAGCAAAATACTAGGATTGCCACCCACATGAAAATTCTTCTATAGGTGAAGTCGATCTTTTGGCACACTTTTCTTACAAATTGCCTAAATCCTTTGGATGAGTTTTCTATAATAGTGAATATCATTACTCCAAAGAATAATCCTGAAAGGTAACAACAAAAGTACATAATAAAGTCAACAATCATTTTTTCTTACCTCGCTTCCCGCTCTTCAGTTCTTCTTCTTCAGCCTTCATCTTCTTTTGAAGTTGTTTCATCTCGGCTGCAATTTCTGCACGTTCTTTTTCAAGTTTAGCTTGTTTTTCAGCACGTCTCTTTTCAATCGGATTGATTTCTGGTTCTTCTTCAATCTGTGCAGGTTCTTCTAATCCCTGTTTTACCTTAAGCTTACGCGCTTCTTTCTTAGCGGCTGCTTCTCTCTTAGCCTGAAGGTCTGCTTTTCTTTTTCTATACATAAGTATATCTGGCACCAACAGTAAGATGAATGAAAGAAGTACAGTAATTGCTGCGCCTAATGTGCTAACATAAAATTTTATAAATCCATATAGCAGCTTGGAGCTTAGGAATACTTTACCCTTTATATCATCAGCCTTTATTGTAACTGCCTCGGAGGAATCTTCATTATCTCCTAATAGTGTAAAAGTCTCACCATTATCGGATATTTCGATAACTCTTCTTGCAGGATTATATTCACCGTCAAAATACTGTACAATATCGCCTTCCTTGTAGGTAGGTTTTACTCTTGTAAATATTGCACTTTTCTCTTTGATTTTAGGGTCCATTGCATCGTTTTCAATTTTGCTACTAGCAAAGCCCAAAACCGGTACGATTTCTTTATCGTCATAACCACCGTGGTTAAGCAAAACGTGGACATTGGCGAAAAATAATAGAGCCAAGACTACGGCTACCACCTTGCATATTCTATCTACTTTTTTAACAACGGGCGTACGGTCATCAGGAAGTTTCTTCCTCTTTGGCTTGGGAGGAGCTCCTGCTCTTTTTCTCTTGTTACCTGTATTTTTTTCGTTACTCATAAATTTGTCCTTTATTCTTATTAAACATAGACTCCATATCCAATTAGAATATGGAGTCTAAATACACATATCAAATTAGAATCAATATAAATAATCTAGTTAAAAAGTTTTATAATATTTGATAATAATTTTTAATTAGTGATTGTGCTAATTAAGCTGCTTTTGCTGCTTTCTTAGCTTTTTTAGCTTCTTTGTCTGCTAAGTAGTACTTACCAGGAGTGTTGAAGTATTCTTTCTGAAGTTCTGCAACCTGACCTGCTAATAGTATACATCCGATCATGTTAGGGATCATGATTAAAGCCAAGAATCCGTCAGTGATCATGTACATCATTGTTAAGTCAATACCTGATGTTGCTGCAACCATTCCGATTGGGTATACATATCTCCAGATTTTGGAGAAAGTAACACCGAATACGAATTCTGCCTGTCTCCAGCCATAGAATGCGCATGCAACAAGTGTTGAGAATACGAACAAGAATACTGAGATTGCTACGAAGTAGTCACCAAATGTACCGAATGCATTGTGGAATGCTGCCTGAGCAATAGCGCCTGTTGCATATTCTGAAGTAGTCCACATACCAGTGGATAATACCATCAAAGCTGTTACTGTACAAACAAGTAATGTATCTACAGTTACTTCGAACACGCCCCATACAGCCTGTCTGATCGGATGATCAACTTCTGCTGATGCATGTGCAGTTGGAGCAGTACCGAATCCTGCTTCGTTGGAGTAAACTCCACGAGCAGCACCCCATCTCAATGCCATAGCAACTGTGGATCCTGCGAATCCGCCAACTGCAGCATGAGGTGTGAATGCATATACGAATACGCTTCCGATTGCTGGGATTAAGTTTCCGATGTTCATGATGATGATGATTAAAGCACCTAACATGTAGACAACAGCCATTACAGGAACCACGATGTCTGTAACTTTAGTTACTCTCTGAACACCACCTGCGATTACTACTGTTACTAGTAATGCAACAACGATACCAGAAATGTACTGAGGAACTCCCAGGATTATGAACTGTTCAGTTGCTGATAACGCCTGAGCACAAAGTGAAGGGACAAGCTCGATCATAAGTCCTAAAGCGTAGAATCCACCCATGAACTTACCAACAGGGCCACCTAAAGCTCTTAGGTAGTAGAAAGGTCCACCAACCCATTCGCCTTCAGCATTTCTTTCTCTGTACTTGATAGCAATAGCGATTTCTGCATACTTAGTTGCGCATCCGATAAGAGCGATCAACCAAATCCAGAATACTGCACCAGGACCACCCATAACGATAGCTGCTGGTACACCAACGATGTTGGAAGCTCCGATTGAAGATGCTAATGCTGCGCAAGCTGCGGAGAACGGTGAAACCTGTCCTTCTTCAACTTTTGCGAACATCTTACCGAAAGTTTGTCCACAGATGTATCCAAATTTTCTGAACTGGATAAAACCTAGACGAATTGTAATGAAGACACCACCACCTACTATTAAGAATAGGATTGGTAATCCCCAGAACCAGTTACCAAAACTGACAATTGCTTCTAAAATAAACATAGTATTATTCCTTTCCTAAATAATTTAATATGTGCATATGCATATTCTATTCCATTTGCGTTTAAAAAGTGTTTTAATTATCACTCATCCGACAATTTGTTGACACGAAAGGCATGTATTTTTGTCATATACATGCCTTTTGAAAAATTGCCTAGTTTTTATTGGTTAATCAAGTAATCCCTTTATTGTTTCGTAAGTAATATTAGGAACATTTTGGAAAGTCTGTTGCATATCTACACGTTCTGTAAGCATATGTCCATCTCTACCAAATGTACCAATGTTTACTACTGGAACATTGATTTCCATAATCTTATCTACATCATGAGTGTATTTCACTCCATACTGAGGCATGTTGTCTCTAAGTGCCTGAACTGCCAAAGTATCATCGCATACAGCCATAAAGCTAGAGTCTGAAATATATGGGTAGAACATTCTAGTTTTAATTTGTCTCTTTGCTTCTGGTCTAACCTTTTCTATAGCAGACTCAACTGCATCTAAAAGAGCAACTTCCTTTTCTGTCTTTCTAGTCATTTCAATTCTTGCGCTGAATACTGAACCAAAGAAAAGAATAATTGCAGGAGATTTGTCTTCACACCATTTCCATGCTTCCTCAGCAACTCTTAGACCAAATAATCTTAAATCTAGTTCTGGATCCTCTTTGTGAAGATTTTCTGTGAACTCCTTTATAGCCTTTACATATGGTTCGCCATGGATGCCTGTAAGGTATGCATTGAATTCATTCCAAGTATAAACTCTTGTTTTCCAAGCAAGTGGAACATAATTTACATTGCTTAGTTCGCAGAATTTTTTATATTGAGCTTGTAGATAATCTACAACATCATCAAATGCGCTTACTGCTACTTCTTTGCTCTTTTCAAGAACCTGTGCAGGGTCCCATCCATGAGTGAAGAAATTGTAATAGCTGAATCCAGTAAGGGCTGTTTGTACAGTGTAAGGCCCTTTTGTATCCATCTGTTTTAGGGATACTGGTGGTATAGCAACCTCTCCTTGAGCAATGTCACAAAGCTCAGTGTTCAATGACATCTTCTTAGTAATTTCTGCGATTAGCAAGTTAGGATCAAGTGCACTAAATGCCTGGCCTACGTGAGCTTCTTTGCCGAAAGCTACAAAACAAGGAAGTAATTTGCCAATGCTTCCATAATATATATATCGGTTTTCATCTCCAGGGCTGTAGTTGGTTGAATAGTCAGCATTGATACATGAAATATATTCAAAGCATTCGGTCTTCTTTAATTCTACCAGTTCGTCAAGAGCAGTGATTATTCCCTTTGAGTTATCTTCTTCGTCACACTCTGCAATAGCAATAATGTTTCCGTCCAACTCCTCTGGATGTTCTGAAAAATATTTAATCAGATACATATGTCCAGCAACACCTGATTTCATATCAAGGGCGCCTCTTCCAAACATGAACTCGCCAGATTCTATATCTGCCAAAACTTCATCTGAAAGTTTGAATGTTTCTTTTAACTTTTCTGGAAGTTCTTCGCATTTGAATGCGTATTCTCTAATAGTTCCAAAATCGTCTACTCCTACAGTGTCAAGGTGACCTATAAGAATAACTGTTTTGTTGGAATTGCCTTTGGTACCTTTTACATAGGCATAAGTTGAATGTCTGTCTACAAAGTCATTTTTAGTCTTGAAAACTTTGGCTCTTTCTGGGTATTTTTTGAAATAGTCTAACCCCATATAATAATCATAAATATATTGAGCTACCGCTGTCTCACCCCTTGGTTCTTTGTTGATGCTCGGTATTGCTACCATTTCTTGAGTTAAACGTTTAACTTCATCAAAAGAATTGAGTTTCATTTTTCTTCTTATCCTCCTTATGGTTTTAATCTTACTCTAATTAAAGAGCAATTTCCGTACCAACGGTTAATAACACATTTTCCAACGGTTTTGCTATACGCCGCTTAGATAATGCAAAAAATTTTACCTCATCAGGTGTAAAATTTTTTACACTACCTTTTTAGTAATTCTTTGTACTCTAAGTCATACTTTTCTATTTTGTATTTTATAGCCTGTCTAGTCATCTTGAGTATGCGAGATGCTTCTGACAATGAATGACACTCGTTGAGAGTTTTTATCAGTATATCTTTTTCGTACTCGCCGACTATTTCTGTTAGGCCTTTGGCGGTTTTTTGTCTTTCCATGCCATCATTCACTTGGCTATATGCTATCAAATATTCCGGAATATCTGTTATTCCAATTCTGTTGTCATCTGTCATGTTAAATGAAGATTCTATTACGTTGCGCAGTTCTCTAATATTTCCTGGCCATGAATAATCCATGAAAGCTTTTATTACCTCGTCGTCTACTGCTTTTATCTTTTTATTCATCTTGCAGTTATAAAAGTGTAGGAAACTATCCACTAAGATTGAAATGTCTTCTTTCCTTTTTCTAAGAGGCGGGATATTAAGTTGTATGACACCTAATCTAAAAAACAAATCTTGACGGAGCTTCTCAGTTCGAATGGCATCTTCTGGGTTAACATTCATGGCAGAAAGAACCCTTACATCCACGTCAATATATTTCTCGCCACCGATTTTCATATACTTTTGTTCTTCAACAGCTTTTAATAGCTTCGCTTGCAGTTCTATGTTCATAGAATTGATTTCATCTAAGAACAAAGTCCCTCCATTGGCAATTTCAAATATTCCTTTGCGGTTTTCTGCTCCAGTAAAACTACCTTTTACAGTACCAAAAAGAATGCTTTCCATAAGAGAGTCAGGGATTGCAGCACAGTTTAATGAGATAAACGGTTTGTTGCATCGATTACTGGCGGTGTGAATTGCTTCAACTACAAGTTCCTTGCCTACTCCCGATTCACCAATCACCATTACTGGAGAATCATTCTTTGAAATTTTGAGGATTTTGTCCTTAATTTCTATCATAGCCTGATTCTTAGTAGTTATTGAGTCCACAGTGTACAACTTGCTTCTCTCGTCCTCCTGACCTCGCTTCTTGCTTTTTAGAGTCAGGTTTGACGAAATGTCAATGGTGCCTATAAGTTCCCCATTGTTTTCAATAGGAAAAGTGCTAGTGCAAATGACATAAGCCTTGCCGCTTTGCTCCACTATCAGTTGGTTTTCGTTTATTACCGGTTTGCCTGTTCTCATTACTCTTGAATGAGTGCAGTTTTCTTCTGTTAGATTTGGATAAGTTTCAAAAAGGTCTTTGCCCATAACATTTTTTGTATTCAAATAACTGCCATCGTCATCAACCATAGCAGAATATTGAATTACATTGTCTTTGTTAACTATTATAAAAGCATCGACCTTGCCATATATGCTGTTGTATTTGTCTATATCCTTTATTAACATAAACCCATTCCCTCTAAGTTAATGTTTGTGCCTTTGGGTATAATTAATTGCTTGATTCAATTATGACCATCGGCTTGCCCGATGGTCATAATTATAATTTTAAAGTTTTTTATGCTCTTTTGAAAGTTTCCTTTCCAGCCAAATAAGTGTTCAATGCTTGAACATCTTTAATTTGACTTTCAGGAACTTCAAATATGTTTCTATCAAGAACTACCATGTCAGCAAATTTGCCAACTTCGATGGTTCCCATTAAATCTTGCTCTCCGTTTGCGTAAGGAATGTTCTTAGAGAACATACATACTGCATCATATATGGAAAGTTTTTCTTCAGGCTGAACTCCGTTTTCAGGGTAACCCTCAAGGTCTTTTCTTGCTACTAATGAGTAGATTCCGTTCCATGGTGAGAACAATTCTACAGGGCAGTCAGATCCACCAGTCATCATTAGACCAGCTTTCTGATATGTCTTCCAAGTGTAGCTCATGTCAGCTCTCTTTTGTCCTACTCTGTCTTTTATCCAGTGAAGGTCTGTTAAGAAGAATGCAGGCTGAATGTCTAAAACTACAGGAAGCGCCGCAGCTCTTGCAATAAGATCAGGGTTTGCCATCTGAGCGTGAATAATTCTGAAAGGTAGTCTATCGGCTTGTTCTCTTTCAGTCATTCCATTTTCAAGACTCTTCTTTAGAGTGTATTCAATAGAAGTCAATACGCAGTCAAATCCCTTGTCGCCTATACAGTGGATGGCAGGCTGTAAGCCCATTTCGTATCCCTTAAGAACCTTTTCATTTAAGTCCTCTTGAGTTATAACTAGTATTCCGTCTGTTGTTGGATCATCATCATATGGCTCAAACAACTTAGCTGATCTAGAACCTAATGAACCATCACAGAAGATTTTGAAAGTACCAAACTGAGCAGCTCTAAATGGATCTTCTCTTTCTTCTTTTGTTACGAACGGTTTGTTGTAGAATTCGTCAAGGCAAACGGTCATTCTTACAGGAAGTTCGCCCTTTCTGTTTAATTCTATATAATCATTAATGTCTTCTGAATATTTCCAAATTTCTGCTGCGTAAGTGTGAATCATAGTTAATCCAAATTGTGCAGCTAAATCGAATCCTTTTTTCATGTATTTTTTCTTGTTTTCAGGAATCAAGAATGGATCAGGAATTAACTCATCATATACTTTTGATGCTTGTTCTCTAAATACACCATTTGGTATTCCAGCATCATCAAGTTCAACGGTTCCACCTTCGCCATATACATAGCCTTTTCCAATGTTAGCTTTTTCAAGAGCTAAGCTGTTAGCAACTAAAGTATGTAGGCATACTCTCTTTATTACGATAGGGTGTTTTGTGCTAGCCTTATCTAAATCTTCTTTTGTAGGCATCTGGTCTTCACAATCTTCCCATTTAGACTGGTCAAAATTCGAGCCTTTTATCCATTCTCCTTCAGGTGTTTCTGCTGCTTTGTCAGCAAGTCTTTGAATAGCTTCTGCCTTGCTCTTTGCTCCACCTAGATCAACGCTAGTAAAAGTTTGGCAAAATGCAAAGAAATGCATGTGGGAGTCTCCCATACCAGGAAGAACTGTCTTACCTTCTAAGTCGATGACTTCTTTTGCGTCGTATTTTTCTAATGCTTCTTCATTAGTTCCTACATATGCAAATTTTCCGTCTTTGATGACAATCGCTTCTTTGCAAACGCCCTCAGCTTCTAAAGTGTACGCTTTTGCATTAGTAAAGATCTTGTCTGCTGTTAATTTCATTTACTTACCTCCCGATAGTAATAATCTTTTCCTTGACCAAAGCCTCAAATAATTCTTTTGACTTTTGATCAAGGCCATTCCAGTTATCTATTTGCACGGTGACACTAAGTTTAGAATCAGGAAAAATTCCTCTTACCATCTCCGCTGCAGCAGCGAAATCGCTGTTATAGACTTTATCTTTTACATGTATCGCCCCATCAGTATCCATTGCGGCTTGTTGTGCGATATACAAATATGTTTCTTTCAATTTTTTTGATGGCGCTACGCCTAGCTCTTTTTTTAGCCATTCGGAATATTTTTTGTATTCTCTTACAGCCTCGCCAAAGTTACCTATCTTCTCGTGGATTTTCATCAATCTTATATGGAAATCATCTTCGAATGGTGATAGATAGACCATTTTTTTAAGAACTGCAACAGTTTCTTCAAGTTCATCCTTCTCTTCTAAGTGATCTGCCGCTTTTCCTAATAGATTTATGACCTTACGTTCTTGGTTGCTTCGTTCTAGCACTAACCAGTCATTGAAGTCGTCACAATCTTTTAAGTAAAAATGCTCCATGAAGGTGAGGCTTCCTTCTAATTTGGTTACCTCAATTAATTCCTCTTCTGATATTTCAGTTTGCGAATTTTGAATTTTATCTAAGACACATGTTTCCATTGGATATTGAGGATTTATCCTACACATGCCTCCCTGGGTCAATATGAAACTTTCCCCATCAATGTCTGGAATCAATTTCTTTATATTCCAAAGGTTGAATCTGAGATTGTATGCTGCTTTTTCGCCAGCATCAATCCAAAACAATTCTCTAATCGTATCCTTAGAGGCTTGTTGATATGGTGTACACAACAGGTAAACAATCATCCCAATGGATTTTTTGCTTAGCTGATCTGTTATATCGCTTCCATAAAAGCTTATGTTAACAGTTCCGTAGAGTTCTATTTTTAGAACATTATTGCTCATTTTGTGCCCTCGCATATTGCTGTCTTATTGCTTAAGCAATGTAAGCAACTTGTGCCGTTTATATAAATAGCCGGCCCAAGTTTACTTACTGGTTTAAAATCTACATTTTGCTCGAGTTGAATTCTTCAAAACGGGTTTTGTAATTTTACTGGGTATCCTTAGTTCAACCCTATATTAGTTCTGCAATATGTGCATCATTGTTTTGTAAAGAATTTCTGGTAGTACTTCATAAGTATATACCATTTCAACTCTCTCTGTAAACTTATGTGCATCCTTACCATAAGAACCGATATCAGCTACTGGAAGGTTAAGTTCCTGCATTTCTTCGATTGGAAGATCATAGATAGTTCCAAATCCAGGCATGTTTAACTTCAAAGCAGCGATTGCTTCTGGTTCCTTAGGTGCTGCAGCATAGCTTAAGTCAGAAATACAAGGCAAGAATTTTTTCTGTACCAATTTGTAATCTGAATCTGTAGTAGTTACTGCGTAGTTAACTGCTTCAATAAGAGCCTTTTCTTCAGGTCTTGTTCCTTCAACATAGATATGTGGATAGTAAGGAGGAGTCAAGTAAACTAATAGAACAGGGTCCTTATCTGACCATAATGAATGAACGTATTCTACAATCTTCATAGCTTGGTCACGAACATCATATCTGTCGTCTTTTGCAATTTCCTCTGCATAAGCCTTAACCATATCGTCAAGCTTAGCTCCAACTTCTTTCTTTACTTCTACGTAAAGCTGATCATAGCTCATAGTTCTTTCAACCCAAGGAAGTTTCTTAGGATCTCTTCCGATAAGTTTGCAGAAGTTAGTATATCTTTCATTTAAAGTATCAATTACATTCTGGAAGCATTCAGCTCCTGCTTTCATCATTTTGTCCATAACCTGTGCAGGTGTGCTGGAATGAGTAGCATAGTTAAAGAATAAAATTGATTTGCTTGCAATCTGAACAGAATATTCAGGCTTCAAGTCTCTCTGTTTAAGAGTAATTGGAGGAAGAGTAGCTTCTCCTGCAACTACATCTGAGAATTCAGGGTTTAAGTTAACTCTTCTTGTAATTTCAGCTGCAATCTGGTTAGGGTCAATACCGTCGAAAGATTCACCAACGTGAGTTTCTTTACCAACGATAAAGAATGTAGGCATTAGCTTACCTACTGTTCCTACGTACTGATATACGTTAGGATCTCCTGGGTATGCAGGCGCAATGTAGTCAGGGTCAAGCATTGCCTGATATTCATAACCAAATTCTTTCTTAAGTCTGATAAGTTCTGGAACGAATGTTATCATTCCCTTTGAGTTACCTTCTTCATCGCATACTGCAGAGAAGATGATGTTTCCTTCAAAGTTCTCGATGTCTTTTGAAACTTCTTCCATGATAGCCATAACGTTAGCATCGCCGGATTTCATGTCGAATAATCCTCTTCCGAACATGTACTTACCAGAAGCTACATCGTCTTTAACTTCCTGTGATAGAGAAGTTACACCTTTAAGCTTTTCAAGAAGTTCTTCAGGCTTTGTTGCATATTCTGCTAAGTTACCATAGTCAGAAATACCTACTGTGTCAGTGTGACCAATGAATACCACTGTTTTATTGCTTGGCTTCTTTTCGCCATTCATGATAGCAACAACAATTTTTCTGTTCCATGGATCATTTTTTACAGGCACGAAATATAGCTTTTCTGGATGCTTTTTGTAGTAATCCATGTCCGCCATGATTTCATACACTTTATCACTCATAGCTACTTCATCGTTTGTTTCAACGATACTCTTTTGTGCTACGAGCTCCAAAGCTATTTCTTTGATTCTTTTGCTCAGTTCAGTGTTCATGTCTGTCCTCCTAATTACTTAATACATCTGATAAAAACTCGCTTATAATATGGGTTATTTCCATAGCAGAAGTAAGATTTACTCTCTCATCGCTACTGTGGAAATTGTCCCCTTCAGCGCCTAGTAATACGGTTGGGATTTGTAGTTTACCACCTATATGATTAAAATCCCCAATGCTTTGGAAATATGCTATGTTGCCTGGTTGGCCGCATACTTCTTCCACAGTCTTCTCCAATTTTTTGAGAATCTCACCGTTTTCATCTATGCAATATGCGTCAAATCCGCCATCGAAGCCTTCGGCGGGTGACTGTCTAAATACTAATTCAACTTTTGATCTTACATTAGCAGCCTCAATAGCTTTGTCAACTCTAGTTCTTATGGTTTCTTGAGTTTCTCCTCTTACCGTGTGATGGAAAATTTCCACTTCCGCATAGTCAGGAACGCTGCAAGCAGCACCGCCTCCGTTCATGCGTATAACACAAGGTGTAGAGCTTCCAAGTTTATCATCTTTTTCAGGTGGAATTTTTTCTAATTCCGAAACTATCGCTGACGCATCCACCATCGCATTAATACCTAATTCTGGTGTAGCTGCATGGGCAGATTTGCCATGAACTTTTAAGGTGTAATTATATCCTCCTCTTGCTCCTAAGCATAGACAAGGATGGGCAACCTTTGTGAATCCTGCTGAAGGCTCTGCAATTATAGCAAAGTCAGCCTCTTCAGCTATATTATGGATTTTATCATTGATTATATATACTGTTCCAAGTCCGTAAGGGCCTTCTTCGTCGGATACCAAATGATAAACAACTTTTCCCTTGAAATTTTCGTTTTTTATGTTCTCTTTTGCAAATTTTTCAAGAGCCAACATTATCGATGCACATCCAGCTTTCATATCTAACGTTCCTACGCCATACATATAATCGCCTTCGATAACACCTTCATATGGAGGCTTTGTCCAACCGTTGCACAATTGAACTGTATCTAAATGTCCACCTAAATATATTACAGGTCCTGGTTTGCCACTATCTATCACACCTACTACATTTTTCCCATGAAACTTAGTTTCCTTTGGTTCAAAAAAGGTATGTATTGTGGCAGGTACGCCTCTTTCGTTAAGCCATCCATTGACGAATTCCATAACTTCATCCTCATGAAAATATGGGCTTTTAATTGAAACTAGTTGTCTAAGCAATTTTTCAAAGCTTTCTCTTGTGATCTCGTTTCCCATTTTTGGTTTAACCTTTCTTTTACATAGTAAGAAAACGTGCCGCCAAAACGGCGCGTTTTCTTAATTTTTTGCTTATATACTCCAAATGTACTCAATTAGAGCTTTTGTTGTTGCTGGAACAACCTTTGTAAGGCTTTCCTTATGTACTCTTTCAACATACTGATGATAGTTTCTTCCAATAGGTCCGTAGATTACTCCCGGAATAGCAACATCTTCAATACCCTCAAAGTCTATATTGTAGTCATCGCCCCATAGTGGAGTGTTGGCAGAATACTTTACATAGTCGAATGGAGAAGTTATTGAACCATAGCTAAGGTCAGAAATTCCCATAAAGAAGTTTTCATATCCAACCTTCTGTCCATATTCTCTTTCGGAAAGTTCACTTACAAACTTGTAAGCCTTTGTTCCATATCCTTCCTTACCCTTAACCTTATCACTGTGTGTAGGTGGATAGTAAGGAGGTGCAAATCCTAGAAGAACTATTGGATACTGAATGTCAGCAAAGTCAAGCATCGCTTCCATCATGTCAATTGTTGCACTTGGGAAATTAGCTTCGCCGCTGTTAACCTTTGCAACTATCTTTTCATAAGATTCTTTGTAGAATTTATCAAAAGCATCTTGACCTTTTACTTCTTTAGCTATTTCACATAATTCATTAAAAGCTATTACTTTTGGCTCATAATAAATCTTGTCCATAACTTCAGCCTTGTTCATAGTTTTATACTGCTGGAATTCGTTGTTCAGCTTTTCAACCTGATTTTCGAAGGCTTCTGTTGAAATTCTCTTTAACTTGTTTAGAATTTCTTCTGGAGTCATTCCGAAGTTAAGTGCTGTGAAGTATCCATAAGCTCTATGAGGAATAGATACGTCATATACTTTCTTCATGTCTCTCATGTTACCCCATGTAGGAGGTACTGATGCTTCATCTTCATATACTTCTGAGAATTCTAATGAACCGTTTGTTCTCAAATATATGTCTGCTAAGATTCCTAATGCGGAAAATCCTCCATAGCAGTGACCCATGTGGCCTTTTTTACCCTGAACTATAATAGCAGGCATTACCTTACCTACAGTTCCTAATGACATAATCTGTAAGTTATCTTTGTCTGCTGTTGGTTCTGGATCTATAAGAAGCTTATAGTTTAAACCATATTTGTCTTTGAACTCTTTGAGAATGTTTATACCGTTTCTCATACCTGTTGAGTATGATTCTTCATCAGGTACAGGCATGAACACGATGCTTCCTTCTAAAGTTCCTTCTAAAGCTTGTTTTGCATATTCTTCAAACAGTGTTGCATGAATTGCTAATCCGCCCTTCATATCTGCTACGCCTCTTCCCCAAATCCATTCGCCGGATTCTAGGTCAGCTCTTTCTTCATCATTCAAAGGCATTGTGGCTAACATTTCTTCTAGCTTTGTTCCTACTTCGTAAGCCCAAGGCTCTGCTTTGCCGTATTCTTCAGTGGATACTACGTCAAAATGTCCGCTTAACAATACAGTATCAGTCTTCTTACCTCTAAGTAATGCATATGGGATTTTTCTTCCATATGGATCGTTTGGAATTACATAAAGGCCCGTATCTTCTGGGTGCTCTTTAAAATAAGGTAGCCCCTTGAAAAAATCTGCAAACCATTCAGCGGGTTCAACTTCCACTGTAGAACAGCTTACGCTCTTCATAGCGACCAAGGTTTTTAAAATTTCGAGTATTCTTTCTTCCATGACTTTCTCCTTGCTTGTTGTTTTTAAGGCGATTTTGCCTCAAGGACAAATCACCCTAATTATGTAGAAATCCTTTGTATCTAAATGTACCATTTTGTGATAACAATGTCAAACAATTTAACACTAAATATCATCTTTGGAATCCCATTTTTTTATGTAGTTTTTATTTGAAGCTTCCTGATTCCTTTAATTTTTTGTACTCATCTTTTAACATAGAGAACTGCATCTGATCCAATATCCCTCTACCAGTTTTGTGATGTTGTCTTAAAATGCCGTCTAAATGGAACCCTGTAGACTCGTACAAACCTCTTCCTACTCGATTATCTGTGTATGCTTCTAGCCATACTTTGTTGAGCTTAAGTTCTTCAAATGCATAGCAAATCAATGCGTTCAAGGTTTCTCTACCATATCCTTTTCCTTTTTCGCGAAAAGCTATTCTCTTGAGTTCGAACCATTCTGATTCAAAGTCCAAATTTGCTATAACATCTCCTACTATATATCCATCTGATTTTCTTTTAATCGCCAATGTCAGCACATTAGGATCATCAAGCTCTTTTTCATGTTCTTCCTTGGTGTTGGTCCAAGTAAATTTACAATTTTCTGGTGCATGCTCTATTTCCATAAGGACAGGAATCTCATCTAGCGCAAACTTTTCAATTATAAGTCTTTCTGTTGTTATCATGGTATCACCTTCCTTTACCTATAACTATACCACCGTCAAATGTATAAGAAAAGAAAATATTTAGAGTAAACTACCTGTTTTCTTCATAAAAAAAGGACCAAGCGTAATCTCGCTTGATCCCTTTAGTAATTCTATTAAATATTGTCGAATATGCGTACTGTATCAACGAATACTCCATATCCTGTTTGAGTAGTTTCAAGGCCATATTGAAGCATGGTTAGTTTACCCATCAAATCAGTGTATAGAGACACAACTGCAACTAGATTTTCATCAGCAAATACATCATCCTTTGGAACTTCGCCTGGAGCAACTTTGCCTACAACTTTGCCGTTTTCATCTATTGTGCCACTGCAAAGAAGCTTAAGTACATTGCCTCTTGCTGTTGCTGCTTCTATATCTTCAAGTGTAACTTCTTCTATGCCTGTACGGTCAATCATGTTAGGTGTGATTCCTGCATCCATAAGGACATTGAGTAGCACTGTCAGCTTCGCTGCTGCATCCCAGCCCTTAGTATCCATAGAAGCGTCAGCCTCCATGAATCCTTGCTCTCTACCAGTTCTCATGATTTCATCCATAGGAACTCCTTTGGTCATTTCCTTTAGTATATAGTTGGTAGTCGCATTGAAAATTCCTTCAACCTTGTCGATTTTGCAGTATTGTAAGCAGTTTTCAGCCATGTTGAAAACTGGAGTTCCTGCCATTACTGTAGTTTCAAAGAAGAAACATACACCTTTTTCTTTTGCTAAATCTCTAAGCTCTCTGTAATACCAAGCCAATGGACCTTTGTTAGCAGAAACCGCATGTTTGCCGCGATTTAGTGCCTTTCTAATGTGGTCCGCTGCTGGCAGTCCTGTGTCAATGTTTAATGGAGTAAGTTCAAGTACTACATCATAGTCAACTTTTTCTACCACTTCCATCGATGACATGGTGCTAAAAATAGATGATGTTTGATCAAACTTGCCATCTTCTTCAAGCTGACGGGTGGCTTCTACTAAGTCAATTCCGTCCATTGAGTATAGTGAACCTCTTGATCCTGTTGTAATTGCTACAACCTTAACATCATAACCGGTTTTTGCCATGATTTCGTCATGGGTTTGATTGAGGATTCTAGCAAAAGCCTTACCTGCGATGCCATATCCTAACATTGCTACTGAAAATTGTTTCATTTTCGGTCGTCCTCCTTATTTTCTCTGCTTAATTAACGCCATCGATTCCTTTGCTGTAATATGTTCTATATCAACGCCTATTACTAGGGTAAGATGGGCTTCTTTAGATATCATTCCTTCGAACTTGTCCATATAATCTCCAGCAAATCTTTCGCATATAGCACGAAAAACTTCGACTTTTTCGTTTGGATCTTCAATTATATGAGCTTTGCCGAAAACATGTGCACTGCGAAAATGAGTAGAATACTCACTAGGTGCAACATCATCTTTGTCTATAAAAGTAAAAGAGACCTTTGGTTCCTTTTCTATTGCATCAATTTTATGGCCACTCTTCGCCGAATGAAAATATATTTTATCTCCGATTAAAATATGATTTACAGGGACAGTGTACGGATATCCATCATCGCCAACTACACCTAAAATTCCAGTGTTTGCCCTTGCGATAATGTCTCTAGCTTCTTGCTCTGGTAACAATTGTTTGATTCTGCGCATTTTTCTAAACATGCATTCACCTCATTCTAATTTGATTGTTGTTTTGGCATTTTTTTCATGATAGCATTTAATCAAAATCAAGTCAATGGACTTTGCCTCTAGATTGTTGTATTTTTAATGTATACACGTTTCAGGAATACCTTAGTGTGCCAAAACTCACATCCCCTCATGTCTTAACTCAGAAACCAATTGCACATAAAATTCTCTAACATCAAAACCCTTTATATTCTCTCGGTTCAAGTCAATCATGTCTCCATGAGAAATTCCTCTCTTGCCGTAGGTTTCTAAAAATGTATACTTTTCTCCCCAGCTAAAAGAGTCTTCAGCTACCAAACCATCATTAGGGCCATCAAAATGTTTGACTAAGTTATAGGAAAAATTAAGAGGGAACTTGCCTCCAGTCGCTTTGTTCAATTTCGAACCTATGCTCTGGCAAAACACACTATCAGGCGCTTTTAATTCTTTATCCATTTCTGTGCATCTACTAGCTGTTAGATCAGTTACAGCAGCCATGAAATCTGGCGATGGGTCTCTCAACTTTTTCATCGCGTTGTTATAGGTTTTTTCCACTTCATGTTGCAGCTTCAAAGGAGCCTTATCAAGCAAATACTCAGCAAAATGACAGACTCTATGAGGTGTGTTTATAGTCGTCACCGACGCTATCAATTCGCCTACTCCATAATGGCTCATTGCATACCTTATATCTAAACCACCCTTAGAATGGGCAATGACATTGACCTTTTGGCTTCCTGTCTCATCTATAATTTCGTTTATTCTTTCAGCCAATTCTTTGGCACTGTCCGCAACTGATGCTGCCGATTGCTGGTTTCCAAAGTAAATAGTCGCACCATTAGATTCTAGTTCTTTGGGAATCCTTCCCCAGTAGTTAAGAAATTTATAATCGCGAAAAAACACTCCATGCACCATAACTATAGGATATTTCGTTTTGCACACTTGCTCTTGTTTGCGATTTTTGTTTATGCCAATCTTTTCTCTATTAAACAAAACCTCTTCGGACACAGTTCTTATAATCGTAAGAAGGGCAATTATATTGGCGATAGGTATTAGTCCCACCACCGCTCCAATTACTCTTATCTTTATCCCAAGTTGAACTGATGTGCCATACACACAGACTATGCCTATCCAAAATATGATGAATTCAATAATAGCACAAATTATGATACCCACTAACAATGTAGTCCATTTTATGTGTAATGCAAACACAGCAAGCAACACTACCACTGCAAATGCTGTCACTGATGCTAAGAATATTTTAAGTAACGTTGCTCCAAAATTACAGACTTTGAGTCTTATACTATCTTCCAATTTATATTACCTCTTTCAGTTTAAATATCGCATATATTCTACCATAACTATTACCATTTGGGGAATATTTGATAACCTTTATTCTTACTCTTAGAAAGTTTGGGAATGCTTAACACCGCCCACTGTTTGAGTTTGTCCTCGCGGCTGTTTTGAATTTAGAGCTTACATTTGCTTTTTCAAATTCTGCCTCAAACAACTTCTAACAAAAGTCCTTGCAAAAGGTTAGACTTTATGGTAAATTATTTAAGGTGTCAACGACGACACAACTTTGGAGGATTGACCGAGTGGCTAAGGAGCCTGATTGGAAATCAGGTAAGGTGTAACAGCCCCGTGGGTTCGAGTCCCATGTCCTCCGCCAAAAAACAGAAACATGCCTTT
>CAZUEH010000024.1:0-18774 GCA_964619315.1 uncultured Oscillospiraceae bacterium | reverse complement strand
CTTGAAAACCAGTGACTCCGCAAGGGGCCGTGGGTTCGAATCCCACCCTCTCCGCCATTTATCTTTTATTCTGGAGAAGTACTCAAGTGGCTGAAGAGGACGGTTTGCTAAACCGTTAGGGTTCGATTACGGGCCGCATGGGTTCGAATCCCATCTTCTCCGCCATTTTTAGGGGTATAGCTCAGTTGGTAGAGCAGTGGTCTCCAAAACCACGTGCCGAGGGTTCGAGTCCTTCTGCCCCTGCCATATTAAGATTTGCATATCGGGGTGTAGCGCAGTTTGGTAGCGCAACTGGTTTGGGACCAGTGGGCCGCGGGTTCAAATCCTGCCACCCCGACCATTTTTTTAATGTGGGCCTTTAGCTCAGTTGGTCAGAGCGTCCGGCTCATAACCGGCAGGTCCCGGGTTCAAGTCCCTGAAGGCCCACCATTACCACATTACTCTAGTAAAATATATGTATGCCCAGATAGCTCAGTCGGTAGAGCAGGGGACTGAAAATCCCCGTGTCCGTGGTTCGATTCCGCGTCTGGGCACCATTATCTATAAAGGTAGTTCCTTGCTGACAGTATGTCCGAGGGGCTATTTTTAATTTTTGATGATACTTCGATAATACAAAGAAGGAAACATGTTCAATAGTTACAAAAACAATAAAAAGCACCAAGAGTAGAATTGATGGACTCATACCATAACTACGCTTGGTGCTTTTGTAATCTAACTAACTATTCTTTTCGTGTTCAATCATATTTTCAATTACGTCAGCGTTCTCATATCCTTTTTCAATAGACGTTTTAAGATAATTATCTGCTGTTTCAAAGTCATCTATCATAGCATATGCTAATGCACAATTTCCCCATGCAACAGCTAAACTAGGATCGGTTTTTATAGCCTTATTAAAGTATTCAATAGCTTTTTCCGGATCTTCCTTAATAACATACAAGGAGCCTAGACTTGAGTTTAACTCAGGGTAATCAGGGTCAACTTCAGTAGCTTGAAGGTATAACTCCATTGCCTTGTCAAGATCACCGCTTTGTCTATATGCAATAGCTAAATTTACGTAGTTCCTAACATCATCGGAATCTGCCTCAAGAGATAATTGGTAATTGGAGATAGCATTATCTAAATCAGACAACTCTAGGTAACAATTTCCTAAAAAAGCATATAAATCTGATTGCTTGATTTCATCAGAGACACCTGTTTCTTTTGCAGCCTCAAACTTTTCTAAAGCGGTTGTATAGTCGCCATCAAGATAAGCGTTGGTTCCTTCATTGTATAACTTATCCCCGTCATTGCTATTGCAACCTGTTAAGCATAAAGTCAAACAGATAATAAATGTTAAGATTGCGATTCTTTTTTTCATAATTACACCTCTATAAAATGGCAAATGAAACCCAGTTTGATATCAGATATGCCACTGCCGCCATAACACAGGCGAAAGAAATAACTTTTGATTTAATTTTAGTCTCTTTTTCAAAGACAGCCATTGAGGTTATCCATGATATAACGAGAGTTAAGATAGCAATTACAGTCATTTTATTGATAATTACTGCCCATCCTCTTAGAAGGAAACACAGTAAGGCGATAATTAAAACTGTTATCAGGTATTTGAGCCATCCTCCTTTATTAAAGAGAATAGGAATGAGCAACGCCGCCCAGACGATTCCCAATAAAACACATTTTAGTATTAATATTAATAAACTTTCCATAAAACACTCCTTTTAAAAACATTTGTGCATACAAATGATAATAACATAAAAGTGTGATATTAAAAACTGTTTTTTGTATAATAACTCAGTAAACTAAGCGCGTAAAAAAACAGAGATTAAAGGGCTTTTAATTTGTGATAACCATTGATTTATAAGGTATTTTGAGGTAAAATATATATGTAGAAATTTTCAGGAGGCAGAGATGGCGCAACTATATTACAGATACAGCACTATGAATGCAGGCAAATCAATTGAACTTATCAAGGTGGCATATAATTATGAGGAAAGAGGCAAAAATGTCTTGACCCTTGTTCCTGCTGTAGATGATAGATATGGAGTGGGCGTAATAACCTCTAGAATAGGTATACAGAGAGAAGCTCTAATTGTAAACGAAAACACAAATATTTTGGAGCTATATATTAGAGAAAACGAAAAACGCAAAATAGATTGTGTTTTAATAGATGAATGTCAATTCCTAAAAAGACATCACGTGCAAGAACTAGTAGAAATAGTTGATAGCTGTGATGTTCCAGTCCTTGCATATGGGCTAAAAAATGATTTTAGAAACGAACTTTTCGAAGGATCTTACTATATGCTTGTATATGCAGACAAAATAGAAGAAATAAAGACTATCTGTTGGTGTGGACGAAAAGCCACGATGGTAGCAAGAGTAATGGATGGCCGTGTTGTGAAACAAGGCGAGCAAGTAGTAATAGGAGGAAACGATATGTACGTTTCTCTTTGCAGAAAGCATTACAATGACGGAAGATTTTCTGAAGGTAAATAAAGCCTAAGTTAAATAAGGAGATAAAATTGTTTAAGAAGCTACAAAAGAGCAACTTAATAGTAATTGTTCTCGCAGTAATGATTTTGTTCATGACTGCTGTCTTGTTGGCTGAAAGCGCTTCTGCTGCGACTACTGCTACAGTTAATAGTAGTATCGGTCTTAATGTTAGAAGCGGCCCAGGAACTAGCTATGGCGTAGTTTTTGCGTTATTAGATAACACTACAGTAGATGTCATTGAAAAGAGTGGCAACTGGTACAAAATAAGTTATAACGGCAGCGTAGGCTATGTAAGAGCTGATTATGTCACAATAAATGAGAGTGCAGAGTATGTCCATGATGAGGCTTTTGAAAATAGCATGACAGCGCAAGGCTTCCCAGAAAGTTACAAAAAATATCTTAGAGACTTACATGCAGCTCATCCAAGTTGGGTTTTCAAAGCCCAGACAACTGGTCTTGATTGGGCAGATGTAATAGCTAAAGAAAGCAAGGTTCCGGTTAATTTAGTACATAAAAGTGCAAATGATTCATGGAAATCAAGAGATTATGGAGCATATGATACAGCTACCGGTCAGTACACTATATTTGATAGTGGTGGATGGGTTGCAGCGTCAAAATCCATAGTTGAATACTACATGGATCCTCGTAATTTTATGACTGAAGGCGGAATTTTTCAATTTATGGCTCACTCCTATGATGCCCAAACTCAAACAAAGTCAGGGCTTCAACAGTTAGTAGCCGGGACTTTTTTGGACAACAAATTCCCAGAGGCTGGATATGATACGTATTCGGACGCTCTAATGTATGCAGCCAATCAATCAGGCGCTAACCCATATGTGTTGGCTTCCATGATTCTAGTGGAGCAGGGAAGAAATGGTGCAGGTAACAGTATATCTGGCAAAGTTTCAGGATATGAAGGTTACTACAATTATTTCAACGTAAGAGCCTATGCTTCTGGCAGTTACGATGCAGTTGAATACGGTTTGATTTATGCAAAGGGAAGCGGATCATACAGCAGACCTTGGAATACAAGATTGAAATCCATGGTAGGTGGAGCACTCCATTATGCCAATAATTATATAAACAACAATCAGAATACTCTTTATCTCAAAAAGTTCAATGTGATGAATGGAATTAATTCTGTAGCGACACACCAGTACATGACTAATGTAGGTGGAGCATCAAGTGAGGCTTCTTCTCTAAAATCAGGATATAGCGGAAATAGTGCAATCACTTTCTACATCCCGGTTTATAAGAATATGCCTACTGCGTCTTGCGCTAGACCAGGAACTGGTAACAATAACTATTTCCTAAAGACTTTTGAAGTTGCAGGATATAACTTGACCCCTTCATTCAATATGTACACTAATAACTATGAGCTGGTAGTACCGGCGGACACCTCTTATGTGGACATCAATGCGGTGGCGAGCGATGCAAGTGCAACAATAACAGGTTCAGGAAGAAAGCAACTGACTTCAAACAGCACACAAATAAAGGTTACTGTAACGGCTACAAGCGGAGCAACCAATACATATAATCTAACAGTAGCACGTCAGACCTCCTCTGGAAACAGCATGCAGAGTTCAACTTACAATATTGGAAGCAATATTACAGGAGTTGGATACAGTACTTCTGTAAGTACTTTTAAGTCAAAGATTACTGCCCCAACAGGGTATACTATAAAAGTAACCAACGCACAAGGCAACGAACTGACTTCTGGCAATGTAGGAACAGGGACCAAAGCTGTTTTATATGATAGCAATAACAATGCAGTACAAACTGCGACAGTTGTTATAAAGGGCGATACTAACGGAGATGGCAAACTTTCATCTGCAGATGTCCTGTTTGTACAAAGACATGTAATAAAAACATATACTCTAAGCGGCGCATACTTAAGTGCGGCTGATATAAATGGCGACAGCAAACTTGGTTCTGTGGATGTGCTTTACATGCAAAGACACATAATTGGAACTTATACAATAAAAAACTAAGTAAGGATTAACAATGAAAAGAAGACTAGTTCTATTGATTTTAATATTATCGCTTGTCCTTTCACTTTGTAATGTGACAAGTGCATTTGGAGCTGCTGCCAATGTCTCGGTATCCGGTGGCGGAACATATAACAAGGGGGATACAGTAAGAATAACATATACGTATTCCGGAGCAACTTTTGGCATCGCAGCAACAGACATAAGATATGATTCTTCAGTATTACAATATACAGGCTGCTCAGGTGGGACTGGTCCAACTTCTGCATCAGGAGTGATTTCTGTCATTGCAGGGGATGGAAACCAAAGATCGAGCCTAACTGTCACACTTACTTTCAAGGCATTAAAACCAGGGAGTTCTTCTGTCACAGTATCTACTGGTGGCGGTGGAGTAGTAGACTATGATGGAAAGGATTTGAGCGTAGCTAACAAAAGTGCAACAGTTACAGTTAAAGACGCATCGCCAACGGTGTCAGGCAATGCTAATCTTTCTAGCCTCAAAGTATCTGCAGGAACCTTATCACCATCTTTTTCACCATCTGTAACTTCTTATACAGTAAACGTAGGTGAAGATGTTAAGGTTTGTACCATGAGTGCCACACCGCAGGATTCCAAGGCTAAAATTTCCGTTTCTGGCAATAAAAACTTGTCTATGGGTAAGAATGTAAGATCGGTAACGGTAACGGCACAAAACGGAAGCACAAAGACTTATAAGGTAACTATAAATAGAGGGTCAAGCGGATCTACAGGGTCTACAGATGATCCATCTGAAGAAACACCTAATGACAACCCTGAAGAAACACCAACAGACATAATTGTAACGGTAGAAGATAAGGATTATGTTGTTCAAGAGAGTTACGATGAGAATACAATCCCTAAGGGTTTTATAATGACGGTGACTCAGTATGGTGATAAAGAAATTCCAGTAATAAAAGACGAAAGCTTAAAATATACTTTTGCATTATTAAAAGATCAGAGTACCGGGGATGAAAAATGGTTCTTCTATGATGAAGAAACAGATACTTTTAAGAGTTATGCACAGATCTCTGTAGAAGATGCAATTGAGTACGTACAGCTACTTGCAAAACTTAACGGAGAAGACGGCGGAGTTATATCAAAAAACGATAAAATTTTATTGTTAACCCTTGGTGGTACCGCTGTAGCATTAGCTGGTATAATCTTGATTTTGCAAATTAGTATTGTTAGGAATAAAAGAAAAGACGAATTCGAGTAAAAATATCAATAGCTGACAAACAAGGGGGGATTCACTACAATGTTTAATGAAATAGAGACTTTTTTTGAAGAACTCACCTTGGCATCTATTGCGACTAGATTGCTTTTAGCAATGGTGCTAGGAAGCTTTGTTGGTATGGAAAGAGCACACAAAAGATATGCAGCAGGTATAAGAACCTTTGCACTTGTTTGCTTAGGATCTGCACTTGCAACTCTTCTAGGTCTTTATCTAGCAAATTCAGGACAAGGATATGCTGACATAAGCAGAATCCCATCACAAATATTATGTGGAATAGGATTTTTGGGAGCAGGGACTATAATAGTAACTGATAGAAAACAGATAAAAGGGTTGACGACAGCCGCTGGCCTGTGGGTTACTGCCGCAATGGGAATGGCTATAGGCGCGGGGTTTATATGGGCAGGACTAATATGCTTTGTATTAATATTTGTTACTACATATTACATGTACTACATGGCTAGATATGTTGAAAACCACACAAGAACTATTGAACTCTATGTTGAGGTTGAACGACGTGGCGTCGAGCCATTCTTATCATTTTTGAGAGATTGCGGATATGTAATAATCTCATTAGAAAGAAGAAAAGATATATCCATTCTTGATACTGATGTGCCACTAAAGGTGGAGTTAGACATGATGAAGAAAAAAGATCATGCGTTGGTTATGGATGAAATATTAGATGTGGAATACATTCATTATATTGAAGAAATATCATAAAAAACAAACCTCGAGATTTTTCTCGAGGTTTTATAATTGCTTTGATTGAATTATGATTTTTTGCCTTGCCAAGTGTTTCTTAAGTGGAGCTGATCATTTATGCGGTTGAGTATAGTGCGCTTATTGAAGCTCCAATGTGGGCTTATGAGGATGGACCTTGGTGCATCTCCAGTAAGCCTGTGGATAGTCACATTAGGCGGAATTATTTCAAGGCAGCGTACTATCAAATCCACATATGAGTCTATTGAATCAAAGGAGGAATAATCCCCATGAGTTTTTTCCATTACAGAGCCCTTTACAATATTAAGTAGATGAAGCTTCATTCCGAATATTCCCGGGCGAGTGGAAACATATTCAACAGATTGAAGCATCATTTCATCAGTTTCGCCAGGCAGTCCTAAAATTACATGAACCACATATTTTATATTGCGCTGGCTGAGTTTGCGAACAGCATCATCAAAAACATTCAAATCATAACAACGATTAAAATCATCGGCGGTAGACTGATGAATGGTTTGAAGTCCTAGTTCAATCCATAAAAAATGTTCCTTGTTTATTTCTTCTAGCAAATCTAAAACCTCATCAGAAAGGCAATCAGGGCGGGTACCTATTACGAGTCCTTTAATCTTAGGATTGGCTAAAACCGAATAATACTTTTCACGAAGTTGATCCACAGGGGCATATGTGTTGGTATGATTTTGAAAATATCCTAGATATTTGGCATTAGGCCATTTGGCGGAGAGCAGCTTAATCTGGTCTTCAATAGTAGAAGCGAACTCTCCCGAGCCAGAATCAGAGCAAAATGTACAACCGCCAGTGCCTTTTGTACCATCTCTATTTGGACATGTAAAATCACCATCAATAGCTAATTTGATGGTTTTGCTATTAAATTTATTCTTGAGCCAAAGATTAGCTGAATTAAATCTTTGATCTTCAAAAAAAGATGGAATTTCCTTCTTAAAAATTTCTTTCATATCGTTGTAAATCCTTTAACTTGTTGCAGTTTTATGATACAATGGTTGGTGGTATTATAACGGTGTTATCGCAAGGTAGCAACCGTTAAACCATGTTACAAATACATCATATCAAATAGGGCTTTCTAAAACAAGCCCGCATCAAAAGGAAATCAGTTATGGTTAAAAAAGTTCAACCACAGGTACAAAACGAAAAATGCCAGCAAAATAAACAAGAATTGCTCAAAGATACTACGGATTTATTAGTAACTAAGAACAGAGTTCTTCTTCATTCTTGCTGTGGACCATGTAGTACTGCCTGCATTGAAAGACTTTTGCCTAACTATAAAATAACTATTTTTTTCTACAATCCAAATATAACTGAAAAAGAAGAGTATGAAAAACGAAAAGAATCCCAGATTGATTTTATAAAAAAACATAACGAAAAATTGCCAGATGAGGACCATGTAGAATTTATAGAAGGTGAGTATTTTCCGGAAGAATTCTATAATATAGCAAAAGGGCTTGAGTCTGAACCAGAGGGCGGAGCGAGATGCACACAATGTTTCAAGCTTCGATTAGAGAGAACAGCACAAGCAGCTATGCGAACCGGCAACAGCATTTTTGCAACTACACTAACTGTTAGTCCTCACAAAAACTATAATTTAGTTTCTGCCATAGGCTGTGAGTTGGCAAACAAGTATGGGATTGAATTTTTAGATATCGACTTCAAGAAAAAAGCAGGATTTCAAAGAAGTATTCATATATCAAAGGAATATAAACTTTACAGGCAGAATTACTGCGGCTGTGAGTTTTCAAAATAATTTATTGGAGGGAAACATAATGTCACACTTAATTTTACCAGAAAACTATGATCCACTTATTGATTTGATGGAGAGCCAAAGAGCCATCAAAAAAATAAAAGATTACTTTCAGCAAGAACTGGCCTATGGTCTTAATTTGCGCAGAGTATCAGCACCGCTGTTTGTAGACCCATCAACTGGGCTTAATGACAATCTCAACGGTGTGGAGAGAAGAGTTACCTTCACATTAAAAGATATAGATGAATTACAAGTAGAAGTAGTTCAATCCTTAGCTAAATGGAAGAGAATGGCCTTAGGCAAATATGAGATAAAACCAGGCAATGGTATATATACAGACATGAATGCTATAAGAAGAGATGAGGATCTTGATAACCTCCATTCAGTTTATGTAGACCAGTGGGATTGGGAAAAAGTAATAACCAAAGAGCAAAGAACTGAAGAATATCTAAAGGAAACGGTTACTACAATATACAACGCAATTAAAAACCTTGGGGATTATGTGAATAGACTTTATAGAAACATTCAGACTGAAATCCCTAATGAAATATTCTTCGTAACAACTCAAGAATTGGAAGATATGTATCCTTCTCTTACTGCAAAAGAGAGAGAAGATGCAATAACCAAAGAGCATGGAGCAGTATTCATCACGAAAATAGGTGGCAAACTTGCATCTGGAGAAAAACACGACGGTCGTTCTCCAGACTATGATGATTGGGAATTAAACGGAGACATAATTCTTTGGAATGAGATTTTAGACAGAGCTTTTGAAATATCTTCAATGGGAATACGAGTAGATGCTACAGCAATGGCAAAACAGTTAGAAGCTGAGGGTTGCCAGGATAGAGCAGGACTACCTTTCCAAAAGGCTATTTTAGAGGACAGACTACCTTACACCATAGGTGGAGGAATTGGACAAAGCAGACTTTGTATGTTTTTCCTCAGAAAAGCCCATATAGGGGAAGTACAAGCCTCCGTATGGCCAACTGAAATGATTAAAACGTGCGAAGCTCACAACATTCATCTGCTGTAAAGGAAAGACATGATTTATATCAATGTTGCTGTGAACAATAAAAGTAAATATATTGACGACCTTTTTACCTATAAGACGGATGAAGATGTTAAAGTAGGGGATTTGGTTTTGGTGCCTTTTGGAACTCACAACAAAGAAAAACCAGGTATAGTGTGTCAGATTATTGAATCTCCTGGCTGTCCTGATGAAAAGATAAAAAGTGCATTGGCAGTAACTGAGCAATCTTATTTTTCAGAAGAGATGATCAAAACGACGCTTTGGATGAAACAAAGATATGGCATCAAATACTACGATGGCTTCAAATGTTTTGTGACAGAAGGCAAAGCACCGAAACCAGGAAAAGAAAAGGAACCATATAAAAACATAGCCGGCACATATAATAAGCCGGAAAGACTTACTGATGAGCAGCAAAAGGCAGTCAATGAAATAAATCAAGGGATTGCCGCTAATGAGCAAGTGAACTTTTTGTTAAATGGAGTAACCTCAAGTGGTAAAACTCAGGTATATATGGAAGCCATAGAAATGACTTTGTCTATGGGCAAAACTGCCATAATGTTAGTACCTGAAATATCGTTGACAAAGCAGATTATAGAAATTTTGACTGGTAGGTTTGGAAAAGAAACCATAGCAGTACTACATAGCAAACTGACTCTTAGAGAAAGATACGATGAATGGCGACGAATAAAAGACGGAAAAGCTAAAATCGTAATCGGAGCACGACTTGGAGTATTTGCACCACTAGTTGATATAGGCCTAATAATTATGGATGAAGAGCAAGAGGCTAGTTATAAGGCAGATATGATACCTAGGTACGATACTGTAGACTTGGCTCTTAAGCGTCTTTCCTACTATAAAGGAGTACTTCTCTTAGGCAGTGCAACTCCGTCGGTAGTGTCCTATTATAGAGCGCAACAAGGCATATATAAACTTTTGACTCTCAAAAAACGATATAATGAGACACCTCTTCCAGAGGTCGAAATTGTAGACATGAGAGATGAGCTAAAAGAAGGTAATACCACTATCTTTAGCCGTAGGTTGTACCAAAGAATAAACGAAGAACTTGAGGCTGGACGTCAGTGCATACTTTTGCAAAACCGAAGAGGATATTCCAATTTTGTTTCTTGCAGAGAATGTGGCAAAGTAATGAAGTGCGAGGAATGTGGAATTTCTCTAACTTATCATAAATCCAAAGACAAACTTGTATGTCACTATTGTGGCAAAACATCAGAGGTTCCCAAAAGCTGCCCTGAATGCGGAAGTTCATATATAAAACATTTTGGGATAGGAACTGAACAAGTAGAAGAAATGGTTAAAAAGTATTTTCCTGACGTGACTACAGATCGTTTGGATATTGATGCCCTAAAAACCAGAAAAGATTTGGATAGAATTTTAAATGGCTTTGTCAAAGGCGAAACTCAAATCCTAATAGGAACTCAACTTGTGGCAAAAGGCCTTGACTTTGAAAATGTAGGACTTGTCGGAGTAATTGCGGCGGATACAGGATTAAACATTCCTGATTATAGGTCCACCGAAAGAACTTTTCAGCTTGTAACGCAGGCGGCTGGAAGAGCAGGAAGAAGAGAACACCAAGGCTCAGTAATAATACAGTCCTACGAACCAGACAACTATGCACTCGTAGCTGCAGCTAATCATAATTATCAAAATTTCTTCGATGAAGAAATAAAACTGCGAGAGCTGATGGAGTATCCACCATTCACGGATTTGATAATGGTCAACTTCACGTCGGAGGATGAAAAAACAGCTATCGATTGTAGCAAAAGGTGCAGAGCATATATAGAAAATGCCTTAAAAGGCGACATAGCCAAACAAATTCTCGGACCTAAAATGTCCATGAGCTTTAAAGGCAAGGATGCAATAAGATTTTATATATTGATAAAATGTCCAAAAGGCGAACGAAACAAGTATGTTTATTATCTGGAAAGTTTTAATAAAGTAATAATAAAAGAAAAATTAAAGTGTAATATGGACTTAGATATAAACCCATACAATGCTTATTAATAATCGGAGGTAAAAATGGCTCTAAGAAACATAGTTATGTCAGGCGACGAAATTTTAAGAAAAAAATGCAGAGAAGTCGCAGAAGTAAATGATAGAATAAAGGAAACTCTCAATGATATGTTGGAAACCATGAGATCAGAATATGGAGTAGGCATAGCAGCACCACAGGTTGGAGTTATGAGAAGAATGTTCGTTGCTGAACCTGAGGCAGAAAGAGTATACTACATGATAAATCCTGTAATACTTGAACAAAGCGGTAGTCAAGTCGGAGACGAAGGTTGCTTAAGTGTTCCGGGAACTATAGGGACTGTAGATAGACCCGATTACGTTAAAATTGAAGCACTGGACTTAGATGGAAACAAACAGGTATACGAGTTTAGTGACTTTGATGCAAGAGTTATGTGTCACGAATATGACCATTTAGAAGGAATTATTTATACTGATAAGGCTACTAACGTTAGAGATGCCTTTTCTGATGAGGACTTAGAAGAAGAATAGGAGCAAGGCAAGAGCAATTTATGAAGACTGTATTTATGGGAACACCGGACTTTGCCGCCGGAATTTTAGAACATTTGCACAACAGCAATAATTCTATAGAGTTGGTTATAACTCAACCGGATAGAGCAAAGAACAGGGGAAAGAAAATACAATTTACGCCAGTCAAGGAAAAGGCGTTAGAATATGGTATTGAAGTATTACAGCCCGAGAAACTTCGAGGCGATGCAAACGTAATGGAAAGATTAAATGCCATAAACCCTGATGTAATAGTTGTCGCCGCTTATGGACAAATATTACCAAAGGAAGTTCTTTGTTTGCCAAAATACGGATGCATAAATGTTCACGCATCATTGCTGCCAAAGTTAAGGGGCGCATCACCAATACAGCAAGCCATAGTTCAAGGGGAGACCAAGACAGGAGTCACCATCATGCAGATGGCTGAAGATCTTGATACTGGAGATATGCTGACTAAGGAAGAAATTGAGATAGGAAACTACAACGGAAGTCAGCTTCACGACGCACTTGCTAAGATAGGCGGAGAACTACTTGTAGAAACTATTGACCTTATAAAAGCTGACAAAGTGACACCAATCGTACAAGATGAAGAGCAGGCTACCTACGCAGGGCTTATTTCCAAAAAAGACGGCGAGGTAGATTTTAGCAAAAGTCCTCAAGAAGTAGAAAGATTGATAAGAGGATTTGACCCATGGCCGGGAGCATTTTGCCAATACAACGGACAACAGATGAAACTGTGGAATGCCAAAGTTTCTGATAAAACCACTGACAAGGAAAGTGGCACAGTTGTTGGGGTAACGGCTGAAGGAATCGAAATATCTTGCGGTGGCAAAACACTTATAATAACAGAAATACAAGCCCCAGGTAAAAAGAGAGTTCAAGTAAAAGACTATATCAGGGGAAATTCAATAGAAATTGGAAGCAAATTTGAATAGGGGGATGTAAGAAAATTATGGAATACGAGTTTACAATGATACTATTTTTAATAGCGGTGATATTTACTTTTATAGCACAAGGAAAAGTAAGCTCCAACTTTAAAAAATACTCTAAAATAAGAAACAGGAGAGGGCTTACCGGTGCAGAAGCAGCGAGAAGGGTGCTTGATGCTAACGATCTTAGAGATGTTAATATAGAACAGGTAAGTGGAAATTTAACTGACCACTACGATCCTAGAAAAAGAGTTTTAAGATTGTCACAGACTGTTTATGGAGTAGATTCCGTAGCCGCAGTTAGCGTGGCCTGTCATGAGGCAGGACATGCAATCCAGCATGCCGAAAGCTATACACCACTAAAAATAAGAAACAGCATAGTTCCAGTAGTCACAATTGCATCTAAATTTAGCTGGCTACTTATAATAATAGGTCTGGCTATGTTTTATGCAGGCAACTACATGGGAGAGATGATATTTAACATTGGAGTCATATTCTTTGTAGCAGTAATTGTTTTTCATGGAATTACTCTCCCTGTAGAATTCAATGCTAGTAGTAGAGCGTTAGACCAAATGGAGCTTACAGGAGTAATAGATACTCAAGAAGAAAAAGGCGCCAAAAAGGTTTTATCAGCGGCAGCTATGACTTATGTAGCAGCACTTTCTGTCGCTATAGCTAACTTATTAAGAGTTCTTGCTATGAGAGGAAGAAGATAATGGACTTGACCAGAAAGACGGCGTTTGACGTCTTATATGGCATAGAACAAGAAAACACATATTCTAATTTGGCATTAAATCGATATATAGCAGAAAATCGCCCAGAAAACCCAGCGCTAGTTAGAGAACTAGTGTATGGGGTTTTGGAAAACAAAATACTGCTGGACTATATTCTCGACAAACTTATTCCATCAGGAATAAAAAAAGTAAAGAAAAAGGAAAAGACCATATTAAGAATGGGCTTATACCAAATACTTTTTACAGACGGAATTCCTGCCTATGCTGCGGTGAGTCAGTCAGTGAACATAGCAAAGAAGATTTGTAGAGGCCGAGAGGGCTTTATAAATGGAGTTTTAAGAGGGTATATTAGGAAAAAGGATGAGATATCTCTGCCAGACAAAGAGAAGGATATAAAAAGCTATTTATCTGTCAAATATTCATTTCCTATATGGATAATCGAATTATGGATAGAGGAATATGGATTAGAACTTTGCGAAGAACTTTTGCAAAGCTCAAACAAAAGGCCAAAGTTATCTATAAGAGTGAATCTATTAAAATCAGAAGTATCAGCACTTAAAGATACACTTGTAAATATGGGCTTTGAAGTCGATGAAGGGAAGTTTTCTGCGAGAACTCTCCATGTCAAAGGTAGTGGACTTTTGGACACCGAAGAATACAAAACTGGACTTTTTTCAGTTCAGGATGAAGCATCAACGGTGGCAGCTGATATGATTGAGGCAACAGATGAAAGCACAGTAATTGATGTATGTGCAGCACCTGGTGGCAAAACTATGGCTATAGCAGAAAAAATGAACAATTCAGGCCAAATAATAGCCTGTGACATATATGAACATAAACTAAATATCATTGATGCTCAAGCCAAGAGATTGGGCATAAAGATAATTGGCACTAAACTTCTGGACGGTACAAAAGGCGACCAGTCAATGTGCAATTCAGCCGACAGGGTCTTAGTTGATGTTCCTTGCTCAGGGCTTGGCGTAATACGAAGAAAACCTGAGATAAAGTATAAGGGGCAAGGAGACTTTGCTGAATTGATAGACATACAGAGCAATATACTTAAAAAATCTGCTCAATACGTCAAAATCAACGGCATTCTGGTTTACAGTACTTGCACACTAAACAACAAAGAAAATCAAAATCAAACAAAAAAGTTTATTGAAAATAATAAAAATTTCGAAATTATTGATGAGAGATGCTTCTTGCCAACAGAGGATATAGATGGATTTTATGTTTGCAAGATGAGAAAAAAGGGTGAGTAAGGAGGATTTATGGAAGTTGGATTCAAGTCTGACAAAGGACTAAAACGAAGTAACAATGAAGACGCTTGTTTCGTATTACTTCCGGACAAGGTTTACTTAGTAGCAGATGGTGTAGGGGGAGGCAATGCAGGTGAAATAGCCAGTAGGACTGCAGTCAATGAGATCGCAAACTATATAGTAGAACATCCTATTGACCAAGCCACCAACAAATATGCCATAATAAACTATTTGCAAGAGTGTCTGGACATTAGCAACAAGGCAATATTCGAAAAAGCCCAGAAGCACGAAGAAAATAGAGGAATGGCTACAACTGCAGCCATAGTCTATGTGAAGGGCGGCACAGTCTACATAGCAAATGTAGGAGATAGCAGGGTCTACTTATATAGAAGTGGGGAACTAGTACAGCTGACCGAGGATCATACATATGTAAACACCTTGCTAAATGCAGGAATTCTTTCCAAAGAAGAAGCAGAAGTTGATACCAGAAAAAATGTTATAACGAAAGCATTAGGTGCCGAAGGCAGTGTTGAACCGGATTTTTTCCAAGTGGACACAGCTAAGGACGATGTATTCATTCTTTGTACAGATGGGCTATATGATGAAGTCGATGGCCAGTCTATGATAGAAATATTAGAAAAAGGTTTATCTATGTCGGATGTATGCACAGAAATGGTTGCATTGGCAAACAGAAATGGCGGACACGATAATATTACCATAATCAGCCTAAAAGTTACGGAGGAAGATATTTATGAGCAGTAAATTGTTATTAGGAAGATATGAAATAATTGAAAAAATTGGAGAAGGCGGAATGGCCATTGTTTACAAAGCTAAAGATAGGCTTTTGAACAGATATGTGGCTATTAAAATTTTAAGACCTGAATTCACAAAAGACGAGCTATTTATTGAGAATTTTAGAAAAGAATCTCAGGCGGCAGCAGGTCTTTCTCACTCCAACATTGTAAATGTCTACGATGTAGGCAGTGAAGGTAAGATCAACTTTATAGTTATGGAACTAATCGATGGCAAACCATTGAGCCAAATAATAGAAGAAAAAGGCAAATTGAATTATAAGGAAGCCATTGACATAACAAGACAAGTAGCTTCGGCTCTGAGCCATGCGCACAAAAACCAGATTATACATAGAGATGTAAAACCTCATAACATTTTGATTACTAGTTCAGGAACAGCAAAACTAGCAGATTTTGGTATAGCAATGGCTGTTAGCAAAGCGAGCATAGCCGAAGGAAGTGAAAAAATAATGGGATCGGTCCACTACTTTTCACCAGAACAGGCCAGAGGCGCTTATGTTGACGAAAGATCAGATTTGTATTCACTAGGAATAGTTTTATACGAAATGCTTGCAGGCAAAGTTCCATTTGATGGAGACAACCCAATAAGCATTGCATTAATGCATATAAACGAGACTGTACCAGAAATTTCAGGAATCCCACCACAACTTACAAAAGTAATAGAAAAAGCTACAGACAAATATCAAACTAACAGATATAAATCTGCAGAAGAATTGATAGAGGACTTAGATAATATCGAGTTTATCACTAAGGTTATGGGAGTTAGCGTACTCGGCGGAAAAGACGAACCTAACGATAACAAGCGAAATGATATGAGCTCTCAAAGAGAAGTGAAAAAGGAAGAGGAACAGGAAAAGAAGCCAGTAAACAAAACAAAGATGTTTATTATAGCTGGAGTAGCTATCGTTGCTATTGCAGGACTTATAGGAATAGGCGCTTTGTTAGGTTGGTTTAGTGGTAGCGATGAAGAGATAGAAGTCCCTGATTTTAAAGGGATGACCATTGAAGAAGCTATAGAAGAAGCTGAAGAGTTAGGCCTTGAAATTGAAGAAGGGGAGGAAGTATATAGCCCTGATCAGGAAAAGGGACTGATAACTTCTCAAAATCCAAGCAAAGGATCCAAGGTAGCAAAAGGCAAGGTTATAACTGTCAATATAAGCCTTGGTAAAAAAGACGGAGTCGTTCCAAGTATAGTTGACATGGATTATAATGAAGCTAAGGCATATCTTGAAGATTTTGGTTTTGAACTTGGTGTGGTGCTTAAAGTAACTAGCACGAAGCCAGAAAACACTATCTTAACTCAATATGTACCTGCTGGAAAAACTGCTGATGTAGGAACCGTAATAGATGTCGAAGTCAGTGACGGCAAAGGCAAAGCCATGAAACAAGTTCCTATGCTTATAGGTCTTGATATTGAAAAGGCCAAAACACAAATTGCAGCTTCTGGATTCAAGGTAGGCAATATATTCTATGAAGAAAGCGGCGAATATGCAAAGAATATAGTAACAAGCCAGCAATATAGACAAGGTGATGAATTAGAAGAAGGAAGTACTATAGATATTGTCATCAGCAAAGGAGCACCAACTACTGGAGACGGTGGCTCTGGGTCAACAGGAGAACAATAAAAAATATGAAAGGCTTAATAACCAAAGGAATTGGGGGCTTTTATTACGTCAAGACAGATGAGGGCATTATAGAAGCAAAAGGCAGAGGAATATTTAAAAAGGACGGAATTGTCTTGTGTGTAGGAGATATTGTAAATGTTGAAATTCTACAAGAAGACTCAAGCAAAGGTGTAATAGATAAAATCTATCCTAGAAAAAATTACTTTTCAAGACCACCAATATCTAATATAGATTTGCTGTTAGTAGTTTTTGCGGCCAAGAACCCAAAGCCTAATTATCCAATAATAGACAAATTTGTTATAAATTCTCAGCTACATGGAATTAAGCCTGTTATTTGTATAAACAAAAAAGATTTGATATCAGAAGAAGAGTTGGTGTATATTAAAAAAATATATGGACCTGCATATGAAGTTGTAGCGTTAAGCACTAAAACGGGCGAGGGAATTGAAGAACTTTTTCAATTGATCAAAGGAAAAACGGTAGCCTTAGCAGGACCATCAGGTGTTGGAAAGTCTTCAATATTAAACAAAATGCTTCCATCGGCTAACATGGAAACAGGCCAATTAAGTCAAAAAAACATGCGAGGGAAGCACACTACTAGACATGTTGAGATTTTTCAAATGGAGCAGGGTGGAATGGTCTTCGACACTCCAGGGTTCACTTCGTTAGAGCTTAATGATATGGACGAGAACGACTTGAGAGACTACTATCCCGAGTTTGTTCAACTGAATGGGCTTTGCAGATATGACAACTGCAAACACCTTAAGGAGCCAGATTGTGCGGTCACAAGGGCAGTTAAAGCAGGGTCAATACATCCGCTAAGATATAAGGCATATGTGGCCAATATGGAAGAACTAAAAAATAAAAATAAGTATTGATGTTTTTAAAGATTAAGGGGAGAACAATGTTTAAACTAGCACCATCAATTTTGTCAGCTGATTTTTCAAAGCTGGGTGAACAAGTTAATTTGATCGAAACGGGAGGCGCCGATTTGATACATATTGATGTTATGGATGGACATTTTGTTCCTAATATCAGTTTTGGCGCAACTGTCATGAAATCCCTTGATGGACATACCGCACTTGACTATGATGTGCATTTGATGATTGAGAATCCAGATGATTACATTGAGGACTTCATAACTGAAAACACAAGATATATCACTGTACATCAAGAAGCCTGCGTGCATCTTAATAGAACAATTACTCATATAAAAGATTTAGGCGTTAAAGCTGGTGTTTCTATAAACCCGGCCACTCCTGTAGAATCTCTATTTGAAATTTTAGAACAGGTAGACTTAGTACTAATTATGTCTGTAAATCCAGGGTTTGGAGGACAAAAGTTCATTGAAGGTTCTTTGAAAAAAATCGAAAAACTAGCCCAAATAAGAAAAGAAAGAAACTTAGATTTCTTAATTGAAGTAGACGGTGGAGTAACATTGGATAATTGCGCCAAGGTGTCAAATGCAGGAGCAGACATATTGGTAGCAGGTTCCGCAATCTTTGGAACTGATGATGTAATTGAGAGAACAAAAGAATTTAAGAAAAGATAAAACAGCTTATTTTAAAAGCACCTTCCATATAGGAAGGTGCTTTTGTTATGTCAAAGTAATATTGTTATTAAGGATTTGCA
>CAZUEH010000023.1:0-20139 GCA_964619315.1 uncultured Oscillospiraceae bacterium | reverse complement strand
CAATATTGCTAGTGAATGTTGCAAGACTAGTGTTAAGAGCAACCCCGTTTACGTAGTTTCCAATAGTATATGCAGAGCTAGTTACACCTAATGAACTATCTATACCCATACTTTCAGAAATATCAAAAGGAGTTATCTTGTAGTCTGCATATTGACCTATTCCTGTAACATATGCATGTCCTGTTCCAATGTTTCTATTATCTATATATCCTACTCGGTAATCTACTCCTTCTGTCAGAAGATTTCCGTTGTATGTAACTGTGACTTCAGGCTTATGGTTTGTGCCTGCTTTATATGCACAACTGTCCACAAGAACCTCACAATTTACAATTGATTTTGCCTGAGTTGCTGTAGGTGTTTTGCTAAGATACCAGAAGTTACAGTCAACTCTACCGCTTATTCCTGAAACCTTGCCACTTGATGAATACTGCCATATACTATAATTGTTTTTATAATCATTTTGATGGTAATACTGAGCCGACCAAACAGTATACAAGCTACTTAATATGCTACCATCCACTGTTTTAGTAAGGAAAGAATAGTTGGCATAAAAGCCAGCATCGTATCCTGCAGCCTCAACTGTCTGGCAAAACTTTTTAGCAATATCAGTTGCTTGAGCTTTGCTTAGATTGGCTTCCTTAAGTCTTCCTGGGTTTGCAGAGTCACTCGCAAATTCATAGTCCATGAAAATTGGTAATTCTATTTTAGTATTTCCCAAAAGCTGTATAGCATGATTAGCTTCCGCTACAGCTTCTGCCTCAGTTATAGCCTGTGAGAAATAGTAAACACCTATCATGATGCCTGCATCTTTGGCTCCTTGCAAGTTTCTTGCATAGTTAGAGTCAAAATACATTCTACCTGCAGCACCGTATCCTCTGCCTCCCACTCTGATAATAACAGCATCTATACCATCTGCTTTGACCTTAGGCCAATCGATGGTGTTTTGCCATTCGGAGACGTCAAGAACATCCACAACTAAGTGATCTGAGAATTTGTCGTTGTGGTTAAAGCTGGTGCCTGTGTATTTTGATGTGGACGAGGCCGCAAATCCTACTGTTGATGTAAATACCATCGCCATAATAAGTATTGTAATAATTAAAAGCTTTTTCTTCATAATAAACTCCTTGTTCTTTATTGTAACCTTTTCACAACCGCTTTCAAGGAAATTCGAGATTTATTCCATACTATTATATATAAAAATCATATCATTATCATTGCTCTCACTGGACAAGCTGCCGCGCAATAGCCACATGTGATACATTTTTCCTCATCTATTTGGGCAAGGCCTTTGTCATTATAGAAAATCGCCTGTGATTGACAAGCTTTGAGACAGCTTCCACACCCCTCGCAATCGCTTTCCTCAACCCACATTTTTTTTGAAGTAACATCTGGATTGTAACTTGGATCCATACGACCATCCAAATAGTCAATCATATCATCTATCTCTTTAGGGGTGGTAAACCCTACAATAACCGAATCTATATCTTTCCTCGCAAATATATAGTCAAGGGCCTTCTGATAGCTGACAGTAAGATTACCCCCACCAAAGGCCTTCATGGAAAAGATTCCTTTGCCAGCTTTGTAGCAAGCAGCGATAGCTTTTTCCATATCTTCCACAGTTCCAGCTTCATTATAATTACGAACTCCAAGACCTGCATAATTTATAAGTGGAAAAACCACATCGCATTCTTCCACCTTCGCTATCTCGTTGGTAACATCGATGTTATGGGTGGAAATACCTATTGCCTTGACTAATCCCTTAGCCTTGGCTTCATTTAAATATTCCCATGCGCCTAGTTTGTGTTGGAATCTGCCTGTCCTAACTTCGTGCAAAAGGAATATGTCTATCACATCTCTGTCCAGATTGCTTCTCGCTTCTTCGACGGCATCTTTCATAATATCATAACTATCGCCTAAACACTTTGAGCAAATTACTGGCTCGTAATTGCTACTTCTTAGTGCCTCTTTGATATACGGGTAAGTTTTGTAACATTGTGCTGTATCTATAAAGTTGATTCCCTGCTGTAGTGCATATTTTATTACATCTGCCCCTTGCTCCACAGAAAGATTGCGTTGATTAGGGCCAATTGGCAACGCACCCATACCTACACGGCTTACAGACAAACCTGTATTTCCTAATAATGTGTTTTTCATGTGAAAGTCCTTTCCTTTTAAATTATAATCTAGTATAATTGTGTTGTAAATAAAATATTGGGGGTATATTTTAGTGTCAAACTTACAGAACCTTTCAGCCAGACAAGACTTTGAAACCTTCAGGCATGCTTACCGAGCTGCTATTAAACAAGTTCGAACTAAAATTGAAATTTTAAGTGAAGACTTTGCCGTAAGACATGACTACAACCCTATCCATCACATGGAAAGACGACTAAAGTCATCTGAAAGCATAGAAGAAAAATTAGTCCGCTATTGCAAAGAAGTTTCTATTGAATCCGCTAGAGCTAACATCTTGGATATCGCAGGTATTCGAGTAGTCTGCAACTTTATAGACGATGTCTATGCTATTGCAGAAATGTTGGTAGAGCAAGACGATATCAAACTTGTTATGAAAAAGGATTATATAGAAAACCCTAAGGACAATGGCTACAGAAGCCTCCATCTTGTTCTTTCTGTTCCTATATTCTTATTAGACGGCTGCGAAAATGTTCCAGTAGAAGTTCAGATACGAACTGTTGCTATGGACTTTTGGGCAAGCCTTGAACATCAGCTACGATACAAAAAAGACAAAGAGTTATCTCAGGACATAAATTCTGAGCTTAAGTCATGCGCTGAAGCGAGTGCGACCTTAGACAAACGAATGCAAAGACTCTTTGACGAAATACATGCATAATCAGCAAAACCCCTAAAATTTAGGGGTTTTATTTTTTATGCAAGATAATATAAGTCGTCTAGTCCTTGAAGTTCCATCAATGTCCATATAGTATCGTTTACATCCATTCTTGTATTAAAGTATCCAAAGCTAAAACGCACCATACCGTCTTCCTTTGTTCCAAAAGATTCCATGAGTCTTGAAGCATTAAAGTCTCCGCTCTTTATGGTAATGCCTTTTTTACGCATAAATTCTTTAATCTCTGCTGGAGAAAAACCGTCAATAGTCATAGCAACGGTAGGGATTCTTGTGTTGGTTCCAAAATCTCCATATATCTTAACTGCCGTCATGGATTTGACGGACTCAAAGAAACGTTTAGCCAATCTATGTGGGTATACGCTTACTCCATAAATTCCTTTTTCCATAACAAAACCTATAGCAGCGCAGAGTGTTCCAAGCTTTTGTGGGGAAAGTTCTTCAATGTTGGCAATTGTTTCATCGTCGATAGAAATCCCTTGTCTAAGGCATATAGCCCCCACTCCATAAGGTCCCATTAACTTTTTATGGGCTGTGAAGCAAAACACATCGACTTGCAAATCTTCCAAGTTTATATCTGTAGCACCTACAGTTTGGCATCCATCAACTATCATCTTAAGATGATGTCTTCTTGCTATAGTCCCTATTTTGTCCAAATCTACAATATTGCCTGTAACGTTAGAGCCGTGATTACATACTATTGCAACTGTTTCAGGAGTTACCGCATCTTCAATCAAGTCATATTTTATAACTCCATATTCATTGATAGGTATATATGTCACTGTGCAGCCTTTAGCCACAAGGGCATCAAGACTATTAAGTACCGTTCCATATTCCATATCAGTGGAAATAACATGATCTCCAGGTTTTACAAAAGCAGCTATAGCTGTTTCAAGAGCTTCGCTACCTCCGTTGGTAAGCACCACATCTCCTTTGCAACCTAAGAGTTTTTTGATTTTTTTCTTAGCTTCTTCTGGTGATGCTTCTTGAGCATTTTTGAATGGTTCAGGTTTAAGCACAGTAGTTGCTGCATTGTTCAGATAAATCATATTTTACCTCTTAATTTCTATATGAAACGACTCCATAACGTTGAGTGCTGCCTGCTGCAATGATTCGTCATTACTTCCTACACAGTTTTCTTCAACTAGAATAGGTACATTAGGCATTGCCGCTTTTGCTACAACTGCATTTGATATGACGCACATGTTTGTAACTAATCCTACAAGCTCTACACTTTCGTATTTATCAGCATTTTTATGCAAATATTCACCTAATTCATATGATCCAAAAGTTGGTTTAGAGAACATTAAATCCTCTGGTTCTTTTAGGTCTGCAATCTTTCCATAAAGCTGCCAACCTTCCTGTCCATCTATGCAATGCTCAACAGGAAGTTTCTTTCCTTCTTGAGTATTCAAATAGTCTTCTCCATGAGTATCCATAGTAAATATGATTTCGCCATTTTCACCAAGGCTGCGATACTCCTTGATCTTCTTTGCTATGGGTTCTTCAAACTTTGTTGCTCCTTCAAACCCTAGCGCGCCAGTAACAAAATCATTTTGGTAATCCACAACTATAAGTAACTTTTTCACATCTTCCTCCTCAAATTAGAACTTGCTTATGCAAATTATTTTCTTTATATTCATATTAGCACAAATCCCACAATTTATATAGTAGTATTCCTCAGTGCCTATTATAATTTTTGCACCGCTTGTCTAAAATACCATTTGGACAAGAACCATATAGCATAGCGTCCCACCAATTATGCTGATCAAAGTGTTGCGTTTCCACACATGAAGCAATGCAACCAAGAGACAGGATAAGAGTTCAGGGATTCCAAAAGGTGCGGATACTACTGATACTTCTTTGAGGCAAAATACCACTAACATTCCCATTATGGCATATGGAAGAACCTTTCCTAAATAAACTATATAAGCAGGTGTTTCCTTGCCACCACTGAATATGAGAAATGGCGCAAAGCGAAGTAAGATAGTTACTCCGGCAGATACTGCTACGATAAGAGCTACATTTATATCAAACATTTTTCGCTTCCTCCTTGCCTCTCATAAGGGTAAGTGCTGTGGCAATGCAAATCATTGCAGGTATCAAAAATCTTTCGCTTCCAAACACTAATAGACACGCCACGGACGCGAAGATACCAACCAAGGCCGGTCCATGATTTTTAGTGCTTAACCACTGATCCACAAATATGGTCACAAATAGTGCCGTTAGTACAAAGTCGATTCCCTCAGTACTAAAAGTTATCATAGAACCAACCATCGAGCCTATTATACTTCCAGTTATCCAATATATCTGGTCGAAAAGAGATATAAAGAAGTAACACTTATTTTTATCTTCAACATCTTTTGCAGTTTCATTGTTGCAAACCAGAGAATAAGTTTCATCGGTCAAAGCAAAAATCATATAAAACTTTTTCTTGCCTGCATCTTTGTACTTATCTATCATGGAAATTCCATAAAAGAGGTGCCTTGCATTTACCATTAGAGCAGTAAGTACTGTCGTTATTAAGGACGCCCCTGAAGTAATCAGATTGACCATAACGTATTGAAGAGATCCTGCATATACACAAATGCTCATACACATGGCCCAAATCACTCCATAGCCTTTTGTGTTGAGTATTATACCAAATCCCATACCAAGCACCAGATATCCTGCCATTACAGGTAGTGATGCCTTAAAAGCTGTTTTAATTTCTTTACTATTCATTGTCTTCCTCATAAGTCTTTGTTACAGTTTATATATCTATTCTAAAAGCATACAGAGCCCCAAAGTAATCATAGATTTCCTTGCGCTCTGCTTTTTTATTACATATTCATAAGTTTCTTTAAAATGTCTTTGTCGGCTGGGCAAAACTCAAAATCGGGAATTTGATCTGTGGTAATCCACTTAATATCATTATGTTCCAACATTTGCGGTTCACCCTGTGCTATTACTGCATTAAACAAAATAAGTCGAACCAGTATATCTGGATACTGGTGCACAACTTCCATGAAAATGTCTTGAGGCATCAGATCAATATCTAATTCCTCCTTACATTCTCGAATCAAAGCTGCTTCTCTCGTTTCGTCTTCTTCCACCTTCCCCCCTACAAATTCCCAGAGCATTCCTCTGGCCTTGTGAGCGGGTCTTTGACATATTAAAAACTTGTCTTCCTGCCATATCAAAGCTGCTACTACTTCAGTTACATTGTTCATGTTTTCACCTCTTACGGGTTACACTTGCCACAAGGGCTGTAGCCGTTAGCTATAAGCTCGTCTCTGTTCATTGTAACTTTTTGTTTGTTTTTATCCTTGATAGTTTCAACGCTTGAACAATCAGGCGTATGGAACTTGTCATTGCTTATATTAAGTACGTAGTTTTCTTTTTGTGGTTGCTCTGGGTTTTTGCCTTTGGAGGTTTCCCAACTATCACCTGTCGCATAATCTATGGTTACGCCTGGCTGAACATTATAGACAAACACATTGAAGCAAACTCCTTGCCCTGAGTCTTCGACGGAATATGCTTCCATTTGAACGCCTTTAGCTACAAGGTCATCTCCCTCATATATCGGAGATACACGATACAAAACTTGGTTCCCTGTACCTTTTACATAGTCAGCCACCTCGTCTTCAAACGGCAACATTCCATCAACATTCATATAACGGGTTCCCGTAATCAGGTTTAACTTGTTAGCATTTTCTCCTGCAAGTTGGAATCCAATTAAATGACATCTATTATAAAGATATTTATCCGATATCAATTCATCATATCTTACTGTATGCCAACCACTAGGCTTAACTTGTCCAATGCTGGTTCTCTTTTCTGTTGGCATTAGCTCTTTGCATATTAGGGCGTAAGCTTGTCCGCATCTTCCGAGTTCATCAAGTTCGCTGTATTCTTCGAAAACATCCCTTGCTAAATCCTCTTCACTGAATTCGGGCATGTTATCGTTTAAAATCACATAAGGGCTTTGAGAATATTCTGGTATCTCGCTGACGCTTGCATAGGCGTCTCCATAATACAGTTCCTCCGCTGCTAAATCTGCACACCCTGTCATAAGAAGACTCATAGCGATTAGCAGAGCAAGTATAAATGTCGTTATCTTCTTTTTCAATTGAATACCTTTCCATTAAAAACTAGTCTCGATTAATGCGGATTGAAATCTTTTCAAAAACTTCACCAAGTCATTATACAACAGTTTACTGAAAATTTCAAAGGCAAAACAAAAGTCCTCAATTATAAAAATGAGGACTTTTGTAAGTGTGATTTATATATTCAATACGTTTTCTGTCTGAAAGAATTCTCACAGCCAATAACATATTGGAATATCTAATTTTTAAGCCAGCATTACAGGACTTTTTTCAAAAATGATTGCGTTCTCTTATTAGAAGGGTTTTCAAACAACTGAGCCGGTTTCCCCATTTCAACGATTTTGCCATCAGCCATAAATATTACGTTGTCTGCAACTTCTTTAGCAAACCCCATTTCGTGGGTAACCACTAACATCGTCATTCCTTTTTTAGCCAAATCTTTCATTACATCTAACACTTCCCCTACCATTTCAGGGTCTAACGCTGAAGTTGGTTCATCAAAGAGAATTGTTTCTGGATCCATTGCAAGGGCTCTAGCTATAGCAACTCGCTGTTTTTGCCCACCAGAAAGGTTCCTTGGATATGCCGTCGCCTTTTCTTCAAGCCCTACCATCTTAAGTAAGTCCATGGCCTTTTTTTCTGCGTCTTCTTTTGACATTCCATTTACATTGATAGGTGATACTGTTACATTTTCTAACACGCTCAAATGGCTAAATAGATTGAAGTTTTGAAAAACCATGGCCATTTTGGTACGCATCTGTCTGATGTTTTGATCAGTAACCACTTCTCCGTCCACCTCTACTGTTCCACCGTCAGGTGTTTCAAGCATGTTAAGGCATCTTAAGAGAGTACTCTTGCCAGACCCTGATGGGCCAATTATGCATAATACTTTGCCGTCTTCTACTGTCAAGTCTACGCCATTTACGGCATGTAAATCGCTAAAGTGCTTGTGTATATTGGTAGCTTTTATCATCTTACTCTACCTCCTTTGATAAACGTTTTTCCAATGCTTCAACGCCCTTAGAGAGCGGATATGTCAGCATCAAATATACAACTGCTGCTCCCATGTATGCTGGGAAAGTTTCAAATGATGATGCATTCCAAAGCTGTGCACTTCTTAAAATTTCTATAACACCTACAAAAGAAAGTACCGCAGTCTCCTTTATCAAAGATATGAACTCGTTTCCGAAAGACGGAATTACTATCTTAAACGCTTGTGGCAAAACTATTAACTTATTTATCTGACCTTTGCTCATTCCAAGTGATTGAGCTGCTTCAACCTGTCCTGGGTCAACAGCTTGAATTCCTCCTCTTATAACTTCCGCCATATATGCAGCACTATTGAGCCCGCAGACTATCATCGCCGGAATTATGAGATGAGGCCATCTAAACATTATTCCATTTTGCTGTAGCATGAAAGGTACTCCAAATGCCATGATTAACGCTTGAACTATCATTGGAGTTCCTCGGACTATTTCGATATATATCTTAGCAAGAATACTTGGTAACTTCTTATCCGATGTTTTCATTAGGGCGAATAATAAACCAACTGCTGCGCCGACTACTACGGCAACAAGACTAACACCTATAGTCATTGGCGCCCCTTTTAGCGCAACCATAAAACCTTTTAAATATACTTCCACTTTCATTCTTTCCTTTATTTTTATTTTTCACATGTAAATTATTATACATATCTTTGCATAATAATACAACCCCTTGCATAGAACTTCCTTTGTTTTTTTTGCAATACAAAAGCAAGAGCCAGTTGGCTCTTGCTTTTGTTATATTCATAATCACACACTGTACTCATGTGCACATGCAAGTTGGAATAATGCCGTAAACAAATGTTGTTAAAAATCCTTGCTACATATGGTACATTTTCAGTATAACTTATAATCTTTCTTTATTCAAGTTAAAAACTTGTCACAATGCATTGATATGCTTTTTATATTGTCTTCTTCTTAACTTTGCCGATTATGCATATGAGCAAGACTGCTCCCGCTCCTGTTAGCAAAGTAGATACTAATAATAGCATGGTTGCTCCACTAACATCTAATATAATCCCTCCTAGAAGGCTGGCAAATATAGTTGCTATGGTTGTCATTATTGTATAGAGTGCTTGCCCTTTTACTGCTTCACCTTTGTCCATGATTTCTCCTATGAAGCGTACCATGGCTGGCAAAAAGATTCCAAATGCCATAGGCTGGAAAAGCTGTGCTACGTATAACATGGTCACATTAGTCGCTATATATGCACAAAATATTTTAAGGGTAAAGCTTATTGCTCCTATCTTTAGTAGGGTACTACATGAAACTTTCTTTTGAATTGTGTCAAACAAGAAAAGCGCAGGAATTTCAAGTAATGCCATGAGAGACAATATTCTTCCCATGTCAGCACTGTTACCACCAACATTTTCAACCATTTGAAGCATAAAGTTGTTGAATATAGCATTGCTAAAGAATATTCCTGCTACACCTATATTAACAACCACGAATAACTTGTTCCTCTTGATAAACTTGGAAAAATTGATTTCTTCAACTTCTTCTAAGTTTTCAGCAACTGCCTCACCGTTGTTTGCTTTCGATGCTTTTAGGTCTCTAGCTACGCAAGCCTGCTTAAAATGCTTCTTGGTGAAAAATAAAGTTATAAGTAACATTCCTAATATGATTTCACCTGAAATAGGCAATATTTGTATTCCAAATTTTTCAACTAACGTTCCTAGGAACGAACACAATATAGAAAAGGCCAACGAACCCATGGCTCTCGTTATTCCAAATTTTATTTCGTGGCCGCTTTCCTCTAGCTTAAATGCTAAAGAATTAAACAACGGTTGTAACGCCGTGTCCCATGCCACCATCAATACAAACACTACGGACAAACCTATAGATGCCTTTTGCATTATAAAAGAACATGCAGTAAGCACCATAAGGACAACGGTCACTATTTCAGTAAGTTCTATCAGTGATATTTTTTTAGATCTATCTGCTATGTCTGCCAGCATTGGTTGTAAAAACACCGCAACCATGCTGCCTACTGCGATAATCAGTCCGATTTCAGAATTTGAATAGCCTCTACCCAACAAAAAAGCAGAGGCAAAACTTGCGACTATGGCGTAAGACATCCAATAAGCTGCATGGATTCCACCATATTCAATATTAAGCACTTTTTTCATCTATTTTCTAGTCTATCCTTTCGCTGTCATCAAGAAGGCACAAGCCCATTTTTAAGTTTAGACTTATGCCCTCCTGCTTTTTAATTATTTATAAAAACTTCTTAAGGTATTTAAGTGTTCTTACCATCTGAGAAACGTAGCTGTTTTCATTGTCATACCAAGCTACTGTTCTAACTTCATATATTTTTGTACCACATTTTTGTGCTAATGTTTGTGTTGCATCGAAGAGTGAGCCATATTCCATTCCTATTACGTCACTGGATACTAGTTCTTCTTCTGTATATCCAAAGGACTCATTAGCTGCTGCTTTCATTGCCTCATTGATGCCTTCTACTGTTACGGTTTCTGTTACATCCTTTAGAGTCGCATCTAAAATAGTTATAGATCCTGACGCAACTGGTACTCTTTGTGCAGATCCGATAAGTTTGCCGTCTAACTCAGGGATAACAAGGCCTATCGCTTTTGCAGCTCCTGTGCTGTTAGGTACTATGTTAATAGCTCCTGCTCTAGCTCTTCTAAGGTCACCCTTTTTGTGAGGTCCGTCAAGAAGCATTTGATCGCCTGTATATGCGTGAATAGTAGTCATAAATCCAGTTCTTATTTCACGATACTCGTTTAACACCTTTGCCATAGGAGCAAGGCAGTTAGTCGTACAAGACGCAGCAGAAATCACATTGTCCTCTGCTTTAAGTGTTTCATGGTTAGTTCCATAAACTATTGTTGGCAAATCGTTTCCAGCAGGTGCTGAAATCAATACCTTTTTTGCTCCAGCTTTTATATGGGCAGAAGCTTTTTCTTTGGAAGTAAAAAAGCCTGTACATTCTAAAACAATGTCTACTCCCAATTCTTTCCACGGTAAATTAGCAGGGTCTTGCTGTGAGAAAATCTCAATTTTTTTGTCGTCTACTGTAATAGAACTGTCACCAGCTGTTACAGTGTGTCCCTTGTATCCACCTTGTACACTGTCGTATTTTAACAGGTGAGCCAGCATTTTAGGCTCTGTCAAATCGTTTATAGCCACTACTTCCATAGAATTGTCGGCAAATATCTGCCTGAATGCAAGTCTTCCTATCCTGCCGAACCCATTGATTGCAATTTTAATCATTAAATGCTTCCTCCCTAATTTGGTTAATATAATTTATATCTCTTTTTTCGATTTTACTCTCATTTTGGACTTAGGTCAACCATAATTAAGTTTCTTGTGTATATGGATTCGCAGGCTACAAACTAAGTAATGGACCGCTTCGCCTCTTGACAAGTCTCTTCTTTATATGTAATCTTAAATGTATACAAGAAAACTTATGCTCAGGAGGGTTACTTTGGCTTGATTAAGCTTGATTTTAAAATTGATTTTACTGTTTTCAAAGCATTATTTGCCTTTTCAATATGTATTCTGGCATCATATATAACTGGCGACCACAACGTAATGTTCTTTGGCGGAGTGGCCGCTATTGTTTGTGTGCAACATAATCATGCCCACACACTAAAGTCCGGAACTTATCGTTTTATAGGAACTTTGATTGGCGGGTTCGTTGGTATGATTACACTTATGTTAATTGCCCTCGCCCCTTCACACATATTTGTATTGACTTCACTGATTATATCCTTATTTGCTATGGTCGCTATATATCTTTGTAATTTTACTGGGCTTCCAGATGCAACCTTTGTAAACTGTGTCGTATTTCTCAATGTTGTGTCCAATTACGACGGTAGTGCACAACTGTCAGAGGCTTTTTTTTATGTGTCGGAACGTGTGTTATACACTTTGCTTGGTATTGCAGCCGCATACCTTGTCAACATGCTTGCTCACTTATATAAACATGACTCTAGAGAGCCTCATGAAAAAGTAAAGATTATAGATACAATAAAGGGACATAAACTGACAACCAATTACACCATTGGGCTTAGAACTATCAAAACTACAATAGCTATTTTTATCAGCATTGTAATCGCATATATTGCGGGACCTGTTGAGTCCATATTCTTTTGTAGCGTAGCTGTCGCAAGATGTATGCAGCGAAACCTTCGCGAAACTTTATACATGGGGATTAACACTTTTGTGGGAACAATTGTTGGAAGTTTTGTGGGCTTTCTTATAATTGATATTTGCAACTCGATGAGCGAATATTCACGAGTTTTAGAATTTTCCCTTGTGATGTTGGCCATTTTCCTTGTAATGTATCTATGCCGTGTTTTTCACATTCAAGGCATAATAATTATGACCTGTGTGATTCTGTTGAAAATGGTTTCAAACTCCGGTGGCAGCCAAACAACTGCTGATATGTTGGATTTTCTAATTAATCCTGTTTTGCTCTTCACTGTTATTGGCATCGTGATTGCTATCGCAGTAAATGTGTTCCCTTTCATTCCAATAAAGAACTTCTTTGTACGAACATTTAGCAGAGATTAAGATTAGTCGTATTATAAAAGCGTATCGTCATCATTGATGATACGCTTTTTTGGTTTTATCCTTGTTATAAGTCTAAGGCTTCACAAAAGGCTTTGAGTTTTTCGCCTCTGTATTTTATTATTTCCTCGCCTCTTCCTTCATTTTGTATTCTCCGCTCTTTAAAAATACCTGCTATTTTTTTGCTAGAACCACTTCTTTTTTCTGAAATAAATTATAAGGCTTATTGCAATGACTATGCTCACCCCAATTACAATCGGATATGCAATGGGGCTTCCGAATTCTGGCATCTTCAGATTCATTCCGTACCACCCTACAATTAGGGTCAGCGGCAAGAAAATCGAAGTTACAACAGTAAAGAACTGCATTACTTTGTTTTGCTGTATGTCAAGTTGGCTCTGATACGCCTCACGAACTTGAGTTGCATATTCTTGCAAATTCTTTATCTCACCTTGAAGGCGGTCTGCTTTGTTTGTATGTATTCTAAAATGCTTTATTTCTTCCTGCGTAAATATGGAGTTTAAGTTTTCCTCCAAGTCTTCAAGAAGATCAAACATAGCCGAATAATATCTATTGAGGCTTAGCAAATTTTTTCTAATTTCTAAGAGTTTTTTGGTGACGCTTGCTTGGTTGTTTCCCTTTTCTACTACCTCTATCTCTAATCTGGATAAATTATCTTCAATGTTGTTCATCAAAACCATATCGTCAGAAAATATGTTTTTAAATAATTCTTTTAGGATTTCTGCATTGGACGGAACTTCCTGACCATTTGAAATGTACTTATTCATAACCTGCTTCAGCAATTCGTCCTGTGTATAAATTGCTAAATGCCTTTTGCTGATATAGACTTCCGTCTTTGCAGAAGTATGTTTTTCTACGACAATATTATCAGGGCGGTTTATAAAAATTTTATCAAAGTCGTATAGGTTTTCATATTTTGCTCCGATGGCTTCGTCTGATGACATATATGCTCCCGGAAAAAGCAAATTAGTAATTTCGCGGCTTTCTTCGAAGTAGGTGACAAAGACAGTGTTTTTTTCTGGATCAATAGAAAAATCCCCTATATTGCTATAGATATCACATTTTCCTTCACACAAAATAAACATTTTTCCTATCCTCCGTAATTATAACTTTCTCTTGGTTACAGCTTAAATTACACAACTTATTTTTTAGGCTTAACTCTGATGGCAATCAACTTTTTCATGTCTTGCAAAATCTCTTCGCTTGTAACCTCAATGCCAATCATTTTGCCATAATTTTTACTAACTTCAGTATTGTTATATAAATTCTTTACATAATCACAACATGATGGAATAATTGCATCGGCTTCCTCAATGTCCTTTTCACTAACAGTTAGTAAGGCGAGGAAGTATCCTTCTTTAGGGTAAAGTGTGCATAGCGATTTGCTGCTTTTTATGTACTTGATGTTCCAACCTTTCCATGCACTCTTATCCATTGCACAGCCACTATATGAAAGTTTAGGTTTGACATTGTAGGTTTCTTTTAAGTACTCATTTAATTCGTCCCATAGCGGTGTATCAACAAAAAATGAAATGTCTTTATCCGAAGGTTCAGTTTCTTTGTTGAACAATTCGCTCCACATCATAGTCATGTCTATTCTCCTTAACCGTCTAAATTCAATCTATTGAGCCCATTATATCATCTACTACAGAAAATATCTATAATACTTGCATAATGTGTATCGTCCTAACCCCAATAAAAAACCGGGGATAAAAATCCCCGGAAAACATTTTTTTATAATCAGTAGGCTCTAATTTCTTTTAAAAGGAACTCTCTCCCACTTAGTACTTCGCTGTCTTTGCTGCAGCACTTAGGGCAAACGCCCTCCCGCTCAGTAAGACTGAAAACTGTACTGCACTCTTTGCAGATTCCGTTGGCTGGAAGTATTTCGATTTCTAACTTAGTCTTTTCCAAAATAGTTCCATCTACAGCCACTGGAAAACAAGACTCTAAATAGTGAGGAACTACTGTGCCCAGCTCTCCTACTTGTAATACAATGGCCTCAACTTCTTCCAGTTGATTATCTTCTACTACTTTTAGGACCTGCTTGACTACATGGTACATAATGCCTAACTCATGCATATATGCACTTCCTTTCCTTTATTTCTTGCCTACAACCTTTTTTGCAGTAATTTTTAACTTACGTTTAAGAACGGTAGGAACTATAGCTTTCTTCATCTTCAAGAACTCTACTCCCTCTCCGTCATAGACACGTTCAAGTTTAACGGCGTCGAATTTACATTTAGTTGCACACATACCACAACCAACGCACATGTATTCATCTACTACCGTCGCACCACAGCCTAAGCATCTTTCAGTTTCCTTTTGGATCTGCTCTTCGCTTAAGGTTTTGCTCATGTCTCTAAACGTAGCTTTTGCCTTTTGGCCATCTACTTTTTCAACTCGCTGTCTTGGTGTACTATCGTAATCTTCAATAACAGCAGCATCTTTGTCAAGTGCAGTAAATTGACGAAGGCTTCTTCCGATTTTCAAATCCTGTCCATTCTGGACGAAACGATGTAGTGAAATAGCAGCCTGCTTACCAGCAGCAATTGCGTCTATGGCAAACTTAGGTCCTGTAACCGCATCGCCTCCAGCAAATACATCTGGTTCTGCTGTCTGATAAGTAAGTTCATCAACTTGGATTGTCTTGTTACCGTTGAGGACTGCTTTTGAACCCTCAAGGATTTCGCCCCATTCGATGGACTGACCTACAGAAAGAAGTACATAATCTGCATCTACTGTAATAACTTCGTTTTCGTCATATGCAGGGCTGAAACGACCGTCTTCATCAAACACTCGAGTACAACGTTTGAATTCCACGCCAACTACTTTGCCGTTCTCTGTCAAGATACGCTTTGGTCCCCAAGAATTGTTGATTTCAATGTCTTCAGACTGTGCAAGTTCAAGTTCTTCTTCTTTTGCCGGCATCTGTTCTCTGCTTTCTAAGCTGTACATTGACACCTTGCCTGCACCTGCTCTAGTAGCCGCTCTTGCTACATCGATAGCAACGTTGCCGCCGCCTACCACTACAACATTACCTGATACGATTTCAGCTTCTGTCTGGTTGACTTTGGAAAGGAACTCAATTCCTGAGTAAACTCCTTCGCCGTCTTCGCCAGGGATTCCTACAAGACGACCTTTGTTGGCTCCGATTGCTAGATAGAAACCCTTGAATCCTTCCTTTCTCAACTGGTCTAAAGTTAGGTCTTTGCCTATTTCCACTCCAGTTTTAAAGGTAACTCCAAGCTCTCTTAGAACCTGAATTTCTGCTTCAACGATGTCTTTTTCTAATACGAAAGATGGAATTCCTAAAGTCAGCATACCACCTACTACTTTTTCTTTCTCGAAGATTGTTACATCGTAACCATCTATTGCCAAGAAATATGCGCAAGATAGTCCTGCTGGGCCTGAACCAACAACAGCAATCTTTTTGTCATGATAGTCATTACGTTTTTTAGGAATGAAACGAGTCTCTTCCTTCAAATCTTGACTAGCAATAAAGCGCTTAATATCATCGATAGCTATAGGTTCATCCAAATCTCCTCTAGTACACTCGTCTTCACAACGACGGTTACAAACATAACCACATACAGCAGGGAACGGATTCTCCATCTTTATTAGTTCCAAGGCCTCTTTGTACTTGCCTTGTGCTGCTAACTTAATATATCCTTGCACCGCAATGTGAGCTGGACAACTAGTCTTACAAGGGGCAGTTCCCGTATCTACTACTTCCTGTCTATTAGTTCTGTAGTCTGGGTTCCAATCCTCTTGAGTCCACTCATGGTCTCTAGGTGTATATTTAGTAGTAATATCTTCCGTGACTGGCTTGTTTGAACATAGTTTTTGTCCTAATTGTAGCGCATTCATAGGGCAATTTTCAACACACTGCCCACATGCCACACACTTTTCTTTATCGATAGTGGAAACATAGTTTGAACGAACCATATCGACATTTTTGTACATAGTACCTGAACGCAGTGATAGGCAAGAGCATCCGCAGCAATTACAAATTGCATGAGTTTTACCCGAACCATCAATGTTAGGGATCTGGTGCATTAGACCGTTTTCTTCTGCCCTTTTGATGATTTCAAAAGCCTCTTCCCTAGTAATTTCTCTGCCTCTGCCGGTACGAATATAGTACTCTGCTGCATGGCCCATCTGAATACACATGTCTTCTTTTAAGTGACCACAGCCTTCTCCCATTGCCTCTCTATCCGTTCTACATGAACATGGTGAGCAACTGAAAATGGTATTCTCATTTAGATACTTTGATACTTGTTCATAGCTGACAGCATGGCTGCCGCCTTCGATAGTTTCCTCAATAGGAATTACACGCATTAGACCAATTCCTGGAGGGAACATTCCTGCACTCATCGGTCCTCTTACACGACCATATGCTTCCATAGCATACGCCACTATCGGATATTTCTCCACAACATCTAAATTGTTTACTATCATTTCCATTACGCCAGGAATCCAGCTCTCTGCATGCCAAAAAGTATCCACTCCATCAATTACGTTGACGAAGCATGTACCGTAAACAGCCAGTTTCATCATCTGTTCATGACAAAATTCTTCTGACTTGCCTGTGATTTCTGCCATTTCAGCCGCTGTTCTTTTAGTAAAGAATCCCATGGCCAAACCAATTTCTGCCATATCGTCATCTACGCCAGCTTCTAAAATTACATATTCTGGGTCATCCCACTTATAACTGTTCTTCTTTGGGTCACGACGACCAATCATGTTGGCTAATGCCATAACTTTTTCGTTATACTTCGGGACATATCCTTCGGGAAAATACATCTTAGTTAAATCTTGTGTCATTACTTTCCGCCTCCCTTTACTTCCTCTAACAGCCAATTCTCCCAAGCTTCCATTCCTTCTCCGGTCTTGGCTGACACTGGGAAAATTTTAATGTTCGGATTTAATTTTTTAACTCTTTCGATACAAAGTTCTATATCAAAATCGAACACTGACAATGTATCAATTTTGTTTATAATAAGGGCATCCGAAATCTGGAACATTAACGGATATTTTAAAGGCTTATCGTCTCCTTCCGGAACACTTAGAATCATTGCATTTTTAGTCGCTCCTGTGTCAAATTCAGCAGGGCATACTAGGTTTCCTACGTTTTCAAGGATAACTAAATCTGTATCTCTGGCATCCAATCCTGTAAGTCCTTGTCTAGTCATGTCAGCGTCTAAATGACACATACCGCCTGTGTGCAACTGTATAACCTTTGCGCCTGTCTGAGCAATAGTATGAGCGTCCACATCGGAATCAATATCGGCCTCCATTACGGCGATACTCAACTTGTCCTTTAAATGATTGATTGTCTGGACTAATGTCGTAGTTTTGCCAGCACCTGGTGAGCTCATCAAATTAAGCAAAAATGTTTTGTCTTCTTTTAATTGCGCTCTAAGGCGGTTGGCATCTTGATTATTGTCTTCAAATATACTAGCTTTAATATCTATTACGCGAAAGTCCTTCATTTTTTACCTACTTTCTATTCGGCTAATGCATTTACCTTTTGGTAAGCTTTTAGATCGGTATAAAGTTCGCCCTTATAAGGGTTACGTCCAGTTTTTCTCCATTTGTAAATCATGTAACCTAGTACCGCAATATTTGCAGCTAATGCTAAGAAGCTTACGATGAAGTAAATTTTAGGATCATATGTGGAGTCCACTCTGAACTGGCCATAGTCTTGGAATCTTGGGAAAGTCTGGGCAAACATACACCAAAGGGCAAGAGTCTGCGCTCTGTGCTGTAACCAAGCTCCTTTTCCTAATGTGAATGAGCAAAGTGTAGGTGCTAATAATAGTGCAAATCCACAGTACCAAGCGTGATGTGGCAAGCAGTTGTAAGTGTAAGCAAAGTTCCACAAGTCATATGCGATGATATAGAACCATAACATGTCTGGCCATACCATGTCTCTGCTGTTATCCCCTTTAGTCTTCTTACGGATTTTAATACCAAACCAACCTGTAATAATAACGATGTTTATAATACCAGCTATTGCGTTCATGTAGTTCCAAGAACCACCCATAAGCATAACTGGTGCGTCAGCTGTCATATCCTGAGCCATAGTAGCATAAGTTGATCCTACTTCGAAGTCTCTGATTACTGCTTCTGCAATGTTGATTGCTAAAATTAGTGGAGGGAAGCAAAGAGCAATTTTGTTGTTTGCAAGTGCCCATTCTTCTCCAGTCTTCTTGTTGGTTCCGTGCAAGTGACGAATACACCAGAAACCAATACAACCTGCGGTTGATGAATAAACCTTTGCTAAGTGGAACCAGTCTGTATAAGTGGTATCGCTTAAGACAGTGAACCACAAAACTGATAGCACAATTGGTAGGACCACAAAGCAAGCAAATCCTAACCATTTAAAACGACGCTTATTTCATTAAGTAAAAATAGTGATAAGAACACGGCGAGCCATACTAGCAGTACGCTGCTTACGCTGGCTCCTTCTGCATAATTAAATGTAAACATTGTTTTCTCCTTCTTTTTCATTCTGGTCATACCAGTTGCCATTTATAGCTTTAGTTTATGCAAAGAGGGTTATATTGTCAAGCTTTTATGTTAATATTCTAAAATTTTTAAGTATTTTTCGCTATTTTCTTTGCTTTTTTGTATTTGTTGTGCTATAACTAAAGCATAGTTGGTATTTGGATATACCACATTTTAGCGACATCTTAGGTAACCACACTAGAAAAAGAGGCATCAAATGAACTTTTCAAAATTAAACGCACCTACTTTAAAAGAACTTTTTGTAAAAGAATTAGAAGCAATGATTCTCTCGGGCAAGTTGAAAATTGGAGAAAAGCTCCCATCTGAAAGAGAACTTGCTCAAAGAATGCAGGTTAGCCGTGCTGTAGTAAATGGCGGGATAGCAGAATTGGCCCGCAAAGGTTTTCTTCAAGTCAAACCGCGTTCTGGCGTGTATGTTGTCGATCACCGTCGTTATGGTACTGCCGAAACATTATTGTCCATTATGAATTATAATGGAGGGCATCTTAGAAATGATGAGATCCGTTCAATTCTAGAAATCAAAATGATTGTAGATACCCTTGCATCAGAACTTGCTATAGATAAACATACTCCAGAAAGCCTCGCCCTTTTAGAGGCTCACCTAATTGATATGAAACGCCAAGATAAGAGCAACGAAGATATGGCAGCGGCCACTTTTAACTTTTATCATGAGCTTTGTATGATTAGCGACAACACTTTGTTGCCACTAATTTATCGCTCGTTCCGTATTCCAATAACTCATTTGTGGATTAGGTTCGCTCAAAAGTACGAAAATAGGACCTTGTGCCAAAATGCAGAAGCTATTTTCCAGACAATAAAAGCAAAAGACAAAGACGCTGCTCGCAAAGTAATTTCCGAGTCCTTAACAAAAGCCATCTCTGGATCAAACGAAATATACGAAATGTAGGTTCAATAATATATGTGTATGTGTGATTTTTATCCGCATTAGAAAACTCCTCACTGCCTTTAACGGCCATGAGGAGTTTTCTATTTACTTGATATTTACTTTTTCTTTACTGGAATCCACAATTCGCTATAGTAATTCGCGTCCTGG
>CAZUEH010000022.1:12407-20175 GCA_964619315.1 uncultured Oscillospiraceae bacterium | reverse complement strand
AATCTCATCTTCATCTTTGTATGCAATGCTTGCAAGGGAAGTGACCCCCGCAGGTAACAGCAATGTTGCCATCATTTCGTCTGTATATGTTTCTACATATTTCCTCACTTCAGGCCTCGTTCCTACAAAGCTCATTTCACCTTTAATGATATTTATTAACTGTGGCAGTTCATCTATTCTCATCTTTCTTATTTTATTGCCAATCTTTGTTATTCGAGCATCTTGGGTAACAGTTACTAAAGAGCCGATATTATCAGCATCTTGCACCATGGTCCTAAACTTGAATATTCTGAAAGTCTTGTTTTTTGCAGTCACTCTCTCTTGCCTATAAAAAACCGGACCTTTTGAATCGGTTTTAATCAAAAGCGCGATTACCAAAAGTATGGGTGATATTATTATTAACATTAGTAGTGCCACAAAGAAATCAAATACTCTTTTCAGAACCAAGCTAGCTTTTTTCCCTTGTAATATTTTCAAAATTTCACCTACTGATTCAGTTTTCATTTCATCAGGTAGGGAATCCCATTTTGGAAGAATCAAATTTTGTACTCCTTCAATATATCTTTTATTGTATCTGTTATATAGCAAACTTGTTCATCAGTAAGCTTGCTATATAAAGGCAGCGTTATTTCGTTTTTATAAGCTTTAAAAGCGTTAGGATAGTCTTTTATATCAAATCCCATATTCTTATATGCTGTAAGCATTGGAAGCGGTTTGTAGTGAACATTCGTTGCTATTCCTTTTTCCGCAAACTTCTCAATGATTGAATTGCGCTCTTTTTCATCGATATTGCTTACTTGCATGAAATATAGGTGTCCACTTGAACAATGGCTTTTATCTTTATGGTTTAAAACCTTTACGTTAAAATCCTTCAAAGTTTCATCATAACATTTTATTATATCATGTCTACGCTTAAGTAACAAATCATATCTTTCGATTTGGCCAAGTCCTATTGCTGCTTGAAGGTCTGTCATGTTGCACTTGTATGCAGGGGAGATTATATCATATTCCCACATTCCTAATTTATTTTTGTTAAGCGCATCTTTAGTTTGCCCATGCAGGGATAGGTTCATATAGTCTTTATAAAGCTTTTCGTTGTCAATGAATAGTTGATTTTTCCATGTAACAGATCCGCCTTCTGCGGTCGTCAAGTTCTTTACTGCATGAAACGAAAAGCACGTAAAATCTGCAAGCGTTCCTGCTTGTTTACCATTTTGAATTGCCCCAAATCCGTGTGCACAATCAGCGACTACAATCACTCTTCCAAATCCTTCTTGAATTTGATTTGTTGGTTTAAACTTTTCTTTATTTTTTTCTACGCACTCATATAATTTGCTATAATCGCATAATATGCCTGCTAAATCTACAGGCATTATTGCTTTCGTTTTTTCAGTAAAATATCTGTCTAGCTCTTCATATGGCATTTCATGAGAATCACTAGCTATATCAACTATAACTGGTGTCGCTCCCACGTGGCAGATAACGCTACAACTAGCAGTATACGTATATGCAGGGACAATGACTTCGTCGCCCTCTCCTATGCCAAGTACTCGAAGAGTCATTTCCATAGCTGCGGTAGCGGAATTTAGACAAACCATTTTATCGCTTCCAACATATTTCGCAAGTTTTTTTTCAAATTCTTTTGTCTTCGGCCCTGTAGTTATCCATCCTGAGCGAAGCGCCTCTGCTACCAGTGAAATTTCTTTTTCTGTTATGTCTGGTGGTGAAAAAGGTATATTCATAAATCTATACTCTCCTTAATTATCCGTAATTGTATATGTCTCGCAAACTTCTGCGGTCATTTCCTTTATTGTTGTACCGTTTTCGTAGCTAAGCTTAATTAATTCCTCAAGCTTATCCATAAACTTTTCTTCGTCTATCTTAAGCGGTTTACCTATATGAATCATCGCATTAGCCGTCTGGTCAAGGCCTTCTTCGTCCATTAGGATTTCTTCATATAACTTTTCACCAGGCCTTAATCCGACTACTTCAATTTTAATATCTTCATTAGGTTTTAGACCTTTTAGTCTAATTAAATTTTCTGCAAGTTCATATATTCTAACTGGTTTACCCATGTCTAGAACGAATATTTCGCCGCCCTTTGCAAACAAGCTCGCCTGTAAAACAAGGGAAACAGCCTCTGGTATTGTCATAAAAAACCTAGTTATTTCTTTGTGAGTAACCGTAACTGGTCCGCCTTCTGCAATTTGCTTTGAAAAAAGCGGGATTACAGAACCGTTGCTTCCAAGAACGTTTCCAAATCTCACGGCAGAATAACGAGTATGCTCAGATTTTCTAGCATATGTTTGAACTATCATCTCGCAAATTCTCTTGGTTGCACCCATTATGTTTGTAGGTCTAACGGCTTTGTCCGTGGATATTAAAACAAAGTTTGTAACTTTATATTTATCTGCTAGTTTCGCAGCATTTAAGGTTCCTAAGCAGTTGTTTTTTACAGCTTCATTAGGTGATTTTTCCATAAGTGGCACGTGTTTATGAGCAGCGGCATGATACACTATGTCTGGATTGTATTTTTTAAACACAGTCTCCATTTTGTCATAGTCTCTTATAGACCCTATGAGAGTAGACACGTTTGCTGTTGGATAATGTCTTTCGATTTCCATTTGGATTTCATATGCATTGTTTTCATATATGTCAAATATGAGTAATTTTTTAGGTTCATACCTTACTATCTGTCTACATAGTTCTGATCCGATTGAACCGCCGCCACCAGTTACAAGAACGACTCTATCTTTTATGAAATTTCCGATGCCCTCTTGGTTGACTTTGATGGGCTCTCTTCCCAAAAGATCTTCATATTCTACAGGTCGTAGTTCTTTGCTTAGTGACGAGGTTAAGCTCTTCGCTACAGCTGGCAATATTTTTACAGATTTTTTAGTTTCCTGACAAATTCTTATTATTTCTCTTGTGGTTTCAAGATCGGCAGATGGTATAGCTACTACAATCTCGGTGACATCATATTTTTTAACATTTTTGTCTATGTCACTTCTATTGCCTACAATGGGCACTCCCATGATATATTTATTCTTTTTGTTTTCATTGTCATCTATAGCACAAACAACCTGGGAACCTTCGTCAAAAGCACTCAATTCTCTTATCAGCACTGCTGCCGCAGATCCCGCTCCTATTACCATGATTCTATTGGTAACGGCCTTCCTGTTGTGTGACTCCCTTACAGCTTTGACGGCCACTTTTGCAAAACGCACACAGCTGAACAATATAGTCATAGCTACGAGCATCAACGGATAGTAGCTTCTTGGCATGGATATTTGCATGAAAACATGGAACGAAACAAAAATAGCTTCCATCAAGACAGTTGCCTTAACAATCGCAAGCAACTCACTTAATGAAGCATATGTCCATACCCTGTTATATAATTTAAAAATTACCATGACGGCAATAGTTATAATGAAATATACAGGCATACTTTTAATTGCACCTGTAAGATATTCTTCTGGTATTGATGATATGTCAAAACGCAGCATTAGAGCTACGATTGAAGCTACTGCTACACAACAAACATCTAAAATAGCTAATATTAAAATCCTAAAGTTCTTACCGTTAATAAATTCCATTAACCAAGGCCTCGCTTTTGCATATTTTATCGATTTAGTTTATCACATATTGACACCAATTGCAAGGTTTGCTGCATTTCTTGTTGCGAGTTCAAATGTGCCTTTTCTTGCCTCTAAAACTATTCGAATACTCTAAAATCCAAGCTCCAACTCGTCCTTTTCTATCATTGCCCTTAGCTTGTCTTTACTACGTTTTGATATAGTTCTTATGTTGGTCTGACTTTCTCCCAAGATTTCTGCGATCTCTTTGAGCTTATATCCGTATGCGTAATACATTATCAGCACCTTTTGCTCTTTAATATTTAATTTCATAACGAGGGCCTGTAGCTTTCTTCGGCTCTCATTTTGAATGAAATCGTCAACTTGTTTTGCTGATGAAAAAGCCAAGTTGGCTTCTGCAACAGTCATATAATCTTCAAACGAGCATTCATAAATACTTGCCTTCTTACTTTTAGCAATATATCTCAAGGCTTTTCTCTTGGCGATTTTTAGAAGCCAATATTTCATCTTTGTGATATCTCTTAATTTTTCTATATACACGAGGGCTTCTATGAAAGTATCTTGGGTGGCATCTTCAATATCCTCTGCACTAAGGTTATAGGCACCAAGATAACGAACCACATCATTGTAGTACGAAAAGAGTTCGTCAATCTCTTCTCTGTACTTTTCATAAATGTTATCCTCTAAATCAAAAAGTTTCATAATATCATTCCATCCTTTTAATTACGCGTCTAAAGAAAAGTTTTTTACTACAATATATTATACTTCATCTACCTTGCGTATTTCAACACAACATATAGCACATTATGTTACTATTAGTTACTTTAATAGATGTTTTGAAGCGTTTTTTCTTTTTTTGAAATAAAATTGTACTCCATGCAACTTTTTGAGCATTTTTTTGCACTTATAAGTATAGGGTTAGCAAACGAAAATATGATTGAAAATTGTAAGGAGAACGGTTATGAAACTTGAAACACAGATGAATGTCGCGTCCAATCTAAGAACGCTGCGAAAAAGCAAGGGCTTAAGTCAAGGGGAAATCGCAAAACTCATCGGCGGTAGCAGGTCGCTATATACCCACTATGAGCTTGGGAATAGAACCCAAGATGCAGAAGCTTTGTATATTATTTCTAGAGAGTTGAATGTTAATATGCCAACACTCTTTGAAGATGATCCTCAGAAGTTCTTGAACCATCTCGCAAACGATGCCACGCAGGATGCAGGACTTGAAAAGTTGATTTCCCTGTACAAGCAGCTTTCTTCTTTTTCAGCCGGCATGCTAATTGAAAGAGCTTTTTGGCTCCTAAGCAAAGAACGCGAAAACTTGCGATCCCGTTAACCCAAAAGGGTGGCCTTAGTCATTTTCAGACCAAAGTCACCCTTTTTATTATTTATATCTCAGTCAGTTTGACGGTTTAGTTGCCGTCACCTGCACCGCTACCGGATCCTGCATCTCCACCAGAACCATCTCCAGTTCCTCCTGATCCTGCATCTCCGCCAGAACCATCACCGGTTCCGCCGGTTCCATCTCCAGTTCCGCCAGTGTCGCCTCCTGTGCCACCAGTTCCTCCGGTTCCATCACCGGTTCCGCCGGTTCCGTCTCCAGTTCCTCCGGTTCCGTCTCCAGTTCCTCCGGTTCCATCTCCAGTTCCACCTTTTCCAGTATTTCCACCTGTTCCTGTGCTAGTGCTAGGGGTATCTACAACAGGAGTCTTTTCATTAGTAATCGTTCCTGCCGCCCTTTCTGCCTCTAACCTCGAAATTATAGCATTACTTATTGTTACTACCATAGACGATGGTGAATAATCCACACGTGCAAACAGCTTTGCGTGTAACTCCTTGACATTATTTGCAAGGTTAGACGGGAACACATATGATCCGCCGTTAAGGCTTCCGGTTGTAACCTTATATGGCCATCCATCCCCTGTACTTATGTTGTATTGAGGAAGTCTAAACGCAAGTCCTAGGATATTGCCTTTTGTAAGGTTTGTCTGCACCTGCGGTGTCATAATCTTGATCAATTTTTTGATTTCTTTGAAAGGCATCTCTTTCATCTTGTCCATAACAAGACTCATTACAGTACGCATTCTTTCTGTACGCTTAAAGTCGTCGCCAACGCCCTTTCTTATTCTTCCATAAGAAACGGCCTGTACACCTTCCAATGTTTGTACTCCAGGGCTTTCTACTAATTTATATTTTTTACGTCCTATATTATTAGCAGTCTCCTTTGTATATTTGTTAAGCTGCTGTATTTCGTACTGTTGAACATCTACTTCTATTCCGCCCACTGCATCTACTAAGTCAGCAACGGCTTTGAAGTTTACAACAACATAATTACTTATGTTCAAATCCATAGCCTGATTCAATGACTTCATGGACATTTCCGGGCCACCATAAGCACAAGCATGGGTTATCTTGTCATAGGTAGACGTGTCGCCCATCTTGAGATATGTATCCCTGTATACCGACGTTATCTTTACATCGTTAGTATCCTTGTTTATGCTAACTATCATTATGGCATCACTTCGCGTGCCTTTGAGCTTATCCATATTACGGCTGTCTACACCCAACAGCAGTATGTTGTAATATCCGTCTACGTCCACTAAGGAAAGATCGTAATCCTCAGGTGTCGGCTCGTGTATTTCGCCAAAAATGTCATTGAAGTAGCTATACGCTATTGCGCCTACTGTCAATGCCAATACTAATATGACAATTCCTGCAACGAAAAGAACTTTTTTCCAAGTCTTTAACCCAGAAAACCAATTCTTGAAGCGTTGGAATTTTTTACCTTTGACTTTTTTCTCTCCGCTTGTTACGCCTGATTCTTTTTTTATTGAATTTTCAAAGCGAGCTTTTCTGCTCTTCTTTTTATCTGATTGTACCTTTTGTTTACGTTCAGTTCTACTCATCTTAGGTCCCCTTTGCCCTTTTTTATTCAGACTACAGTTTATCACATAGAAATATTTTTGTAAATGGTTGAAGGCAGACTCCCTACAATCGTTGGAATTCCACGGTTCATTTTTTATTTCCCGTCTTTCTTTCGCCCCGAAAACGGCGATGTTTTGCCATATATCAGTATGAACCCTACTATTAAATTAAATATCGCGAAAACATATATAGCAGTTCTTTCCATCGTTTACTCCTTCTTTATATTATGGAAAATTTTACCATAATATGCCGTTCTCGTCAATCTTTGCCTCGCTTGATTTTGCCTTTTGCTATTTAAATTTTCGCCAAAATATGTAATAATATATGAAAAGAGTTTTAAAAGAGGACACAAATGAAAATAACAAATTATGTTTTGGCATCTGGCTCACCTAGGCGAATTGAAATGATGAAAGCGAAAGGTCTTTCTCCTATAGTCTGCCCTGCCGATATCGAAGAGAACTTGCCTCTCATAGGAGGCATGAAAGAAACTGTAATGTTCCTTGCGCTAAAAAAGGCCAAGTATGTTGAAAGCTTGCAAAACCCTGAAATCACCCCAGGAAGCATCATAATCGCAGCTGACACAGTAGTCTTTAAGGACAGGATAATGGGGAAGCCTACATCTTTTGAAGATGCTTTTGAAATGCTTTCCGATTTGCGTGGCACATGCCATTACGTTGCCACCGGTGTGGCTCTCGTAGCGGCTAACTGTTCAAATAGCAGGGTTTTTGTGGATGTCACTAAGGTTTATTTTAAAGATTACAGCGATGATGAATTGAAAGCCTATCTGCTCACTGACGAGGCTTATGACAAGGCTGGTGGATATGCAATTCAAGGTGTCTTTGCCAAGTATATAGAGAAAATAGAGGGCGATTACAACACCGTAGTCGGCTTTCCGTGGGATCGTATAGAAGAAGAAATAGAAATTTTAAGGAGAGAATTATGAAAAAGTTTATGTCAGAATTCAAAGAGTTCATAGCTAAGGGCGATGTGATGAGCATGGCTGTAGGAATTATAATCGGTGGTGCTTTTACAGCAATCGTAACTTCAGTTGTTGCCGATATCATAACTCCACTTTTGGGAATACTTATAGGTGGTATCGATTTTTCGGAAATAATATTGACTGTTGGTAGCGCTCAAATTTTGGTAGGCAACTTTATTCAAGCAGTAATTACATTTTTGTTAACAGCCCTTGTAATCTTCATCATCATGAGAAGTTTCAACAAGCTAGTTAACAAGAAAACTGA
>CAZUEH010000022.1:9789-12307 GCA_964619315.1 uncultured Oscillospiraceae bacterium | reverse complement strand
ATTATAGAACTGCTTTTGCTAGTATTTCATCGAACTTTCTAACATCAATTCCTTTTTTCAAATTAAGTTTTATATGGCCTGCTTTTGTCCAAAGTTCTACTTCAGCGTTGAAGTCTAACATTTTTCCTGCATTTTCTGTAGACCACATTACTATTGATGAGTAAGGTAGAGAATAAATTTCAACTTTTTTACCTGTAAGTCCCTGTGCGTCTTTAACCATCAGCCTTTTGTTAGTAAATACCGCAAGTAGTATAGGGATTAACATGCCTGCAATGTCTCCTAATACAGGAATATCTTGAATAAATGTCCAGCTGGTAAGATTAACTAATTCAGTTGATATAGTACCCCCTCCTAAAATTTATTAATTTAATTGTCCACTAGAACCTATTGTTTGAAAAAGCAAGAGGTTTTCGGTTTTACTGTAAATATTGTGAACGAAAAAGGCTCCCTATCGATTAGGGAGCCTTTGATATTTTATTTTACGGCCTTTTTTGCAGTTTCACATAGAGTTGTGAATCCTGATGCATCGTAGATAGCCATTTCGGAAAGCATTTTTCTGTTGATTTCGATTCCAGATTTTCTTAAACCGTTCATCAACTGGCTGTAGCTGATTCCATTCATTCTTGCGCCAGCGTTGATTCTTGCAATCCACATCTGTCTGTACTGTCTCTTTTTAAGCTTTCTTCCAACGTAAGCAGATCTTAATGATCTCATTACTGCAGGGTTAGCTGCTCTGAAAACTTTGCTCTTTGTACCATAGAAGCCTTTAGCTTGCTTCAAGATTTTTTTATGTCTCTTATGGGCGTTTAATCCCTTTTTAACTCTTGCCATTTTCTTACCTCCTAAACTTCGATTATTTTGCCATGGATCTGAGCATTCTCTTCAGATCTGCGCTTGTTAAAGTAGTAGCTTTTCTAAGTCCTCTTTTTCTCTTAGCTGACTTTTTAGTAAGAATATGCCTCTTATATGCCTTGTTTCTCTTAACTTTGCCGCTTCCTGTAAGCTTCATTCTCTTACATGCTCCTCTATGGGATTTCATCTTATTCTTCGCCATGATGATTTTCTCCTCCTATGTCAAAATCTATATCATTTTCAGCTATAAACTAATTGTTTTGGGTCGTACCGTTCTACATTATTTATCTGTTTTAGGTGCCAAAAACATTGTCAAGTTTCGACCTTCGAACACTGGTCTTTTTTCTATGACACTAACATCAGCAACAGCCTCAGCAAAAGCATTCATTACTTCCATGCCCTTTGCGCCGTAGTCTCTTTCTCTTCCTTTGAAGCGAAGTCCTACTTTGACTTTGTCGCCTTCAGCCAAGAATTTGGCTGCCGTCTTTGCCTTTACCTGAATGTCATGAGCCTCGATAAAAGTACTTAGTCTGATTTCCTTGACCTGAGTAGTTTTTTGTTTTTTCTTAGCTTCTTTTTCTTTTTTCTGAAGCTCGTAACGGTATTTGCCGTAGTCTAAAATCTTGCAAACTGCTGGTTTTGCATTTGGTGAAATGTTCACTAAATCCAGTTTTCTTTCGTTTGCTAAGTCCATGGCCTGTTCTATAGGCATTACGCCTAACATTGTACCGTCTGCGTCAATTAATCTTACTTCTTTATCACGAATCTCTTCGTTAATCAGATTTTCCTTGCTAATGGTATTGCACCTCCCAAAAATTTTGCTAAAAATAAAGCGGATACATGAAGTATCCGCCTATTTGAACACACTAAGTTGCGTATTTCAATATATTAACCTGCTTCAGAACATAAGCCCGAACAGGTGAGAAGCGGATAACTTCTACTTCATACTCAAGTAATATACCACGCCTCGCCTATATTGTCAACAAGTATTTTCTGCCGTTTTCCTCTAATTTTACACAGTTGTCAAATGCTGCTTCAAGGTCTCCGCCACATACGATCATTCCGTGATTTGCCATGATTGCACCGAAGCCATTTCCCACTGCTGATGCTGTATTTTTCATCAGTGCCTTGGTGCCCGGCAATGCGTAAGCCGCCAGCTTGACAACATCACCAAATGTATCTCGATATTCCTCGAGAATTGGCATGTCTTTGTTAGCCGCTGCAAATACACAAGAGTACTTGGCGTGAGTGTGAATCACTGCACCAATCTCTGGCCTTTGCTTGTATATCGCTGCATGAAGTCCTTTTTCGGAGGTAGGCTTTTGGGCACCCTCGTACTTTAAGGTCTCTATTTCTACCTTTACCATATCGTCTGGTGTAAGGCGCATATAATCAAGCCCTGACGGTGTGGCTAACATGTATTTGTCATCTAACCTTACAGAAAGATTTCCCCAGGTTCCTTGAACTAGGCCACGCTCTACTAACATTTTGCCATATTGAACCAACAGTTCTCTCAACTTTGCTTCCATGTTTAGTTCACCTCCTGCGTTTTGACTTTCTCTTCTGCTTTGGAATATTTTTTCTTATAAATAAACCTCATCAGCTTTGCCTCCCACTTAGGAATCGGCTTGTCGCCACCTAATTTTTCGGCTAGAATTGACACTTC
>CAZUEH010000022.1:0-9689 GCA_964619315.1 uncultured Oscillospiraceae bacterium | reverse complement strand
ATATGCCCATATTTTTTCATTACTTCATATACTTCACTCATTATTCTTCTCCCTTAAATCTTTGACTGTTAGCTGTTATATAAGCTTTCTCTAAAGATTTATAGACATTCTTATAATCTTCAAAAAGATCATCGTATATTCTGCGGTTTTCAGAATTTGGCTCGTATCTTTTTTCTACTTGGACAAAGTCCTTTGCTGCCCAAAAGCCAGGCAGTTCTCCTAAGCCTATCAGCGCTACCACTGCAGCACCTACTGCTCCCGCATTACGAGGGTCTTTGACGACGGAAAAATACTTGCCTGTAATATCTGCAATTATTTGCATCCATGCATCGTCTAAGGCTCCGCCTCCTATTATGCGGAAATTATCACAGGAAAACCCATAGTCGTTCCTGTAGTTTTCCAATATCCACCTAAGGTTATATCCAATGCCCTCATACACGGCTCTCATCATATGTTCTCTCGTATGCACCATGCTGATGTTGAAAAGTGTTGCCCTAGTTGTTGTAGATGAAACTGGGCATCTTTCTCCAAGCATCCAAGGCGTACATATTAGGTGGTCGCTTCCTGGCGGAATCGTTTTTATGACTTCGTCCATATAGTCAAAGATTTTGTCTCCATATTTTTTCTTTTCTTCCGCAAAGAACTGCTCTTGCAACCACTGGATATTGGCTCCCGCAGATTCGGTAATTCCTGCAATCAGGTTCATTTCCTTGTCTGCACTTTGTATTGCTGCCGCTCCATGCATAAACTTGTCTGCTGTTTTGCTAGCTGCCGCAACCCAAGCCGAGGTTCCCAAATAAATATGAACATCTCCATCATCGCACATACCAGACCCTACAGCTGCCGCCTGCACATCATCACAACCTCCAAGTACTGGAGTTCCTGCTTCAAGTCCCATAGCTTCTGCCGCCTCTGGTAAGAGTCCGCCTATAATGTCTGTACTGGCCACAAGTGGTGGAAGTTTTTCCATATTTACTCCAGTTAACTTCATAACTCCAAGCCACTGCTTTTTCTTGAGATCCAGACCATAAGAAGATGCTCCCGAAAGTTCGGTAACCATTGTTCCTGTGCATCTAAATTTTAGATAGCCATTTACATCAAGGATTTTATGGGTTTTGGCATAAATCTCTGGGCGTTCTTCTTTTAGCCAAACGATTTTAGGGATGCAGTCCTTGCCCATGATAGGAGTTCCCGCTACCAATGAAAAGACTTTTTTGCTTCCCAGTTTTTTCATTATGCTTTCGGCCTGTTTTTCGGCTCTTCCATCCACCCATGTGATGTTGTTGTATAGAACATTGCCGTCTTTATCTACAGGTATTATTCCTTGAGCTTGAGTTGAGAAAATAATTCCTTTGATACAAGATGGTTCAATTTTAGTTTTTTCAATTATAGTCCTGCTGCTCTTGGCAACCGCTTGCCAGTAGTCCTCTGGATTTTGCTCAACCCATGCAGGATTAGGATAATAAGTTGGATATGGCTCCACTGCCGTAGCTACAATGTTTCCGCTATAATCTATCAAAACCGCCTTATCCGAACTAGTACCCATATCGTGGGATAGAATGTATTTTTCCATAGTAACCCCCTAATTATTTAGCTGCACACTTCTCCGTTTTTACAACTTCTTTGAAAACTTTTTCAAATCTGTTTAGTGCTTCGTCAATGACTTCATCAGTGTCCGCCATAGAAGTATATAGTCTGCTTCCTGCCAGTGTTACTAAGCCATTAGCCATGTAGGCTGCTCCCATTCTTTCCATAGAGTCTTTTCTCTTGTACATCATTTCCTTATTTTTTAACAGTCCAAGGGCTGATTTGATAAATGAGAAGGATGAGAAGTCAAAACTCATGGCTGCGGTACATTCTAAATGCACGATGCTGCCTTGGTTGTAACATACAAACGGAAGTCCATATTTTTCAAGTAGTTCCTTGATTCCGTCAGTGATTCTATCACCGGCTCTACCTGCAATTTCGCAAGCATTGGTGCGAGCGATTTCGCTGATTGCTGTATATCCTGCTAATGAGGAAAGAGGGTTGGCCGCCAAAGTACCGCCAACATATGCTCTGTGTTTGCCTGTAGCAAGTCCTGCCGCCATTAACTGAGCATATTCTTTCTTTCCGCCGACTCCTCCTGCTCCTGGGTATCCACCAGCTACAACTTTTCCGAAAACAGTTAGGTCTGGCACTACATCAAAGTACCCTTGTGCTCCGGAAAGTCCCAAACGGAAGCCAGTAACAACTTCGTCAAATATCATCAATGCTCCGTATTTGTCGCATAATTCTCTTACACCCTTATTGTACTCTTTTGCCACAGGGCGAGTTCCGCTTTCAGGGCCTACTGGTTCAAGCAATACTGCTGCCGTACCACCTTTTAGCTTGTTTCTTTTGAGCATTCCCTCTAACATATGTAAGTCGTTAGGTCTAACCTCGTCGGTACGTCCATAGGCCTTGCTCGGTATTCCATGGGATTCCAACAATGCTCTGCTGCCTGGAATCTTGAGGCCGTAAACCATCTGATCACTCCATCCGTGGTAACCGCCACCTATTTTGATGATTCTCTTGTTACCTGTTGCAATCCTTGCAACACGCAAAGCCGCCATCACTGATTCGGTACCACTTCCAAGCATTCTGAACATTTCCACATTAGGCATATGTTTGTTTATTTCCTTTGCGATCAAAAGTTCAGCTTCATGGAGTAATCCTGTAACCGGGCCACATGTTTCAAGCAGTTCCATAACCTTTTTTCTAACAGGTTCGTAGTTGCTGCCTAAAATAGTCGGACCACCTGCCTGCAAAAAGTCTATATATTCATTGCCATCTTGGTCATACAAATAAGCGCCCTCTGCTTTTGAAAAAGCTACTGGAAAAGGCTTATTGAATGCTAAGTTGTGCTGAACACCTCCTGGAATGTATTCTTTAGCTTCTTCATAAATGGCTCTTGATTTTTGACATTTTTCGTCATAATATTTTAAAATTACGTTTTCATAATAGTCATCGTTTACTTCCCAAATTGGTTCTTTGGTTAACGCCTCAAGCTCACTGTTGATTTTCTTTGGGTCGTCCCATCTGCTAACTCCACAATTGTTCATAATTTTCTCCTCCAAATCTACTTTCCTATTAAAATACCAAGAAGCCTATGCAAATCTTTCTTCATGGTTTTTGCGTCAAATTGCTTATTGTTTATATGGTAATGATTTATAAGTCCAAAGTATGCGCCCTCTATGAGAATCGCTATGTCTTGGCTCTCCTCTTTGCTGCTGCCCGCTTCAATGAGGCCTTCTATGATTATTCCCTCAACAATTTTAATTGGATTGTTATCGTCATGATTCAGCACTGCATTGTTGACAAGCCTAGTTGCAAGCATCGGATAATACACAGTGTCCTCTATAAGCTTATCAAAAAGTGCATAGATACGCTCTTTGCCTATATACTGTTTTTCCTCACAAAACTCTTTTATTTCGTCTATTTCTTGAGTGGTTATTGCCAACATCAAGTCCCTACTGCTGGAAAAGTGGTTAAACACTGTTGTTCTACATACGTCTGCCTCTTGTGCTATCTGATTAAATGTAATGCCATCGATGCCGTATTCCTCAAAGAGGCGCTTGGCTTCGTGCATTATCTTACGACGACTCTTTTCTTTTTTTGAAAGTTTTTCCATATTATTTCTCCTTACTAGCTCGCTTGTTAGTGTTCATTGTGCCTTTGAATACGAAAAACCTATCATAAAGAAATTCCGAAGTTAAATTCACTCCCATAGTTCCAAACAGTACTATATATTCGTTCCATCCTGCATTTGTAAGGGCCGACCCCCACCAAGTGGAAAGTGGTGTAAATACACAATAAAAAGCGGCAACCTTAATCATCGCTATCGGAACGTTGTTAGCCGATTTGAATGTAAATTCTCTGTTTAGCGTAAAATTCCAGATAACCGACAGGGTCAAAGCTAGAAGATAACAAGGCGTGTAACTCCAAGTAGTCAGCTCGTTTACTGCGGTAAATGACAGAGTCTGTATGATTCCTGCCGATGTGGAAAATATGACAAATTTAATTACTTGTGCCATATTTTCTTTTTTGGAAAGCTTTTGATTAGCATTGTTTTGCTCATTCATTGAGATCTCCTTTCGGATTATGCGGTTTTGCATAATATGTCAAAATTATTTCGTGTCCCTATCCCTATACAGAAACAGAGCAATTGCCAAATTGTACTCCCGTACATTTTTGTACTATAGTACAATTATCTCATGTTTTTGCGTTTTGTCAATGTATACATGATTGAATTTTGAAGAATCTAAAAAGCAGCTATCCTCATTGGGATAACTGCTTAGAATTGGGGCTATATACATAGGTGTAGTGCAATTCAGCACGATATATCTTTAGTCTAAAATCTTTCCATCTGTTGAAATAGTCACAACCTGCCATGGGATGAACTTTCCGCTGTCTTGAAGTGCTTTTTTAACAGCAAACTCTATGCCGCCGCAGCAAGGCACTTCCATGCGCACAACTGTAACACTCTTGATGTCATTGTTGGCAATGATGGCAGTCAATTTTTCGCTGTAATCCCCTTCGTCTAGCTTAGGGCAACCTATCAAAGTCACTTTGTTGCGAATAAACTTGTTGTGAAAATCACCATAGGCATAAGCTGTACAATCTGCTGCAATTAGCAGGTTTGCACCGTCAAAGTATGCAGCGTTTACTGGTGCTAATTTTATCTGTACTGGCCACTGAGTAAGCTGGCTTTGAATAGTTTCAACCGCCTCAGGTGCTTGCGGCTCTTCCTTGTTTTCATTTTCTCTGCTTATAGCTCTTGCCATTGACCCTGGGCACCCACTGATGGCAGCCAAATCTTCCTTTGCCTTGTTAGCCATCACTGCTGCGTGGTCATATGCTGGTGCTTCTCTTTCTTCAAAAGTGATAGCTCCTGTTGGACAAGTCGGCAAGCAATCTCCAAGACCATCGCAATAATCTTCTCTCAAAAGTTTTGCCTTGCCATCTACCATTCCTATTGCTCTTTCGTGGCAAGCGTCTGCACAAGCTCCACATCCATTGCATTTTTCTTCGTCTATCTTAATAATTTTTCTTAACATTTTGTAATCCTCCCTTTAGCTCCTTGCTTTTATGGTTTGATTTTAATATAATGGACTAAAAAGTTCTGTTGTTTTTACAACAAGTGGGGAAATTATGAAAAAGAATTTTGCACAATTAGAGAAAGTGGCCATTTTTAGTGGCATTGACCATGATGACATGGATTCGATGTTGACCTGTCTTCAAGGGAAAGTTGTTTCCTACAAAAAAGGTTCGACAATATTTTTCGAAGGCGACCCTGCCAATTTGGTCGGCGTTCTCCTTTCCGGAAAAGCCCACATAATCAAAGAGGATTATTACGGCAATCGCAACTTGGTTGCAGAAGTTTCGCCTTGCGAACTTTTCGGCGAGGTCTTTGCTTGTGCCAATTTGGATTCTATCCCTGTCAGCGTCATAGCTATGGAAAAATCCGAAGTTCTCTTTATGGACTGTAAGCGTATCCTGACGACCTGCGCAAATGGCTGCAAATTCCACAACCGCCTCATTTCAAACCTACTTCAAATTGTAGCCCGCAAAACCTTAATCTTAAATCAAAAGATAGATTTCATTTCTAAACGTTCTACCCAAGAAAAGTTGATGTCTTACTTGCTTTCTCAAGCTAAGCAAGCCAACTCTTCTGAATTTGTTATTCCTTTTAATCGCCAAGAACTGGCCGATTTTCTCTACGTTGAGCGCAGTGCCATGTCTGCTCAATTGAGCAGAATGCGGCAAGAAGGCCTTATCGAGTACGATCGAAATTGGTTTAAGTTGTTATGATAGGCCAAAGGCCCAATCATGACTTCTCTCTTTAAATATACCATCATTTGTGGTATAAATGTAGTGTACGTTTTGCGCCAATAGCTCAGTGGATAGAGTACCGCACTCCGAATGCGTTGGTCGAGGGTTCGACTCCCTTTTGGCGCACCAAATGAAAAACCGTTGCAAATGGCTGTGTTGGCCGTTGGCAGCGGTTTTTGTTTTGCAATTAAGATAAAGTATGATACAAAAACTGCTCGCCGAGTTTGACGAGCAGTTTATATTGACTTCTATATTATCTTTGTTGTCCAGTCTTCTACGCTCATTGTACGAGTTACAAAGTCCTCATAGAATGTCGGGTCATGTGAAACCAAAAGAATTGAGCCAGGATATTCTTTTAGGGCTCTTTTCAATTCGTCCTTAGCATCTACATCAAGGTGATTGGTAGGCTCGTCCAAAATTAGCCAGTTATGTTCTCTGTTCATCACTATAGCAAGGCGAACTTTTGCGTTTTCGCCACCGCTCAAGACTCTCATCTGACTAGTTATGTGCTCATTGGTAAGGCCGCATTTTGCAAGGCACAATCTCACTTCTCGATTTTCCATAGAAGGAAATTCCTCCCAGAAAGTATCTAATGCCGTAGTTTGAGAATCTCTTCCTGATTCTTGCTCAAAATATCCAGGGTAAAGATAGTCGCCTAATGCGACGTCGCCACCGAGAGGCTTAACCTTGCCTAAAATAGTGTTTAGCAAGGTTGTCTTTCCCAAACCGTTGGTTCCGGTAATGGCGACTTTTTCGCCTCTTTCCAGCGTGAAAGAAACGGGCTTTGTAAGCGGGGTATCATATCCGATAATCAAGTCCTTAGCTTCCACGAGGAAACGGCTTGGGGTTCTTGCCATCAAAAAGTTGAACTCTGGTTTGGATTTTTCTTGAGGTCTTTCTAGTACATCCATTTTATCAAGCTGTTTTTGTCTTGAATTGGCCATACCTCTTGTAGCAACTCTCGCCTTGTTTCGAGCGATAAAATCCTCCAGCTTATCTATTTCAGCCTGCTGCCTTTCGTAAGCACGGGCCTCTTGTTCTTTTTGAATTTCGTACATTCTTCTGAAGTTTTCATAGTCTCCAGTATAACGAGTCAAATTGCCGCCGTCTAAGTTGTATATTACATTGACTACGGAGTTTAAGAATTCCATATCATGAGAAACCAAGATGAAAGCATTTTCGTACTCGCTCAAATATCTAGTAAGCCATACAATGTGGGGATGATCCAGATAGTTGGTAGGTTCGTCCAAAATCAGTATTGATGGGTTTTCGAGCAGGAGCTTAACCAACAAAACTTTGGTTCTTTGTCCGCCAGAAAGGTCCGAAACATCCTTATCAAGGCCTATTGATCCAAGTCCAAGCCCATTTGCCACTTCCTCTATTTTGGAATCTAATTGATAGAATCCACTAGTCTCGAGGATTTGCTGTATTTCACCCGCTTCTTCCATCATATCAGTCATAGCATTGTCATCTGCCGTTGCCATGTCTTCATACAGTTTGAGCATCTCGCTTTCCAGCTGATACATATTATCAAATGCTGTGTGAAGAACCTCTCTTATGGTCATGCCCTTTTTTAGGACACTGTGCTGATCAAGATAGCCTACGGTTACGTGGCGTGACCAGTTTATGTTGCCTTCATCTGGCATTAGTTGGCCAGTGATTATGTTAAGAAAAGTTGATTTACCTTCGCCATTAGCACCGATTAGTCCAATATGTTCTCCCTTGAGCAATCTAAAGGAAGTATCCTCTAATATTTGCCTCGCTCCAAAGCCGTGGGTTACGTTTTCTACTGTCAATAAACTCATTTTAATAGTTCTCCTTATTTTTCAATCGCTGATTATCATACCACATGGAGCAGAAAATTGGAAGAGGCAATAAGCCGAGGTAGAGGGTGAATAGCGAAAATAAAAAAGCGCACAACCATTGGTATGGCTGGCGCTTATATAATCTAAGTTTATATTAGTTCAGATATCTGAATACTCCTTTGACTTTGCCCAAGATTTTAACATCGTTTACGATTATTGGGGTCATTGATGAGTTTTCAGGTTGCAATCTTATGTGACCGTTTTCTTTGTAGAAAGTTTTGACAGTAGCTTCGCTCTCGAAACCGTCTATCATTGCCACAACAATATCACCATTGTCAGCGACTTCTGACTGCTGAACAAGAATCAAATCTCCATCCATAATTCCGGCTTCTACCATGCTTTCGCCACGAACATGAAGCATATAGTTCACTCCACTAGAAGCATAGCGTGCAGGTATAGGGAACGAATCCTCTATGTTCTGTTCTGCTAGAATAGGTGTTCCTGCTGCAACTTGTCCAATAACTGGGATATCAACAATATCTCCTCTACCGTCACCATCAGAGATGGATGCGTTTGCTGAATCCTGATTACCAGTGTCAGGGTCTACTACCATCAATGCACGAGGCTTTGATGGGTCTTTTACTAAATATCCTTGATTCACAAGACTTTCGATGTCCTTGTGAGCAGTGGAAGTTGATTTGATTTTAAGGGCAGTGCAGATTTCTCTCACTGTAGGAGGATACCCCTTTGATCTGATTTCTTCCTTCATGTAGTTTAGTATTTTTTGTTCGCGATCTTTTAATGCTGCCATGTTAATTTCCCTCCTTGCTTTTAAATCACTATATCATAGTGCGAACAAAAAGTAAACACATGTTCACGAAATTATTGATAATTTTTTCATAAAGTAGGTTCATGGTATCTGTAACAGCTTTTTTCATGGGAAAAAATAACGCCGATGGCCTGCAAGAAGGAATAAATAATGACAGTTCCCACAAACTTCATGCCTCTTTTTTTCAGATCCGCAGACACGGCGTCGGAAAGAGGCGAACTAACCTCATCTATTTCATAAATCGTCTTGCCCTCTGTAAAATGCCAAATATAATCGGAAAAAGTCCCATACTCTGCTTGGATTTCGCGGAAAATTTTAGAGTTGTTTACTGCAGCTTTTACTTTGAGTTTATTTCTGATAATTCCCGGATTTTGTAGCAATTCTTCTTTCTTAGCTTCGTCATACTCGCAGATTTTGTCCAATTCAAAATTATCGAAAGCTTCTCTAAAAGCTTCTCGCTTATTCAAAACACATTCCCAAGACAATCCTGCTTGAAAGGACTCTAAAATGAGCATTTCCAGCAACTGATGATCGTCATGTACGGGAACGCCCCATTCATCATCATGATATTTTAGGTATAATTCGTTTTTAGGGTTGGCCCATTTGCATCTGATTTTTGTGTCTGACATGAAAGTAGTCTCCTTTAATATATCACTTATTTACTCTTTATCTCTTTTCTTGCCATTTCGTCCCTTATAAGTTGCCTAATAAAACCTCTTTTATTGTCTACGCTTTCCAAAAACTCTATAATGTCAGCGTCAGTGTTCCTGTTCAGGTCAAGACTCATTCTCATAAATGCTCTTTTTCGATAATCAACTATATATTGTGGTGTTTTTGTCATAAATCTTGCTCCCTTCTTCACTCTAGCTTTTTGATTTATTAATCTGAACTTCAACTCTATTTTACTTAGTTCCCTCTCATAGCCTATTTTTTTCAAAGCCGACTAATCCTGTGCTAATTTCTGTAGCCTTTTGCAATTTCATGGTTTAACACTACGCTCAAACTCGCTTTCTCCCATCTGCTTTTGGCTTCGGGTTTGATTACCCTTTGGTTTAACACTACGCTCAAACTCTGTTTTTGGTATTTATGTATAGACATAAGTTTGATTACCCTTTGGTTTAACACTACGCTCAAACTCGAGCTATGCTGTCTTGTGCTTGGATTATGTTTGATTACCCTTTGGTTTAACACTACGCTCAAAC
>CAZUEH010000021.1:2070-20513 GCA_964619315.1 uncultured Oscillospiraceae bacterium | reverse complement strand
CTTCTTGTTTCATAAACTTTTCTGCGCCAACATGGCAAACTGGACATTCAGCAGGTGCCTCAGCTCCTTCGTGAACGTGACCACATATTGTACAAACCCATTTCATAAGTGAATACCTCCTATTCCTTTCGATAAATCTTATTACATATATATTAACACAATTTGCAATTTTAAGCAATAAATAGTAAGATATATTCTAAAGACTATCCAAAAAACCATTGCACCCAATGGCGGTGTTGAGGTATAATTTTTTTGTGCGATTTGTTGAGAATTGATTTAATTAAAAATTTATTCAAAAAACACAAAACCTACACAGAAAATGTAAAGGAAACGAAGTAAAATATAAGTTGGCACAATAATGTGGACTTTACTGTAATAACAGAAAGCCACGACATTCAATATAGAAGAATCAGTACATGGCAATAAAATGCCAGTGTATGACAAAATAAAGAAAACTTGCTTAGATGAGTAAGAAAAACAGTTTGGAGAAATTTATGAAAAAAAAGTTAAGTATAATAATTAGCTTAGGCCTGATAGTTTGTATGACTACGGGATGCACTACTTTTAATAACTTTAAGAATGCATTCTTTTCAGACAGCAAAGCCGAAACTACAACAAAAAAAGAGAGAACAATCAAGATAGGGGTATATGAACCTTTGTCAGGCAAATATAAGGAGCAAGGAGACCAAGAGCGAATCGGAATTGAACTGGCTCATGAACTCCATCCTGAAGTGGCGGGCAAAAAGGTAGAGCTTGTTTACGCAGACAACCAGTCAAACATGGACTCTGCTCAAACTGCTATTGATGAGCTCGTTGCACAGCAACCATCCGTAATACTTGGAAGCTACGGCAACACGGTTACTTTGATTGCAGGTGATGCAGTAAAGGCTAGCAATATTCCTGCCATTGCAATAACCAGTACTAACCCATTGATAACTGTAAACAATCCGTACTATTTCTGCGCAACCTTCTCTGAAGAAATGCAGGGAGAGACTTTGGCTCAGTTTGTGCTAGATAAACAAGCTCAGCCAACAGTAGCTACAGTTAAAGTTTCTGGAGACGATGCAGCAACTCCGACAATCAAAAGATTTACAGATAGAATCAAAGTATCGACAGAAAACAACGAAAGCGTAGTAGGTAGTTTTAGACTTGCTACAAATTCGAAAGACTATACTGAAACATTAGAGGCTATCAAAGAGAGTGGCGCAAACACAGTATTTCTTGATGTTTCACCCTCTATATCAATCGACTTCTTGAAACAGGCAGAAGAGGCTAAGTTGACAAATGTTTTATATGTTGGAACTAGCATTTGGGATGACGCAAAGTTCTTGAAGTCCGTCCAATCTAGCGAAAAACTTAACATTGCATATACATCAGACTTTAATGTCAAAATTCACTCGACAAAGATGTCGGAAACTTTCATTAAAGCATATAAGGCTAAATATGGAGAAGATGCAGAACCTACAGCAGCAACTGCTGTTGCATATGACTCATACTTGATGGCACTAACAGCTATACAAAGAGCTTATGATGGAACTATGGCACTTAGCGAAGAGGAAGTTACTAACTTGATGAATACTGACGCTGCTACAAAAGGTGCCAAAGAGGAATGGGAAAAAGCGCAGGAGACTGGTATTCCAACGGGCAAAGCTATTAGAGATTGTTTAGCAAATCTAAATGATTTTGAAGGCGCTTCTGGGGTAATAAGTTATAGAGGAACTAATGAGGCTACCAAAGAGGTAACCGTCAATTATATATTAAAAGGCAAAATTCAAGAAGGCTCACTTTATAATAACTAAGGAGAAAACATAATGGAACAAAAGATCAAAGATGCTATAGGCCAAATCAGAGGGTTTTTGCAGAGAGATGGCGGAGACATTGAGTTTGTTGAATTAACAGCGGACAACATCGTAAAAGTAAGACTTAAGGGACATTGTGCAGGATGCCCAGGCGCACAGATGACTCTTAAAAACGTAGTTGAAAAAATAATCAGAGAAAGCTATCCTGAAATCAAAGGTGTTGAGGCCATTCAGTAATGGAATTCAAGAAACACCTTGAACAAAATAACGAAGAAATGATTTTCGCTCTCCAAAAAGCTGTTCGGATTAACAGCGAGGAGGGCGAAAGCTATATTGGCAAGGATAAGAGCGTATTTCCTTTCGGGCAGGGGATTCAAGAAGCTCTTGAAGCAACCCTTGCAATGGCAAAAGAAATGGGATTTCAAGTCAAAAACGTAGATAACTATGGTGGACATATAGACTTTGAAGGAACAGGCGATAAAATTATGGCCATAATAGGGCACCTTGATGTAGTACCAGCAGGAAGTGGTTGGAGTCATGAGCCTTATGGTGGAGAAATCGTTGATGGTAAACTATACGGAAGAGGGACTACTGATAACAAAGGCCCTATAATTTCGTGTCTTTATGCAATGAAAGCGCTCAAAGATTCGGGATATAAGCCACTTCATACCATTAGATTGATTTTGGGGTTGGATGAAGAAACTAATTGGAAAGGTATGGACTATTATTTTTCCAAAGAGCAGCGCCCTGACTTTGGGTTTACGCCAGATGCGGATTTTCCCCTTATAAACGGAGAGAAAGGTCTGCTTATTTTTGACTTTGCCAAAAAATTCGGAAAGTTCCCATCTGATGGATTAGAACTTCGCTCCCTCAAAGGCGGCACAGCACCAAACAGTGTGGCTGACGCTTGTAGGGTAATAGTAAACAGTAAAAATCCTGAACAATACGACGAGGTTAAAGATAAAATTGTTGCTTACCGCGAAGAAACAGGCTACAAGCTAAACTTCAAAGGAATAGGCAAATCTTTAGAAATAACATCAACTGGTGTTGCAGCCCATGGGGCAAAACCAGAAAAAGGACTCAATGCGATTTCCATAATGATAGACTTTTTAGAAAGACTTAATTTTGTCAACGATGACCAAAATGACTTTATAAGTTTCTATAATCAGTATATAGGGTTTTGTCTTGACGGAGAGAATCTTGGAATAAACCTTAAGGATGAGCCGTCAGGGAACTTGGTGTTTAACGTTGGAATGGCAGAAATCGGCAAAGAAGCCGGCAAACTGACCATTAACATAAGATACCCTGTTACTTGCACAGAAGAGCAGGTCTTTGAGCCTATCATGCCGATCTTGGCTAAGTACAACATGGGGCTGATTAAGGAAGACAGCAAAGATCCTATCTATGTAGATCCACAAAATCCGATGATTAAGACGATGATGGAAATCTACCAAAAGGAGACTGGGGATACGGACTCTCAGCCTTTGGTAATAGGGGGCGGCACCTATGCTAGAGCAACACCTGGTGTGATAGCATATGGAGCTTTATTTCCGGGGCAAGAAGATGTTATGCATCAAAAAGACGAGTACATGGATTTAGAAAAATTTAAGTTAATGACAAAAATTTATGCCGAGGCTATTTACAAACTCTCATCAGAAGGCTATAATGATTGAGTAAATATGCAATCTGTTTCAGGGCGAGGTGAAATTCCTCACCGGCGGTGATAGTCCGCGAGCGAGGCGATGATTCAAACGAATTCATTGTCGCGTTGATTGGGTGTAATTCCCAAACCGACGGTATAGTCCGGATGGGAGAAACACAAACAGCACAGTTATTTTAAGTAACCGGTATGCAATTTGTAGAGCCTTGATATTTTAATTGTATCAAGGCTTTCCTTATTTCCTGACAGATTCCTTTTAATCTAAGTTTCATAAAAAGAAAGGAATTTTGTTATGAACAATCAAAAAACACAGAGCGTAAAGCTCGCAAAAATGGCCATGCTTGTGGCACTTTCTATCGTACTCGTTGTGATAATCCACTTCCCGATTTTTCCGGCAGTGGCGTTCTTGGAGTATGACCCGGCGGATATTCCTATTCTAATAGGAGGATTTGCTTTTGGACCTGTAGCGGGTATCGTCCTTACAATAGTTACATCTATAATTCAAGGACTAACCGTAAGTGCAGCTAGCGGCATGTATGGAATCATCATGCACATTATAGCTACTTCTGTATTAGTATTGGTGGCAGGACTTATTTATAGAAAAAATAAGACTAAAAAAGCCGCAGTAATCGGATTAATAGCAGGAACTCTGGCTATGACCGTAGTGATGTTCTTTGCCAACATGGTTATTACGCCAATGTTCACAGGAATGCCTCTTGCGGCAATCATGGAGCTAATGCCATTCATTTTGCTCTTTAACATGGTTAAGGCAGGCATAAACAGTATAGTAACATTTGTACTCTACAAGAGAATCTCACCATTTTTGCACAAAGAAAAATAGAAGAGTGTATGGAAACGAAAAGAATTCTGACAATTAAAAATGAAGAAGATACAAAGACTTTTGGTTTAGAATTAGGTCGCAATGCAAGGGCAGGTCAGGTTATTGCCCTTGTAGGCGATTTAGGAACAGGCAAAACCACTCTCACCAAGTATATTGCCCAAGGACTTGGCGTTGACGAGAGGCTAAGTAGCCCCACCTTCAATATAATGAAGGAGTATCACAGTGGGCGAATCCCTTTGTATCATTTTGATGTCTACAGAATAGGCGATCCAGAAGAACTGCTTAATATAGGGGCAGAGGAATATTTTGACGGGAACGGGCTTTGCGTGGTAGAATGGGCAGACATGGTAGAAACAGTACTTCCCGAGGATTCTTTGTATATATACATTCAATACGGCAAAACAGAAGAGGAAAGAATTTACAAATGTACATTTTAGCGATTGAGACTACGGGGCCACTTTGCTCCGTAGCTCTTTTAAAAGAAAACCAAATATTAAATGTAAAGAATTCCACAGATCAGAAAAATCACTTGCGTGATTTGACACCATTGATCAAGGAACTTTTGGAAGAGGCTATGGTTGATAAATCAGAGCTTGATTTTATAGTGGCTTCCAAAGGTCCCGGATCTTTTACGGGAGTTAGAATAGGTGTTACTACAGCGAGAGCGTTAGGCCAGGTGTTGGAAGTGCCTTTAGTAGGGGTAGGAACCTTAGACGCGTTTTGCTTTAAGCCAGAGGCGAGAGCCCAAGAAGGGGTAGTTGCCTGTGGAATCATAAACGCCCGTAGAGGCCAAGTATATGGCATCGTAGACGGGTTTATGGACGGAGGAGCATATATGCTTGTTGATGTCCTTGAAGTGTTAAAAAAAGAAGTGCTCCCAAAAGGACTTAAGGTTCAATTTTTCGGTGACGGCATAGATGCTTATGAAAAAGAAATAATAGATATTTTGGGCGAGGCAAATTATGAACTCCAAAAAGATTTTTATTTTTGCGAGGAGCAAACTAGATATCAAGACGGAGCATCAGTAGGCTTAGCTGCCCTTGAAAAAATTCAAAAAGGTCAAGTGTTAGCATACAATGAACTAATGCCAGACTATATGAGAAAAGCAGAAGCACAGCAAAAACTTGAAGCGGGAGAGCTTAACATCACTTCTAAATCTTAAAAAAGAGGTTAACTATGTCTCAATTTATCATTAGACAAGCAGAGGGAAAAGACGCAACGCCAATAAGCGATTTGGAAAAAATCTGCTTTTCCCAGCCATGGTCTTATGAATCAATACATCACGATATAGCGGAAAACAAGCTTGCCATATACATGGTGGCAGAAGTAGACGATAAAGTTGTCGGTTATGCAGGAATATGGGGCATAATAGATGAAGGCCATATAACCAACGTGGCAGTATTACCCGAATATAGAGGACAGCACGTTGCCACGCTTCTTTTGGAGAACATTTTGAAAATCGGCCAAAGCAGCGGATTGACTAGATACACTCTCGAGGTGAGAAAAAGCAATTTTCCAGCAATTGAGCTTTACAGCAATTTTCAATTTAAGATTGTAGGCGAAAGAAAAGGGTACTATGAGGATGATGGGGAGGATGCCCTAATCATGTGGAGAGAATAAGATGAAAAACGGAAAGTTTTTGACCATGGCATTTGAATCAAGTTGTGACGAAACAGCAATCGCTATTGTAGCCGATGGCCGTGAAGTTTTGTCAAATGTCATATCATCACAAATAGATATTTTCAAAGACTACGGCGGGGTAGTTCCAGAAATCGCAGCAAGACATCATTTGGAAAATATAAACCATGTTATGGATTGCGCATTGAAGGAAGCTGACGTAACTTTGAAGGACATAGACCTTATAGGTGTTACTAATGGGCCAGGACTTGTGGGAGCACTTCTAATTGGTGTGGCCACAGCTAAGTCAGTTGCCTATGGTGCAGGTATTCCGATTATTGAAGTTCATCACATAATGGGGCACATATCTGCAAACTTTATTGAATTTGAAAAGCTGGAACCTCCTTTCACTGCACTTATAATCAGTGGTGGGCATACTAACATAGCTAAGATGACCAGCTATACGGATTGTCAGGTAATAGGGGCAACTAGGGATGATGCAGCAGGCGAGGCTTACGATAAGGTCGCAAGAGTTTTAGGCTTGGGATACCCAGGGGGTCCTAAAATAGACAAACTGGCCAAAGAAGGCGATCCTGACGCAATCAAGTTCAAACGAATTTTGTTAGAAAAAGACAGCTTTGATTTTAGCTTCAGTGGACTTAAAACCGCAGTGCTAAACTATATCAATACGGCAAAACAAGGTGGAAAAGAAATCAATAAAGCAGATGTTGCAGCAAGCTTTCAGCAGGCGGTAATCGATGTTGTAGTACAAAAATCAGTAATGGCAACCAAGGAGATGGGCTACAATAAACTGGTACTTGCAGGAGGCGTTGCAGCCAATTCAGCATTGAGAGCAAATCTTGAAAAAGGTTGCAAAGACAATAATATAGAACTTTATGTACCCTCACCTATCCTATGCACAGACAATGCAGCAATGATAGGATGTGCGGCGTATTACAAATACAAGGAAGGCCATAGAAGTGACCTTGATATGGACGTTTATGCGAACCTTCCTCTTTAGGAGCAAAAGATGGTAGTTTTATCAGCAAGTAATTTAACAAAAGTATACGGCACGGATGTAATAATCCAAGGTGTTGATTTTCATATAAACTCAGGAGACAGAGTAGGACTTGTTGGCAGAAATGGAGCTGGCAAAACCACTCTCCTAAATATGATTACAGGAGAGCTAAAAGCCGACGAGGGACAGTTTTTCGTTGCCTCGGGCATGAGGATTGGATACCTCAAACAAAGAGATAACTTTAATCCGCAGAACACTCTTATGGACGAAATCCAAAGCATATTTGAGCCTCTTAAGCTTCTCGAACAGCAAATAGCAGACACGGCAGAGGATGTCGCTCAAAACCCAACAGATGAAAAACTCATCTATAAGCTGGATCAACTCCAACAGGATTATGACAGAAAAGGCGGATATACATACAAATCAGAAATAATAGGAATCCTTAATTCCATGGCCTTTGGCCCAGAATTTTACGACAAAAAGGTAGAGTCACTTTCTGGTGGAGAAAAGACAAGACTGGCATTGGCAGCATTGCTGCTAGAAAAGCCAGAATTACTCATACTAGACGAACCTACTAACCATTTAGATATAGGAACCCTCAAATGGCTTGAACAATATCTTTCTTCATACAAAGGAAGTATTGTAATAGTTTCACATGACAGATACTTTCTAAATCAAACGGTTAACAGAATTTTCGAAATCGAGCATCACACACTGCGCACTTATGAGGGCAATTATGATGCTTTTTCCGAGAAAAAAAGACAATTGAGAGAAGCCGAAATCAGGGCATATAACAACCAACAGCGAGAAATAGCAAGGCAGGAAAATATAATCCGTAGCATGAAAGAAAGAGGAACGGAGCATTTGGCCAAACGTGCCAAGTCTCGTGAAAAGCGCCTCGATGCTCTGGAAAAGATCAACAAACCACAAGGAGAAGAAGGGAAACTCAAGATACAATTCAATCAGGAGTTTCAGTCAGGCAATGATGTCCTCTTTGTGGAAAATCTAAAAAAATCCTTTGGTCACGGGTCTCACAAAAAATTCCTATTTGATCATGTTAATATGGATATTAAAAAAGGCGAAAAGATATGTATCGTCGGACAGAATGGCGTTGGCAAAACCACTCTTCTAAAAATGCTGTTACAGGAACTTTCTCCTGAGGATGGAAGAATAAAAATCGGGCATAATGTAACCTTTGGCTACTATGATCAAGGACAGATGTTGCTAAACGGCAGCAATACTGTGCTGGAAGAAATGAAAGCAACCTATCGCCTTTATTCAGACACACAGATGAGGTCTGTTCTTGGCAGATTCCTATTTCGCAATGACGATGTTTTTTTGAGGGTTGGTGATTTAAGCGGCGGAGAAAAGGCTAGACTTGCCCTATTGAAACTCATGTTAGGGGGAGCAAACACACTGCTTCTTGACGAACCAACAAACCATATGGACATTGAGTCTAAGGAAGTTTTCGAAGAAGCACTAGCTGAATTTCCGGGAACCGCTTTGATAGTTTCCCATGATAGATATTTCTTGCAGAGAATTCCAGACAGAATTTTGGAGCTTACTGCTGACGGAATTGTCGAGTACATGGGCAAATACGACTATTACATGGAAAAAAAGGCAGACATTCAGTCGGGCAAAAAATACTTAGAGGGCATGGCTGAGGAAAAAGCCAACAAATCGGGTGAAGAACGTTGGATTTCCCCAGAGGAACAGCGAATTCTCAATAAAAAGGCTGATGCAGAGCAACGCAGATTGACTCGTCGCAAAGAAGCTCTTGAAGGAGAAATTGCTAGTCTGGAAGAACAAATTCAGCATCTCGAACTGGAAATGTGTAAACCGGAAAACGTTTTAAACTACCAGCTTTTAGAAGAAATGGGAGACAAGTTGGCCGAATCAAAGGAAAAACATGACCAGGCTTTGGAGGAATGGCTTTCCTTAGAATGAAATTTCTGAAGAAATTTTCACAAATACCACAAAAACCCCCTTGCAATGGAGGGCAAAAGAACTTATAATAACCGTAGTCTTATTTAGTAGACAAAAGATTGGAGGCTTAAAATGATTTTTGAGAAGATTAAGGAAATAATTATAGAACAGTTGCAGGTTGATGAATCAGAAGTAACAATGGACACAAACATGATGAAGGACCTTTCTGCAGATTCATTGGATGCTGTAGAGATTATCATGGCGATCGAAGATGAGTATGCAATTGAAATACCAGATGAAGAGGCTGAAACATTCCAGACAGTAAGAGATTTGGTTAAGTATGTTGAGGATGCAAAATAGTCTTCTAAACTTAATGGCAATTTTGACCCGCGAACTCAAACGCGGGTTTTCCATTAGAGCATGTACGGGAGACCGATTACATAAATTCTAGAAGAAAGAAGAGGCGAAGCAACATATGAAAGATAAGCAAATTTCAAAGGCAGTAATAAGAAGGTTGCCAAGATATAGAAGATATTTAAAAGAGCTTGAAAAAAAGGGCACAGAAAAAATATCATCTAAGGACCTAAGTTCCCTTATTGGGTACACAGCATCACAGATTCGCCAGGACTTAAACAATTTTGGTGGCTTCGGACAGCAAGGATACGGATATAGCGTAAACAACCTTCACGAAGAAATAGGCGGAATACTCGGACTTAACAAAACTTACAAGATGGTAGTAATAGGTTACGGACGTTTAGGGCAAGCCATGGCGAGCTATGTCTACAACAACGAACCGAACTTTCACATAGTAGGAATATTTGACGTAAAACAAATCATCAAAGACGTTCAATTCAAAGATGCCCAGGTAATGTCTTGCAAGTCCCTACGCGACTTTGTTGAAAAGGAAAGCGTAGACATCGCAGTAATAACTGTTCCATCAGAAAAAGCTCAGATAGTTGCAGACACGGTTGTGGATGCAGGAATCAAAGGCGTATGGAACCTTACAGCAGTGGACTTAGACCTACCTGAAGAAATCGCAGTAGAAAACGTACACATGAGCGACAGCTTACATGCCTTAGTTTATTACATGAGCGGCGCAGAATAGATAAAAAATGAAATCGGCTTAGGCTTTGCTAGGCCGATTTTTTAGTGAGCAGAGGCAGATAAAACTAGTGCGTATTCATAGCTCTTAGAGTTCGTATACCCAAAGCCAACGGGGTAGCCACTCAAAACGGCTGTTTGACTCTTTCCGCTTCGCCATAGCTCACGCCTGATAGGACGAGGCAAATAAAAAACGGTTTAGTATAAAACTAAGCCGTTTTTGTTAGCTAATTATAATGTTTTAATTAACCTTCTACTGGTGCATCTACAGGACAAACGTCAGCGCAAGATCCACAGTCGATGCAAGCATCAGCGTCAACTACATAAATGTTTTCGCCTTCTGTGATAGCATCTACAGGGCATTCTGACGCGCAAGCTCCGCAAGAAATGCAAGCGTCTGTAATTTTGTAAGCCATAATTAAATTCCTCCTAATTAAAAGATATCTTTTATTACACAATTATAGCAGAATGGGTTATAATAGTAAAGTGAAAAATATTTAAGGAGTTTGTTATGGAAGTATATACTCTTGTAGGAAAAAGCGGCACAGGAAAGAGCTTTCACGCAATGAATGTGTGCAAAAAACTTAATATAGAGGCAATAATCGACGACGGACTTTTTATATATAAAAATAGTGTGCTCGCCGGTACTTCTGCTAAGCGTGAAGAAACCAAAATAGGGGCGGTTAAAACGGCCTTGTTTTTTAATGATGAAAGACGAGACCAAGTGGTGGAAGCCATAAAAAAAGAAAACCCACAGTCTATACTTGTTTTGGGCACTAGTGATCGAATGACAGACAAAATCATAAATAGGCTAGGCTTAACCGCGCTACCAGCTGACAGTCCTCGAAGAGTACATATAGAAGACATTACCACAGTTGAAGAGCGAGAAGCGGCCAGAGAGCAAAGGCATGAACACGGAAAGCATGTTATACCAGCCCCATCATTGCAGCTTAAGAGAACCTTTGCGGGATACTTTATGGACCCACTAAGAATCTTTAGAGGCAAAGATCAGGGAGCTGCCGCGGAAAGAACTGTAGTTAGACCAGCATACAGTTATATGGGAGAATATTTCGTAGCGGAAAAAGTAATTGATGACATAGTTATGTGTTTGGCTCACCAGACCACTTCCATAGGGCGAGTGATATACATTTCCCATACACCTAAGCCGGAAACATATAAGCTAAAGATCGTAGTAAAAATAAGAGCAGGATATCCTGTTTGGCCTTCGGCAAAAGAGTTCCAAAAGAATGTTGAAGAGCAAGTGGAAAAAATGACTGCCTTTAATGTTTCTGAAGTAGAGTTAGAAGTTAAAGGAATCAATTAGAGGAATTTTATGCAGCATATAATTGAAAACGTAAAAGATTTTCAGCTGGACCATATATTCGATTGCGGTCAATGTTTTAGGTGGCAAAGACAAGAAGACGGCAGCTACATCGGAACTGCTATGGATAAAATCGTCAAGATGAGCCTTGAAGCAGACACCCTTACAATTGACAACTGTAGCCAAGAAGATTTTGAAAGCATTTGGAAATCCTATTTGGACATGGACACAGATTATGGTGAAATTAAAAAAATATTGACCAAGAACGATCCAGTGTTAAAGAAAGCGGCTAAATATGGGTATGGCATAAGGATTCTAAAACAGGGCTTTTGGGAAACCACGGTGTCTTTCATAATTTCTCAAAACAACAATATACCTAGAATAAAGGGCTGTATAGAAGCGCTGTGCTGTCAGTTTGGAAAGAAAATAGGCGAATACGAAGGCAAAGAGTACTTTGCTATGCCAGAGCCAGAAGATTTGGCAAAACTTGAACCTGAAGATTTAGCAAGTGTACGACTAGGCTATAGAGGCCCTTACTTAATTAAGATGGCAAAACAAATTCTTGAGCAAGGTGGAGCAGAGGCTGTCAAAAAAAGACTGGTGGCGTCAGAAGAACCGATTCAGGAACTGCAAGAGTTTTGCGGAGTGGGTCCAAAAGTGGCATCGTGCATATCGCTATTCGGTCTTGCAAGAACGGAGGCTTTCCCCATAGACGTGTGGATGAGACGGGTAATGAATAGGCTTTATGACATCGAAGAAAGAAATGTAAAAGCCATGGATGCCTATGCCAAAGAGCACTTTGGTGAGTATGGAGGAATCGCCCAGCAATACCTGTTCTACTATATAAGAGGGCTTTGATGTGGTTTATGTGAAAATTCCAAATACCCCCTTGACAACAAAATTGATACGAGTATAATAAATTATGTTAGCACTCTAAGATAATGAGTGCCAACGAAAAAGTATAATGATTTTACGGAGGTAAATGCAATGATAGGAATCAAACCGTTAGGTGACAGAATCGTCATAAAAAAAGTAGAAGCTCAAGAGAAAACCCAAGGCGGTTTAATTTTGACAAGCTCAGCGAAAGAGCAGCCACAGGTTGCAGAAGTAGTAGCTGTAGGACCTGGAACTAAAGATGTAGACATGGAATTAAAAGTTGGAGACAAAGTAGTGTTTGCTAGATACGGCGGCGCAGAAATCAAGTACGAAGGTGAAGAATATACAATCATGCACCAGAGCGAAATTTTAGCAGTTATCGAATAATAGGGAGGGGTAAAAAATGGCAAAAGATATTTATTATGGAGAAGAAGCAAGACGTAAACTTCAATCAGGGGTAGACCAGCTTGCAGATGCAGTGAAAATAACAATGGGGCCTAAGGGTCGTAATGTACTTATAAACAAAGCTTTCGGTTCACCGCTTATCACTAATGATGGTGTAACTATAGCTAAGGAAATCGAATTAGAAGATTCCGTAGAAAACATGGGAGCACAGATTGTCAAAGAAGTGGCTTCCAAAACTAACGATGTAGCTGGTGACGGAACTACTACAGCAACATTGTTAGCTCAAATCATAATCAAAGAAGGATTCAAGAACGTTGCAGCAGGCGCAAACCCTATGGAATTAAAAAAGGGTATTCAAGAAGCAGTAGATGTTGCTGTTGCAGAAATCAGCAAGATTGCAAAGCCTGTTGAAACTAAAGAATCCATAGCACAGATTGCATCCGTTTCAGCTAACGATGAAAAAATCGGAGAGCTAATTGCAGAAGCTATGGAAAAAGTAGGCAAAGATGGAGTAATCACAGTTGAAGAATCCAAGAGCCTAGGAACTACTCTCGAAGTAGTAGAGGGTATGCAGTTTGATAGAGGATATTTGTCAGCATACATGGTTTCCGATACAGAAAAAATGGAAGCAACTCTTGAAAATCCATTGATCTTAATTACTGACAAAAAAGTTTCTAATATACAGGAATTAGTTCCATTACTTGAACAAGTAATGCAGCAAGGGCGTAAGCTCTTAGTAATTGCAGAAGATGTTGAAGGCGAAGCCCTTGCGACATTAGTTGTGAACAAACTAAGAGGCATTATCGATGTAGTTGCTGTTAAAGCCCCTGGCTACGGCGAAAGAAGAAAGGCTATGTTGGAAGACATTGCTGTTCTTACAGGCGGTACAGTTATCGCTACAGACCTTGGCTACGAACTTAAAGAAGTTACTCTTGATATGCTTGGCACAGCTGCTACTGTTAAAATCGACAAAGATAACACAGTTATCGTAAGCGGCAATGGCGACAACGACGATGTAAAAGCAAGAATCAACAGCCTAAAAGCACAAATCGAAGAAACTACTTCTGAGTTTGACAGAGAAAAGCTTCAAGAAAGACTTGCTAAGTTAGCTGGTGGAGTTGCAGTTATCATGGTTGGTGCTGCTACAGAAACAGAACTTAAAGAACGCAAGTTAAGAATAGAAGATGCTCTCAATGCTACCAAAGCAGGTGTTGAGGAAGGTATCGTTGCAGGCGGTGGAGTTGCACTAGCAAACACTATTCCTGTAGTTGCTGATTTTGTTGAGACTCTATCAGGAGACCTAAAAACAGGAGCTGCAATAATTCAAAGAGCTCTTGAAGAACCTATTCGTCAGATTGCTGAAAACGCAGGCCTTGAAGGCAGCGTAGTAGTAGCAGAAGTTAAGAAGAGTGCTAAGGGTGTAGGTCTTGACGCTTTCAAGGAAGAGTATGTAGACATGATTGAAGCAGGAATCGTAGACCCTGCTAAGGTTACTAGATCCGCATTACAGAATGCTGCATCAGCATCAGCAATGTTGTTGACAACAGAAGCAGGAATTGTTGATATAAAGGAAGAAACTCCTGCAATGCCTCCAATGGGTGGACAAATGGGAGGCATGGGCGGAATGATGTAATTCCGGCTACAAACCGTAAAATTAAAGCATAACCAAATTGCCACAAGGGTTCGTCAAGGACTCTTGTGGTTTTTTAGTGGGGCGGCCTAAAAATAAAAACTATTGCTTTTTGTGTGAAATAGTGTAACATAGATGTATAAAGAGGTTGCGCTGAACCGTATAAAACCAGCACCGTAAAAGAGGTTACGCTGAACCTCAAAAAAACCAGCACTGTCAAAGAGGTTTGCTGCACCGTATAAAAGCAGCATTAAAAGAGGTTGAGCCAAACCGTACAAAACTGGCAAGGATAAAAGCGTCGATACCTTTTTCAAGGTATCGATTTTTTAGTGGGAAAGTAGGGTGCAGTGCGATGGGTTATTCGATGGGGATATGAAAGGTGCAATATGATAGACGTGTTGAGAGTGAGATGGAAGGTGCAATATACCAGACATGTTGAGGGTGATGTCGAGGGTATAATATAATAGGCCATTTTTGTTCGAGCCGAAGGTGGACTTATGCCGAAAGAAATACAGAAGAGATTTTGATTATGACCTTGCAAGTTTCGGCAAAATAGTGTAAAATAAACGGAAAATATACGCGGGCGGTAGGCCTTTTTACAACCGTCCATTTTTCTATAAATTGAGTGAATTATCAGAAAGGAGAACAACAAATGGCCCACTACTTTAATGAACCATCCAGGACATTCAACGAGTATTTGCTAGTACCAGGTTATTCCAGCAAAGACTGCAGCGTTGATAACGTGTCGCTAAAGACACCAATCACAAAATTTAAAAGAGGTGAAGAACCTAAGATAACAACTAATATTCCATTGGTTTCTGCGGTAATGCAGGCTGTTTCTGATGATAAAATGGCTATTGCACTTGCAAAGGAAGGTGGGATTTCTTTTATTTTTGGCTCCCAGACAATCGAAAGCCAAGCAGCAATGATACGCAGAGCTAAGTCACACAAAGCAGGATTTGTTACTAGCGATTCAAACTTGAGACCAGACCAAACTTTGGAAGATGTATTAAAACTAAAGGCACTAAAAGGCCACAGCACAATCGCAATTACTGATGATGGAACAGCTGAAGGCAGAATCGTAGGCCTTGTAACAAGCAGAGATTACAGAGTAAGCAGAATGGATCCTAACACTAAGATTAGCGAATTCATGACACCATTTGAAAAGCTTATTTATGGCAAGACAGGCATTTCCCTAAGCGAAGCTAACGATATCCTTTGGGACAACAAGCTAAACGCATTGCCTATTATAGATGAGAATAGAAGATTGAGCCATTTCGTTTTCCGCAAGGACTATGACTCACACAAATCCAACCCTAATGAAATTTTGGACGCGGATAAGAGATACATTGTCGGCGCAGGTATAAACACAAGAGATTTCGAGGAAAGAGTTCCCGCTTTAATTGAAGCTGGAGTTGATGTACTTTGTATAGATAGTTCCGAAGGCTTCAGTCAGTGGCAAGCTGACACCATTGCATGGATAAGATCAAAATATGGCGAAGATGTTAAAATCGGCGCAGGAAATATAGTAGATAGAGAAGGCTTCAGATTTTTAGCAGAAGCTGGTGCAGACTTTATTAAAATAGGAATCGGCGGCGGTTCAATCTGCATAACCCGTGAGCAAAAGGGTATCGGACGTGGGCAGGCTACTGCTGTAATAGAAGTAGCAACTGCTAGAGATGAATACTTTGAAGAAACAGGAATTTACATCCCAATTTGCTCAGACGGCGGAATCGTTTATGACCACCACATGACATTAGCACTTGCAATGGGAGCAGACTTCCTGATGTTAGGTAGATATTTTGCGCGTTTTGACGAATCTCCAACAAACAAATTAAATGTTAACGGTAACTACGTTAAGGAATATTGGGGCGAAGGCTCAAGCCGTGCTAGAAACTGGCAGCGTTACGATTTAGGCGGCGACCCTCGCATGAAATTCGAAGAGGGCGTTGACTCCTATGTTCCATATGCAGGGTCTTTACATGATAACGTGAACCTATCTTTGACAAAGGTAAAATCCACCATGTGCAACTGTGGAGCCCTTTCAATCAAGGAACTTCAAGAAACCGCTAAAATCACTTTGGTTTCTGCGACTTCAATCGTAGAAGGTGGAGCCCACGACGTAATACTCAAAGATTCTTCAAGTAACGTAATCAAGTAAGGAGACTAACTATGGATAGCAATAAAAGACCTGAAAATATGGCTCGTATAAATAATCTTGAACTTGCGGAGGCTTTTGTAGCTCAGCAGGTTGAAGAAATAAAAAAGCAAGTAGGAAATAAAAAAGTTTTGCTGGCTCTTTCCGGTGGCGTTGACTCTTCTGTAGTAGCGGCGCTTCTGATAAAGGCAATCGACAAGCAATTAGTATGTGTACACGTAAACCACGGGCTTCTGCGCAAAGGCGAACCTGAACAGGTTGTTGAGGTTTTCCGCGACCAGATGAGTGCCAACTTAGTTTATGTAGATGCAGTAGATAGATTTTTGGGCAAATTGGCAGGTGTCGAAGAGCCTGAAAAGAAAAGAAAAATTATCGGAGCCGAGTTCATTAGAGTATTTGAAGAAGAGGCCCGCAAACTAGATGGAATAGAATTCCTTGCGCAAGGAACAATCTACCCAGACATATTAGAAAGTGACGACGGCGTAAAAGCCCACCACAATGTAGGTGGCTTACCTGACGACTTACAGTTTGAACTAGTTGAACCTGTAAAGCTTTTGTATAAAGATGAGGTTCGTATAGTAGGAAAGGCCCTCGGCCTTCCTGATAACATGGTTTATCGTCAGCCTTTCCCAGGCCCAGGCCTTGGCGTTCGTTGCCTCGGTGCAATCACTCGTGACAGATTGGAATTGGTAAGAGAATCCGATGCTATTCTTAGAGAAGAATTTGCTAAAAACGGCTTAGAAGGCAAGGTGTGGCAATACTTTACAGCAGTTCCTGACTTCAAGTCTGTTGGCGTCAAGAACGGTGCTCGTACATATGCGTACCCTGTAATAATCCGTGCGGTTAACACTATAGACGCAATGACAGCTACAGTTGAAGACGTGCCTTTCGCGCTGCTACAGCATATAACTGAGCGTATAACTCACGAAATGGATGGAGTCAACCGTGTCCTTTACGATTTGACACCAAAGCCAGTTGGGACTATTGAGTTTGAGTGATTTAGACGCTTCAAAGAACCCAGTGTTTATGCGACTTCCAAACAAATTTGTTTAAGTTGTGGCAACGATTTGGCAACATTTGGCTCTCATTCAAAGAATAATTTTATCTTAAATAGACATAAGAAAACCTTACTGATTTTCAACAACAATGAAAATCGGTAAGGTTATTTTTATGCTCATTTCTTCTTTCTTTTATTTGTTTCTTTTTTCTCTTTTGCTTCTTCTTTCTTCAATGCATCCATGAGCATATCACTAAGCCCTTGCGGAATAACCTTTGCAAAATGATGGGAAGTTTCAAACTCTGGGTACTTGTACCGCCATTCGTCATATTCTTCCTTTGTGATTTCTCCTGCTTCCAGTTTAGCAGACTGCTTCTGCCATGATTCAAGCATATCGTAAAGCGTAGAACCAGAGGAAACAACGGATTTATCAAGATGCAGACAGAGTTCTCCATCAATCTTATCAATTTTCATACCGTACATATCTTCTAAGGCAAAAAGGGTGTGTATCAGACCAAAGTAGGTATCAATATCTGGTACGTTGAGTGCGTAAGGACTGACACCAAGAATACCAGCCATTTCCTTTAAAAGGTCTTGTTTCGGTGTTCGGGCTTCTGATTCATACTGTGCCATGCGGACGTCAGAAGTCTTTCCAAGAAAACCGAGTATTTCGCCTAACTGTTTTTGTGTCATTCCTTTTCTGTTACGAAAAAAGCGAATGCGTTGACCGATTGCCATAATCATTCTCCTTTACATACTAAACTTATTTGCTATAGCTAGTATAACACAGGAGAATATAGATAGCAACGTGAACTTAAACAAAAAAAGTTAATTATTTTCTTGCAAGCCTATTGACTTAACTTAAAATGTTTAGTATGATACCAATACAAGAACTTAAACAAATTAGTTTAAGAATACAATATAAGGAGGAAACCACATGGAGAACAAAACATTTATGACTGTTCAGGAAGTAGCTGACGAATTGGGCGTTTCAAAGTCCTACGCTTATAAGGTTGTGAAGCAGCTCAATGAGGAAATGCGACAGTTAGGGTATCTCACTGTAAATGGCAGAGTAAATACCCAATTTTTTCAAA
>CAZUEH010000021.1:0-2060 GCA_964619315.1 uncultured Oscillospiraceae bacterium | reverse complement strand
GCGAATAAACGGAAAGGAAGTGATTAGATGGCTGTATATAAAGACGGAGACAAATGGCGTGTCGTATTCCGCTACACAGACTGGCAGGGCGAACGCAAACAGACACAGAAACGTGGTTTTACCACCAAAAGAGAAGCCCAGATGTGGGAACGAGAGGAATTGCTAAAGAAAGGTTCTAAACTGGATATGACCTTTGAGAGCTTTTTTGAAATCTATGAGACAGATAAGAAGAAACGTGTGAAAGAAAACACATGGGAATCGAAAGGTCATGTGATACGAACCAAGATAGTTCCCTACTTTGGGAAACGCAAGATGGAAGAAATCGAGCCAAAGGACATTATCGCATGGCAGAATGAACTTCTTGCATATCGGGACGCATCGGGCAATCCATACGCTCCCACCTATCTGAAAACCATTCATGCACAGCTTAGTGCCATATTTAATCATGCAGTAAGGTTCTATCACCTTACAAGCAATCCAGCACAGAAAGCAGGCACAATGGGTTCAGAGGAACATAAGGAAATGCTGTTCTGGACAAAGGAAGAATATCTGAAATTTGCAGATGCCATGATGGATAAACCGCAGTCTTATTACGCATTTGAAATGCTTTACTGGTGCGGTATCCGAATGGGGGAACTACTGGCACTTACCGCAGAAGATTTTGATTTTGACAAATGCACGTTGACGATTAACAAGTCATACCAGCGGTTAAAGGGGAAGGACGTGATTACCTCTCCAAAGACCCCAAAGAGCAATCGAACCATCAAGATGCCAAAGTTCCTGTGTGATGAAATGAAGGAGTTCATCGGAATGCTTTACGGAGTCAATCCAAAGGACAGGCTGTTCCAGATAACAAAGTCTTATCTGCATCATGAAATGGATCGTGGAGCTAAGGAAAGCGGTGTGAAAAGAATTCGAGTTCACGACCTGCGCCATTCGCATATTTCGTTATTAATTGAGATGGGATTTTCTGCTTTGGCAATCGCAGAACGTGTGGGACATGAAAGTATTGACATCACATACCGCTATGCACACTTATTCCCAACAAAGCAGACAGAAATGGCTGACAAGTTGGAGATTGAACGAATGGGAAAGGAAGAAAACAATGGACAAGAATTTAGACAGTAAAGGACGTTGGAGAAACAGAACTGTAGCCTTTCGGGTATCAGAGGAAGAAGCAAAGCTCTTAGATGATTGTGTTAGCTTATCAGGACTTACCAAGCAGGATTATATTATCCGCAGACTGCTCCATCGGGAAGTAGTTGTGCAAGGCAATCCAAGAGTTTATAAGGCACTTAGAAATCAGATGGCTGGCATTTATGCAGAACTACAGAGAATTGGACAGGAAAGCGAAATCAGCGATGAGTTTCAATACACTCTCCAGCTTGTAGCGGAAACGCTGAACGGACTAAAGGAGGAAAGCGAATGGGAGTAACTAAAAAAGCGACTGCTCCAGAACCATCTATTGGCGTAGATGTGGAACAGCCACTTACTAAAAAACACAATGAAATTATAACAAATTTCACTACACAAAACAATCTGCAAGCCTCCGAAAAATTGTCCACTGGACAATTTTCTGGATGCATGGCAACAAAAAGCCCAGTTAATTCTGGACAGAGTGGTCTGGAAACTATCTCAATGGATGAACTGTATGATGCAGTTTATCCACCCAAGATACCGATTGTAGATGGATTGATATACAACGGAACGTATCTCTTTGTAGGAGCACCCAAAGTAGGCAAATCGTTCTTCATGGCACAGTTAGGTTATCACGTCAGCAAGGGGCTTCCATTGTGGAATTTCCCAGTGCAGAAAGGCACAGTTTTGTATCTGGCGTTGGAAGATGATTATGCAAGGCTTCAAAAGCGTTTATCAAGAATGTTTGGCATGGACAGCACAGATAATTTCTACTTTGCTACCAAGTCCAAGAACTTAAATGAGGGATTGGAAGAAGAACTGAACCAATTCGTCAGAGAGCATAAAGACGCAAGGCTTATCATCATAGATACCTTACAAAAGGTCAGAGAAATTGGTGGAGACAAGTTCAGCTATGCCAACGA
>CAZUEH010000020.1:0-21664 GCA_964619315.1 uncultured Oscillospiraceae bacterium | reverse complement strand
AATTTTATTATATCATGTTCGGAGAAAACTTGTCCTATCTAGTGTAACCTATCCATTGCTGTTGGAGAGGGATACACATTTAAAGTTCTAAACTCAGGAGGAACTCAAATCACCTCTGGCGTAGTTGGAACTGGCAGCAAGCTAGAGATTTATGATAGCGATTCAAAGGTCGTAGGTAATGCAGTTATAGTTGCAAGAGGTGACAGCGACGGCAATGGACTATGTAATCTTGCAGATTTGCTTAGAATGAGAAAACAGATTATGGGACTTAGCACTTATAGTGGAGCTCAATTCTATGGTCTTGATATAAACAAAGATAGCAAAGTGGGGCTTGCGGACTTACTAATTGCAAGAAAACATATAATGGGATTAAAATATATTTAAGGCCAAGAAGGGATTAAAATGAAAAAGAGATTATTAGTTTTAACGATTGTATTTGTTATGATTATAGGAATGATGGTTACCACCCAAGGATTTGCGGCGTCGATATCTGCTCGTATGTCAGGGGGCACATGTACTGCATTACAGAATGTCACAGTAACCTTAACTTACTCAGGAGCAACTTTCGGTGCAGCAAGGGTAACACTTAACTACGACTCTTCAGTTTTAGAAATCGTAGGATATGGGGGTGCAATAACTTCGAGAAATGGCAACTCATTTTTGTTGGAAGCAGAAGGTGCGTCGTCACTGACTGGTACATTTACATTTAGGACAAAGGCGGCGGGAAGCCCAAGCGTTACTGCCACAACGACTTCAGCTTACAACTGGGATATAGAAGAGGTCACATGTAGCTCAGCTTCCACTACTGTAACAGTCAAAGCACCAGCGACTTCAAGTGGAGGTTCATCATCAAGCTCTTCTAAGAAAACAACTTCTGGAGGCAGAGGAAACTTCAAAGCATCCAATACAGGCACGCCTGATGAAGTTGAAGAAGTAGAAGAAGTTGATCCATCAGTTAAACCAGAGCAAATAGAAATCGTTTTGGGTGGTAGAACATATATAATATGCGAAGTCCTAAAGGATAAGGAACTTCCAGAAGGCTTTACGGCATCAGATATGGAATATGGTGAATACAAATGGGGAATTCAAGTTGCAAAAAGCGAAGATAGCCAGTACACACTGATTCTATTAACTGATAAAGAAACGGGTGAAGAAGGATGGTTCTTCTTCGATGAAGAAACAGGAGCTATAACTAATAGCACAACCTTGACCGTTGCAGAAACCCTTGAACATGAAAAGTTGGTAGCTGAATCTAAGAACAAAGATACAGAGAACCTTCTAAAAATATTCATCGCAGCAACAGCCATATTGGGAGTAGCTTTCATAGGTCAGAATGGATATATATTATTCAAAAAGAGAAGAAGAAATAATGAGTTTGAATAGACAGCGACAAACCCCGCTTCGATGAAGCGGGGTTTTCTTATGTTTAAAAATTTAATTGTAAATGATTTTATAGTCCGTAATATCCAGTCAAGAATAGAGCACAAATTGGGATAACAGCGACAGATATTAGGGTGGTAAGTGCTATGATTTCGGCTGCCAAAAGGGAATTTTTGTTTTCCATAGCGGTGATAGCCGAAGTTACTACTGCGGATGGAAAAGCCGAAGCGAATATAGCAGCTACTTTGACATAAGTGGAAATAGGGAGCCAGTTTAATAGCAAGAATACAATTATTGGAATAAACAACATTTTGAGCAAAGACATGATTAAAAGTCCTTTGTTTTTGATAATCCTCATTATATTGCTATCCCCAAGCTGCATGCCGACCACAAGCATTGACAGAGGAACTGTTACATCGCCTATTAAGGAAACGCTTTCCCCAATGGTAGTTGGCAAGTGAATTCCTGCAATAAGCATTGCAATGCTGACGAATGACATTATAGTAGATGGATTTTTAAAAGTCTTAAGCAATCTTTTTAGGTCGAACTTTCCTTGGCTATGATTAAGACTTAATATAAAAGGGCCGGCCGAATACATGTAAACGGTTAAGCATATATTGTGCAAAATCATTAGATATAGGATGTTGCCACCAAAAATTGCGTTAGTTATTGGAAATCCCATAAAGCCGTTATTAACAGTAGAAAAGGCCAATATGTAAACGCCTAAGTCTTCTTTTGGGCTAACACGCAAAACTTTTTTGCACAAAAAATATCCGAGAGCAAAAGTTATTGCGAAAAACCCTATGCCGCAGATAAACATTTCTACTGTAGAGACTACTGTATCAGAGTTAAATTCCTTTGAAGTAACAGAGGATAGTATCATACATGGTGTGGTTACTAATAAGAGTAAATCCACAAAGAATTTAGTTCCGTCTGAAGAAATTACCTTGCCCCTGTTTAAGAAAAAGCCTACAGCCATTATTAAAAATATTGATGTGATTTTAGATAAAATTATAGTCATAGAGCCATTATAGCACCGTGATTTTGAAATGTCATTAAAAAGTTTGAAGAAGAAGATTTATTCTCTTGACATCGCAAAGTTTTCGTATATAATTTATATGCGTAGCAGTTTAGTATTCCTAAACTTTTAGTTCACATCAACAAAACACAAGAGCGCTTACAGGTACAAAGCAAGCGCAAATCACATAAAACAGGAGTCAAAAATGGACATTGGTGCCAAAGTAAAAGAATTGCGAATATTCAATGGACTTACCCAAGAGGAATTGGCAGACAGAAGTGAGCTTTCTAAGGGTTTTATTTCACAACTTGAGAATGACCTTACATCCCCGTCAATTGCTACATTAGAAGATATACTGCAATGTCTTGGGACTACAATAAGCGAGTTTTTTGCACAGGGAAATTCTCCAACGCAGGTAGTATTTGGGGCGGAAGACTATTTTGAAAAGATAGATGAGCAGCTACATAGCAAGATTGAGTGGATAGTTCCGAATGCTCAAAAAAATATGATGGAGCCCATCAGGTTGACTCTCGAGGCAGGAGGAGAGACATATCCAGACAACCCACACGAGGGAGAAGAATTTGGTTATGTACTCAAAGGCGAAATTACAATAATAGTAGACAAGGATAAGCATAAGGCAAAAGCCGGCGAAGCGTTCTACTATACCCCTGATAAAAAGCATTATATAACATCGAAGAAAGGAGCAGAAATTCTGTGGGTAAGCACACCGCCGAGTTTCTAAAAAATATATGGCTTTAATTGAACTTGTTGACATTTCCAAATCATTCGACGGAGAGTTGGTTTTGGACGAACTTAATCTTAAGGTTAAGGAAAATGAATTTATTACCCTTTTAGGACCATCAGGTTGTGGCAAAACTACTACTTTGAGAATATTAGGAGGATTTGAAACTCCTGATACAGGTAAAGTCCTATTTAAAGGAGAAGATATAACTGGCCTTGCGCCTAATAAGCGTCCAGTAAATACTGTCTTTCAGAAGTATGCACTTTTTCCGAATATGAACATAGCAGATAATATAGCTTTCGGCCTTAAAGTAAGCGGCAAAAGCAAAGAATATATACAGGATAAAATTAAATATGCCTTAAAATTAGTCAATCTAAGCGGATATGAAAAGCGTAAGATCGACTCTCTTTCTGGTGGGCAACAACAGCGTATAGCTATCGCAAGAGCGATTGTTAATGAGCCAAGAGTCCTTCTTTTGGACGAACCTCTTGGAGCCCTCGACCTAAAGCTGCGACAAGAGATGCAGTATGAACTTATCAGGCTCAAAAATGAGCTTGGAATCACATTCTTATATGTCACCCATGACCAAGAAGAAGCGTTGACAATGTCAGACAAGGTTATCGTAATGAACCAAGGGTACATACAACAGATGGGAACGCCTGAAGAAATATACAATGAACCGGAAAATGCCTTTGTAGCCGATTTTATTGGTGATAGCAACATAATAGACGGAATCATGCTGGAAGACCGTGTAGTGCGACTCTGTGGCCATGTATTCCCATGTATAGATGAAGGCTTCGGCAAGAATAAACCAGTTGACGTGGTTATTAGACCAGAGGACATAGTAATAGGAAATCCGGGAAGTGGCATCATAGATGGTGTTGTTACCTCTAATGTTTTCATTGGGGTTCATTATGAAATGTGTATCGAAGCAGGTGGCTTTGAATGGCTTGCTCAAAACACAAAAAGTTATCCAGTAGGAGCACAAGTATCCATGAGTGTCATTCCTGATAATATTCAAATAATGAACAAACCTCAGTCGGAGGATGCGGAGGCAATGACACTAGATGAGTAAAAAAATATTTAGTGGCCCTTTTCTGATTTTTATGCTGTGCGGCACATTGATTCCATTGGGAGTCATCGCCTTTTACGGTATAACTGACAGAAGTGGTGCCTTTACATTAGCAAATATAACGGCGATAGCTACAAAGGAGCATTACGAAGCATTGCTTTTAGCTTTGGGACTTGCTTTAATAAGTACGATTATATGCCTTATCATAGCTTTCCCATTGGGGTTAATATTAAAAAACAGCAAGTTGGGCAAAAAAGGCTTTATGGTATTCATATTCATATTGCCAATGTGGATGAATTTTTTGCTTAGAACCATGGCTTGGCAAGTATTGCTCGAAAGAAATGGCATAATAAACCAAGTCTTAGGATTTATTGGACTGCCATCATTAGATATAATCAATACACCGACTGCAGTTGTTTTAGGTATGGTATATGATTATCTGCCATTTATGGTATTGCCTATTTACAATGCACTAATCAAGATTGATAAAAATGTTATTGAAGCTGCTTACGACCTGGGAGCAGGGTTTAGACAAGTGCTTCAAAAGGTAATAATTCCACTTACAGTGCCAGGAATCGTTAGTGGAGTTACAATGGTTTTCGTTCCGTCATTGACCACCTTTGCAGTTTCTAATATGCTGGGCGGCGGCAAGGTCAACTTAATAGGTAATATAATTGAACAAGAATTTACCGCCAGTTCAAACTGGAATTTGGGTGCAGGACTCTCCCTCGTCATGATGATCTTTATAGTCATCAGTATGGCGTTTATAGAAAAATTCGATAGAAACGGGGAGGGTAATATCATATGAAGAAGACTTTAAAAGGCCTTTATCTCGCCCTCGTAGTACTATTCTTGTATCTACCAATAGCAACTCTTATAGTCCTGTCATTTAACAGCGGCAAATCTATGAATGCGTGGAAAGGCTTTTCCCTCGAATGGTACAAGGAAATGTTCGAAAATCGCATGATTATGGAAGCCTTAGAAAATACTGTAACAATAGCCTTTTGGGCAGCAACAATTGCAACAATAGTTGGCGTTATGGCATGTATAGGCTTAAACGCAATGAGAGATAGAAGCAAGTCAGTACTTATGGGACTTAACAATATTCCACTACTCAATGCAGACATAGTAATCGGTATTTCCCTGATGCTATCCTTCTTGCTCTTTGGAATATCCCTTAACTATGGAACAGTGCTTTTTGCCCATATAACTTTTTGCATACCTTATGTCATACTTTCGGTCATGCCTAAGTTTAAGCAGCTGCAAAATCATACATATGAAGCGGCTTTAGACCTTGGTGCGACTCCGGTATATGCATTTTTTAAGGTAGTGTTACCAGACATAATGCCTGGTGTAATTTCAGGATTTTTACTTTCATTTACAATGTCAGTAGATGACTTCGTAATAACTCACTTTACGAGAGGGGCGGGAATAAACACTCTTTCCACCCTGATATATAGTCAGGTAAAAGTGGGAATAAGACCTACGTTATATGCACTATCAACGGTGATTTTCGTAGGGGTACTGATAATATTGATAGTTATAAATATCATTAGCAATAGAAGAGAGGAAAAGAAGATATGAAAAAAATTACGGCTGTATTATTGATTATGATTATGGCAGTTACTCTATTAACTGGCTGTGGCGGAAAAGAATCAGGCGGAGAAAAAGGAACTCTTTATGTATACTGTTTCGGCGACTATTTTGATCCGGATTTGCAGTATGAATTTGAAGAACAAACTGGATATAAAGTTGTTGTAGATCTTTTTGATACTAACGAAGAAATGTACCCAGTAGTAAAGAATAACACTGCGGAATATGATGTAATCTGTGCATCAGACTATATGATAGAAAAGCTAATGAGTGAGTATGTATTGGCAGAGATAGATTATGGCAATGTTCCTAACGCTGTTAATATAGCTGCCAATATCAAACCTTTTATGGAAGAATTTGATCCAGGCATGAAATATTCAGTGCCTCATACTTGGGGAACTTATGGGATCATGTACAACAAGACCATGATAAATGGAACTATTGACTCCTGGGATGTGTTGTGGGATAAACAGTATGACGACAAAATTGTTATGCCTAACTCAATGAGAGAAGGTTTCATGATCGCAGCTAAAAAGCTAGGATATTCTATGAATACTAAAGATGAAAGTGAAATAAAAGCAATGACAGATGCCCTTATTGAGCAGAAACCTTTGGCATATAGCTTTGACAATGATAGAGCCAGAGAAATCATGATTGGCGAATCTGCAGCAATGGCTGTTATCACTTCCGGAGAAGTTCTTTATTCGCAAGAGGAAAATGAAAACCTTGAATTTGTTATTCCTAAAGAGGGCACAGAAGTATGGACTGACTGTTGGGCAATTCCTAAAACTGCGAAAAACAAAGAAGCCGCAGAAGCGTGGATGAACTTCATGCTTGACGGGGAGGTTGCAGAAACTAATTTTGAATATCTTACTTATGCAATCCCTAATGTGATAATAAAAGACTTAATTGATAACGCTATACTAAATCCTTCACAGGAAATTTTATCAAAATGCGAGACATTGAAAAATCTCGGAAGCGAAATTGATGACATGTATAGCTCCTACTGGAAAACTTACAAGGCAAAATAGCAAAAAATAATTAAGCCACCTTCTTTTGAAGGTGGCTTTTGTGACTATAGATTATGAATAAAGGATTCTCTTTCTTTTTCGATTTCCACTCTGTGATGAGGGGTAGTTATTCCAGGGGAACCACCTGTATGAAGGAAAATCACTTTTTCGCCTTGTTTGATTTGTCCTGACTTGACCATTTCTAAAAGGCCAGCAAAGGCTTTTCCGGTGTAACAAGGGTCTAAAATAATCGCTTCTTTTTCGGCCATATAGTAGACCGCATCACGAACTTCCTTGCAAGGATTGTTATAAGCACCTCTGTCGTACTCTGTAACCATATGAAAATCTTTTTCAGAGGCTTTAAAAGCAAGGTTGTATCTTTTGGCCATTCTGTTGTAATAGCTCATTGCCTCTTGATTGATATCATCGTATTTTAAGATGGAAATCCCAGTAAGGTTTATTGGGAGATTTTCGTTTTTTATTCCTGCAAAAAGTCCCATGTAAGTACCCATGCTTCCTATTGTTGTGACTAATCTGCATTCCTCAAGTTCAGTGCGTTTAATTTGATCTGCGATTTCTACGGCACATTCATAGTAACCTAATGCACCTACCTCGTTTGATCCGCCCATAGGTATAAAATAGACTTTTTCTCCTTGCGCTTCGTAATGTGCAGTTACTTGAGCAACAGCTTCATCATAAAGCTCTGAATCGGAGCGAACTCCATCTGGTTTTTTAATCCAAACATCGGAGCCCATAATGGTGTCTAACAATAGATTAGCTGAAAGTTCTCCAGGATATTCACCGACTGAAACGATTGCGCCTTTGAGGCCATATTTATTAGCAACCGCACAGGTGAGTCTGCCATGGTTTGTTTGAACACCACCAACGGTTAGAAGCATCGTAGCATTTTGTGACAAAGCTTCTGACAAGAGGTATTCTAGTTTTCTTAGCTTATTTCCGCCCATAGCGAGGGGAGTTAGATCATCTCGCTTAATGTATAGGTCAATGCCAAGATCTTGTGAAATACGAGGTAAATACTCTATTGGAGTAGGTAGGTGGAGAAAATTCTCCTTTTGACAATTTAGTACTGCAGTCATGTGCGAACCTCCTTTTAAATTTCATTTAACTTATTTTCATTTTACCACAACCATGCTATAATGGAAAATATATTTTAACTCAAAAAGGAGGCAATAACTATGGCATTTATGGACAAATTAGGACAGGTAGCAAACAAAGTAGGAGAAGTCGCAGGGGACACATTTGAGTATGGAAAAGCCAAAGGCAAAGTTGTTTTAGAAAAAGGCAAAATTAAAGATGCAAAAGAAGCGATGGGCGATTATATGTACAAAACTATCAAGGCAGAAGACGAACTTGATATGGATAGAATAAAAGCCTTTTGTGCAGAAATAGATGAGCACGCAGCTAACATAGAAAAGTTACAAAATGAAGCAAAGCAAAGCGGAGAAAATCTTTCTGACAACTTCAGCAAGGACGAAGAATAATAATGATCGGAGTAATTGTAAATGCACTAGCGATTGTTGTCGGAGGTAGCTTTGGGCTACTTGCAAAAAAAATAATACCCAAAGACTGGTCAAATTTTATCTTACGTGGAATGGGTCTATGCACTATGTACATAGGTATAAGTGGTGCATTTGAAGGTAACAATACTTTAGTGGCAGTTATCTCCATAGCGATAGGATCGATACTTGGCTTAATTTTAGATTTAGACAAGAAGATAAACAATGGAGCTCAAAAGATAGAAGGGAGATTCCTCAAAGAACGCAAAGAAGGGGAAGTCTCCTTTGCTGAGGGCTTCATGACAGCTATAATGATATATTGCGTAGGAGCAATGACTATAATCGGCTCCCTACAGGCAGGCCTAAATGGTGATAATACCATGTTATTTACCAAGGCTACTATGGACGGCATCGGATCAATTTTCTTTGCTGCATCTTTAGGTTTTGGAGTGGTCGCCTCAAGTGCTTTTGTACTTGTGTTCCAAGGCTCGTTGGTACTGCTTGCACAATTCGTAGCGCCGTTTCTTAGCGACGCAGTCATTTCAGAAATGACATGCACAGGCTCAATACTACTTATTGGAATGGCACTTAATATTATTGGTGTAACAAACTTAAAAATAATGAATTATTCACCAGCGATTTTTTTGCCTATAATAGTAGTACCTATGTTTGACTGGATTGGCCAATTGTTTTAATTAAAAGATTTGTTCACCTAAAACTCCCAAGCAGTAGCTTGGGAGTTTTGTTGTTTCATAAGTTTATAACCGAAAAGCTTATCGTATAGGGCTATCTTCAGAAAGAAGAGTAACAAAACTTTGCAAAGCTTCGTTAGGATTGTCTGATTTCCAAACGCAAATTATGTTCTCATATTCCTCTCCGCCAACTAAAGGACAGAACACTATATTTTCTGCACTTATAATTTTGTTAGTGGCATAGACAGGGAGTATAGATATGCCTTCCTCAGCAGCGACCATCATCAAAATGCTTTCTGCATCATTAGAACGAAAACTTATATTAGGGTCATAACCAGCTCTGCGATATAAGTCCATAAAATGATCATCACCATATGAAACGCCACTTTTTGAAGGGGTCATATATAAGATACTTTCGCCTTTGAGGTCCTTTCTTGTTAAAAAGGTTCTATGAGCTAATGGGTGAGAGCCAGGCATTGCAACAAATAGAGGGACTTTTTCATAAAGATGATGCTCCACGTTTTTTTCGACTACAATGTTAGTGCTGTCCCAAGTAAAGATGATGTCGTAATCTAGATTGAATAGGCCTGCGCTTAGTGCATCAGAGTCTTGTCTGTAACAAGAAAGAAGCACGTTAGGATATTTTCTGTGAAAAACTCTAAGTATATTGGACAGATTGCTGTGCTCATATCCCTTGGTATATCCGACTCTAATAGAGCCAAGAAGACCTGTCGATGCTTCCTTAGCTTTATTTACTGCAAGATTCATACGCTCGCAAATAGCTTTTGCCTCTCCAAGAAAAGCACGGCCAGCAGGAGTTAATTGAATAGGCCTTGTGGAGCGATCAAATAAAGCCATTCCTACTTGTTCCTCTAAACCTTGAATTTGCTGGGTTATAGCGGTTTGAGAAATGTAATATAGGCTGGCTGCTTTGGTAAAGCTTAGGCTTTCGGCCACCGCTACAAAATATTTCAATTGATTGATGTTCATAAGTGGTTCCTCGCTGAAACAGTATAAGTTTAACTTATTATAACATCTTATAAACAGCATGACAAGGTAAGTGGGTTTGCCCTATAATAAGACATATTTATAATAATACAAAAATAACTAGGCAAGGAGTAAGAAAAAATGGAACGAGAATCCTTTAAATCCCGGATGGGTTTTCTTTTAGTATCCGCTGGGTGTGCGATAGGTTTGGGAAACGTATGGAAGTTCCCTTACATATGTGGTGCATATGGCGGTGCCGCATTTATATTAATTTATTTGTTATTTTTAGTAATCCTAGGAGTTCCTGTACTTAGTTGCGAATTCGCAATAGGCAGAGCTAGCCGTAGAAGTGTGGCAGGCGCCTTTGAAGAGTTACAGCCAAGTGGAACTCGCTGGAAAAATCTTAAACATGTGGGAATCGTCGGATGCTATATGCTAATGATGTTCTACACTATGGTAGGCGGATGGATGCTTTATTATTGTTTCCGCAGCATTCGTGGAGACTTTGTAGGAGCCACATCTGATGATGTTACAAATACCTTTGGTCAAATGTTAGGCGATGCCCCAACATTGATCTTCTGGACAGTATTGGTGTGCTTAATAGGTTTTGGAGTTTGTTTCTTCGGACTTAAAAAGGGCATAGAGCGAATCACAAAGGTAATGATGGTTGCTTTATTTGCTATCATGATAGCCTTGGCAATACATTCTGTTATGATGCCAGGTTCTGGAGAGGGAATACGTTTCTACTTAGTACCTGATTTTCAAAAGATGATTGACAATGGAATAGGCAATGTAGTATTTGCTGCCTTAAGCCAAGCGTTCTTCACCCTTTCATTGGGAGTTGGTGCAATGTTGATCTTTGGTAGCTATTTAGGTAAAGGCCGCAGCATCACAGGCGAAGCCGTAAACGTAACTATTTTAGATACGACTGTAGCATTGATGGCAGGCTTTATTGTTATTCCAGCTTGCTTCGCATATGGAATACAGCCAGACGCTGGTCCTAATTTGATATTCGTTACGCTTCCTAACATCTTCGCCCAGATGAATGGCGGAGCATTATGGGGAGGATTATTCTTCTTATTCTTATCGTTTGCAGCATTGTCGACGATAATAGCAGTATTCGAAAACCTTATCTCATTTAATAAGGACTTATTTGGATGGGAAAGAAAGAAGAGTATCGCTGTTGTTGCTCCATTGATGATTATATTAAGTATGCCATGCGTATTAGGTTTCAATGTTCTTTCTGGAATTGAGCCATTAGGAGCAGGCACTAACATAATGGATTTGGAAGACTTTATCGTTTCAAATAACTTACTTCCTTTGGGAAGCTTAGGATACATATTGTTCTGTACTCGCAAAAATGGTTGGGGATGGGATAACTTCCTCAAGGAAGCCAATGATGGAACAGGCTTAAAGATGAAAAACAGCCTAAAAGGCTATGTAGCTTATGGAATCCCAGCGATAATAATAGTTATCTATCTAAAGGGATATTACGACATGTTCCAACCAAGAGGAACTGTAACTCTTGTATGCTGGATGACAGTAGGAATATTGCTACTTGGCTATATCCTGTACTGCGCAGGCATCATAGGAAAAAAGCCTACAAAAGCAATAGTCCAATAATTAAACATCGACAAAATAAAAAAGCAGGCATCACTTAAGTGATGTCTGCTTTGTGGTTTCTTATACTTTTTTCTCAAATATATTGTGGCATCTGCTACATGTAATTCTTATACGGCCACGGCCTTTTGGGGCTCTTAAAAGTTGATTGCAACTAGGGCATTTGAAGTACCTGAAGTTCTTTCTATCACGGCCAACATATGAACGAAATGGCCTTTGGATAGTAGCGACATACCAGGAGTTTTCTGCATAACGCCTCGTAAGGTTTTTGGAAAAAGCCCTAAAATATGAATATATTATCAAGGCAAACCCAAGGGTGCGCAAAATATCTCCAGGGACTACTAAGTCCGCAAATACAAAAACCAAAGAAGCAAAAAGCAGACCTTTTGAAAAAGTGTCAAAGCCGTTTCTCCCCATCATGAATTGTGCCATTTTGTATTTAAAGTTCCCCATTGATAAGCCTCCTAAAGAAATCCTTATTACCTAATGTAATCTTCTAAAGCGCTAATGTCAATGGGATTTAAAACAAACCATTAAAACTTCACAGTTTGCCCTACTAATTCTTCAAACTTTGCATCGGAGCTGGGATTCTTCCACCTCTCTCGATCATCTTTTGAGCAGATTGTGGACGCAATTTCATAACTGGGCCTTGTCCCAAAAGGCCACCGAAATCTAATTCTTCATCTTCAGCAAGACCTACAGCAGGGATCAATCTAACAGCAGTTGTTTTAGAGTTGACCATTCCGATAGCAGCCTCATCAGCAATGATAGCCGAAATAGTAGAAGTTTCAGTTTCGCCAGGTACAATTATCATATCAAGACCAACAGAGCAAACTGCAGTCATTGCTTCAAGTTTTTCTATGGACAAAACGCCATTTCTTGCAGCAGCAATCATTCCTGCATCTTCTGTAACTGGGATGAAAGCACCCGATAATCCGCCTACGCTTGAAGAAGCCATTACGCCGCCTTTTTTAACTGCGTCATTGAGCATTGCAAGAGCAGCAGTAGTACCATGAGTACCACATTGTTCAAGGCCGATTTCCTCAAGGATATATGCAACAGAGTCGCCTACAGCAGGGGTTGGAGCTAATGATAAATCGATGATTCCAAAAGGAACACCCAACATTTCGGAAGCTTCTATACCAACCAACTGTCCGATTCTAGTGATTTTAAATGCAGTCTTCTTTATTAGTTCGGCCACTTCGTTTAGAGGGGCTGTTGGAGACAATTTTGTAAGTGCGGAACGGACAACGCCAGGGCCAGAAACACCTACATTAATTACAACATCTGGTTCTCCAGGGCCATGGAATGCACCGGCCATAAATGGATTGTCTTCAGGAGCGTTACAAAATACTACTAACTTAGCTGCACCAATACATTGATTGTCTTTGGTTAGATTAGCAGCTTCTTTTACAACTTCGCCCATTATTTTGACAGCATCCATGTTGATACCGGCTTTTGTTGAACCTATATTTACAGAAGAGCAAACGAAGTCTGTTTCTGCTAATGCTCTTGGAATAGATTCAATAAGTTCTCTATCTCCAGCACTAAATCCTTTTTGCACTAAAGCGCTGAATCCTCCAATAAAGTTAACGCCTACTTCTTTTGCTGCTCTATCTAAAGTCAAAGCATATTTGACAGGGTCTCCACCACTTGCCGCAACTAGCATAGCAATAGGGGTGACGCTGATTCGTTTGTTTACGATAGGAACACCGTATTTTTTTTCTAGGGATTGACCTACTGAAACTAAATTTTTAGCCTTAGTGGTTATTTTGTCATATACCTTTTGACATGAACGGTCTATATCACTGTCCGCACAATCCAAAAGGGAGATTCCCATAGTAATTGTTCTTATATCTAAATTTTCATCCTGAATCATGGTTATTGTTTCCATGATATCGTTAAAGTTAACCATTATATCCTCCGTTATTTTCTAAATTCTGTGCATGGAATTAAAGATATTCTCATGCATTACATGGATGACCATGTCAGGAACGGATTGTTTTAGTGAACTTTCAAGTTCGTCAAGCTGACAATTCATATTGCTTATGTCAACTACCATTACCATGCAAAAATATCCCTCAAGAATAGATTGGGTTACTTCCAAAACATTGGCGTTTTTGTCGGCGCAAGAAGTGGAAACCTTAGCCAAGATGCCTACCATATCTTTGCCTATTACTGTTAAAACTGCTTTCATTTTTATATCTCCTTTTCAATGAGCGTAGAATAGACGCCCTTATTAATCGATTTATCAGTGCAATAACGTATTTTTAAATCTGAAAAAGTAGTACTAAAATATTTTTTATTGATGGCTTTGTGGCCAACCATATTATTAAAAGAATCAGGGTTTGAAATGCAACAAACGGAGGTGTTAGGATTGCAAAGTTTCAACTGTGCAGACAAATCCTCTCTAGCAATAGTTCCTTCAACAAGCTGCCTAAAGGCAGGATGAAAAGTCCCTGAGTTAGTGGAATTATCGCTTATAAGGTCACTTGATTTTAGCCCTACCCGTATGACATTGATCCCTGCATCAACTAATATTCGATACATGGCAGCGGTCCGCATTACGGCCTCATCTTGGTTTAGAGGAGCGTATTGGCCGTCTGTCAACATCTCTTGAAGCTTCGTATCACCGATGACGACTGTTGGATATAGCCGTGCTATGGAAGGTGACAGTTTGACTGTTTCTCTTGCAGAAAACAAGTCTCTTTCATAAGTGTCTTCTGGAAGTCCTATCATAAGCTGGATGCCTAATGTAAAGCCGTATTCCTTAATTAGAGCGGCACTTTCATAAACGCAAGCTGCATCATGCCCTCGCATAGAGGCTTTGAGAACAGTATCAGAGAATGATTGTACACCTAATTCGATTACATCCACATCATAGGCTTTCAAATTTGTAAGGATATTATTATCTATGTAGTCGGGCCTAGTTGAAAGGTGAATCTTTTGTATGATCCCTTGATCTTTATACTCTTTGGCCACTTCTAAAAAAGCCTTTTGCTCATCCATTGGAATCCCAGTAAAAGAGCCACCAAAGAATGATAGTTCGATTTCGTCCATATCCATATGTGCAAGGGTAGACATATAGTCATCTACGGTCTTATGAATATCTGCGGGAGTTAATGGATTGGTGCGGGCTGTAATCTTTCGCTGGTTACAAAACACACACTCATTGTTACAGCCTTTGTGAGGAATGAAAATAGGTATTATTGCATGTTTTTTCATTTAACTTTCTCCTCAATAATTGAGCCAATATCAGTGAGTTGATATTCTTCAAAATACTTTATATCTACTTTTCGACTTTCAATAAAGCTCTTGATGGCATTGTAATCGCTGTGTTTTGTTATATCACCATTAAAGATTATAGTATTTCCGATCTTGCCAGAAGCACCTCCCAAAAATCCATAAGGGTGCCCCTTTAGGACAACTTGTCCTTTTTCGATAAGCAAAACATTGATGCCAGCAGCCGAAACTGATTTGTATATACCGTGGTCGGAGGTAATGATAGAATCTTCATCCACCACTACGCAATTACATTTTGTGTAACCTTGCGGAACATGAACTTCTACTTGACCTTCCTTGCGGACTGCTTTGAGCAATCCAGTGGCAGTATATTTTAAGTTGTGCATAAAATATTTTCCCGTAGAGCAACCATTAAATATAGCGCACTGAGGGTACTCGTACCCAAGAAGGGCCATATCACCATGGTAGAGTGAATCTCTGAGAGCACACATGTATATGTCTGGATGGCTTTGTATTGCCTTGTCTATCGTTGTCATCGGCATTACTTCTATTACATTATGACCTACACTTGATAGGTGTTTTTTTAGAAGCAGATTAGCATCTGTACTTATGTATACATTGCTCATGGTGACATTATACACGAAATCAAGGTAGATTTACAGCTATTTTGTTGTATAGAATGTAATAAAATAGAAGAAATTATGATACAATGATTGCGAAACAGTTTGACTACAAAAAACATGTTATCAAAGGAGGATGAGTATAAATGGTCAATATTGGCAACAGCTGGGACAAAGTGTTACAAGGGGAGTTTGAAAAGCCGTATTATACAGGGCTAAGAGAATTTCTAAAAGGCGAATACGAAGAACATATAATCTACCCACCAGCATCGGACATTTTTAATGCTCTCAAGTATTCTTCTTATGAAGACACAAAAGTTGTCATATTAGGACAGGATCCTTACCATGAACCCAATCAGGCCCATGGGCTGTGTTTTTCTGTCAATAAAGGAATAAAAATACCACCTTCACTGGTAAATATATATAAGGAAATCGAAGGAGACTTGGGCATCAAGCCACCAAATCATGGCTATTTGGTAGATTGGGCCAAACAGGGAGTGTTGCTTATCAACACTGTTTTAACAGTACGAAAAGGGGAAGCTAATTCCCACAAAGGTAAAGGCTGGGAAATCTTTACTAACCGTATAGTAGAACTTTTGAATCAGCGAGAAAAGCCAATCGTGTTTATACTATGGGGAGCTAATGCGAAGTCGAAACAAGAGCTTATAACTAACAAAAATCATATGATTATCACTGGAAGTCACCCGAGTCCACTTTCTGCATGGAAAGGGTACTTTGGTGGAGGATACTTTAGCAAAGCAAACAGATTCTTAGAAATTACAGGACAAACACCTATAGACTGGAGTCTGAAATAAAAAGAAGCCCGCTCACTTTAAACATGAGCGGGTTAAATAGTTTTTGAGACATTATTCAGTAGTACAAGCTTCAATTATTTCTGTTATTACGTCTTTGTATTCTAACCCTACACCTGCCATCATCTTAGGAAAACGGCTTACGGAGGTAAAGCCCGGAATTGTGTTAACTTCATTAAATACAATTCTATCATCAGGGGTTAGGAACATATCTAATCTTGCAAATCCTTTGCATCCAAGAGCAGCAAAGAGGACCTTTCCAGCATTCTTAATGCGTTCTTCGGTTTCTGCATCTATTCTTCCAGGACAGTGGATTTTAGAGTCGATACCCTGATATTTTTTATTAAAGTCAAAGAGGTATCCGCTGAAAAGTTCGATTTCATCTACTCTACCTACCAACTGCTTTTCTTTGCCGTCGCCTATTATAGAACACCCAACTTCGAAACCAGGGATTCTTTCTTCGATGATTACCTCGTCGTCATATTGTAAAGCCAAGTCGATTGCATCCATAAGTTCGTCAGGACTTTCAATAACGGTGATTCCATGAGAGGAGCCAGCGTTGACAGGTTTTACAAACAGAGGATAAGTCAAGTTTGACGTAGCTTCTCGAGCAGATTCCTCGTCAAACTTAGTGGTTATGTAACAAGCTTTTGGTACTTCGATGCCGGCTTCTGCTGCAATTACATGGGCGCGGTATTTGTCCATACACAGAGCAGAGGAAAGAGTGCCACAACCTACCAAGTCTATTCCAGCCATTTCAACTAAGCCTTGAACTGTTCCATCCTCACCATTCTTGCCATGAAGAACAGGGAAAACTCCGTCCAGCCTTGTAGTCACAGGACCGCTTTCCTTAAGTTCAATTATGCCATGAACAGTACGGTCAGGGACTATGGATGCAGGTATACAGCTGCTTTCATCTTTGTACCATTCATCGGTACGAACCTTTTCTATATCGCCATTATAGCGGAACCATTGGCCATCTCGTGTTATTCCTATAGGCACAATGTCATACTTTTCTCTATCGATGTTCGCTAACACTGCATGTCCAGAAATAAGTGAAATCTCATATTCGCTGGAGCAGCCACCAAACAGCACTGCAATTTTTTTCTTTTTCATGTTATGCTCCTTTTCAATTGTTTTCGTCAATAGTAAAGACGTGAATAGGGTGATAACTATTTTAGATTTTCTGGATTAAGACCCTTAAGCTGGTCAATTACAAAGATTCCGTCTTTTCGCACAAGCACATCATCGAAATAAATTTCGCCACCGCCGTATTCGGCTCTTTGAATCATTACAAGATCCCAGTGGACAGCGGAATGATTGTCGTTATAGGCATCTTCGTAGCATTTGCCTGGGGTAAGGTGGAAGCTTCCACATATTTTTTCATCAAACAAAGTATCCTTCATTGGAGTAAGGACATAAGGATTTACTCCGATTGCGAATTCGCCAAAGTAACGGGCACCTTCATCTGTATCAAGCAATGAGTTGATTCGAGCTGTATCGTTAGCAGTAGCATTGACTATCTTGCCATTTTCCACTTCAAACTTAATGTTTTCATATGTGAAGCCTTGCTCTTCTGAAAAGGTGTTATAGCTGATTGTACCGTTGACGGAGTCTTTTACAGGGGCTGTATATACTTCGCCATCAGGAATATTTCTAAGACCATCACATTTAATTGCAGGAATATCCTTGATAGAAAATTCAAGGTCAGTTCCTGGCCCAACGATGCGGACTTTGTCAGTCTTGTTCATAAGCTCAACCAATGGATCCATAGCCTTGCTCATCTTTTTATAGTCCAAAGTGCAAACATCAAAATAGAAATCCTCAAATGCTTCTTGGGACTTGTTAGCAAGCTGTGCCATTGAAGGATTAGGATATCTCAAAACAACCCACTTAGTCTTATTGACACGGTAGTCTAAAGTAGGGCTTGTGAGCTTATAATACATGTTAAGTTTGTCAGATGGAACGTCGGATAACTCAGAAGTATTTTCTCCAGCTCTGGCTGCAATATAAGCATCCATGCCTTGCATTTGATATAGTTGATAGTCATTTAGGAATTCAACTTGTTCCTCATCTGCGTTTAACAATATTTCTCTTAAAATAGAGCTATCTCTATGGTTTACATATGGTTTCGCACCCAATTTATATGCGTCTTTGATAAGTTGTCTTACTAACGGGCGACAACATTCCCCCTCGTAATCTATGAGCACTTTTTCACCCTTTTGTAGGTCGCACGAATAAGATGTTAGCACTCTTGAAAGTTCGTTTACTCTTAAATCCATCTTTGCCTCCTGTCTAATATATTATAGAATATTATACCCTAGAAAATAGAAAATTAAAAGGTACAAATATAATTCTACTTGACCAGAGCAAGTAAACAAATGTAAAATGGAGTATATGTATGTGACTATTTTTTATGAATGAGGAAAAATATGAAAACTATTTTTTTGCTTAATCCTAAGGCGGGAGACGGTAAGGGGTTAGATAAGATTAGAGAGCAAGTAAACAAAACTGCAAAGGAGTTAGGGGTTGAAGCAGGAGTTTACCAGACTAAATCTAAAGGGGACGGAGAAAAATTTGCAAGACTTGCCGCAAAGGAAGCTGTAAAAAATAATGAACAAGTCAGGATAGTTGCCTGTGGTGGCGACGGCACTTTGAATGAAGTTTTAAATGGAATTATGGGCTACGATTGTGCTGCTGTGGGAATAATACCCATAGGTACAGGCAATGATTTTGCGAGAAATTTTGCTGATGCTGGAGATTTTATGAACATCGAGGCTCAACTAAAAGGCGAAGTGAGAAGTTGCGATGTTATTAAATATTCAGGGCTGATTAATGGAGTAGAACAAACTCGTTATTGCGCCAATATGTTCAATATAGGATTTGACTGCAATGTTGTAGACCTTACAGCGCAACTCAAAAAATATCCGCTGCTAAAAGGCTCTATGGCTTATATTGTAGCCGTCCTAGGCATTTTGATTAAGAAAAAAGGCGCCAAGCTTAAGATTGAAATAGATGGGGAAGTTGTTGAAGATGGCCCAGTGCTGCTTACTGCAGTAGCCAATGGAAGCTTTTGTGGTGGAGGAATGAAAAGTTCTCCCCATGCTTCTGTCAATGACGGCCTAATGGACACGAATATAATATATAATGTTACAAGAAGAGAGTTTTTGCAAAAGTTCCCACACTATACTAAGGGGACCCATTTAGAGCTACCAGACATTGGCAAGATTCTATTTTATAAGCAATGCAAAAAGGTAGTAATAACCCCATTAGGTGGAAACATGCGACTCTGCACAGATGGTGAAATTACAGATGCTGGGGAAGTAACAATGGAAGTTGTTCCTGAAGCGGCAAGCATATTGATACCAAAAGCATAGATGTTTCTAATTGAAAAAGTATAAAATAATTCATAACACTAAGAGCATCCCAATTCAATCGGGATGTTTTTTCCTTAAAACCTCGCGAAACCATTGTAATTTCAAGGCTAATTATTGCCAAATCAAACAAACTGTGGTACATTTTATATAACTATTAGCGTATGAAACTCTAATACAAGAGGCCGAGAAAATGAAGAAAAAAATAGTAAGTGTAATAGTTGTCATTTTAATATTATCCATGTTCCCGCTGTCTGCTTTTACAGCGACAATGACATCTGGAGCGGAAACCAAGATAGGCGTGGGGGACAGTCCAGTAGATGTGGCAGTGGAGCCAGGAACAAATTATCTTTGGGTAGTAAATTATGATGGTTCGATTAGCATTGTTGATCCAGTTGGCCAAAATCTTATAGATACAATTAATGTTGGCCTTCGTATTCGTGGAATTATCTTTGGCTCTGAATATGCATATATAACAGCTGTAGAAGGCTATATAGAGGTTTTTGATCTCGAAACGAGGAGCAGAGATAGGTATATACAATTAACGGCGGATTATCCCACTAATATGGTATTATCGCCTGATGAAAAAACTCTTTATGTAACATCCGGCATTCCGAGTGAAATTGCAATTACTGTTGTTGATCTTGAAAATGATGCTTTCTCGACAATTACGTCTCAACAAGGTTCTGAAACAAGTGATGTAGTATATGATCAAAGTACAGGGTTGATTTATGCGGCCGACAAAACCAATAGTAGAATATGTGTAATAGATACTAGCGATAATAGTATCTCATCAATTGATACTAGAACCCTTGCCCCAGTAGGGTTAGTAGCTGACTTTGCTAATAATCGTTTGTACGCTTCTAGTGATAGTGAAGTTGCGCTGATTGATTTAACAAGCAAATTGGTCATTGACAGTACTACAGCAGGAAAAGGGGAAAGAATTGTAAGAACAACAGAAAGTCGACTATATGCGACTTCGGCCAGTAGCAGCAAAATGTATATTTTTGACACATCAGATCCAGACGAACTAAATCTCCTTGATTCAGTTGATGTTGACTCAGCAGGAGCTCTTGCTGGAATTGCTATAAATGAAGCCCGTCAGGAACTTTATTTGAACGATACGGCTGGCGACAATGTAATTATCCTTAAAACAGAGATGATCGTGTCAGACGAATCTCTTACGGCTACAGGAACAGATAAATTAAAGCTCAAAGGAACAGCCTCTCTTGGCAGCTTTTTACAAGAGGATACAGCAGAAATCGGATATTATATTTCTACTGATTCTAAACTGTCACCGACTAATCTAATTGGTACGAAGACTGCAATCAAAACAGGAGGCGACACATCTTCGTACAGTTTTGAAAAAACCCTTGAAGGATTAGATCCAAATACCACCTATTACGTAATGGCATATGCAAAAAGTTAAATAACAGGATTTGTCGATTATAGTGAGGTAATGTCTGCAAAAACAGAAAACACTGCAGGCGAAAATGGCCCAGCTAACGGCAAAAATGAAAACACAAATCCAAACGTTCCTAAAACAGGAGATAACAGCCCAATGGTAGGGCTGTTCTTAATAGCAAGTGCAAGCTGTTTGGTTTTGTTAAATAGATATAAGAAAAGTGTTAACTAATTGAATAAAATATTTAAGCCCCTTCGGTTCACATTCCGAAGGGGCTTTTAAAGTTAGACTAATTAAAGATAGTTATGCTGTTTAAGAAGATGTATCTGAAGGTGATTGAGGTGCACCAGCTTCAAGCAATTCTTTGCGTGTATATAGGATAGGGGTGCCAAGAACTAAAAGGGAGCCTGTGATGATTAAAAGCAACTCTATGCTAATCAGATCACCAAGAGGGCCGAACACGACCATACCTATAGGCATGGCAAGGCCATTTATGATTGACACAGCACTAAATTGATGTGACTCCCAAAAGTTAGACTTTATTGCGAAGTAGATTTATCTGCTTCGCATTTTTCATGC
>CAZUEH010000019.1:0-22412 GCA_964619315.1 uncultured Oscillospiraceae bacterium | reverse complement strand
GTTTGATTACCCTTTGGTTTAACACTACGCTCAAACCTCAATTCTCGCGTAACGCGGCACGACCCGCGCTGCAAACCAAGGGCGGGGAAGCTAAAAAACTTCACATAAATCTTTGTCAATAATATACTTCCCATGATAATTATTATACCACGAATTCGTTGATTTTTCAAGGAAAACCAACGTTGTTTTAGTATGTGAAGCAACTTTTTCCAAGTGCTCCCAGTGGTCAGTTTCAACATAATCTTGCATATGATGAAAAACAAAAACGCGCCTGCTTAACAATTGGCTCGATATTTTAATATAATCTATTAATTGTTCAACAAAAGATAACCCTTCTTCTTGATACAATGCAACATTCATCGCCTTAAATAGCACAGAGATATCTGCAATGTCATCACAACATAGTGGGAAAGGAAATGAAGATGAAGCATTATCAATTAATTGAAGTAGTTGTTGGTTAATAGTAAAAAATCGTTCCTGTTCTTTGCCAGTCACAATTTCTTCCTGCAGCATGGAGTACACTTTGTTTAGTATTTGCCGTTGGTTTATATCTATAGCAAAAGGATCCGGCAAAAAGGAAAGCAGTTTGTTCAATTTTAATACTTCCCCATCTTCTGATAACACAAAGGCTCCATCACTACCATTGGCTTGCTCATATAACTCGCGAGAATAACGATAAAAAGCTTTTGGATTCTCTATAACAAACGCTACAAGCTCGCCTTCAGGAAGCTGTATATGAAAGTTTATTTCAGGATGCACAAGTTTCATAACACTATTATCCTTTCTGTAGTATCTAACACAGCGGAATGATAGTCGCCTACGATGCGCTGTATTTTTGAGAACTGCTTCTCTGTAATAGTAAGCACTTCAATTAGCCCTTCTGACGGTTTGTTTTTCTCGAGATTATTTATGATAGCATCAGCAGCAGTTTGATTAAGCGCAAGCTTGCAATATACGGACTCTTGCATCATCATAAATCCGCTTTTAATTAGGTGCTTTCTAAATTGCGAATAAGATCTACGATGAGTAGCAGTGGTTGTGGGCAAATCAAAAAATACTAATATTCGCATAAATCTATAGCTCATCTTGATAAAAGGCAATCAGGGTAACATCCTTTTTCTCTATGGCATCAAAAACGCTATGGCTGTATGTTTTAATGGCATTCGCCACATCACTTCGTTTGCCACGAATCATCACTTCCTGATTGAGGACATCCACAAGTTGCAGCTTTTCCTCCTTTCCGAACTTTTCTGGCGCAATAGCATGAACCTTTTTATCAATTAAGATGCGAAAAGGCTCCATCAAATCACAACCGAAGTTAAAGGGATTATTAACATTGTCGTGAAATATGCCAAGCGGCGTAATATAGCCGCTGGCAACTATTTCTCGATTAAAAGCTGAAAGCAATATGCCATACCCATAATTGAGGGCGGCATTTATTATGCACGGAGTATTGCGCGTAAAGGAAGCGCCAAACAGGGCATTAAAATACACCTTTGCTGCGTGACCTTCTCTGTTAGTCGCGTCTCCAGGAACAATGTTTTGTATATAGCCGTCTAGTAGTTCCGCTTGCTCTAACCCTAAACCGTTAAGAAGATTACGTTGATTGCGGATTTTCCCAGTTACGATTTCTCTCCAAACAAGTGATTTGACTTCATCAGACCACTTTACTTGGGAACGAACTTTGGCGCTCGTATCATGACAGCCGTAGTAAGGAACAAGTTCCGATTGTGGGTTGCGCTTCTCATCACAAAAAATTACTTTTATCTTTTGGTGCATAAGTTCACACAGCAAACTTGCTGTTAGTGATATAGCCGTACTCTCTAGTATAAGCGTTCCTATTTCGCTTAGGTGGATTTGAGTGGTAACATCGTTTTGCCGTACCATCATACAATTCAACTTATAATCTAACTTAGCTGTATTAGATATTACCACTGTACGCCAACTCATACACGCAACAGATCTATGGTCTGGGAGTATAGACCTGTTATTGATTGGTTGACTAATAGCACACTATAAAAGGCGGAAATATTCTTGCTAATTAGCATGACACCTGTATGCTGTCCTTTATTTAGCAAAGCCAAATTTGCGGCAATAGGGCGACAACGCAACAAATTAATAATCTCATTTAAAACCATTGCTTGTTCCGCTATGCCTAAATTGGCGAAAGTTTCACGGCATTGTATCAATTGCTCACCTTGGTTGTTAGGGCGATTATTGTATATAGTATTTATTTGTTTTTGCACAAGTGCATCATATAGTTCAAGGTTTTCTTGGGCTGTAATCTTGTCGTATGTAGCACGAATAGGTAGGTTTTGTTTTTTGTCAACACGCTTTGCATTACGCTCGATATATTTTTCTATATGTTTAAAATATGAATAGTGATTTTCACTTAAACAAAGTTGAACGGCCCCCTGTACAGATAGTCGCGCATCAGTCTTCCCTCTCAAATGCATAGGAAAACCGTTGACTACCAACAGTGAATTTTTCATAATTCTTCTAATCTTAACTACCGGATTGATTAATCCATAGTGTTCTTGGCAATATTCAACAAAGGCGTTTTGATCCTTTTCAAATTGATCAACTAAATGTAGCGGAACTGCTTCAATGGTACGTTTCTTTCCTTTTTTGTCATCAGATTCAACTAAAGCAAAGTAAGCAGGGACTACACCTGTATATCCTCCATATTTTTGCGGATCCAATCCATCTTTTCTTGCAACGAGCAAACCAGGTTTCTTGTCTTTGCCTGGAATTGGTTGTTGCTTGAAAAATCCTCCTTTGGTGACTGTGGAATGACGAGTATATAAAATATTATTTTTTGCCATGGTTTTGCGCACTGTATCTATAGTGCCATCCTTGCCCATACTCCAAACCAAATTGCCGTTTCGGCCAATGAGCTCGCGCTTGAACATTTGATTCAGACTATACACGGCATTTTTATTTTTCTTCAACCATTTTGCAGGATTAGAAGTGAACTTTTCATGGTAAACGTTACCAACCACTATGTTCAAATAAGCATCCTTAGCATGATGGAAGTCATTTACTGTACGTGACTTGACAAAATCATGTTCATGTCTAAAATCGCTAGATAGTTCGGACTTAACATAAACCGTTTCGCTTTCCGGATATAGCCTTTGGAAAAGTTCTGCAGCTGCTTTCGATGATTGTCTTGTTTCTACGAGTTGGCGCTGAATAAATCCACCAAGTTCATCCTGTGTTAGTGGAGTTGTGCGGGTGAGGCGTTTGAATTTTTCCTGTGAAATTAGTCCTTCACGCAAAAGTTCTTGCCAAAATGGACGCATCTTTTGCTGTATTTCTGGAGAGATATGGTTGTCGCTCTTGTGACTGTTTATGTCCTTACGAACCAAAACAAGATTGGTAAGACTGTCGTCCTTGGTCTTTGATTGTGGATATATATGGTCTCTATCATATATATTGGTGTTAGCCAATTCACTAAGCGCAATGGATTCACCAGAATACATACAACGACCCTTTTGAGTGTAGTATAGGTATAATTTTATGCTACGAAAAGAATCGTCCGGGGTTTTCTCCAGTTCATCTTTCCAGTCGCGAGACTCATTTTTAATATTCGCATATAATTCCATCAGGCGAGTTTTGCGAGACTTAGTTCTGCCTGCGTCACCTTTTTTGACTTCCTTGCCACCACGAGCCATTTCTAAAAATATGCGCGTAGGAGGTTTGCCCATTATTTTGCAAATTTCTTGGCTAATGGAAACGACTTGCCATAAAGCACGTTTTACGCTTGGCGAGCAGTACAAATCTGCCACAGTTGAATCATAGGTAACTTTGGTAATAATGTTTTGACGTTCTTCATTTTTGCGCTGGATTTCTTCTGTGAAGGTGTAACGATTACTTAGGAGTTGCATCATATTGTCGGTACCTTCTCGCAGAGCCTCCATAATAGTCATGATTACGCCAGTACCGTCATTCGGACCACCATATGTATCCTCTAATAGTGCATGGGAAAGTCGACCCCAACCACTATATCGTAGTGCGCTGATTGCTTTTAACTGCATATCCGTAAATCTGTCAGGATATTCTCTTTGGATAATTCGACGCAACATTTTCTTATCTTCACCATAGAGGCAAATCCATTGAATAATCTGTTCGATCATTTTTATGGTAGCTTCATCTTCCATTTGATCTGGAGTGTTTGCAAAAACTTTTTTACTGAAATCCAAATAGGAAGTAAGTGAAGATGAGAAATCCTTATCAAAGCCAGAAAGATCCTCTTCTGTCAAATCGTTTCCCTCGCTTTTCAAAAAGCTGAGAAGGGCTTTGCCTGTAACTTTTGATTTAGTTTTAAACAAACCTTCAAAAATCTTAGTTTTAAGTTCTGCAGAAACTGGAGTGTCCTTTATTTTTAAGTTATTTAATTCATTTAGAACAGTGAATTCTGAGTACAGCAACGAATGCCTAGGCAACACATCTTCGCCAAGCAGATAGGTGCACTTGTTAGTCATACGGCGTATAAACGCTTCGGCAGAAGCATCTAAATTAACTATTTCATCGAAATTCCATGGGCGAATAGCACCCTCCTTGCCCTCTTTGCGTATCATCCAGCTATTTCCACCAAATTGAGAATGATGCGTGTTTAGAGGCCCTACATAGTAAGGAATACGAAAAGCAAAAATCTTTTCTATCTTTTGCTGGTTAGTTAGTCCGGTTTCATCAACTTCATTGAGGAACGGGAATTTCTTGGCTGCCAGAGTTAGAATTTGTACCAGTTCACGTTGATGCAATTGATGAGGGATTACTCCGTTGCTTCCAGAAACTTGAAGGGAAAGAAATGTACCGTCTTCTATTTCTGATAAAATCTTATTAGCATCATCGTCAGCGACGTTCTTCAACTCTTTTTTGAGAAGTTTATAAAAGTCATCATTTGTACATCGTTTCACATTCTCACGAATGTTTTTTGCCTGAGTATGTCCGATGTAATGAACATAGTTGTTTTCTTGTGCTGAACTTCTAAATATCTTTGTATAGCTTGCTTTTGGCAGATGTTGACGCACTACTGCTTTGAGAAGAGTTAAGTCCTTCTGATGTTTTTCGTGAAGAGCCACTTTTGCATCGGACAAATTAGCCTTACCATTTAGAATTTCGGTAAGAAGATCCCAATCATATAGACTCTTAATGGCATCTAACCCTTCACAAATTTCCGGGCATGCCGTTTCCAATTCAAGACGCTTATCTTCATATGAGGCATCGGCAAAGCTAAAACTTTCTTTGCCCATAGCTTGCGCATCAGGGTCATCAGGAAAGATAACTGACGGTTTTCCTTTTAATCCAACGATTAGGCTCAGCACTTCAAGCTCTTGCTTATTAGCTTTGTTCAATCCTAATGCTGTTACGATCGCTTCCTTTTTTCGCTTTCCACGCAAATCTCTGCGTTTCAAAGTTGCTTCTAACTGTTTCACATAGTCTTCCTCAACAGAAAATGAGCATTCAAAACGTTCATTCATCACGCTTATAAAGGAACTATATATATTTGAAAAATCCGTCGCACTTTCCAAGGATCCTTCGAAAAGAAAATGGCCTCGATGCTTTAGTATATGATGCAAAGCAAGGTAAATTAAACGTATGTCATCTACATCGTTTTCTTCTATTAGTGCGCTGCGTAAATGATATATCGTTGGGTATTCTTCGTGATAGTCCGCATCAGTATAATTTGGATCTGCAAAAAGTGTATTAAATTGATAATCCGTCTTATCCTCAGCTAACAACGAGCTATCATTAAGTCTTTGAAAAAAAGTGGGATCACATTTAGCGATTTCTTGTGCAAATATTTCCTGCAGCAGGAGAAGACGATTGTTTCGGCGTTGTAAGCGACGGCGAGCTGAACGTTGTGTTCTACGCTCAGCGGCAGTTTGCGCTTCGTCAAAAAGGCGCACACCCCACATTGCATTGCCACCAAACTTAAGTATTTTATAGGCAGTGTCTGTAACTGCCCAGCCGACAGATTCTGTACCTATATCTAGGCCAAGGTAATAATCATCTTTAAAATTCTTTTTCATAGTGAATCTCCTTTAATTGTAATAATGCCCTGAATTCCTCACGTTCATAAAATTATAATATGCATATTATAGCATACTTTTCCAAAAAATAATATAGGGGAAGAGGATGTTTGTTAAAGTTTTATTTAAAAAGCCCTTGCAAAATTATTTTATTGCGGTATAATAAGAGTAACCAAAGATTGATTACCTTTTGGTTTAACACTACGAGTTCAAATAAAAATTTATTCAAATCGTCCTTCGGGACTTCACAGTGTGTGAACTAACCTGCCTATGGCGGGTTTTTTATTTTTTGTAATCGCTTCAAGAAGGTTAATATCCATAAAAAAGACCCACTTCAATGAAGTGGGTCTTCGCTTTCTAATCAACCAATAGCAAAAGTTACTACTATTGGCACTGCGATACACATTAGTGCACCAGTACAAAATGAGTATACTATGGTTTCTTCTCTGCAACTTCTCTTTACTATAGGGATGCAGACATCCATTGCTGCAACACCTGGAACTGAAATGGCTTCCAAGTAGCCTATCTTCTTTGCTATGATTGGGATTCCTACAATTCCTAAGGTTTCTCTTATTACATTGTGCATAAAAGATACGGCACCTGCCACCGCGAAACCTGCCTCCGTAAGCATTCCCGGAGCTAGAGTGTACCAACCAAATCCAGCACTTATGGCAACTGCTTCATTAACAGACAATGAAGTGATGAGTCCGTATACTGCCCCCATCGCAAGGCTTCCGCCTACGGCTGCAAGGGGTACGAAAATTATTTTTATACCAACGCCTTTGAAGCTTTGGATTATATTTCCCGAAAGGCCAAGATTGAACCCTACAAGGCCCAATAATGTAGCGATTCCTACTACCAGCCAATCGCTGGACAGCTTCTGGAATACCTCGAGATTTTTGAACATCGCTGGAACGAGGAAATACCCTGCCAACATGCCACCTATTACAAACGCCAAGATAATCAGGGTGAATATAAGGCCACTGCCTTGTTTAGTATTGGTTTCTTCGCAGTCTGTTTTTTCCGCCACAATGGCTTGCGCTTTAGTTAGGCCTTTTTTGTTTAGCCCCATCAGCTTTCTTACACCAAATACGGCGATCATACTGCCACCGACAGTAAATATAGTGATACCTACAGCTTGAAGTCCAATTGTTCCAAGGCTGGAAGTCACTTGTTCATTAGAGCCCATTCTGAGGCCCATTACAAACACCAGTGCATATATGACAATATTAGTCAGTTCTTCTAAAAAGTTGAATTTTTCTGCCTTGTGACGCAACTTAGAAGCTATTATGTAGCAAATTATCATCACTCCCCAATAAAGGGCTAACAATGCCATATTTCCCCTCCTATCCTATAATGATCGGCACCAATATAGGCACCAATATACTGAGCAACGCTCCTGAAATAAACGAATAAACTGCAATGTCGCTTCGGGTTGATTTTTCTATTATTGGTAAACATACGTCCATTGCTGCTGACCCTGGCATTCCCACAGTCTCAACATATCCAATCTTTTTTGCCACCAACGGTATAAACAATATTGCAAATAGTTCTCGCATAACATTATGTAAAAAACATGTCGCACTGGCAGTCATGTATCCTGCTTCCATTATGATTCCTGGAGCAAGAGTGTACCAACCAAATCCAGCACCAATAGCCAAAGTTTCTTTGGCGCTTAAATCTAAGAATAACGACATCACCAAAGATGCTGTCAAAGTTCCTATGATTACCGCTAGTGGGATTGCAAATATACGAAGGCCAACAGTCTTAAAGTTTTCTATTACCGTTCCCTCTATTCCAAGGTCTAATCCAACAAATACTAACAGCAGGCAAAGACCTATTTTAATACCAAGCCCTGCAACATATTCAAAGGTTTCCATGTTGTCTGCAAATACTTCTCTTATTACAAAGTATCCTACTAACATTCCTATTATAACGGAAATCAAAATGATCAAAGTCATCAAATTGCCGCTTTGTTTTTTCTCATCTTCTTCTATATTATGAACTTCTTCTACTAACTCTTCTGTAACTAAAGGCTCTGGGGCGTTTTGTGCCGCCATGTTCCTCTGTGATTCAAGCTGTCCGTATCTGTCTATTCCCAGAAGTTTTCTTGCAATAAATATTGCCCCTATGGAAAAAGCTATGATTACTACAGTCAGCAAAAATGCAGAAATGCCAATTGTGCTAAGGTTCTCTGTAATTTCTTTGTTGGATCCCATACGGGCTCCCATACAAAGTACTAATACAGTTATAGCTACAGTTTGAACTTTGCCTGTCCAAGTCAAACTTTCTTTTTTATCTCTCAGTTTGCTTCCGAGAAAATAGCCTATTATTGTAACTCCTAAATATAAAACTAAATCGCCCATTTGATACAATTCTCCTATCTCATGCCAATTAGAGTATTATACATTCTTTATTGACAAAAATCCACTCTTGCTATATAATTTCTTCGAAAAAGAACATCTTTAAATCGGTACAGAGAGACCGGCAAGATTAAAACAATATATTTCACAAACTCCAAGCAAAATTTGGAAGAAAATTTGTGAAAAATGAGTTTATGAGAGTCTTGCCCATAGGTAAGGCTATTTTTATTACCTTGAGTTAAAACTCCCACAAAATCTAAGATGTTCCTTCAAAAAACTTAGGAGGACAAGACATGAACACTCACGAACCAATTACTGACGTCCGCACTCTTGGTACGGGCAAAACGATTATCTTGGGGCTACAACATACTTTCGCTATGTTTGGAGCAACAGTACTAGTGCCTATTCTTACAGGGCTACCAATTCCTACAACCCTACTTATGGCGGGGCTTGGAACATTGCTTTTCCACTTTTTAACTAAAGGAGAAGTTCCTGCATTTTTAGGCTCATCCTTTGCTTTCCTTGGTGGATATGCCGCTGTGGCGCCTTTCCTTGAGGACGGCTCCCCTAATGTGGAAATGCTCTCTTACGCTTGCGGAGGAGTTTTCTGCGCTGGACTTGTGTATCTTTTACTTGCCGGTCTAATTAAAGGATTCGGAGCAAAGAGAGTAATGCGCTTCTTTCCACCGGTGGTTACAGGCCCAATTATAATTTCTATCGGACTTATCTTAGCACCATCTGCTATTACAAACTGTGCAACTAACTGGCCTATCGCCATTATTGCGTTGGCTTCTGTAATAATATTTAACATCTGGGGCAGAGGCATGGCAAAGATCATCCCTATACTTCTTGGTGTTATTGTTTCATATGTAGCAGCCATCCTTATGGGTGAAGTTGACTTTTCAGGGATCGGCAGCGAACCACTCATCGGACTTCCAGACTTTATGATTATGAAGTTTGACATAAGTGCAATAATCACCATTATGCCAATCGCTCTTGCAACTATTATGGAGCATATCGGAGATATTTCTGCAATAAGTGCGACTACTGGCAAGAACTACATCCACGATCCAGGGCTTCACAGAACTATTCTTGGTGACGGTCTTGCGACTTGTTTGGCATCAGCTTTCGGCGCACCTGCTAACACAACCTACGGAGAAAACACTGGCGTTCTTGCTTTGACAAAAGTTTATGACCCTAGAGTAATGAGAATCGCAGCAGTATTTGCTATTGCGCTTTCATGTATCCCTAAGGTTGCCTTCGTAATTTCATGTGTACCAACTGCAACTATCGGAGGAATTTCCTTTATACTATACGGAATGATTTCTGCCATCGGTATCAGAAACGTGGTAGAAAACAAGGTTGATTTTTCAAGAAGCAGAAACACAATAATCGCTTCTTTAATATTAGTTTGTGCATTAGGCTTCAACTCTTTGGGCGGTATTTCATTCGCTGTTTTGGGAGTATCAATCAATTTGTCAGGCCTTGCTATCGCTTCCCTTGTAGGTATCTTGGCAAATGCTATATTACCTGGCAATGAATACGAATTCAAAGAAGATATAGAAGATATTGCTGAAGAAAGCGTTGCTGCATAGGCACAAGGAGGTTTGGCTATGTTACTGAGGGCTAATCTAATGACGGCCGACGATATGAGCCGTGCTTTGAAAAGAATGTCACATCAGATACTAGAACACAATCAAGGTGCAGACAACATAGTATTTCTCGGTATCAAGCGTAGAGGTGTACCCTTGGCTAAAATTCTAGCCAAAAACATCAAGGCGATTGAGGAAATCGACGTATCGGTTGGTGAGTTAGACATAACTTTGTACCGTGACGATTTGACTCAAACTAAAATTATGCCAGACCCTGTTGTAACTAATAGCGTCATTCCTTTTGACATTACAGGCAAAGACGTGGTGCTGGTAGACGATGTGTTGTACACTGGCAGAACGGTTAGAGCCGCTTTAGATGCCATATCCAAGCATGGACGCGCGGCTACAATACAGCTCGCTGTTCTCATAGATAGAGGTCATCGTGAACTCCCTATAAGGGCTGATTATGTAGGAAAGAATGTGCCTACCTCAAAAAGCGAATTAGTGGCAGTTTATGTCAAAGATATTGATGACGAAGATGGCGCAAGACTTTTTACTGAATAGATTTTTACACAAAAAACGACGGGGCTAAATGCTCCGCCGTTTATTTATTATATTCTTATATTATTGCTGAAACGCCGTAGGTTGCAGTGGTTACAATTAGTCCCGCTACTATTACTCCTACTATTATTGCAGGCATCGCTCTTTTTAACTGCATATTTAGCATCGCAGCTACAAGGGCACCTGTCCACGCTCCTGTTCCCGGAAGGGGTATAGCTACGAGGATCATCAATCCCCAAAACTCGTATTTCAAAACTTTGTCTTTATTTCTGTCAGCTTTGTCTTCAAACTTACGAACAAGCTTTGCAAGTAATTCGCTTTTGCTTTGCATCCACTCAAATATTTTTCTTATAAAGACTATTATGAATGGTGCTGGCAGTATATTGCCAATTATGGCTACTACCAAAGCTGTTAATATACCCAAGCCATTGTACACGCCCAAAGGTATTGCCGCTCTCAATTCCAATACAGGTACCATTGATATTAAAAATGTCATTATTATGTTACCTGCCGTCGTACCCCAAAGTGCCGTCATGTAGTTTTCCCCTTTAAGTTTTTATTTATAATTCAAAAATTGTTCTATCAACGATTTTACCATATATTTAAAACCCGTCAATAAGATTTTTAAGTCCTTTTAGCTGAGAGCCCGCAAGGAGCATATTAGCTGTAATGTTTGCCTGTGATGTCACCAATTTTTATCTGAATAACAGACGTGCCTTTTATCATGTTATCTGGCATCTCATTTTCTGCAATATTTGGCGTATATTTCTTCACTATTTCTAACAACATCGCTTTTTTGGTTTCAAAATCCTCAACTACAGAAGCATCTCCCGAAAGAATGACGCTTTGATATTTTGTATTAGTATCACAAGGTTGTCCATTATCGTCAAGCAAAAGCCCTCCCATTTCGTAGACTGTCATACTTACACGAGGGTCATTTTTAATATTGTCTAGTTTCTGCCCTTTTGGCAATCCATGAAAATAAACAAAACCATTTTGCCTTACAAAATGAACTGGCACTACATAAGGCGAACCATCACTGTTGATTGTAGCAAGGCTGCCTACCGAGGAGGCGGATAACAAATTGTCTATCTGTTCAGCTGTCAATTGATTATTTTTCATTCTGTTTTGCATATCTACTTTACCTCTCAATTCAGTTTCTTTTCATTACTTCTATCGAAGAGCTCTCAAAGCTGCTTGCGCTGCTGCAAGGCGTGCGCCCGGTATTCGCAAGGTCGAACAGGAAAAATAATTCAGTCCCTTGCTTTCACAAAATTCAATACTTTCCGTGTCTCCGCCGTGGTCTCCACAAAGACCGATTTTTAGCTTAGGTTTCACTTTTCGTCCTTGAACGGTGGCCATTTCTATCAATTTCCCTACTCCCGTTTTATCTAATGAGTAGAAGGGATTTTTGTCCAAAATATCTTTTTTAAGGTACTCTTCTATAAGCCCTTCTGTATCTTCTTTTGAAAAACCATAAACTAGTTCTGTCAAATCATTAGTACCAAACGAGAAAAAGTCTGCTTTTTCGGCTATCTTATCAGCTAATAATGCGGCTCTTGGAGTCTCTATCATCGTGCCTACAGAGTAATCCAATTCCTCGCCCAGTGCCTCAAGACATTTATCGGCAGCGTTAACTACGGTATCACGAACGTTTCCAAACTCCCTTGCTGTACTTACAAAAGGAATCATAATCGAAACATCTAAGCCGAAGTTGTTTTCTTTTTTTACTTGGCAAGCTGCTTCTACTATTGCCTCGGTCTGCATTCTAACGATTTCCGGATGAATTACAGCAAGCCTGCTGCCTCTTCGCCCCATAGTAGGATTTTCCTCTTTTAGAAGCATTATTTTAGCAGATAGCTTCTTTTCAGAAACTCCCAATATTTTAGAAAGCTCTTTGATTTCCTTTTCTGCATAAGGCAGGAAATTGTGGAAGGATGGGTCAAGTAACCTAATTGTTACTGGTCTGTCCTCCATTATTTCAAAGATTTTTTTGTAGTCCTCTTTTTGATAAGGCTTAAGTGTTTTTAAAGCCTCTCTACGTTCTTGATCTTCATCAGCGATTATCATCTTGATAAAATCATATATTCTTCCTTCTTCAAAAAACATATGCTCGCTTCGGCATAATCCGATGCCCTCTGCGCCAAGTCTAAGTGCCAATTTTGCATCTTCTGGAGTATTTATATTAGCACGTACTCCCATGACTCTAAATTCATCTGCCCAATCCAGAATCATATGGAAATTACTTTGTTCTTCCTCCTCTGATTGAATTCCTTCGTCGAATTCCGCCAGCACCATCTTATTTATATCATCAGCCCCAATATTGGCTACTGCAGTTTCCCTATCAATTATATCTTCTTGAACCATTTCTACCGCAATTTTAACAGCGGCAGCTGGAGTTCTTTTTCCAGCTTTTGTTTCTAACATATAGAGAGTGCCTTGTTCTATGGTAAACTCTATCTCTTGCATGTCTTTGTTGTGGCTTTCGAGTATTGCTGCAATCTTTAGCAATCTCTTATTAAGTTCCGGAAAAAGCTCGCCCATCTGATCGATGTTAAATGTTTTCATTTCTCCAAATTTAGCTTTATCCTCATGAACTCTGGTTGAGATTTCTCCACAAATTTCATTGTTCCCAGTATTTGGATTTCTTGTAAAGATTGTACCGCTACACGACTTTTCATCAATATTACCAAAGGCCATTGCCTGCACGACAACTGCCATACCAACCTCTTTGGGAATTTCGTGAAGCTCTCTGTATGTGTCTGTATCGTAGGAATTCCAACACTCCAAGTGAGCGCTAATAGCTTCCATAAGTTGCTCTTTAGGGTCCTCTGGAAAAGGTCTACCTGTATTTATGAAAATTATTTTTTTGTATTCTCTAATGGTTTCAAAAAGGAACTTTTCTTCGGAATAATCGTCTCCCCAAGACTCGGCTCTCTTTTTTATGGTTTGATTAGCAGTCACAAAAAAATTCGAAGGAATTCCTCTTACGACAGTTCCGTAGGACTTAATAAATCCCGCATAACTATCAAGAGCAAATTCCTTGTTTCCATAAAGGCTAATGAGTCCCTCTACGGTAACATCATTAAGTCCCAAATTCAATATGGTATCTGCCATAGTTGGCATTGCTACAACAGAGCTTGTACGAACTGAAACAAGCAGCGGGGAAACCCCGCTGCCGAATTTTTTATCTGTAACTTCTTCTAGTTCTTCTATCTTCTGGTCAAGGGCATCTGTAATTTCTTCGTTTAGCTTACTGCCCTCCTCAAAGAATTTTTTGCAAGCTTCAGTGGTTACCACAAATCCAAATGGAACGGGTAGACCTATTCTGGTCATTTCGGATAAATTCGCTCCCTTTACACCAAGGAGTTCTTTCATCTTACTATTTCCTTCATTGAATGAATACAAAAAACCGCTCATAAGTGACCTTTCCGTCAATTAAAATGACAATCTTGCTTCAATATATGAAGCAACATCCGCTACTGGGATTCTTACTTGCTCCATAGTGTCTCTATCACGTACAGTTACGCAATTATCAACTTCTGTATCAAAGTCAACACAGATACAGAAAGGTGTTCCGATTTCATCTTCTCTACGGTATCTCTTACCGATTGAACCTGATGCGTCGTAGTCTACCATAAAATGCTTTGAAAGTTCCTCATGAATAGGTTCTGCAACTGGTGCCAGCTTCTTTGCAAGTGGCAACACTGCTGCCTTGAATGGAGCCAATGCTGGGTGGAATTTCATAACTGTTCTAACATCTTCTTTGCCGTTACCATCTGTAAGAGTTTCTTCAGTGTAAGCGTCTACCAAGAATGCTAGTGCAACACGGTCTGCGCCCAATGATGGTTCAATTACATATGGAACATATTTTTCACCGCTTTCTGGATCAACATAGCTAAGATCCTGTCCAGAAGTGTTAATGTGCTGGGTTAGGTCGAAATCTGTTCTGTCAGCAATACCCCACAGCTCGCCCCATCCAAATGGGAACAGATATTCAATATCTGTAGTAGCATTGCTGTAATGGGATAATTCTTCTTTTTCATGGTCACGAGTTCTGATGCTTTCCATGTCCATGTCGAGCCCTTTTAAGAAATTAACGCAATATTCTTTCCAGTACTCAAACCATTCAAGGTCTGTTCCTGGCTTGCAGAAAAATTCTAATTCCATCTGCTCGAACTCTCTAGTTCTAAAGGTAAAATTGCCTGGTGTTATTTCGTTTCTAAAAGATTTTCCTATTTGAGCTATACCAAAAGGAACTTTCTTTCTTGCGCTTCTTTGAACATTTCTAAAGTTTACGAAAATACCTTGAGCTGTTTCAGGTCTCAAATATATTTCGGACTTAGAATCTTCGGTTACTCCCTGGAATGTTTTGAACATCAAGTTGAACTGACGAATTCCTGTAAAGTCAGTCTTGCCACAGTCAGGACAAGGGATTTTGTTTTCAACAATATATTCCTCTAACTTTTCGTTTGACCAACCGTCAACAACAACTTCTTCCACATTATTTTCGCGCATATAATCTTCGATGAGCTTATCAGCCCTAAATCTGGATTTGCAACCTTTGCAATCTATCAAAGGATCGGAGAACCCGCCTACATGCCCAGATGCTACCCATGTTTTGGGATTCATCAAAATTGCAGCGTCAAGGCCAACATTGTATTTGGACTCTTGTACGAATTTTCTCCACCAAGCTTTTTTTACGTTGTTCTTAAACTCAACACCTAATGGACCGTAATCCCAAGTGTTGGCAAGACCGCCATAAATCTCGGAGCCGGGGAAAATAAACCCTCTGTTTTTTGCAAGTGCTACTACTTTTTCCATAGTTACGTCTTTTTTCATGTCTGATAAACCCTACCTATCTTGTTTGTTATTTTAATCTTCTTTTTTATAATCTTCAAATATGTCTTCGATTTTTTCTTCAGCGGCATCAAATGCGTCTTCAGCTCTATCTTCGAATTTGTTTTTCTTTTCTTTCATGCCATCCCAAACGTCAGTAGCCTTGTTAGCTACGGAGTAGTAGACATCTGCACCTTTTTCTTTGATGTCATTTACAACGTCAGGTGCTTTTTCCTTAACATCTTCATATATAGCGCTACCCTTTGTAACGACTTCATCCACTACAACAGAACCCTTTTCTTTGACGTCGTTAGCTAATGTTTCAGCCTTTTGGCTTACATCAACAACGCTTCCGTCATCCTTTGTAAGTTCAATTTTGCATCTGAAACCAAAAGCAGCAACAGCGGCAGCTATGATTCCCCAAGGTGCAATTATAGTTCCAATGATTCCAACGTTAATAGGAATATTGATTAGAGTTTCGTCATCTCTTTTGATAGAGATTTTAGTAACGTTACCTTTTTTAACCAATTCTTTGACTTTTTCGACAGTTTCATCAGCAAACTCGCTTGCTTTGTTCCCTGGTTTTAAGTTAATAGTTTCTTCAATAGCAATGATAGCGTCTACCACGCTGCCATCGGTAGCTTCTAAGGCTTCTTTCGCCTCTTTATATGATACTCCAGTTCTGTCCTTGACCAATTCGATTTTTTCTAAAGTGATTTCCATTCTAATTTCCTCCTAATAATCCTTAATTTTAGAAAAAGCTTTCACTTTTCAATCCCCTTATATCCATGTGATAGGATATATATTCTCTCATCATTTCTTGCAAGGTGTTTTGCATATTTTCATCTAAAGCTATCTTTTCAAAAGCTGCCATCGGCATTCTTTGAAAGTACCTTAACACATCTATTATACCAACATTGAGCTTATAAATCAATGGGCGTTCCTTTTCTGTTTCAAGAGCTTTTGCACAATCATTACAGACTATGCCACCCTCCTTGATACTAAACCGCACATTTTCTTCCGCTCCAGTGGATATTGCTTTGCCACAACAAGCACATGAGTTTAATTCTGGCATCGTTCCTAATATATCAAGTACCTTGATAATATAAGCCATTACAAGGGTTTTCTGCTTTTTACCCCTTTTTTCAAGAGCCTCTAAAAACTCAAGGAGCAGAGAAAAAATTCGTGGCTGGACCATTTCCTCTGGAAGCAGTTTTTCCGTGAGTTCAAGCACGTAAGATGCGGCCATATATTTGTCCAAATCCTCGCCTATTCCATAATAACTCTTGATGATTTGCCCATTATTCAAATTGTAGTTATCTCGGCTCTTAAATAGCTCATAACGGCCGTAGCTGAACGCTCGTACTGCAAGGGCGGTCTTGTTCTTGCCGCCTTCGTTAAGGCTTGTGCCTACACTTATCTTGCCAAATTTCTTTGAAAACAAAGAAATCATTCTTCGTCCACCAGCTGCTTTGACCTGTCTAAGTACAATACCTTCTGTATCAGTTATCATTCTACTTAATCCTTATATCCAAAGTTGGAAAGTGCAAAGTCAGAATCTCTCCAGTTTTCTTTTACTTTGACCCAAAGTTCCATGAAAACCTTGCATCCCAGCAGTGCTTCTATTTCAAGTCTAGCACTTTTGCCTACACCTTTAAGCTTTTTGCCGCCTTTGCCTATTATGATTCCCTTGTGGGATTTTCTTTCACAATAGATAACGGCTCCGATACGAGTTACTTTTTCTTCTTCCTTGAAACTTTCGATTTCCACTGCAACTCCATGAGGTATTTCATCTTGTAAGTAATGCAACAGTTTTTCTCTGATTATTTCGCTTACGATGAACCTTTCCGGATGATCGGTAACCATGTCAGCAGGGAAATACATCGGTCCTTCTTCTAAATAACCCTCTATAGCATCACATAAACGCTCTACATTTTTGCCTTCAAGTGCTGAGGTGCCAAACACGCCTTGGAAAACGTCCATTGAGTCATAATCTTCGTATATCTTTTGGAATTCTTCAGGTTCCATTTTATCTATCTTGTTGATTACAAGTAGCTTTGGAGTGTCTACATTCTTTAGCATTTCAATGATGTATTTGTCTCCTGGGCCTTTGTCTATATCGCTATCAACCAAGAATAAGATGACATCAACCTCTTTGAAAGTGTTGACAGCCGAATCAGTCATAAAGCTACCCAGTTTGCTGTGAGGCTTGTGAATGCCCGGCGTATCGATAAATACCATCTGAACATCCTCTTTAGGTTTAGACTGAGCTACACCTTTAACCAATTCTTCCTCAGCAATACGAGTATAAATTCCTCTTATGGTGTTTCTCGTAGTCTGAGGTTTGTCCGCCGTTATAGCGATTTTTTCTCCCAATATTGCATTAAGCAACGTGGATTTACCCACATTAGGCCTACCTACTATTCCGATAAATCCAGTTTTCATAATTTAAATCCTTCCGGCAAGATTTCATCCATCGTGTACATCTTTAATGAATCTACATCTGCTCCTGTTATTATTTTGAAATCGTCTTCGCAGAACTCTTTCATAAATTGTCTGCATATGCCACATGGCCATGCTTCTCCCTTGTCTGCAACTACTGCGATAGCTTCAAACTCTTTATTTCCTTCGGAAATCGCCTTTACAAAAGCCGTTCTTTCGGCACATATAGTTGCGCCAAAAGAAGAGTTTTCTACATTTACTCCTGTAAACACTTCCCCGTTCTTACATAAAAGGGCTGCCCCTACTTTGAAATCTGAAAACGGTGCATAGGCAAAAGGTACTGCCTTACATGCCTTTTCATAAAGTTCTCTGTACTTCATAGGTCTACCTCCTTAAATCCATCTGACTCATAATCTCTTCTTCTTGTTTTCTCATGTCTTTTTTCTGTTCTTCCTCCATGTGGTCGTAACCTACAAGGTGGAGCAAGCTGTGAACAAACAGATACAGCAGTTCTCTTTCGTAAGAATGTCCGTATTCTTCTGCCTGTTCTTTGACTTTGTCTATACATATTACCACATCACCCAAGCAAAGTTCCCCTTGTTCAGGCAAGTCATTCATATCATCGAATTGCGGAAAGGAAAGGACATCTGTTATCTTATCCACTTCCCTATAATCTCTGTTTAGATCTTTGATTTGGCTGGGTGTAACAAGGGTAAGGCTTATTTCTGCCCTATCCGAATCTATATCCTCGCTTTTTAGGAGGATATCTGACACTTGCTCCATTTTTTCAAGCAAATTATCTTCTAACACCTGTTCCTCTTCAAGATATATCTTCATAGTTTCTCCTATTCCTGTAACTCTTCCGGATATTTTTTGTAGTAACGGTCATAGGCATTTATTATTTTTCTAACCATCTCATGCCTCACTACATCTGTATCCTTTAGGTGACAAAACTCAATCCCACCTACGTTTTTCAAGATTTTGGTGGCTTCTACAAGTCCTGATTTTTTGCCCTTAGGCAAATCAATCTGCGTAATGTCGCCAGTTACAACAACCTTAGAGCCAAATCCCATTCTAGTAAGGAACATTTTCATCTGTTCTTTAGTGGTGTTTTGGGCCTCATCCAAGATGATAAATGAATTATCCAATGTACGGCCTCTCATATATGCAAGAGGAACTACCTCAATAGCTTCTTTTTCTTTTAGCCTTATTGCTGCGTCTCTTCCAAGAACATCATAAAGTGCATCATAAAGAGGTCTTAGGTAAGGATCCACTTTGTCTTGCAAATCTCCCGGCAAAAATCCTAACCGCTCCCCTGCTTCAACAGCTGGTCTTGCAAGGATTATCTTCTGAACTTCTTTATTCTTAAAAGCGTTTATTGCCATAGCTACTGCTATATATGTTTTACCCGTTCCTGCTGGGCCAATTCCAAAGACTATATCGCTTTTGCGAATGCTTTCCACATATTGCTTCTGGCCTAAAGTCTTAGGCTTTAGTGGTTTTCCTTTGTGAGTAAAGCATATTATGTCCTTGACTATATTGCTTTCTTTGTATGAAAGTCCTTCTTTTTTGAGACCTATAACATAGGCAGCCTTTTGCTTTCCTAATGTCTCCCCAGACTTCAAAACATTTATGAATTCCTCCACTATGCCCTGCGCCATATCTAAGGCTTCTTGCTGAGCTTCGAGAGGTTTATTGTCGTCTACTTTTAGAATCAACTCGTTGTCTCTCTGAAATATGTCCACTGCCGTGGCCTCTTTTATCAACTCCAGATTTGCATCTAAATTGCCAAAAAGTTCAATTCTATCAATTTCTTCAACTAGCTGAATTTTTCTATCCAATTAAAATCTCCTGTCCTGCTTTTGTTTGTTAATAAGCATTTAATTTATGTCTGTCTCTATTATATTTTCTTTATGGTAAAAATTCAAATCTTTCTTTAGAATTTAGGCCTTTTGAAAGGCTTTTTCTTCAATCTTTTGGTGAATTCGGTGTTTTATCTTGATTCTCTACTCTAAACCACTGTTACTTGGTCTCCAATTTTGACTTTTCCACCTTTTATAACCTTGCCAAAAATTCCTTCTGTTGGCATTATACACGTTCCCATAGTTTCTCCTATGGCACATTGGCTGTGACACTTCTTGCCTATCTGACTGACTTCAAGTATCGCTTCTCCGCACGCCAGTTTAGTTCCAATAGGAAGTGCTTTTAGTTCAAAGCCCTCCACTATTAGATTTTCTCCGAAGCTGCCATCTTCTACAGATGCGCCGGCTTTTTTGAAATCTTCAATTTTTTCATATGACAAAAGGCTTACCTGTCTGTGACCGCTGCTGCCACCGTGGGCATCATTTTCTATGCCAAAATCCTTTATTAACAGGCCTTCACCTACATTTACTTTTGCAGTGCCTTTTTTCTCGCTTATGCAAACAGCCTTGATTGTACCCATTTTGCTATCTCCTTTATAAATATTATACTTATTGACAGTTTCTAATTTGAAAGTTAAAATTCAACCATAAGGAAGGTATTGTCATGAAAAAAATCAACTTACATTCGCACACAAATTTTTGCGACGGAAAAAATACAACCGAGGAAATGGTTCTTGCGGCAATCGACCACAATTTTGATGTGTTCGGTTTCTCTGGACACAGTTATACTAATTTTGATGAAAGCTATTGTATGAGCCTCGATGACACTCTCACCTACCGTGAGGACGTCAAAATGTTGGCTGACAAATACCGTTCTCAAATAAAAATTCTATGTGGCGTTGAACAAGACTACTTTTCCAACCAACCAACTGATTATTATGACTATGTCATCGGCTCAGTTCATGCTTTTTATAATAAAAACTTCGATAAATATGTCTACGTTGATTACGGTGCTGATTCCCTTGTTGCAGATTGCGAAAATCTCTATGGAGGTAATTCTCTTGCCCTTGCCAAGGACTATTTCTCCACAGTTTCAGATGTGCACAACCGCACTAATTGCAATATAATCGGGCATTTTGATTTGCTTACAAAATTCAACGAGCAAGTCCATATGTTTGACGAAAGTCACCCTGAATATGTGGCTGCGGTTGACAATGCTTTGGAGCGTCTTTTGCCATCTGGCGCCATCTTTGAGATAAATACTGGCGCCATGTCGAAAGGTTACAGGTCAACCCCGTATCCGTCAGAATCAATCTTGCGGAAAATCCATAAAGGCGGTGGCAAAATCATCCTGTCCTCTGACACCCATTCAGTCGACACCGTCGATTTTGCTTTCGATGATGCCCTGCGCCTCGCCCAACTATGTGGCTTCGAAACCATAATGTCTATTGACGATATGGGCAATTTTGTTGAAGCTCGCATATAATTCTATTTCGACGAGCTTCCGCACTCTCCCGTTTTGCCTGTCATTATCTCAAGCCCATGCTCTAAAGCCGGAATTATAAACTCCAAATTTTCTTTTACTGCCTTTGGGCTTCCCGGCAAATTGATTATGAGAGTACGACCACGCATTACCGATACTCCCCTGGACAACATTGCCCTTGGAGTTATTTCAAAAGATTTAACCCTCATGTACTCTGCAATTCCCGGCACATTTCTATCAGCCACTTCCATAGTAGCCTCAGGCGTAAAATCTCTTGGCGAAAGCCCTGTTCCTCCAGTGGTGAGGATCAAATCGTAGCCCTTCTTGTCGCACATTTCAATTAGATTCCCTTTTAGCTCGGCTGGCTCATCTGGTATTATTATCATTTCTGCTACAGTGCAGTTACAGTTTTCTTCTAAAATTGACTTAGCTAACGGGCCACTTTCATCGTTGCGTTTTCCGGCGGCACCTTTGTCGCTGAGAGTTATGATTGCTGCTTTGAACTTCTCCATTTTTCACCTCTCGTTTATTATTGTTCCACTCTTGCCGCCTTCTTTGCGGCTAAGATATATCTCACCAATTTCCATTGTTTTATCAAGAGCCTTGCACATATCATATACCGTAAGTAACGCTGTGCTTACACCCGTCAACGCCTCCATTTCAACTCCAGTTTTACCTGTAGTTTTGACGGTGCAGGTACAATGAATTTGCTTTGTGTCTGGGTCGCAATCAAAATCTATCTTGCAACTTTCGATAGGAATCAAATGGCACATCGGTATAAGTTCCCATGTTTTCTTTGTCGCCATAATGCCTGCTGTCCTTGCAACTCCAAGAACATCGCCTTTTGCCGATGAACCTTTTTCTATTGCTTCATAAACAGCTTCACTGACTTTGATGGTTCCTTTGGCTACGGCTACTCGGGCCGTTTCTTTTTTTTCTGCTACATCTATCATTATAGCCTTGCCACTTTTGTCAAAATGATTCAATTCCATTTGCTTCCCTCCTAGTCATTTGTTTAGTAGCTTTTCTCAATATGTTTTCTAAGGCCCCAACATTTGGAGCGATTAAAGCACATTGAGAAAAGCTAAATTATATATACCCATATTAACAAAGAAAGCTCTCCGCACAGCGGAGAGCCTCGTAAGTCTTTTCTATCCCAAAAAGTCCATAACAACCTTTCTAACAGTGTTGCCGTCTGCCTGACCTTTTAGATCAGCCATGACTGGACCCATGAG
>CAZUEH010000018.1:0-24225 GCA_964619315.1 uncultured Oscillospiraceae bacterium | reverse complement strand
TGTGATATGTACCCAGAATCCTGGACACATAGATAATTGAATTAAGCACAATACATGGATGTTTCTCTGTACTTTACAGGGGGCATCCATTTTGTTTTGCGCTGAATTCTTTCGTTGTTGTAATAGTTTATATATTTATCAACTGCTTTGTAAAACTCTTCAAAAGATGAATAATTTTTTTCATAGCCATAATACATTTCATTTTTTAATCTTCCAAAGAATGTTTCCATAATGCAATTATCATAACAATTACCTTTTCTTGACATAGATTGAATTACTCCATGTTCTTTTAATTGATTTCTATAATATTCATGTTGATATTGCCATCCCTGATCTGAATGCATTATTAATCCCTCCACATTAGGAAATTTTTCAAATGCTTTCTTGAGCATAGATCTTATTTGCTCCATGTTAGGACTTTGAGAAAGATTATATGAGATAATCTCATTTGTGTTCATATCTAGAATGGGAGAAATGTAACATTTTCCCCATGAAAAGTTGAATTGTGATACATCAGTAGTCCACTTTTGCAATGGAGCAGTTGTGCTAAAATCTCTCTTTATTAAATTGTCTGCAATCTTTCCAACATCACCCCTATATGAATGGTATTTTTCTTTAGGACTTTTGCCGAGAAGCTTCATTTCATGCATAAGTCGTTGAACGCGTTTATGATTAACATTATATCCACGATTAAGCAGTTCTTTATGCACTCTTCTAACACCATATCTTGATTTATGCTGTATAAATATATCAATGATTTCATCCATTAAATTCTTATTTCTTATTGCTACGTTATCTTCTTTACTTATTTCAAAATAGTATGTGGACCTTGCCATTCCCATTGCTTTTAATAGATGTTTTAATTGATATCCTTTTTAACGGAGTTCTTTGATAATTGCTGCTTTTTCGCCTTGAGTAGCGCAGCTTGTTTTTCTTCTCTCAAGGCGATCTCTTTTTTTATCGCTTCATTTTCCGCCTTGATATATTCATTTTCTGCACGAAGTCGAATAAGTTCTTCGCGTTCAGATTCAGTAAGTTTTTTTGGTTTATTTGTATTTATCTTTTTCTTTTTCATTTCAGAGTCTTTAGCTGGTCGTCCTTTCTTTATGTTTATCAAACCATTATATCCTAAACTCTTATATTTTTGAACCCATTGATATAATACTGAGTTGTTAACACCAACGCTATATGCAACTTCCCTAAGCGATTTACCTGCAATGACTTGAGAAACTAATTTGAGTTTTTCTTCCGGATTCCATATTTTGTTTGAGTTTTGATGTCTTAAGGCTTCTGGTCCAAGAGAATCCTCAAGCCTTACCCACTCACGAATTTGTTTATGAAAATAGCGTTCTACAACACCGCTAGGTGTTTCTGGCCAATTTCCATGACGATATAAATCAACACATTTTCTTTTGTACTCGTATGAGTAACGCATAAAAATACCCTCCTTACTAGTTTGTCCAGTAAAGAGGGTACATATCAGTGAGAGGTGCTTTTTCGTTGTTATTCTTCGTCTATATTTTCTATAGTTCCTACAAATTTGGCATGTACTACATTACGTTTTTCGTCGTCACTATTTGGAGTACATGTTGACAAGGTAATGATCTTTTCCTTGCCGCTAAGTGTCGGTGCGTTCTTGTAAACGCTCTTGCTTTTGGCAACGCTTATAAAATCTTTGTACTGTGATCCAGTATCAGTAAACAAGTTAAAAGTGCCGTCGTCTATATTGGCAGTATAAGCAGAAAATATCTCATATTTGTTCCAAACTCCATTAGGTAGTAGTATGTACACAAATGGATGCTCTTCTCTATATTCTTCCTTTAGGAACTTTTTGAGTTTTCCGAACATTGCTCCATTATGCATATTATGTCCATGTATTATGGTGCGGCTATCGGTAAAGTCTGCATTGTTGCTAGCCTCTAAAAATATGCTTCCAGAGCCTAAGTACTCTTTTTCATAAGTTCTGTACAAGTAATAATTATTATCTTTTCCCTGTAACAGTGGGTAACTTATGTCTGCTCCCTTAATGTATATCCAGCCTTTAACATCCCCATTTTTTTCGATTAGTTTGTCCAAATCAACGTAACTTATCCCACCTTCACTTTCTACTACAAAGTCGTCAGTGGTGGTATTATAAAAATCGTTAATTTTTTTATACTCAATCATCACGCTTATGAACTTGTACTGAGCAATTAGAAACACCACTATACAGATTGCCATCAGTATATTATAGGTTTTCTTGCTCATTTTTCTCTTTTTCTCTTTTTCCATTAACTATCCCATTTCATATTTTATCTGATATCTTGCTTCTATTATAATATATAATTTTCAAGCACTTGTCCATCAAAATCAAAATCTTCAATTTGCAAATAGTATTCTGCACTGTCAATAAGCGCTTTCATAGGGCAAAGTCCAATTACTTCTGAGCCTGTTACTGTTACCCCATATCTCTTTGCTTCGGATTTGACTAATTCGGTAACTCTATAAAGAGGGGTTACTCTAAAATCTGTCATGTTTATGGAAACCTGAGCTATATTTCTGTCCTCAAGCATAAAGCCCATTGCCTTAACATTATCAAGTCCGCCATCTTTTTCTCTTATAACTGCTGCGATGTTCTTTGCAATCTGAACATCGGATGTGTTGAGGTTAAGGTTATATGCTACAAGCGGTGGTCTTGCTGCAACACCTACCACTCCTCCTGTAGGGTGTATTCTCGCACCACCAAAGTCAGGTTCCCACTCTGGGTCTTTGACTTTTTCTGCCATTCCCTCAAACTGTCCTTTTCTTACGGCTGCCAGATTTTTTCTTGCTGGCTTTTTTGCGGACATTTCATAAAGGAAAACTGGCAAATCAGCTTCTTCTGCGATTCTCTTTCCTACGATATTTGACAACTCGATGCAATCTTCATTAGTCGCGTCTTTGACAGGTACAAACGGCATTACGTCTACACATCCCATTCTTGGATGTTCGCCAGAATGCTTTGTAAGGTCAATGAGTTCTACTGCCTTTTTTGCCAATTTGACACTTGCCTCTTCAACGCCCTTTGCACTTCCAATATAGGTGATAACCGTTCTATTGTGGTTAGGGTCCGATGAGTAGTTGAGCAAGGTACAACCTGGAGTATTTCTTATCTGGTCTACACAAGCTTCTATAACTTTTTGGTCTTTTCCCTCTGAAATATTAGGGATGCTTTCTATAATCTGAGCCATTTTTCATTCTCCTTTTATTTTTATATTCTATAAAGATGCAAGCACATCGCTATAAATCTTTGCTGCTAATTTTTCTGCTTTGTCTACCATTGATTCGGCACCACTAAAGCTATCTTTTATATTTTCCTCCTTGATTCCTGGCAAGTTAATCATTACATTTAGGTACGCTCCTTTGATTCCTGCTAACAGATTAAGAGCTGCAACGCCTAAGTCCGATGATGCGTTTGGATTAGATTTGCCAACGATTTTAGCTGTAGTTTCGAGCCCTTTGAGGCAAAGATCCATCGTCTCATATGGAACCTTTGTGGCTAATACAGTTGCCGCCTGAATAGCTTTGCTTCTCGCCGCCTTATCCTCATCACTTTCTTTAGGAAGTTTGAAAGCAGCAGATACTTGATTAAATGCCTCTGTATCTTTGTCAATTCCGATAACAAGTTCGTCGTAAATTGCTAAGATTTGGTCTTTAGTTTCTTGGCACAAATCTTTGTACTCAGCAAACTTTTCTTTAGGAATAGTCAAGTCGCAAACCATTGCAACCAATGCCGCACCTTGAGCCGCAGAAAGGGCACTTACAGAACCGCCTCCCGGTGCTGGTGCATCTGATTTTAAAACGTCCAAATAACTTTTTACTGTCATGTCAACTAACTTCATTAAACTATACTTCCTTTCTTAATTGTGGTACGAACGAGATTCGAGCCAAATCGGTAACAAAGCATTTCCATATTAGGTGCATTCCACACCACTAAGTCTCCCTCTTTGCCAACTTCCAAAGTTCCTACCTTTTGGCCTCTATCGATAGCGCACGCTGGATTTATTGTTACCGCTGTTAATATTTCTTCAGGAGTCATTCTGTATTTTAAATATCCCAAATTCATTATAAATTGCAAATTGAGAGACGGGCAAGAACCCGGGTTGAAATCCGAGGCAATGGCCACAGGAATCTCAAACTCATCTATCATTCTTCTTACTGGCGCAAATGTAGCTCCCAGATAAAAGGATGTTCCCGGCAAGCACATAGCTGTAGTTCCGCCGTTTGCCAAGGACTTCAAGCCCTCATCGTCTATTACGATTAGGTGCTCCGCAGAAATAGCCTTCATCTTGCCAGCCAACACAGAGCCACCTATTGCTTCGATTTCATCAGCATGGATTTTCAATCCAAAGCCTAACTCTCTAGCTTTTTCAAGATATATTTTGCTTTGAGTCACATTGAAAACGGAATCCTCCGCAAATATGTCCACAAACTCTGCAAGGTTTTGCTCCTTAACATGTGGCATCATTTCCTCGCAACATAGCTTTATGTATTCCTCCTCTTTGCCTTTCCACTTTTCTTCTACTGCATGGGCAGGCATAAAGGTAGATACTATGTCCATAGGGTGACTATCAGTAAGGTGCTTCATGACTTTGAGCATCTTTACTTCTGTTTCGAGATCCAGTCCGTAGCCACTCTTTCCTTCGCAGGTTGTAACTCCAAGACCCATCATTTCATCAAGGAATCCAGCAGTTTTTTGGCACAGTTCTTCAAAAGAAGCCTCTCTTGTTTTTTTCACCGTGTCCATGATTCCTCCGCCGGCCCTTAGTATGTCAAGGTATGATGCGCCTTTTAGCTTGAGTGGAATCTCATTTTGCCTATAGCCTCCAAACACCAAATGGGTATGGCCCTCGACAAGCCCCGGTGTCACAAGTCCTCCTTGTGCATCCACAATCTTGTCTGCTTCAGCTTCTGAGCATGGAAGCTTGCCTCCGTCAGTTATCGCTGCAATTATACCATCTTCTATTAGAACCGCTGCATCTTGCAGTTTTAGATTTTCTCCTTGAGCCTTTCCGCTATGGCTAAAGCTCCCTACCGGAGTTTGCAATATCCCTATATTTTTTACTAATACTCTGGTCATGCCACTCTCCTATTTCATAAACTTATCTATCATGCCCTCTACCAGATTTTCATCTGCCAGATAAGGAATGGTTATATGTCCTTTGCCTTGATAGTTTTTGTTGTATTCAACAGATGTGGACAAAGCGTTTTCGTTTCTTGCCCAGTTTCTTCTGGCAACTCCGCCCATTACGTCCCACATCATAGCTGATTTGATTATCTCATCAGTTCTTTCGCTTCCGTCTAAAAGCAGGCCGAACCCACCATTTATCGATTTGCCAATTCCTACTCCGCCTCCATTATGAAGTGCGCACAGTGACATGCCTCTTGCCGCATTACCCGCAAAGCACTGAACAGCCATGTCGGCCATTACGTTGGAGCCATCTTTTATATTAGAAGTTTCTCTAAACGGGGAGTCTGTGCCAGAAACATCATGATGATCTCTTCCCAGCATTATTGGACCAACTTTGCCCTCTCTTACAAGTTCATTGAACTTAAGGGCAATCTTCGTTCTTCCCTCTGCGTCTTGATAGAGAATTCTAGCCTGGGTGCCTACAACCATTTTGTTTTCTTTAGCATCTCTTATCCATGCCCAGTTGTCTCTGTCTTGTGCTCTTCTATTTGGATCTATGCAGTCCATTGCAGCCTTATCAGTAGTATCAAGGTCCTCTGGTTTTCTTGATAAACAAACCCATCTAAAAGGCCCATATCCGTAGTCAAACAACACTGGCCCCATAATATCTTCCACATAAGACGGCCAAATAAATCCATCTTTGTCGTCGTATCCGTTTTTGGAAATTTCCTTTATACCTGCGTCATACATTGCTTTCATAAACGAGTTGCCGTAATCGAAGAAATATGTTCCCTTTTCGGTCAATCCTTTTATGGCATCGTAATGTCTTCTAAGGGTTTCATCCACCTTTTTGCAGAACAAATCTCTGTCATCATGAAGAAGTTTCGTTCTCTCATCAAATGTCATATCTACCGGACAGTATCCGCCATTATACACATTGTGACATGATGTCTGGTCTGACAAAAGATCTATACTAAAGTTCTTTTCTACTGCTGCTTCAAGAAGTTCAACGATATTGCCGTGATAGGCTATAGAAATACTTTCCTTGGCCTTTATCTTTTGTGAAGCCAGCGTAAACACTTGATCAAGATCATCCATGATAACGTCGACCCAGCCTTGGTCGTGTCTGGTTTCGATTCTGGAAAGATCCACCTCCGCAAATATTCCAACCGCTCCCGCTATATTAGCCGCCTTTGGTTGTGCGCCACTCATGCCGCCTAATCCAGAAGAGACAAATGTATGTCCCTTTAGGTCGCCCTGCTCAGAAATTCCAAGATATTTTCTTCCTGCATTTAGGATTGTATTAAATGTACCATGAACAATTCCTTGTGGTCCTATGTACATCCAGCCTCCAGCGGTCATTTGTCCATAGTTGGCAACACCCATTTCCTCGGCGATTTCCCAATCATCAAGGTTATCATACATACCTATCATCATAGAGTTAGTTATTATTACTCTTGGTGCCGTAGGTTTTGACGGGAACAACCCTAATGGATGTCCAGATTCGACTACAAGAGTTTGGTCTTCTGTCAATTCTTCAAGATATTTTTTGAGCAGTCTATATTGGAGCCAGTTTTGGCAAACCTGACCGGTCTCCCCATATGTAACCAACTCGTATGGATAAAGAGCTACTTCGAAGTCAAGGTTGTTATCAATCATTACCTGAAAAGCTTTTCCTGCCAAGCACTTGCCTTTGTATTCCTCAACAGGCTTGCCATAAATTCTCTCAGTCGGTCTGTATCTATAAGCATATATTCTGCCTCTTGTTGTTAGCTCTTCCATAAACTCTGGTGCCAACTTTTCGTGAAGTTCTTCTGGCACATAGCGAAGTGCATTTTTTAGGGCAATCTTAGTTTGCTCTTTTGTCAATCTAAATCCTCTGTCTGGAGCCCTCCTGATGCCATCTTGAAACTCGGGATATTCTGGATATTCGTTATCCAATTTTATTGTCATAGCATTGCTTATACTTTTATTATCTAACATCAAATGTCCTCCTTTTATTTTAAATTGACTACTTTTTCGACAGCATTTAGCAACTCGTCATTTTTAATCATTTCATCAAACTTTACAAGTTCGTCGTGCATTATTATATCTCTTTCAACAGGGTCTGAAACAGTCCTGATGTAATCATATGCCGCTTTGGTTGCAGGGGCTAAATTTTGTATTCCTTGCTCCCCTATTTCTTCTCTAAGCCAGATTGCTTGAGCTGCCGCCGCAAGCTCTATTCCTATTACCTTTTGTGCATTGTCCATAACCATGGCAGCCGTTCTTGCAGAAGTCGCGCCCATTGACACATGGTCTTCTTGATTGGCTGATGATGGAATTGAATCCACACTGGCTGGGTGGTCATAAACCTTGTTCTCCGAAACCATTGATGCCGCTGCATATTGGGCAATCATAAAGCCTGAGCAAACTCCGCCGTGCTTAGTAAGAAATGCTGGCAGTCCTTCGGATAGCGCCGGGTTAACAAGTCTTTCTGTTCTTCGCTCGGAAATATTTGCCAACTCAGAAATGGCAATCTTCAAAAAGTCAAAGGTCAACGCCATAGGTTGTCCGTGGAAATTACCTCCACTTATTACCTCATCATCATCTGGGAAAACTATCGGGTTATCTGTTACTGCATTGATTTCACGGGAGATCATTTCATATGCGTATCGTATTGAATCTCTCGATGCTCCATGCACCTGAGGTGCACATCTTAGTGTATAGGCGTCTTGCACTTTAGATTCCTGCAAGTCTAATGCATTGCTAGATCCGTCCAAAAGAGTACGCAAATTCTCCGCAGATTCTATCTGCCCAAGATGTCCTCTCAAATCGTGAATCTTGTGGTCGTAAGCCTTTTTAATCGCATGAAGAGCTTCCCCAGTCATGGCACAAGCTATATCAGATACCTTTTGCAAGCTCATAGCATCCCACAGCACATTTAAGCCAACTCCTGTCAGCATTTGAGTGCCGTTGTTTAGAGCCAAGCCTTCTTTCGCTTCTAACGCCACAGGCTCAATTCCTGCTTTCTCCATAGCAATCTTGGCCTCCATAATCTGGCCCTTATATTCGACTTTTCCCTCGCCTATAAGGCCTAACGCTATGTGGGACAATGGTGCCAAATCCCCCGATGCACCAAGTGAACCCTTCTGCGGAATTACTGGATGAACTCCTTTGTTTAACATATCGATTAGTGTTTGAAGGGTTTGAATCCTTATTCCTGAATTGCCTCTAGCTAGCGCATTGCAGCGAAGCAACATCGCCGCTCTCACATCTCGCCTTGGGTAAGCCTCTCCCATAGCACATGTATGACTAATAATCAGATTCCTTTGAAGTTCCTCCGCTTGCTCTGTAGAAATCACAATATTGGAAAACTTGCCAAACCCAGTCGTCAATCCATAAATGATTGCTTTCTCATCAAGCTTTTTTTCTATATATTCTCTTGCCTTGTTTACATTGGATACAGCTTCAGATGTTAGTACCACTTCTTCGTCTTCACGACAAACACGAATAACTTCTTCTACTGTTAAATCCCTTCCATTTATTAATACACCCATAATTTGTTCTCCATTCTTCTGCCCGTATCGTGAATAAATATGCGGTTTCTCACATATTTTCTCATATATAATATTATATAGGTTTTTTGACTTTTTTTCCATCTCTTTTGCTCTGTATTTGGCTATTTTCGGTGGATTTTGACGGTTTTTTTGCCAAAAAACCTCTTTTAAATTTGCCGCTTTAGAGCAGTAAATCGATGTTTTCACTTATAAAAGTGTATCAAATTATGTATACAAATTAGTGACCACTATGTCACTTTTCCTTAAACTGTTGAATTGACTAGTTTTTTGGCAGTCTATCTTTTCAATCAACCATTTCTAAGAAACTCCACTCTGCATTAGCCATTTTTATACTCTTTATGCAAAATTATCAGGCTATATACATGTTTTATTCACAACCATGAAATGAGAGTTATGAGACCCTCAATCCCTGCGTTGGTGTAGCCGGGCTAGTCATCAAATTGAGATTTTGAGGGAGTGGTTGAGAAGCGACCATAGTCGCTGGTCAATCGTCTTTATATGATGGGGGTCGTATACTCGAACTGTCTTTTTTGAGCCAAATGAGTATACGCATTCCCTTTGGCTCGTCAATTTCGTATACTCGAATCGCCTCTTTTGACCCGAATGAGTATACGACCAGCCACTCGATTCACCCTTTTTTCTCAAAACGAGTATACGTTTTTTGCACGTGAGAGAGTCTGAGGGTCGGATTCGCTCAGATTTATATACTCGAAATCGTATTTTTAGGTGAAGCGAGTATACGAATCCCGCGGTTCTGAGTGCGTCAAGGTGCGTTAGATAGAATTTCGTATACTCGAATGGTGTTTTTTTGAGCAAACGAGTATACACCTAACCACTCGAATCGCCTTTTTTGAACCAAACGAGTATACGACCAGCCACTCGAACTGGTGCTTTCACTCGATTCGAGTATACGGCGGTCGCAAATTGCGGCAGTTCACCTTACGGCGGTCGCAAATCCTTTCGTCACAGCTTTTTTCCCTAAGCCCGAGTAGGCGCCAAGGGCACAAAAAAGTGACTTGGCACTTTTTGTTAAAAGTTCCAAGTCACCTCGTCTTAAAGTTTTATGATTGATTACGCCATTCCTAATGCCAGTCCGATAAGTCGAACTATAAAGGCGCAGAGCCACGCTATGGCACATTGACTGACTACGATGCCAAAGGCCCATTTGCCACCTAGTTCTCTCTTGATTGCTGCAACTGCGGCAACGCAAGGAGTATAAAGAAGGCAGAATACTAATAAGCAAATCGCTGACAACGGGCTAATAATGTCAGTTACGTCTCCTGTCGCACCTATCAAAACAGATAGAGTAGAGACTACGCTTTCCTTAGCCATGAATCCTGCGATAAGAGCCGTTGAGATTTTCCAGTTGCCAAAGCCCAAAGGTCCAAATATTGGAGCGATAAATCCTGCAATAATTGCTAGCATACTGGTGTGAGAATCTTCAACTATGTCCAACTTGAAGTCGAAAGTTTGTAACGCCCAAACGACTATGGATGCGATAAATATTACAGTAAAGGCCCTCTGCAAAAAGTCCTTGGCCTTGTCCCACAAAAGGCGGGCTACGTTCTTAAGCCCCGGCATTCTATAATTTGGCAGTTCCATTACAAATGGCACTGCTTCACCCTTGAATATAAAGCTCTTAGAAATCAAGGCCACTAATATGCCTACTATGATTCCCGTAAAGTACAGTCCCACCATTATTAGGCCACCTTTTCCTGGGAAAAACGCAGCTGTGAAGAACCCATATATAGGCAACTTCGCTGTGCAGCTCATAAATGGAGTTAGCATTATGGTCATTATTCGGTCTCTAGCCGACGGTAACGTTCTGCTCGCCATTACTCCCGGCACTGTACAGCCAAAACCTATGAGCATAGGCACGATGCTTCGCCCCGAAAGTCCAATCTTTCTAAGCAATTTGTCCATCACGAAAGCAATTCTCGCCATGTAACCACTATCCTCCAGCAATGATAAGAAGAAGAATAGAGTTACTATTATAGGAATGAAACTGAGCACGCTGCCCACTCCATTAAACACGCCGTCTACTACAAGCGAGTGGAGGGTTTCGTTAACATTGATTTGGGTTAACCAGCTGTCAACCTGCACGGTCAATGCATCAATGCCTGATTCTAGCACCCCTTGCATCCATGCCCCTATAACATTGAAAGTTAGCCAAAATATAATGGCCATTATTCCGACAAAGAAAGGGATTGCTGTATATTTGCCAGTTAGGACTTGGTCGATTTTGCGGCTTTTTTCATGCTCTTTGCTTTCCTTAGGTTTAACCACAGTGCTTTTGCAAAGCTTCTGAATAAACGCAAATCTCATGTCTGCCATGGCCGCTGAACGGTCAAGGCCTCTTTCCTCTTCCATCTGACATATTATATGTTCGATCATTTCTTTTTCATTGTCGCTAAGGTTTAGTGCCTCTAAGGTCATCTGGTCTCCCTCAGTAAGTTTGCTGGCAGCAAATCTTACAGGAATGCCTGCCGCCTTAGCGTGATCTTCTATAAGGTGCATTATTCCATGTAAACATCTGTGAACCGCACCGCCGTGTTCATCTTTGTCACAGAAGTCGGTTCTGCCTGGTCTTTCCCTATTTTGGGCCACATGCATCGCATGGCCGACAAGTTCGTTTATGCCCTCGTTCTTAGATGCCGAAATCGGCACTACTGGAATTCCAAGCATTGCTTCCATTTCATTGATGTAAACTGTTCCGCCATTTCCGCGAACTTCGTCCATCATGTTGAGAGCCAGAACCATCGGCACGCCAAGCTCCATCAACTGCATGGTTAAGTAAAGACTTCTTTCTATATTATTGGCATCTACTATATTGATTATGCCGTTAGGTTTTTCATCTAAGATAAATTGTCTCGATACAATTTCTTCGCTGGTATACGGGGAAAGGGAATATATTCCCGGCAGATCTATGACCTGGGCGTCTTCGTGGCCTTTGATGACCCCACTTTTTTTATCAACAGTAACTCCTGGAAAGTTGCCAACATGTTGATTTGCTCCCGTAAGCTGGTTGAACAAAGTGGTTTTGCCAGAGTTTTGATTTCCTGCCAAAGCAAAGACGATTTCCGTACCCTTAGGTAGTGGGTCGGCATCTTCCTCATCATGAAAACGACCATCTTCTCCGAATCCCGGATGTTCACGGTCTCTTCTATCTTTGTCTCGGATATCTATTCTGTCCTCATCAGAAATTTCGGCTGGTACTGGCCCTAGTCTTTCTGCTACTTCAATCTTCTTTGCATCATCAAGGCGCAAAGTAAGTTCGTATCCATGTATTCTAAGCTCCATAGGGTCTCCCATTGGTGCAAATTTAACCAAGGTTATTTCTGCTCCAGGTATCACTCCCATGTCCAAAAAATGCTGTCTAAGTGACCCTTCGCCACCAACAGCTTTAATGACAGCCGTTTGTCCTATTTGTAAATCCTTAAGTGTCATGATTTATTTCCCTTCATATCTATGTGCTTATATGCAGAAGTTATTCTAAACTAACTGTCCACTTTTGTCAAGACTATAGCCTGATAACTCGTTGCAAATGGAACGATAGTCCCTTTCGTATGCGCTTCCTTTGTTCCACAAAAAAGTGAAGTTGTGCTCCACCAAAAAGTCTTTGATTCCTATCTCTTTGATAGTCCCTTTTTCTATTTCTTCTTTGGCAGCAATTTCGTATAAAAAAGTGATTCCGCAGTCCTCTTTGGCGAGTTGAACGATAGCGTGCAAACTGTTCACCTCCATTTGGTGCTCAAAATCATCTATCTCAATCCCATGCCCTTGCAGATTTTTTTCCATTATGTCTCTAGTGCCAGACCCTCTTTCCCGCACAATCAGCCTTTGGCCTGCTAAGTCTTTGACCATAATGTCCTTGCCTTTTGCTACAACTGGATTGCTCGCCGAGCAAATTGGAATGTATCGCTCTGTGGAAAACACAATGTAGTCGTATTGTTCCTTTGGAAAATACCCTTCCATTATGGCGAAGTCTATCTCTTTGTTTTTCAGTTTTTTTAGAAGTTCTTCCGTGTTTGCGATAGTCAGCTCCATTTTCGTGTTCGGGTGGTTTTGTAGAAACTGAGCAATCGGCCTAATGAGTCCATATTCTCCAACCGTCATGGTCGCCCCAATATGATGTTCTGTTTGCTCTTTGCCGATTTCGCGTATCTTTCTTTTCAAAAGTTCTTCGTCACTTTTTAGCGTGTAGCCTATGCTTTGAAGAAGTTTACCTTCCTCTGTCAAGGAAAGCTGCTTTTTTTCATACTTAAACAACCGAACTCCATACAGATTTTCCAAGTAACGAATGTGCTGGGAAACTGCTGGCTGGGTTAAGTTAAGCTCCTTTGCCGCTTTTGTATAACTCACATTGTTGCAGACACTTATGAATGTATTTATTCTAGGATCTAACATTTTCTCACCTCATTATATTCAAAATGATTTGTCATGACTTTCGTTTGATTCTATTATAATATATTTTTATCATAAATAAATATTTATAACTTTACTTTATCGCATAGCGGTGATATATTCCTACTTGTATATAATAATTAGAAGGAAACGGAACAATGAATTTTATAAAAAATAACGGCTCGGGTTTGCTACTATGCTTACTAATCGCTATTCCATCTTGGTACTTAGGAAAGCTTTTTCCTGTCATAGGAGGCGCTATCATCGCTATCGCCTTGGGGATGATCGTAGGTCTTTTGTTTAAGAACAAGGAAACCTTTGAGCCAGGAATCAAATTTACATCAAAGAAAATTTTGCAGTGGGCAGTAATCCTCTTAGGTTTTGGAATGAACCTTACTGTAATTTGGCAAATAGGCACACAGTCGTTGCCTATCATCGTATGCACAATCGCAACTTCCCTAATAATTGCTTTTGTGTTACATCGAGTAATGAAAATTCCTACTAAGATATCAACTTTGGTAGGCGTTGGCTCATCAATATGTGGCGGCTCTGCTATAGCAGCTACTGCACCTGTCATCGACGCTGATGATGAAGAGGTTGCTCAGTCTATTTCTGTAATATTTTTCTTCAATGTAGTGGCAGCTTTGATTTTCCCGACTATTGGTGGACTTCTAGGCTTTTCCACTACCGACGGCAATGCCTTTGGCTTATTTGCCGGCACCGCTATCAATGATACTTCCTCAGTTACGGCTGCCGCTTCAACTTGGGACAGCATTTATAACCTTGGAGCGTCTACCCTTGACACAGCGGTTACAGTAAAGCTAACTCGAACACTTGCCATCATTCCAATCACTTTAGCCTTAGCTTTTATGCGTGCAAGAAAGGCGACTTCTGCCGGTGCGGAAAAAGTTAATTTCAAACAAATCTTCCCGTTTTTCATATTGTACTTTATAGGTGCATCAGTAATCACAACGGTGGCAGTATCAATGGGTGTTGACATTGCATTGTTCGCGCCACTCAAAACCCTAAGCAAATTCTTCATAGTCATGGCTATGGCAGCTATCGGTCTAAACACCAATATCGTCAAGCTAATTAAGACAGGTGGCAAGCCTCTCATCCTTGGCTTATGTTGCTGGATTGGTATTACAATAGTAAGTCTTGCCTTGCAGCATTTCTTGGGAATTTGGTAAAACCCTCGCCACTGTTTAAATTCCTCGCTTTGTGGGTATAATATATCTATAACATTGTACAAAGAGGAGGGTTACAAATGATTACCACAATCACAAACGATAATTTCGAAAAGGAAATTTTAAAGGCAGAAGGAACTGTTTTGGTAGATTTTTGGGCCGCTTGGTGTGGTCCGTGCAAAATGCTTTCACCTATTGTTGATAAAGTAGCAGAGGAACGCAACGATATAAAAGTTTGCAAAATAAATATTGATGATGAAAACGCATTAGCTATAAAATATGGCGTTATGAGCATCCCTACCCTTATGGTATTTAAGGATGGAGAAATCGTACAAAAATCCGTAGGACTTGTATCTAAGGATGATGTACTCGCTATGCTCTAATCTTTTGCCACAATAGGCTACGGCCTTTCAAATAACGACATTAAAAAATCGCTACGACCTTATATGGTTGTAGCGATTTTTTATTTGTTTATTTATTAAGTGGGTTCTTAGAATTTCTTGTTGCAGTTTCTCCAAATTCCCATTTTTTCTGCGTCTTTGATAAGGTCATCTCTGAAATCAGGATGTGCGATACCAATTAGCAATTCTGCTCTTTCCCAAGTGCTCTTACCCTTCATGTTTGCAGCACCGAACTCTGTAACAACATAGTTAGTAGCTGTTCTTGGAGTAGTAACAATTGATCCTGGAGTTAAACCTGGTGCAATTAGTGATTCCATTTTGCCATCACGAGTAGTTCTAGTGGCTGGTGTGCATAGGAAGCTCTGTCCGCCGTTGGACTGGAAAGCGCCTAATACGAAGTCTAACTGTCCACCAGTTCCGCTTATCTGCTGGTGTCCTGCTGACTCTGAACATACCTGTCCATAAAGGTCAACTTGGATACAGCTATTTACGGATACGAAGTTATCCATCTTAGCGATATTTGCAACAGAGTTTACATAGTCTACAGGTGCGCAAGCACAGATTGGGTTGTCATCTATGAAGTCATATAGCTTCTTAGTTCCGCCCGCAAAAGTATATACGATTTTGCCAGGATCCAATTGTTTCTCGCTTGTCAACTTGCCTGCTGCATATAAATCTGCATAAGCGTCTGTCAACATTTCGGAGTGACCGCTAAGTCCCTTGATGTCGGAATCAGCCAACATCTGTCCGATACAGTTAGGTAAGCTTCCGATACCTAATTGAAGTGGGCTGTTATCTCTAATTCTGGACACTACGTGTTCAGCTATTTTTCTGTCTGTTTCAGAAGGATCTTTTGAAGGAATTTCTGCTAATGCTGAGTTAGTTCCTTCTACAACGTAATCTACTTGAGCAAGGTTTACTTCTGTCTTGTAACCGTGGCATCTTGGCATATTTTCGTTTACTTCTACGATTATTTTCTTAGAAGCCTGCATAACTCCCCACAGGTCTGAAACTTGAGGTCCAAGATTGAAGTTACCATGTGCATCCATAGGTCCAACTTGGAAAACAGCGATATCAATATCATTGCTATTGTTAGTCCAAAGGTATGGCAATTCGTTGAACATCATTGGCATATACCAGCAACGTCCTTCTTTTGACATTGCTCTATCTCCGCCACCAAAGTGAGCTGAAGTAAATGCTACGTTATCCGTGCATGAATTTTTGCCTGCTTGGAACTGCTGTTTACGGATAGCAACTGTACTAAGTACAACTACTCCTCTTAGCTCCTCTGCTCTTTTTCCTAGTGCTATATCAATGTCTACTGGTGTTCCGCATCCTGTTCCGAAATGAATACGATCTCCATTTTTAACAATAGCGGCTGCTTGATTAGCAGTAATGAGTCTCTTATTATACTCGTCTCTTACATTAGCTACTTTATACATCTCTCTCTCCTATTAAGGTATATTTTGTTACGTTTTTAACATTGGATACATTATACAATAAATTTCATCAAATGACAATAAAAAACTGTTAATTTTATGCGAAAAATGGTATTATATATTGGCGATGGGTTGGCGGCTAATTTGTGAGGGTTAGTCTTGCGCAAACACTTCTCTGGTAACTAATCAAGTGGCATTTGATTAAGTACCAAAACTAAATATGCCCTCTTAGTTAAATGGATATAATAAGCCCCTCCTAAGGGCTAGTTGATGGTTCGATTCCATCAGGGGGTGCCAATAAAATAGCCGAAGGTCTTGTGAGACTTTCGGCTTTATTTGTTTCTTGCCCTTATATATGTGCATTGTCTTATCTTTCCCAATTCTGAAGTTCTATCAAGTTGCCTTCGGAATCTTTTACATAGATGAATATGCCAATTCCAAATTTTCCATAATTGACAACCCTTCTTTTCGTACATTGCTATCAAGTCTCTTCTATTGTACAATATTATATAATAACTTTTAATTTTGAATTGAGGTTAAATTATGTTTGATCATATAATCGATTTTGCGGGAGAATTTTTTGGAGACTTTCTTCAACTTATAATTGCAACTGTTTTATACTTGATAGTTGCTTTTGTATTTAGACTTATCTTTAGGGAGGGTATTTACAAAGCAATTAGTAACCCTGTCCGCCCCATTGTGGTTAGGGTAGTTTCCTTTGCGGTTGCAACAATAATGGTTGCTTGCCTGCTTTGGGGCGCAATTCATTTGGGCATAAAGTGCTTTAATGTTCTTGATTACCTCACAGCATTTGTCCTATGGATTGTGGCAGCAGTTCTTTTCGCCTTCTGGCTTTATACTCTAATAAAAGCACTCTGCCTGAAGACCCTCCAGTTCAAATTTCATCTCAGACTCAGCAAGGTGATTACGTTTATATCGATACCGATAAAGTCTGGAAGTTAGACGGCAATTCAGATTGGCACTACTATTTGGCCTGCGATACCAATGACAACTTCTGTATCATAGTTGTCGGCGATGAGGGGGATTTTTATAGGCTATTTGCATTGCAGCAACAAAAAGTCAGTGGCATGACAAAGTTTTTTGATATTAGAAACACCGATGAGAAGCAGTTAAAAGCCGCTGCCTTAGATAAATATAAATTCATTTCGAGAACAAATATTGAAATGGAAGAGTTTGAAAAAGTGATTGGCGATTACGTTCTTTATTCTGGCCGTGACCCTTATGAGTGGAAGGATCTATTCATCTTAGCCGCAATGTTTTTAGGGCTGCTTTCCCTCTTCGGAACCTTCCCGAGGTTGTTCTACTACATGAGGAAATCCTACGAAAAAGACAGAAACGCATTAGGCAAAGCCTTAGATGGCACTATGACTAAAATGGCTAACGACGCTGTTGCCGGAGAGGAAATTCATGAACCGTGGGTTCCTGCATTTGATGTTCCTTATGGCGAGCGAAAGGTCTTTCGTGCCAGCCTCGGAGTCGTCATGGTGTTTGAGGTCATCATTCTAATTATGATATTGGTTGTAGGCGGAATTATGATATCCGGCGCAATAGACAGCTCCCTCGACATGTCTTTTGTCCAAATGTTAATAACCATTGTTATAATGATAGCTGTTCTCGATTTGCCTTTTGTCATATGGTGGTTCTCAGTTTTAGTCGTTACCCAAGATTATGTAATGAAACGTAGCCCTTTTGCCTACAAGAAAGTCGAAGTAAGTAACTGCCTTGTCAATAGTGCAGATACATCTAACAGGGCTATTGTCAGATGCATTGGTATTTATAAAAAATCAAAGCCGAATGCACATAAACCATATATTAGCATTATGGTTGATAACTATAAGCATGAGCAAAGAGTCGAGCCTCTTAGGATTTTTATAGATTTTGAAATCCACTTTTTCTCTTAATAGATTGAGTACGACCGTATATCCAAAACAAAAAGGCGGATGTCCATTAGGGCATCTGCCTTTGCAATTTTGAGGAACTTTTTGGCCAGATGATTATTTTAAGGCCGATTAACTATAAATAGAATCTATACCTTTCTGCAAAAGACTTGAATCTATGACTCCTGATGCATGGGCAGCGATGTTGCCCTCAGAATCGATAAAAAATGTCATTGGCAGAGAATACACGCCGTATGTAATAGCAGCATTAGAATCCGTATCGTAAAAAACGGGGAAAGTGTACTTTTGGTCTGCCGTAAAACTCGACGCCGTTTCTAAGGTTTCCTTTGAGCCATCTGTCACATTGACCATAAGAAACTGAATCTCTTCGCCAAGCTCAAGATATTTTTCCTGAAAAGCGGGCATTTCCATTTGGCAAGGCCCACACCAACTAGCCCAAAAATTCAAAACTACGGGTTTTCCTATATAGTCTGACAAGTAGACTTTGTTGCCAGCGTAATCATACACCATAATATCTGGTGCTGAAACTTTTTCTTGTTTCTCGTTTTCTGCGCCTTGATTTGCCTGTGTTCCTAACTGGTCGGGAGTCATCGTTTCCCCAAGTTTTGTATAGAGCAAATAGGCGCCTCCAAGCAAAACAACCAAGGCTATAATAGTCACTAACAATTTCTTCTTGCTATTCATTGTGCCTCCTTAAACCAATAGAGTCAGCAAGCGGCCAAGCATTCCAGTCGCCATCAAAATGCCGATTAAAACCAGTAGCCCGCCACTAATCATATTTATAACTTCGTAATTTTTCTTAATCCAGTCAAATGCCGATTTGAAATAATCAATAAGCACTGCACTTAAAACGAATGGGATCCCTAGGCCTAAAGAATAGGCGAGTAGCATTATCATTCCTTCTATCACGTGTCCTTGCTGAGAGGCCATCATCAGTGCAGATCCAAGAAATGCTCCGACGCAAGGTGTCCACCCAACAGAAAACACCATACCAAAAATTAGGGCTGCAAAAAATCCCATATTATTAGTGTTCACAGAACGTTGATTGCCCTTGAACAAGTTAAATTTGAATACACCGAGAAAGTTTAGACCAAAGAAAATCACTACCATACCAGCGACGATATTTACCGCTGTCTGGTATTCTCTAAGAAATCCTCCTGCCGTACCTGCCAGTGCGCCCAACAACACAAATATCATTGTAAACCCTGCCACAAACCCAAAAGCAGCAGTGAGGGTTTTACTTGTCTTTCGTTCGCCGCCTCCCGCAAAATACGAAATATAAATCGGAAGCATTGGGAGCAGACAAGGAGATATGAATGTTATTATTCCTTCAAGAAAGGCTATTGCGTATTGCACTCTTTATCACTCTCCTTTTCAAAAATGTTTGGCGACAATCAGTCTGCTCTTTTCATATATAAGGCAGACTGTCAGATATTATTTTACCATTTATTTCTCTATTAAGCCAAAAATGTTTTCAGTTAGCTTTAATATTTCTATCTGATTTTGTTTTACGGATTCAGACTTTGCGTTTTCTTTGGAAACTGAAGCATATAGGTGAATAGTGTTTGTTGAATCCCAAATATCATCACGGATTTTTTCCAAATCAAAGGTCTTTGATTGCACCAATGTAATTTGCCTCTGCACTTTTTTCACTTCTTCATTTATTTTTTGGATATGCTTTTCTTTTTTTCGCAAAACCATAATCATAACAAAGATAGCCACTGCAAGTAATCCTGCCATCAGGTATCCCATAATCATAGCCTCCTCTTATGACAAATAGAAATTAACTGCTTCTTTCAGTTTTTCTATCATTAGCGGAAAAGTTATAACTTTCAACTTACCCTCACTCTTTTTGATTTGACCGTCATAGCCAGGCTCTTTTGCTAGGAGAATCACAGGATTATCCATGCCGACCCTCCATGGCTGATTAGGTTGTCGTGTCAGGGCTTCTGTAACAATCCAAACCGCCGGCTTTTCCTTGCCAAGAGCTTTTTTGGCTTTTTCCGGGTCCGAAAATATTAGTATTCTCTCGGAAATATCTTTTAGTGCCGCCTCTAACCCTCCGGCGTATGCGAAGTTGTCACACATAATTACAATCAAGGGATTCGTTTTTGCAATCCGTTTTGCCTGAATGAAATCCAGCACAGGGGTATGATAAAGGCTAAAATCTTTCTCTTTATGAGTTTCGTTATAATAGCTTGTTGCTGCCTGACACATGCGTCGGCAGAATTGCTCAATATCTATACGAATGTCTCCATTTTGGGTTTGGTCCTCATCTAATTGGCACACCGAAGTTCCACAGTTTACGCCGAGGTGAAAACGAATAGTGCTTTCCTTTTCATCGTTCAAAAATCCTTTGTTTTGGTGCAAATACTCACACCTAAGCTGCCAGCAACGCTCGCCACAAATGTAGGGCTCTGTATCCTCTGGTGAGATTTTCAAAAAATCACTGGCATACTCGTCAACCCATAAAACATATTGGCCACCCACATCCCGAGTGGGCTTCTTTTGTTTGTCCAAAAGTGGGCTTCCATCTCTGTGCCTTTTAACTATTTCTGGAAAAGCAATCCCTCCACAGATGTCAGGAATGGTCAAGGTTAATGCTAATGCAGATTGCCATCTTCCGTCATCTATATTCAGTTCGACTTCTTTAACTCGATCTAAAAATGTAAAGCTATTATCTCCTTGGCTCATTATATACCCTCCCTTCGTGTCTCAATCACTATATTTTTATATAGTAACGTATCTCGATAATATTTACCGTGACATCATCACATAACGCAATTGTTTATGTGAACCGGCATTGTATGTATCAACAACTCGATTGACGCATATCTTAAAATCAATTATACTGATGACATAAATAAGGGAGGAAAATTGATGGATTTTCAAAGTTGTTTTCCTATATGGAACAAATTAAATAAAAGTCAACAAGATCAGCTCCTAAACAATTTGATTACTCGAAGCGTAAAAAAGGGGACCATAATTCACAATGATAGTATGGAGTGCACTGGTCTACTTTTGGTGAACTCTGGCCAACTTCGTGCATATATACTTTCTGATGAAGGGCGAGAAATCACTATTTATAGGCTTTTCGATGTTGATATGTGCCTGTTCTCTGCCTCTTGCATGATGCGTTCCATCCAATTTGATGTGACCATCGAAGCGGAAAAAGACACAGACCTTTGGATTATCCCGGCGGAAATTTACAAGGCCATCATGGAAGAGTCTGCACCAGTTGCCAACTATACCAACGAGCTTATGGCCACCCGCTTTTCTGATGTTATGTGGCTCATGGAGCAAATAATGTGGAAAAGTCTCGACAAACGCCTCGCAAAGTTTCTATTAGAAGAGTCCTCAATCGAGGCCACCAAAGAATTAAAAACCACTCATGAAACCATAGCCAATCATCTGGGTTCTCACAGAGAAGTAATAACCCGTATGCTTCACTATTTTCAAACAGAGGGGATTGTTAAACTCTCTCGTGGAGTAGTTACAATTTTAGATGAAGATAGATTGGCCCTGATACAAAGCGAATAACTAAAAGCCCCGCCCTCATGCTCCACTTTGGAACGAGGACGGGGTTTTATATTGTTTGGGTTATTTGTCCATACCGCACGCAGTTGCAGATTCTATCATGCCGCGGTCTTTTATAACTGCTTCATAGAATCGATACCCACCAGATAAATTGTAAGCTTCAAAGCCATATGCTTCTAATATACGACACGCAATATAGCTGCGCATTCCGCTTTGGCAATTTACATAAATTTTCTTTTGTGAGTCAAGTTCATTAACTCTTTCTCTCAATTCATCTACGGGAATATTGTAAGCTCCCTCTATATGCCCACGTGCATACTCTTCTGCTGTTCTTGAATCTAACAAAATCACATTTTCGTCTTCTTGCAATGCTTTGACATCTTCTATATACCATTGCTTTAGAGTTCCTTTGGAGATGTTTTCTATCATGAAGCCTGCCATGTTCACTGGGTCTTTGGCCGATGAATATGGCGGAGCATATGCTAAATCTAAATTTTTGAGCTGTATTGCACTTAGCCCTGCATGTATTGCAGTTGCAAGGACATCGATTCGCTTGTCTACTCCCTCATAGCCAACAATCTGCGCTCCTAAAAGCCGATATGTTTCTTTTTCAAAGACTACTTTCATAGTCATTAGTTTGCCACCCGGGTAGTAGCCTGCATGACTCATTGGGGACAAGACAACGCTGTCCACTTCCAATCCGGCTTTCTTTGCGTTTGTTTCAGTAAGACCAGTAGTTGCTCCCGTCATTTGGAAAATTTTTATCACGCTGCTTCCCTGTGAGCCCAAATAGCGACTATCTCCACCGCAAACATTATCTGCGATAATGCGTCCTTGTTTGTTGGCTGGCCCTGCCAAAGAAATCAAGCTGTCTGCACCGCTAACATAATGTTTTACCTGTACTGCATCTCCTGCAGCATAAATATCAGGCACAGAAGTTTCCATTCGATCGTTGACTACTATACTTCCCTTGATGCCTAATTCTAATCCTGCCTCTTTTGCCAAATATGTGTCTGGAGTAACACCAATAGCAAGCACTACCATGTCTCCACAAATTGGAGCGTCGTCTTTTAGTATGACTTCCACTCCTCCGTCTTTTTCCTCGAAGCCCTCAACTGTATGGCCTAATGCTAATTTGACACCATGTTTGCGCATTTCACTATGTATCATTGATGACATGTCACCATCAAAAACGTTCATTAGTTGTTTGGGTCTTTGAACAATGGTTACTTCCAGTCCAAGCTCACGGAGGTTTTCCGCTATTTCTATTCCGATAAATCCTCCACCTGCTACTACAGCCGTCTTTGGATTATTCTTCTTTATATGCTCTTTTATGCGGAAAGTATCCTCGACTGTGCGAAGCGTAAATATTTTGTCGCTCTCAGCTCCAGAAATTCTCGGCTGGGTAGGCTTGGCTCCCGGAGATAGAATTAGTTTGTCATAGCTTTCTTTAAACTCTTCTCCCGTCACAAGATTCTTAACGGAAATCTTTTTTTCATCAGGGTGAATAGCTGTAACCTCATGGCGAACTTTCATATGAACACGGAATCGTTCAAAAAACGTTTCAGGGCTTTGGAGGGTTAATTCCTCTGGGTCTGTAATAACATCGCCGATGTAATATGGCAGTCCGCAGTTTGCATAGGAAATATAGCCCGACCTTTCAAAGACTATAATCTCAGCGTTTTCATCTAATCTGCGAATTCTTGCTGCCGCAGTAGCTCCGCCAGCCACTCCTCCTACAATAAGAACTTTCATGTTATTCTACCTTTCCGGAATATGCGCTAATCCCACCAATGCTAGTTGCATTAGTATATCCCATGCGTTGCAGTGCCCCTACTGCCTGACGGCTTCTTGCACCAGAAAGGCAATATGCAAACAGTGGTGTGTCCTTTGCCTTTACGATGGATTCCACCTTGTTAATGTTTTGCAACGGGATATTTTTGCTGCCAGGGATTCGGCCTCCCTTATATTCTTGTGGTGTACGCACATCTATCAAAACTGCTTTGTCAGTATTTCTGTATTCGTTTACCCCCTGATTGATATCAGGTTGTTTTAAAAAATCAAAGATTCCCATATTTTCAAACCTCCTTATAACATAGCCAAAATTTCTTCTTTGCTTTTTGCTCCTACATAGTGACTTACCATTTTGCCGTTTCTCATAACGATTAAAGTTGGTATGCTAATGATTCCAAATTGCCCTGCTAGCTCTGGCTGTTCATCTACATTTATTTTGCAAATTTTAGCATCAGATTGCTCATTTGCGATTTCGTCTATAATGGGTGCTATCATTTTGCACGGGCCACACCAAGATGCCCAAAAGTCTAAAAGAACTGGTTTATCAGTCTCCATTACTTCCTTCTGAAAATTGGTTTTATTAATATTGATAGTAGACATATCTTTGTCCTCCTTTTTCTTCTATGCCCTCATTGTAGCAGAGCCTCTGATTCTTTTCTGTGATAATATCACAAAAGCCTCAGTTTGTAATTTGGGCTGAGAAAATCCCTATATCAATTGTTGGGGGGTTAAGAAAATGGGGTTTACTTTACCCTTAGACCTAAAAACCCGAAAGTATTTTTTGATGTGACCCCCAAAAGTTAGACTTTATTGCGAAGTAGATTTATCTGCTTCG
>CAZUEH010000017.1:0-25581 GCA_964619315.1 uncultured Oscillospiraceae bacterium | reverse complement strand
CACTTAGCAGCATTTGCTGGATAAATATTGCTAGCGAATCTACTTTTTAAGAGCACTCAAAAACTATCACCTCAGTGTGATAGTTTTCTTTCGTTATGCTCTTGCTCTCCTTTCTTTGCACTGCAAAAGCCTTGCTATATAGCAAGGCTTTTCTCTAATTGAAGCAACACACAAAAAGAGACGGCCGAGGCCGTCTCTTCTAATTTGTTTTGCAAATTATACTAATTCTAAGAATACTACCTCAGCGTTGTCGCCTTGGCGAGGTCCTAACTTCAGAATTCTTGTATATCCACCGTTTCTATCAGCATATTTTGGTGCGATTTCTTCGAAAAGTTTTGTTACTACGGTTTCATCGAAAACGTATGATAAAACTTGTCTTCTAGCATGAAGATCGCCACGCTTTGCCAATGTAATCAGTTTTTCTGCTTCTCTTCTGGTTTCCTTTGCTCTGCAATCAGTAGTCTGAATTCTTCCTTCTCTGAATAAATCCGTTACAAGGTTTCTCAGCATTGATTTTCTGTGAGCGGAAGGTCTTCCCAGTTTTCTGTATCCTGGCATCCTAAGATTCTCCTTTCTCGCTAACTATTATTAATCATCGCTCGGTTTAAGTCCAAGCCCCAATTCTTCTAGTTTTGATTTAACTTCGTCAAGAGATTTCTTTCCGAGATTTCTTACTTTCATCATATCATCTTCTGTCTTTTGAGTTAGCTCTTCAACAGTGTTGATAGCTGCTCTCTTGAGGCAGTTGAAAGAACGAACGGAAAGTTCTAGCTCTTCTATAGTCATCTCTAAAGCTTTTTCCTTCTGGTCTTCTTCCTTTTCAACCATGATTTCCATAGCGTCTGTAGTGTCAGTAAGATTTATGAACAAGTTCAAATGCTCTTGCATAATCTTGCCGCCGATGGAAACTCCTTCTTCAGGAGTGATTGATCCATCTGTCCAGATTTCTAATACTAATCTATCATAGTCTGTAACTTGACCTACTCTTGTGTTTTCAATAGTGAAATTTACCTTTGTAACAGGAGTGTAGATGGAGTCCACTGGAATCACTGAGATTGGTGTACTATCTGTCTTGTTCTGATCCGCAGGTACATAGCCTCTTCCTCTTGCAAAGTTGATTTCCATAACAAGAGTTGCATTTTCTTCTAGAGTTGCGATGTGCAAGTCTGGGTTGAAAATTTCTATGTCGGAGTCGCCTATAATGTCGGCAGCAGTTACCACTTTAGGTCCTACAGCGTTGATTATAGCTCTCTTTGTATTTTCACCGTCTATTCTAACAGCAAGCTTCTTTAAGTTTAATATGATCTCTGTAACGTCTTCTTTTACTCCCGGTATTGTTGAGAACTCATGAAGTATCCCGTCGATTTTTACGGAGGTAACAGCAGCACCTGGAAGTGAGCTAAGAAGTATTCTTCTTAGGGCATTTCCTAGAGTTATACCGTAGCCTCTTTCCAAAGGTTCTACGACAAACTTACCATAACGTCCGTCTTGATCAATGAATTTATTGATTGTTGGTTTTTCGATCTCTATCACTCAAAACCCTCCCTTCATTCCAAGTTGTACAAGTGTTAACCTATTAGTTAGAAACTACTTGGAATACAATTCGACGATTAAATGCTCTGCAATTGGAGTGTCTATGTCTTCTCTTCTTGGCATAGCAACGACTTTACCTTCTAATTTATCAACCTCTACAGTCATCCATGAAGGAACTGTAATTGACATTTCTTTAATTTCTTTGAACTTAGGTGAACTCTGGCTCTTATCTTTAACTTTGATAACGTCTCCAGATTTAACTTCCATTGAAGGAATTGAAGCCTTTCTTCCGTTAACAGTAAAGTGACCGTGGTTCACTAGCTGTCTTGCTTCTTTTCTTGAAGCTGCGAATCCAAGTCTGAATACTACATTGTCCAGTCTAGTTTCTAGTAAGATCATCAAGTTTTCACCTGTCTTACCATTCTTCTTAGCAGCTTTGTCAAAAAGGTTTCTGAACTGAGTTTCTTGAACTCCGTAGAATCTCTTAGCTTTCTGCTTTTCTCTTAACTGTAATCCGTATTCTGATTGTTTCTTTCTTGCTTGACCATGCTGTCCAGGAGCGTAATTTCTTCTTTCAATCGCACACTTGACACCGTAGCATCTTTCGCCTTTCAAGAAAAGTTTCTGTCCTTCTCTTCTGCATAGTTTGCAGTTTGCATCTGTATATCTTGACATTTAAATTACTCCTCCTTTCCTAAACTCTTCTTCTCTTTGGTGGTCTGCATCCATTATGTGGAATAGGTGTGATATCCTTGATCATTGTGATATCAAGGCCAGCAGTTTGAAGTGCTCTGATAGCTGCTTCTCTGCCGGAACCAGGACCTTTTACATAAACTTCTACAGTCTTTAGGCCATGCTCCATTGCACCTTTAGCTGCTTCTTCCGCTGCCATCTGTGCTGCGAATGGAGTTGATTTTCTGGATCCTTTGAATCCAAGGGAGCCCGCACTTGACCATGAAAGTGCGTTTCCTTCCATATCTGTAAGAGTAACTAAAGTATTGTTAAAGGTGGATTGGATATGTGCCTGGCCTTTTTCAATGTTTTTGCGTTCTCTTCTCTTTTTTCTTACTGTCTTTTTAACAGTTTTAGCCATTACTTCCTACCTCCTTTACCTAGTTGCTTTTTTCTTTCTACTTACGGTCTTCTTAGGACCTTTACGTGTTCTTGCATTTGTCTTTGTTTTTTGACCTCTCACTGGAAGTCCTCTTCTGTGTCTGATACCTCTGTAGCTTCCGATTTCCATAAGTCTCTTGATATTCAATGAAACTTCTCTTCTAAGGTCACCTTCTACTACATATTCAGCATCAATGATTCTTCTGATTGCGCCTGCTTCATCCTCTGTTAGGTCCTTAACTCTTGTGTCAGGGTTAATTCCAGCTTTTTCAAGGATAGCAGTTGAAGTTTGTTTACCAATTCCGTAGATATAAGTCAAACCAATTTCTACTCTTTTTTCTCTTGGTAAGTCAACACCGGCTATACGAGCCATACTTTTTCTCCTTCCCCCATCTTCCGTCGCCTACCCGGGAGCGATATAGACGGGATCTCTTAATAATTTTTTGAAACAGTCTTTTTGTTGAGCGGCCCCGGTAGTTCCGCCACAGACCGAATTATTTATTTCTTAACCTTGTTTCTGCTTGTGCTTAGGGTTTTCACAGATAACCATTACTTTGCCGTTTCTTTTGATCACTTTGCACTTTTCGCAGATAGGTTTTACAGAAGCTCTTACTTTCATGTTTACCTCCTACTTTGTTCAACGCTCTTAATAGTTTACGAGCAGTGTCAAGAAAATCAAATAATAATTTTCTTAGGGCAACGCTTGCAAATATAGTTGAGGTTATTTACTTATCTCTCCAGGTAATTCTTCCTCTTGAAAGGTCGTATGGAGAAAGCTCCACTTTTACCTTATCTCCAGGGAGAACTCTGATGTAGTTCATTCTTATTTTGCCTGAAATGTGTGCAAGCACTTCAAAACCGTTGTCCAGTTTAACTTTAAACATCGCATTTGGCTGTGCATCGACAACTGTTCCCATTGCCTCAATGACGTCTTTTTTCGCCATAAATACATCTCCTTCTTCACTTTACAAGGTAAGCAACTCTGGCTCACCATCGGTTATTACAACAGTATTTTCATAATGCGCGGCTAACCCGCCATCGACAGTAACTGCCGTCCAATTGTCTTGCAAAACATCTACTTCGTAGGAGTCTTGCGTAATCATTGGTTCTATAGCTAAGGTCATACCTTTTTGGAGCCTCGGGCCTTTGCCCGGTTTTCCATAGTTAGGGATTTGTGGGTCTTCGTGCATACTACTTCCGATTCCGTGTCCAACGAAATCTCTTATGACACCAAAGCCTTCACCTTCCACTGTCTTTTGAATAGCGTCAGAAATATCTGACAGTCTGTAGCCTTCCTTAGCAAACTCTACTCCATTGAAGAATGCCTCTTTGGCAGTCTCCATCAGGTGTTTTGCTTCGGGACTTATTTTTCCAACTCCGTAAGTTCTGGCGGCGTCTGCCATGTATCCCTTGTGTTCAACAACTAGGTCAACACTGACGATGTCACCTTCCTTTAGAATCTTGCTTTTGCTGGGAATGCCGTGAACTACCTGCTCGTTTATGGAAACACATGCACTTGCAGGGAATCCGCAGTATCCTTTTTCAGCTGCAATCATTCCGGAATCTCTTATAGTCTTTTCTACAAACAAATCTATGTCCATGGTGGAAATCCCCGGCTTAATCACATTCTCAAGTTCTCTGAGAATATGACCTGCTACCTTGCCGGCTTCACGCATCAATTCAATTTCCTGTGCTGATTTGATGATGATCATATTATTCACCTAAAGCTTTTACGATGTCAGCAAATACACTATCAAGGCCTGTGGTTCCATCTATGTGTGCCAAGTTACCGGCATCTTCATAGTACTTTATCAAAGGCATTGTTTGTGCTTCGTAGACTTCAATTCTGTTAGCTACAGTCTCTGCATTGTCGTCAGGTCTCTGAGTCAGAGTTCCTCCACATACATCGCAGATACCTTCTTTTTTAGGAGGAATATTTACTACATGGTAGCTTGCCCCACAGGCTTTGCAAACACGCCTGCCAGTCAATCTAACCATCAATTCTTCCTTATCTACAGCTATATCAAGTACTTTATCGATTTTTGCTCCATTAGTAGCGAGGAATTCGTCAAGCTTTTGAGCTTGATGAACGGTTCTCGGAAAGCCATCAAGTAAGAATCCATTAGCACAATCATCTTCCAAAAGTCTTGTGGTAGCTATTTCGATAACTAAATCGTCTGGTACCAACTCGCCTTTGTTCATATATTCTTGTGCTTTTTTACCAAGCTCAGTTCCCTTTTTGATATTCTCTCTGAAAATATCGCCTGTGGAAATGTGCGGGATATTGTACTTCTTAACTATTCTTACAGCTTGAGTGCCTTTTCCTGCTCCCGGAGGTCCTAATAATATAGTTCTAAGCATTTTTTATCATCTCCTATTTAAGAAATCCTTGATAGTTTCTCATGAGCATTTGGTTTTCAAGTGCTCTTACAGTTTCTAACGCAACACCTACAGCAATTAGCAGTGATGTTCCGCCGAATTGTATCTGCAAAGGAGATAAAACACTTACGATTGTAGGTAGTGTAGCAATTGCTGCTAAGAATATAGCACCTACAATTGTAATTCTTGACATAACTTTGTTCAAATAATCCTCAGTTGCTTTTCCAGGTCTAATTCCTGGTACGAATCCACCATTAGCCTTCATGTTGTTAGCTACGTCCTTAGGGTTGAAGCTAACTCCTGTATAGAAGTAAGTAAACGCAATGATTAGTATAACATTCAGTACTCCATAAACCCATACTCCAGGGTTACCTGATGGTGATAACCATTTGATTACCCAATCGGTAAATCCGCTATCAGGGAAGAAGTATGTTATTGTCAATGGGAACTGAAGTAATGACAATGCGAAGATGATAGGAATAACACCAGACTGGTTTACCTTGATAGGAATGTGTGTGGACTGACCACCGTACATTTTTCTACCTACCACTCTCTTTGCATATTGTACAGGAATTCTTCTCTGTCCTTCCTGTATCATTACAACGCCTGCGATTACAAATACAGCTATTACAGCTATAACACTTAGGGTTATAATGGAAACTGCGCCATCTTGTACGCTTGTTGCCAAGCTACGAATTCCGCTTGGAATTCTGGCTACGATTCCTGAGAAAATTATTAATGAAATGCCGTTTCCGACACCATATTCATTGATTTGTTCACCTAACCACATCAAGAAAGCGGTTCCTGCCGTCAAGACAAGTATTACTACTATCAGTGAAAATGCGCTTGTGTCTACGATCGCTCTTCTGAAAAGACCTACAGTCAATCCAATAGCCTGAACTAGACCCAATACAACAGTTAGGTAACGAGTAATTTGAACCATCTTTTTCTTGCCTTCGTTTCCTTCCTGCGCAAGACGCTGGAAGTATGGGAAAGCCATTGTAAGCAAGTTTAGTATAATCGATGCAGTAATGTATGGTGTAATACTAAGTGCAAAGATTGTAAAATTGCTGAATGAGCCTCCGGAAAACAAGTCGAACAAGTCGAACAATCCTGTTTCTCCAGAAAACATGTTAGCTAAAACGGTTCTGTCGATATTTGGTACAGGTATGTTCGAGCCAATACGGAATACTACCAACATCATCAAAGTGAAAATCATCTTTTTTCTGATTTCGGCAACGCTCCACGCTTGGGAGATCGTTTTTAGCATACCCATACTAAATCACCTCTGCCTTTCCTCCTGCAGCTTCTATCTTTTCTACAGCGGTTTTGCTAAATTTGTCTGCTTTAACTGTTAATGCAACGTCCAAAGTTCCCTGGCCGAGAATCTTGATTCCGTCTTTTACTTGCTTTAACATTCCGATTTCTTCTAAAGCAGCCTGAGTAACTACAGTACCAGCTTCAAATCTATTAAGATCTGAAACGTTAACGATAGCATACTCTTTTGCCCAAATGTTAGTAAACCCTCTCTTAGGCAGTCTTCTATACAAAGGCATCTGTCCACCTTCAAATCCGAGACGAACACCGCCGCCGGATCTTGAGTTCTGACCGTTCATACCTCTTCCAGCAGTTGTACCCTGACCGGAAGCTGTACCACGCCCTTTTCTCTTAGGTGCCTTTGTTGCTCCAACAGGAGCTTTTAATTCATGTAACTTCATCTACTGCACCTCCTCCTATAGTTCTTCTACAGTTACAAGATGCGAAACTTTAGCCACAGCACCACGAGTCTGTGGTGTATCTGCTAGTTCTACTGAACGATGCATCTTTCTTAGACCTAACGCTTCAACAACTTTTCTCTGTTTAGGGGAAGCGCCAATTGTGCTTTTTGTTAAAGTAATTTTAATCATTTTTGCCATTTTGCGGTTCCTCCTATCCTAAAATTTCTTCCTTAGTTTTGCCTCTAAGCTTAGCAACTTTTTCAACTGTCATCATGCTCTTAAGGCCTTCTATTGTGGCATAAGCCATGTTACCAGTGTTGTTTGAACCAATTGACTTAGCTCTAACGTCTCTGATACCTGCAGCTTCAAGTACTGTACGTACGGATGAACCTGCGATAACTCCTGTACCCTGTGCAGCTGGCATGATCAGAACTTTTCCAGCTCCGAAAACACCAAGATTTCTGTGTGGTACGGTTGTTCCTACTGTAGGAACGTATATTAAATTCTTTTTTGCATCTTCTTCAGCTTTTCTTACAGCTTCGGGAATTTCAAGAGATTTGCCGAGGCCTACGCCTACATAACCATTGCCGTCTCCGACTACTACAGTTACGCTGAATCTCATGTTTCTGCCGCCCTTAACTGTCTTTGCAACTCTTCTTATATTAACAATAGTTGATTTTAAGTCAAGCTTGGATGCATCAACGATATTACGCATTCCTTATTTCCTCCTGTTAGAATTTTAATCCGCCTTCACGAGCGCCTTCTGCTAATTCTGCTACTCTTCCGTGATATAAAAATCCACCTCTGTCGAAGCAAACTTCTTCTATACCTTTTGCAACAGCTCTTTCTGCTAAGGCTGCTCCTACACGCTTTGCAGCTTCCTTGTTTCCGCCATTTGCTACGTCTACTTTCAGATCTTTATCTAATGATGATGCAGCAACTAAAGTAGTTCCGTTTACGTCATCAATGATCTGAGCAGAAATATTCTTGTTGGATCTGTAAACGCAAAGTCTTGGTTTCTCAGGAGTTCCATAAAGGTTTTTTCTTACTCTTCTATGTCTTTTGACACGCTTGTCATTTCTGGTTTCTTTAGCCATTTTCACTTCACTCCTTTCTGTTATTTAGCACCAGTTTTGCCTTCTTTTCTGCGGATAACTTCATCAACATATTTAACACCTTTGCCCTTATAAGGTTCAGGTTTTCTCCATGCTCTGATGTTTGCCGCATAGTTTCCGACAACTGCCTTGTCAATTCCCTTTACAACGACTTCTGTTGCTGAAGGACACTCTGTTGTAATGCCTTCTGGGTCTACAAGTTCTACAGGATGTGAGTATCCAAGGTTTAATACAAGGGTTTTTCCCTTTTTCTCTGTTTTGTAACCAACACCTACAAGTTGTAACTTCTTTTCGAAGCCTTCAGTTACGCCTGTAATCATGTTGCTAATAAGTGTTCTTGCAAGTCCATGTTGTGATCTATTTTCTCTTTGGTCGCTGTCTCTTGTTACGTTTACAACGCCCTCAGCAATTTCAATCTTAATCAACTTGCTAATTTGTTCTGATAATTGTCCTTTAGGGCCTTTAACAGCAACCACATTAGCTGCGTCAACTGTTACTTCTACACCAGCAGGAACAACTATAGGTTTTCTACCAATTCTTGACATTTTTAGTTCCTCCTACCATATATAACAAATTACTTCGCCGCCAACTCCAAGTTTTCTTGCTTCTTTGTCGCTAACTACTCCCTTTGATGTGGAAATAATCGCAACTCCGAGGCCTCCTAAAACTCTTGGAACTTCGCCAGCTTTTGCATATTTTTTAAGGCCAGGTTTGGAAATCTTTTTGATTCCACTAATAACCTTTTCTCTGTTGGCACCATACTTCATTGTAACTTTGATCATGCCCTGTTTGTCATCATCTATAACTTCGAAATCCGCAATGTAGCCTTCTGCTTTTAAAATTTCGGCAATCGCTTTTTTCATGTTGGATGCCGGAATTTCAACAGTTTGGTGTCCTACAGTATTGGCATTTCTGATTCTCGTTAGCATATCCGCTATAGGATCTGTCATTGTCATTACAGTATTTCTCCTTTCTTTAATATTACCAGCTTGCTTTTCTTACGCCAGGAATTTCTCCTTTATAAGCAAGCTCTCTGAAGCAAATACGACATATACCGTATTTTCTTAGTACAGAATGAGGTCTTCCACAAAGTCTGCATCTTGTGTATGCACGAGTTGAGTACTTGGGTTTTCTCTGCTGTTTTACTTTGAGAGATGTTTTTGCCATGATTCCCTCCTATTTCTCAAACGGCATTCCAAGAAGTTCAAGCAACGCTTGTGCTTCCTCATCTGTTTTAGCCGTAGTTGTAAATACTATGTTCATACCTTTAATCACGTCTACTTTGTCGTAGTTGATTTCAGGGAAAATTAACTGCTCCTTAACACCCATAGAATAGTTTCCTCTACCGTCAAAGGAATTTTTGCTAACGCCCTTGAAGTCTCTTACCCTTGGGAGGGAGATGTTGAAAAACTTGTCAACAAATTCGTACATATTTTCCCCTCTAAGGGTTACCATTGCGCCTACAGGCATTCCCTGTCTAACTTTAAAGTTAGCGATGGATTTTTTTGCCTTAGTAACAACTGGTCTCTGTCCACATATTAGACCGATTTCTTCAACTGCTGATTCTATAACTTTTGAATTGTCTTTAGCTTCGCCAAGACCCATATTTAAAGTTACCTTTTCTAGCTTTGGAACTTCCATTGCATTCTTATACTGGAATTTTTCCTTTAATGCTTCGAAAACTTCTTCGTTATACATTGTTTTTAATCTTGCTGTCAAAATTCTCTCCTCCTTTCCTAATCTATTGTAGCGCCCGTCTTCTTGGACACTCTTACTTTTTTGCCGTTTTCAATCTTGTATTGAACCTTTGTTCCTTGCTTTGCCTTAGCGTCGTAATACATTACATTTGAAGCGTCAATAACGCCTTCCATGTGTTTGATTTCAGCGCCAGCTTTTTGTGTAGCTTTTGCATGCTTAGTCTGCATGTTTACGCCCTGTACAATTAGCTTGTTTTCTTTTGGCATAGCTTTGAGAACTTTTCCAGTCTTGCCTTTATCTTTTCCGGTGATAACTACCACCGTATCATCTTTTTTAATACGCATCTTAACCTCCTACAGTACTTCCGGTGCCAATGACACGATTTTCATAAAGCCTTTGTCTCTCAGTTCTCTGGCAACCGGTCCAAAGATACGAGTACCCACTGGGTTCTTATCTTCTTTATCTTTAATGATTACTGCAGCATTTTGGTCAAATTTAACATAGCTTCCATCTGTTCTTCTGGCACCATGTTTAGTTCTAACCACTACAGCTTTGACAACGTCACCTTTTTTTACAACTCCACCTGGGGCAGCTTCTTTAACTGCACAAACTATTATGTCACCAATATTTGCATAGTGGCGGCTTGTTCCTCCTAGGATACTAATGCAAAGAACTTCCTTTGCTCCGGAATTGTCGGCAACTCTTAATCTGCTTTCTGTTTGAATCATGATTTGGTGCCTCCTTTATTTAACCTTTTCTATAATGTTCACAAGTCTCCATCTCTTGTCCTTAGATAGAGGTCTTGTTTCCATAATTCTTACTTTATCGCCAATCTGGCACTGGTTGTTTTCATCGTGAGCCTTGACTTTTTTGGTTCTCTTTACTGCTTTTCCGTAAAGGGAATGTCTTACGAAGTCTTCGATTGCAACAACTACAGTCTTATCCATTTTGTCTGATACAACAACTCCGACTTTAGTCTTTCTTCCGTTTCTTTCAACTGTCATATTACATCCTCCTTCCAATTAGCCTTGAACCTTTGCAAGTTCTTTTTGTCTCATGATGGTTTTAACTCTTGCGATGTCCTTCTTGAGTTCTCTCATCTGAACAGGATTTTCTAACTGTCCTGTCGCGTGCTGGAATCTCAGGTTGAACAATTCTTTTTTCATTTTAGACAGCTCAGTGTTTAATTCAATCTCTGTCATGTCTCTCATTTTCTTCAATTCCATTATGCTTCACCACCCTCTGTCGCTTGCTCTTTGATGGCAAACTTACATTTTACCGGTAGTTTGTGAGCTGCGAGTCTCATAGCTTCTCTTGCTTTGTCTTCTGAAACTCCGCCGATTTCGAACATAACTCTACCTGGTTTGATTACTGCTACCCAGTACTCAGGAGCACCTTTACCGGAACCCATACGTACTTCTGCCGGCTTTTTAGTTACCGACTTATGTGGGAAAATTTTAATATATACTTTACCGCCTCTTTTAATAGATCTTGTCATAGCTACTCTGGCAGCCTCGATCTGATTAGAGGTGATCCATCCACATTCTTGTGCAACCAATCCGAATGATCCGTAGGTTATAGTGTTACCTTTGGTTGCAACGCCTTTCATTCTTCCTCTGTGAACTCTTCTGCGTTTAACGCGCTTTGGCATTAACATGGCTTAAGTTCCTCCTTTCCTACTTGCTTAGTTTTCAGTTTCTACAGTTTCTGCTGGTGCCTCGACTTGAGGTTCAGCCTTTGGAGCGGCTTTTCTGACTCTTGGGTTTACTGCCTTTGGCATTTCAGCCCTGTCGTCTCTGCCGTATCTGTTCTGACGATCACGTCCACCGTTATCTCTACGCTGACGTCTTTCGCCGTCTTTTCTAGGTCTTCTGTCTCTCTTTTCGCGTTTTTCTTCACGAATAGGTCCTTGAAGTCCCTTATCCAGAATTTCTCCGTGGTTTATCCAAACCTTAATGCCGATTTTTCCGTAAGTTGTGTCTGCTTCAGCAAATCCGTAGTCAATGTCTGCTCTCAATGTATGAAGAGGAACATTTCCTTCGCTATACTTTTCGTTTCTTGCGATTTCAGCTCCACCTAGTCTTCCGGCTACAGCTACTTTTATACCTTTTGCACCGGCCTTCATGGTTCTGCCGATTACTTGTTTCATAGCTCTTCTAAAAGAGATACGTCTTTCTAGAGACTGTGCAACAGCTTCAGCTGTTAACTGTGCATCTAGTTCTGCTCTTCTTACTTCTTCTATAGAAATTTCTACTTGCTTTCCAGTAAGCTTTACTAAGCCTTTCTTTAAAGCTTCGATTCCGTCTCCGGATCTTCCTATAACCATTCCTGGTTTTGCAGTAAGAACGATAACTCTTATTTTGTTTTCAGAAGATCTCTCAATGAGAATTCTTGAAACGCCAGCTACATATAATTTTTTCTTTACGTATTTTCTGATCTGATTATCTTCAGCAAGAAAATCTGCAAAGTTCTTCTTATCTCCATACCATTTGGATTCCCAGTCTTTGATGACTCCCACTCTCAAACCGTGTGGGCTAACTTTCTGACCCATTAATGAACCTCCTATCCTATTCCTTTTCCTTTAAAGTTACACCGACGTGGCTTGATCTCTTTAGAATAATTGATGCTCTGCCTTGCGAACCTGCTCTCCATCTTTTCATTGTTGGACCTTGGTGCGCATATACTTCGGCAACGTATAAATTGTCCGGATTCATATCATAGTTGTTTTCAGCGTTTGCTGCTGCTGATTTAACAACACTTTCTACGATTTGAGAACCTTTGCCTGGCGTGAACTTTAAGATGTTCAATGCCTCTTGTAAGTCCTTGCCTCTTACTAAGTCTGTAACAGGTTTCAACTTGATAGGAGACATTCTCACGTATTTTGCAATTGCTTTTGCTTCCATTTTTCATGTTCTCCTTTCTTATTTCTTAACCCTTGAAGACTTGTCTGCGATATGACCTCTGTAGGTTCTAGTTGGAGCAAATTCTCCAAGTCTATGTCCTACCATGTCTTCTGTAATGTACACAGGAACGTGTTTCTTACCGTCGTGTACAGCGATGGTATGTCCTACCATCTGCGGGAATATGGTTGATGGTCTTGACCATGTTTTTATAACTTTCTTTTCGTTAGCTGAATTCATCTCTTCAATAGCTTTGATCAGCTTAGCGTTGACGAAAGGGCCTTTCTTAAGTGATCTACCCATTAGTTTCGCTCCTTCCTATTATTTTTCATTTCTCTTCTTTACGATATATTGATTTGAAGCTTTGTTCTTTTTCCTTGTTTTGTATCCAAGAGTAGGTTTACCCCAAGGAGTAACAGGACTTTTACGTCCGATAGGTGATCTTCCTTCACCACCACCGTGTGGATGGTCGTTAGGGTTCATTACAGAACCTCTTACTGTAGGTCTGATTCCCATGTGTCTTTTTCTTCCTGCTTTACCTATCTGGATGTTTCCGTGATCGATGTTACCAACTTCGCCGATAGTAGCTCTACATCTCATGTTCACTTTTCTAACTTCGCCGGAAGGTAGTCTTAGCTGTGCATAGTCGCCTTCTTTAGCCATTAGCTGTGCACCGTTTCCTGCTGATCTTACTAACTGTCCACCCTTGCCAGGTTTAAGTTCCACGTTGTGGATTATTGTACCAACTGGAATTTTTGCGATTGGAAGTGCGTTTCCTACTACGATGTCTGATTCAGGTCCTGATACGATTACGTTTCCTACTTCTAACTTGTTAGGTGCGATAATGTATCTCTTTTCGCCGTCTGCATACGCAATAAGGGCAATGTTTGCACTTCTGTTCGGGTCGTATTCGATAGTCTTAACTGTTCCCGGAACATCGTCTTTATTTCTCTTAAAATCAATGATTCTGTATTTTGGTCTTGTGCCGCCACCCTTGTGTCTTACTGTGATTTTACCTCTGTTGTTTCTTCCTGAATGTTTCTTAAGAGTCACAGTCAGTGATTTTTCAGGGGTGCTTGTTGTAATCTCTTCAAAAGTAGAGACTGTCATTCCTCTAAGACCAGGAGTAGTTGGTTTGTATTTTTTAATTCCCATTTATTGCTACCTCCTAATTATAGTCCCTGGAAGAATTCTATATCTTTACTCTTGTTTGTGAGAGTAACGATTGCTTTTTTGTAAGCTGATGTTCTGCCTACGCTTCTTCCCATTCTCTTAACTTTACCGTCATAGTTCATAATGTTTACTCTAGCAACTTCTACTTCGAAGATTTCTTCGATAGCAATTTTTACCTGAGTTTTGTTAGCACCTGGTGCAACTTTGAACGTGTACTTCTTGCTCTGAGCAACGTCCATACTCTGTTCGGAAATAACCGGTTCCAGAATTATATCATATGCTGTCTTCATTACAGGTACACCTCCTCGATTTTCTTAACAGCTTCCTGAGTTACGATAAAGCTGTTGTGGTTTACGATTTGGTAAACGTTCATCGTGTTGACCAACATAGTCTTTACTCCAGGAATGTTAGCTGCGGACCTAACTACGTTTTCGTCCTTTTCTGCCATAACTATCAAAGCTTTTTTACCAGCTTTAACGTTTGCTAGTACTTTGATCATTTCTTTTGTCTTAGGTTCTTCGAATTTCAATTCGTCTAAAACAATAATTTCTTTTTCAGCCACCTTTGAAGAAAGTGCAGACTTCATTGCAAGTCTTCTTAACTTCTTTGGAAGTGAATATCTATAGTCTCTTGGCTTTGGAGCAAATACTACTCCTCCGCCGATTTGTGAAGGGTCTGTTGAATGTCCCTGTCTATGACGGCCTGTTCCCTTTTGTCTAAAAGGTTTTCTTCCGCCTCCTCTGACTTCGCCTCTGGTCTTAGCGGACTGTGTGCCCTGTCTCTGGTTTGCCAGATAGTTCTTAACTACTGCGTGAACTGCGAATTCGTTTGGAGTGATTGAGAAGATTTCATCACTTAATTCAATCTTTCCAGCCTCAGCTCCTGCCATGTTTAGCATTGTTACTTTTGCCATTTTTGCTTCCTCCTTCCTTCAGTTCCTATTTGTCCTGACCTTTAACTGCATATTGAACGCGAACCAGTCCGCCTTTGTGACCCGGTACTGCGCCCTTAACCAGCATAAGGTTCCTGTCTTCAATAACTTTTACCAGAACTACGTTCTGTACGGTAACGGTATCTCTACCCATTCTACCTGGACCTGCGTTGCCCTTGAATACTCTTGAAGGGTAAGTACCTGCTGCTAATGCACCTGCAAGTCTCTTATGCTTGGAACCGTGGGTCATAGGACCTCTGTGGTGTCCGTGTCTTTTGATGTTACCCTGAGTACCTTTACCTTTGGACACTCCTGTAACGTCAAGTTTCTTACCTTCTTCAAATTCAGCAGCTGTGATTACTTGTCCAACTTCGTATGCTTCGCCTTCTTCTACTCTGAATTCAGCTAAATACTTTTTAGTAACTACGCCAGCTTTTGCAAAATGTCCAGTTAGTGGTTTGTTCACTCTCTGTGGCTTTTGATCTTCAAAGCCTACCTGAACTGCATTGTATCCGTCAGTCTCAACTGTTTTAACTTGAGTTACTACTTCAGGACCTGCTTCGATTACTGTTACAGGAATTACATTTCCTGTTTCGTCGAAGATCTGGGTCATTCCCAGTTTCTTACCTAAAATTGCTTTCATATTTTTTCTCCTTTTTGCTTACATTGGAATGCCCTGGTGTGACTAACCACTGCGGGTGTTTGCATCTTACCCTTCGCTCTCACAGGTGAGCTTCTTCGGTTGTTCCCTCTCATGCATTCTTACTAAGGGAGATTCCCTTACTTGTTTAGCTTTGCCTATTGTTTAGGTCTTTTTGGCTTTTGCCATTTTCAAAGGCTTATCCTTTGATTAGAGTTTGATTTCGATATCTACGCCTGCAGGTAAATCCAACTTTGTCAAAGCATCAGTTGTCTTCAATGTTGCGTTTGTGATGTCAATCAGTCTCTTGTGAGTTCTTTGCTCAAACTGTTCTCTTGAGTCTTTGTACTTATGTACAGCTCTTAAGATTGTGATTACTTCTTTTTCTGTAGGTAGCGGAATTGGGCCAGAAACGTCTGCGCCTGTCTTCTTAGCTGTTTCTACAATTTTGGCTGCTGACTGATCTAATAGTGCGTGGTCATAAGCCTTCAGTTTGATTCTGATTTTCTGTAATTCGCTCATTTTGTTCCTCCTAAATTTTTTGTACTGTTTTCGCTATCCTTGTACAAGGGGCTCTAACTGCCTTGTTTCAACGTGTATGACGTTTCGCTTGCTTTATACACGCTGCCGTGCGTTTTTAGATTTTGCCCGCACAGCAAAAACTTGGCGAATCCCTCCGACCTCATCGAGTGAGGACATGCTCCGTGGAAATTACCTGATAGCACAGCAACTTCCCACTTCATCGCCTTTTTGCAAGCTCTTACAGTATATATTAACTCACTTTTTTTTGCAAGGAAAAAATAAAATTATTTTTGCGCTTTTTTAGAGACACTTTTGAGTGTTTTCAATGCTTACGGCTCTTGGGTTGCTACACTTATCCTTGCGTTCTTAAATTGCGTGGTTGCTTGGTTCTTGCCGATTTGGTCAAAATGGCCGAATTGACGAGAGGATTCGCCACAGTTTTGGTAAAATCGTGCGAAACCCGCAGGGTTTCGGTCATTTCTCAAAAACAAAAGCAGATTGCGGAACTCAATGTTCTACGATCTGCTTCAATGCTACTTATTATTAACTATTTTATATTAGATGTTGCCGGCGATTTTGGAACCGATGTCAGCGTTGTTCAAAACTAGCTTGATGTTTGCTTCAAGGCTCTTTCCGTCGGTGATATCTTTGACCTTTGAAAGTAGGAATGGTGTGATATTTTTGCCTTTCACATTGTTGTCTTCACATTCTTTCAAAGCTTTCTTGATAACTTTATCCATTTCTTCAAAAGGAATCTCGTCTTTTTCAGGAACTGGACAAGCTACAAGGATGCCGCCTTTTAGCCCTAATTTTTCTTTCATTGCAATTAGTGCTCCGATGTCCTCTACAGAGTCCATTTGGCATTCTGCTTTGAATCCGCTTTTGCGGCTATAAAATGCAGGGAACTCGTCAGCACCATAAGTTATAACTGGTACGCCTGCTGTTTCCAAATATTCCAAAGTTGCACCGATGTCTAAAATGGATTTTACGCCCGCACATACTACGGTAACATCTGTCATCTTTAATTCTTCAAGGTCGGCTGAAATATCAAAGGATTCGCCTGCGCCTCTATGGACTCCGCCAATTCCACCTGTCACAAATAGTTTGATGCCTGCCATGTTAGCAGCTATCATTGTACCTGCTACAGTAGTAGCTCCATCACGTTTTTGGGAGATTACAAGGGGAAGGTCTCTGCGGCTTACTTTTAGTACATCTTTGGCCTGTGCCATGTACTCAATTTCTTCCTTGGTCATTCCTACCTTAATTTTGCCTCCTAATATTCCGATGGTTGCTGGTACAGCACCATTATCTCTTATTACTTGTTCCACTGCCAAAGCAGTTTCAATGTTTTTTGGGTAAGGCATTCCGTGGGCTATGATTGTAGACTCTAATGCTACAACTGGACGACCTTCCTCCAATGCTTTAGCTACTTGTGGGTTTACATCTAAATGACAATTACACATTTTCCGTTCTCCTTTCAATTTCTGTATTACACATATCTTTATTCACAGCGTGACTGCTTTCTAATGTTACATGAGCGGCTGCCATACCGTACTCGGCAATTTCTTTGATGTTCATTTCTTTTACCATTCCCATCAAAATGGCCGCAGAAAAACTATCTCCCGCCCCTGTTGCGCTATTTATTTTAACTGGCTTCGGCTTTATGAAGCCTTCTTGAGTTTGATCCTTATAATATACGCCTTCTTTGTTGAGGGTTATGAAAACTTTTTCCACTCCCCTGTCTATGAACCATTGTCCTGCCTTTTTCAAACCTGCTTCATCTTCTATTTTGATCCCTGACAATGCTTCGGCTTCCATTATGTTAGGCTTGATACATTGGAACTTGCCTATGGACTTGATTGCTCTGACTGCCTTCGTGCTTGAAACGGGGTCAAAGAATAGTGCAGTTCCCTCTAGCCTTTGGGTGATATACATTAGGATTTCCTCATTGAGGTTTCCATCTAAGGCCACAACTTTAGAGCCTTTTAGCAAGTCTATATTTGCCTCCAAAAATTCTGGAGTTATATAGTCAACTATGTCCATGTCGCAGATGGCGACTTCCATATCTTTATGATTATTAAGTATGGATAGATATATAGCCGAGTTTTTTCCAGTAATCCTTCTAATTCTTGAGGTGTCAACGCCAAGGCTGTCTAATTCTTCCTTTGCGCCAAGTCCCATATGGTCATCTCCAATTACAGAAATCATTGCAACATCGCCGCCCATTCTTGCGACATTTTCCGTAATATTGCGTCCAACTCCCCCATGGGAAAAAGAAATGCTTCCCGGATTTGAGTCTTCATACTTTAAGTCTTCAAAGGGGCACCCTTCGATGTCAATGTTTATTCCACCTACAATAGTTATGTCTGCCATATTTTCCTCACTTACTCGTATCTTAATCTACAAATATGCTTCCTCCGATGAATTCTCGCAAAATAGAATTATTTACTATTACGGAATCATCTTCTATAGTCTTGAAGAATCTCAAGAAATTGAGCATCCTCGCTGCATCTCCATATTCAGGTTCTTCTGGGGAAATGTTTTCCAAAAGAGGCTCCACATATTTTTTAAGCACGCAGATCTCATAAAGGTGAACTGAGTTGAAAAGCACATCTGCTTCGTTGCTAAATGGGAAAATATTCTTGTCTTCTCCTGCTCTTACCTTCGGCCATTCTCTGATTGTGCTTTGTGCTGTATGCCCTCTATACTTGTAGTCTCTAACCATTCTTCTAAGCATACGGTGATCCGTAGTGCTGATTCTATTGTGACTATCAATGTTCAACTGAGTTAACGGGCTTATGTAAATTTTGAACTTTTCTTCTCTAGGTATTTCAAGAGTCATCGCTTCGTTTAGGGCATGAATGCCTTCTATAACTATAAGCTGGTTGCTCCTGATTGAGGTGATTCTCTCTCCATATTGTTTCGTTCCAGTCAGAAAATCAAATTTAGGCAAATCTACAGTTTTGCCACTGAGTAGGTCGTTCATAGTATTATTGAAAAGATTTATGTCTATTGCTTCCAAATCTTCAAAGTTCTTTTCGCCATACTCATCTAACGGAGTCTCCGTTCTTTCTAGGAAATAGTCGTCAGTTCCCATGTACAACGGATCCAACCCATTTACCTTAAGCTGTATGCACAGTCTTTGGGCGAAAGTAGTCTTGCCAGAAGATGACGGTCCTGCAATTAGGATTATTCTCTTCTTGCTTTTAGTTATCATGTCAGCGATTTCTATTATTCTTCTTTCGTGAAGAGCTTCAGAAAGCTGTACAAGTTCTTTGAATTTTCCGTCTTCTATCTTTCTGTCGAGATCGGACACATAGTTTATTCCTGTGAGCTTGCCCCACTTGGTCTGCTCCCCAAATGTTTTGTAGAGCATTTTTTCATCTACATACTCTGGAATTTTGTCTGGGGAAGAAGCCTTTGGAAATCTAAGCAAAATCCCTCTTTTGTATTTGCGTAGCTCGAAATATTTTATATATCCAGCAGACGGCACCATTTGTCCATAGAAAAAGTCTCTGTACCCTCCTAATGAATAAAACGGAACGTCTTTCGAACTCGGATTTTCGTCTAAGAGTTCTATTTTTTCTGGGCAACCCATCTCTTTGAATCTTTCAATGGCTTCTGCCTTTGTCAAACTTTCTTTTACAAAAGGAACGTCTTGCTTGACTAATTCCTTCATGCGATTTTCGATGGCTTTTACCTCTTGCTTAGAAGGCACCTCGCAACTTTTAACTACCGTATATAATCCATGGTTTAATGCGTTCTCTATATCTACATCAACCCTGCCTAGTACATCTTCAACAGCTTTTAGATATATGAGCACCAAACTATTTTGATATATCAAGTTGGCTGCCTGTGTTCTCATGTCCAAAAACTCAACACTGCACTCTTGATGGAGTTCATATTCTAAGCTTTCGATTTTATTATTTATTTTTGCTGCCAATACCGTGTAGGGTACTTCATCTTTGAATCGTTCGTACAAATCCTCAATGGTTGTTCCCTCTTGAACGGTAACGTCTATGGCTTTTGCTCTCTTTTCTGTTATAAGCTTTAAGTTCATGAAACTTCCCCCTCTATTTGTCAGTTACTAATATGATACCACAGTTTTTAATTTTTCGGTTAAAATACGTTGTTAAAAGCGTGTTATATTGGTAAAAAAATATGGGGAACTTAATGTCCCCCATAAATAGTTTTAGTTTTTCTCTTTAGGCTTAAAGTACTTTTGCATAACCTCCATCAAGACTTTTGCTTCTTCTTGGTGCAAAGTTATACCTCTACTCATATGCTCATGTTTCGGATCCCAATCACGTATGTCCAGTTTGGCATTGTTGCCATTCCACTCTACCAGATTAAGTTCTTTTCTCCATCCTGTAGGATACGCCCCCAAAACGCCTATGTGTTCTTTAATTTCGAATGTAAATTCGTCCCCTTTATTCATAATTTCTCCTTCCCTGCTATCCCTTTGCAAGTCAAGATTACCACAACTGGTAAAAAATGTCAATTATGAAAGTGGCTTGATTTTTAATTGTCTAATGCCTTCTTTATTATGGCGGGGAGCATTCTTGCTTGTTTTTCAGATATAGATGCGCCTGAAACTCTAATGCCTTTTGCTAGTGGAACTACGAAAATCCCTTCCACTTCTAGGCGGGCACAAACTTCATCAGGATTTTGGCAAGGAATTGTGATGAAAAAGCCTGATCTAAAAGGTAGCGTTTCAAGTCCAACTTTTTCAGCTTCTTCTTTAAAAGCAACCCCTCTCCTTATAAGCATATCTCTATAACCTTTTCGCTCCTCCATTACTCGCTTTAATAGTTCTGAATCTTGGTATATTTTAGTCAAAATTACCTGTGGAGCTTTTGGACAGTTTGACCAAGAGGCTCTTGCGGAAAACTTGCAAACTCTCTTAAACTCTTCTGCCACCTCTTTGGATTTTGACATACATATCATAGCGCCGCAACGAAGGCCATAAAGAGTGTAGGCTTTTGATAAGCTGTGTCCTACGATTGGCAACACATTTGAATCCAGCGTTTCTAACAATGGCAAAAAGCTTCTACTTTCTTCTTCGTCTCCTGCAAAATCTATATATGCTATGTCAACAAGAAGGGTTATTCTTTTGTCCTTCGGTGTTGAATTTAATATCTCAATTACTTTAGCCCACTCATCGTCTGTCAACCCATAACCTGTTGGGTTGTTAGATGGAGTGTTGATTACAATCACTAAGCTTTGCTGAACAGATATAAGCTCTTTGATTTTCAATTCAAAATCGTCGTGATTGAACTTGCCCTCTTTGTTGAACAGCTGGAAAGTTTCAAGACCTCTGCCTTGCTCCTCAACAATTGTTTTGTAAGGTGCCCAATACCAATCGGTGGTAAGAATTTTATCTCCATATGCAGAATAGTTTGAAACTGTGTTTCTGATTGAGCCTGTTCCGCCAGGAGTTACAATAGCTTCTGTATATACTGAAGGCGCAAAACTTCTAAAAGTATCCTTTTTGACTGCTTCTTTGAAGTCAGCTGTGCCACCTATTGGCGCATACTCTGCATATTCTGCTGGCTTGAGGTTTTTGAAAACTTCGTTAACCGAAGATAATACAATTACCTTTCCATCATCGTCAAGCAAAGCACCAATTGTTGCATTTACTACTTTCTCTTTTCCGTCTATTGCCAATCTCGCTTTTGCTCGATTGCTTATTCCAAATATTTTGTCTTCCTTGGGAATGGTTCTTCCATTTTGTGAAGCAAAAATCATGTCTGTCATTGGCGCTGTGTCTCCTAAATATTTTTTTCAGATTTTTATTATATTATGAACTTGTAATTATTACAAGTTGGTTTTTCATCTAAATTTGACATAGTTTATATTTTTTCCACTAGCTCTAAACTTGTCCTCGTATTCGGTAGTGCATTCTTTAGATTCGTAGCTGCTGTCATGCAAATCTGCGGTCTGCTCCAAAATCTCAAAATTCGTTCTTTCGATTTCTTCTAAGGTAAATTGAAAAAGACCATCGTTGTCAGACTTGAACTCTATAGCTCCGCCCTCTTTTAAAACCTCTTTGTAGTTCAATAGCCTGTTGCCATATGTCAATCTTCTTTTTGCATGGCGGTCTTTTGGCCAAGGGTCGCTAAAGTTCAAATAGATTCCACTAAGTTCTCCCGCTTCAAAATACTCTCTCAAATCATCGATGTAATCTATGAAAATTCTCAAGTTTGTTTGATGGGCCGTCTTAACTTTTTCCAAAGCCCTAAGGGCCACATTGCTCTGGCCTTCTATAGCAATATAATTTGCATCATTGTGGGAAGTCGCATGAGCCATTATGAATTGCCCTTTGCCACAACCTATCTCGAGATAAATCGGATTTTCGTTTTCAAATATTGCTGCCCATTTGCCTTTCAGCTCCTTTGGGTTTTCTATCAAAAACTCCGAGTTGTTTCGGAGTTTCTCTTCCAAGTTTTTTATGTTTCTTTGCCTCATATTAAAGTATCCTTGATTCTATTATTATAACAGCTCCAAACACTATCAAGAGTGCTATCGCTATGTAGTCTCTCTTTTTAAATTTCATCTCGTTCATACGAGTGCGATTTTCTCCGCCTCTATAGCATCGAGCTTCCATGGCCATGGCCAAATCTTGAGCTATTCTAAATGCACTGACAAAAAGCGGTACCAATATTGGAATTAGGCTTTTAGCTCTGCGCATCAGTCCGCCACTTTCAAAATCCGCTCCTCTCGCTTGCTGGGCTTTCATTATTTTGTCAGCCTCTTCTAGCAAAGTAGGAATAAATCTTAAAGCTATAGTCATCATCATAGCTATATCATGGGCCGGTAATCCTATCTTTTTGAAAGGGGAAAGAAGTCTTTCTATTCCGTCAGTTAGTGCCAACGGTCTTGTACAAAGTGTCAGCATAGATGAACCCATCAAAAGAAGCACAAGTCTTATGGCCATAAAGACAGCTATTTCAAGTCCCTCTACGGTAATCTTCAAAAATTTCCACTGCCACAAAATCGTTCCGTCTACCATAAATATATTTAGAGCAAACGTAAATACCAATATCAAAAGAATCGGTTTTAGTCCTCTCATAATATAACTTATAGGTACTTTGGAAATTATTATAAGGGTCGCAAGCGCTACGCCTGCGATGAGAAATCCTATAAAATTGTCTACTATGAACAACTCGATAATAAAAGCCAGAGTTCCCATTATCTTTATTCTCGGGTCCAGTCTATGTATAGGCGAGTTGCCCGGAAAATATTGTCCAAGGGTTATATCTCTTAACATTTGTCAATTCCTTTGTTCTTGAAATGCTCCGCAATCTGTGCTGCCGCTTCATCAACTGACAAAATCGTCTCGTCAATATTCATGCCGCTGGCTCTGAGTGCTTCTGTAAGTTTAGTGATTGGTGGCAAGTCAAGACCGACTTCGTTCAATTCTTCACTATGGGAAAACACTTCTTTGGGAGTTCCCATTGTGATTAATTTGCCGTCATCGATAACTATTACCTTATCTGCCATTTTTGCAATATCTGCCATATTGTGAGAAACAAGTATGATTATATTGCCAGTTTTTTCATGAACATCCTCAATCATCTTGAGTACATCTTTGTGGGCCTTAGGGTCTAACCCCGCAGTCGGCTCGTCCAGAATCAAGACCTCGGGTCTCATAGCAATAACTCCCGCTATGGCCACTCGTCTCTTTTGTCCTCCAGATAATTCAAATGGTGATTTGTCTTTGAATTTTTCATAATCAAGACCAACCAGTTCTATTGCTTCCTTGACTCTTTGCTCTATCTCTTCATCGCTTAAATCAAGGTTTTTAGGTCCAAAAGCTACATCCTTAGCAACTGTTTCTTCAAACAGCTGATATTCTGGGTACTGAAAAACAAGGCCAACTCTTTTTCTGACTTCCACCATTGAAACTCCTGCCTTAGTTATATCTACATCGCCTATAACTATAGTTCCCTCATCAGGTTTCAACAAACCGTTAAGGTGCTGCAACAATGTGGATTTGCCAGATCCTGTGTGGCCTATTACGCCTAAAAATTCTCCGTCTTTAACTTCAAAGCTAATGTCTTCTAAAGCTACCGACTCATTAGGCATGCCTTTTTCATATGTATGTTTTAAGTTTTTTACTTGTATTGACATAAGTATTCAACCATTTCTTCTGTTTCGATTATATGGGCAGGAACATCAATCCCCAGCTCACCAAGTTTTTGAGTTAGTTCTACCGCAAGTGGAACATCTAAGTTTACAGATTTGACCATCTCGCCTTTAGAAAACACTTCGCTTGGGGTGCCGTCTAAGAAAACTTCACCCTCGTGCATTATTATAACTCTGTCAGCCTTGACTGCTTCCTCCATAAAATGAGTAATGAGAACTACTGTTATTCCCTCGTCATTAAGCTCGTCGATTATACTCATAATTTCGCCACGCCCCTTAGGGTCGAGCATAGCTGTCGGCTCATCGAATATTATACAGCTTGGCTTCATCGCTATTACTCCAGCAATAGCAATTCGCTGTTTTTGCCCACCGGAAAGCAAATGAGGTGACTTGCCTTTAAATGCTCCCATGTTTACATCGGCTAATGCTTTATCAACTCTAACTCTAATATCCACTGGATCGATGCCGAGGTTTTCTGGCCCGAAAGCCACATCATCCTCTACTATGGCAGAAACCAACTGATTGTCAGGGTTTTGAAAAACCATTCCCGCAGATTGGCGAACATCCCAAATATGTTTATCATCAGAGGTGTCATAACCATTTACATATATCACTCCCCCTGTAGGCAGTAATAATCCATTAAGGTTCTTAGCAAGGGTTGATTTGCCCGAGCCGTTTTTTCCCAAAATAGCAGTAAAACTTCCTCGTTCTATTTCTAGATTGATATTGTTCAACGCTTTTACTGGTTGGCTTGAATCCTCTTTGTGATATTCAAATATTAAATTTTCAATCTTTATAATTGAATCCATTTTATCTTCTTTCGTAGTAAATATCTAAATATTTATTCATATCTTTGGCGTTAATTTGACCTGGTGCGTCAGGTTTGCTTCCGCAACAGTATGTCAAAATCGAACCAAAATCGCCAGCACAAATTCTGCTAGCCTGTCCTTCTTCTCCCATAGCAATCGCTATTATAGGCTTATTCCTTTTTAATTGGGTATAGGCACTTGCCCCTTGAAGAATGTGATGGCCCTCTTCCTCTGAATTTGCAAAACATTCAATGCAGAGTATATTTCCGCCTGTTTTTTCCATTTTGACAAATTGAGTCGCCACTTCATTTTTATCTACCATTTTACCAGATATGTGTTGCGAAATAAGAGTCTTAGTTCTTTTTATTTTCGCTTCTCTAATTAGCTTCTTTATCTGGGAATTGTTAATATCTATATCTATTATGTCTGTGTGGCCCATAGCCCATCTGCGTATTCTATTGCCCACTATTTCTGATCCCGCATAATTTACTATAAGCTTTTTCCCCTGGCAAAGCTTTTTAACTTGTTTTAGCTTCTCAATGAACTCTTCTTTTTCGTATTTCGCCGAACCTATCATCTTGTCTACATTCCACTCAACAAGTTGGCAATGCTCTTTGTAATCTTGACTTTCGATTTCAAATTCTTCCATTGTAGCGCAGCACAAAGATAGACATATGTCAGGTCTCTTTGCTACTTCTCTTTTTTCTTCTCTCACTTCAAATTCCCCTTTTCTTCGTTCAACGAAATTTTGCAAACAAATCTACAGAATAATACTAAACTCTTTGAGCTGTAAAGTCAATGTTTAGAGGAATGTTTATACGAATTTTTGAAATATATATAGTCAGAATGAAGATATGAATGTTGCTACAATAAAAAGAGACCCCTATCTCTAAGGGTCTCTT
>CAZUEH010000016.1:0-27659 GCA_964619315.1 uncultured Oscillospiraceae bacterium | reverse complement strand
GTTATCAAATGGCTCGCCGCTGCCCATTATTACAATGTGATTTATTATTTCCCCCGCATCACGCTCTGCCGCCAAAAGCTGTTCGGACATTTCTCCGGCGGACAAATTACGGGATAACCCTCCTATAGTTGACGCACAAAAGCTGCAACCCATTCGGCAGCCTGCCTGCGATGATAGACAAATGGTGTTGCCATATTTGTATTTCATGAATACGCTTTCTATGGTGTTTCCATCCTCAAGCTCAAATAAATATTTGCGAGTCTTGTCTATCTTAGATACCTGTACCTCGAGAGGCATAAAAATACCAACATGACAGCCTTCCCTCTCAAGCTTGTCAGATAGGGTGGCGGGTATGTTTTTCATCTCTTCGAATGAATTAGCACCCTTATAGAGCCAAGCAAAAATTTGCTTGGCTCTGAATTTAGGTTCTCCCATTTTCACCAAAAGTGACTCTAGTTCATTAAATTGTAAATCTTTCAAATTAGTTTTTTCTTTCATAATTAATCTACATCGTGTCTTGCCAATATAGCTGCTGGTGTTTTGCGCATTGTGTTGAATACAGGTATCAATCCTACTATGGAGTTGAACACATAAACAATAATCACTGCTCCAAATACTACCACCGGATTCATGGCAAACATATTTGATAGGAACGATATCTGACATAGGTGATAAAGTATATAGGACATGACTCCTATTCCTACCACGCTGCCTACAGTAGTTATAGCGAATATCTCACCTAAGAACATCTTATATATATCTGTTTTCTTAATTCCGATAGCCCTAAATATTCCCACTTCTTTGATTCTGGATAAGAATGATGAGCGAGTCATTAGAAGTATTTCGATTAAGGAAATAGCTAACATTATTAGCCCCATGATTATAGTGCTCTTGTTGGATTTACTTCTACTATCTACATATGATTTTTTATCTTTCTCATAAGATGACTTGACGTTGAGGTTCTTTTCCTGCAAGTTACTCAAAGCACTATCTTTATCTGATGGTGCAACATCAAATCCCTTACTTTCTGTAATCATAGAATACTTTATTGTGTTCTCATTTACAAGATAAACTTCCATATTTTCAGGACTTTGATAATATCCTACCACTTTTAACTTCTGACCATTTACTTTTTGGTCTATTGTCTTATTTAGTGGCATTGCATCTTCCATGCTATAAGGAACCATCACTTCATAGTCATTTTCAGGAAGTCTGCCTTTTTTAACTGTGTATTCACCAGCATAAGTGGCATAATTATATGGTCTAGCTGGTACTCCTAAATCGGAAGCCCCTTCCTCTTCATGGTAACTATTATATTTCATGTCAATAAACATTGAAGGGTCTGCATATATTACAGGTTGTATTTTATCAGTAATTCCTACTATAGTAAAATCTTCTAATGGTTTCAACGAAATGATTTGATTTAGCATTTGCTCTGCATCGGTGATTCCAACCTGGCCCGCAGTACCAGTACCAAACATTTTTTCGATAGCCATTTTGTCAACTACTATTTCTTGTGGGTTTTCAGGCATTCTGCCGTGGATTAAATCCGCCTCAGTAATGTCGTTTATGTCAGTTAGTGCGCCAATTAAACCGCTTTCTGCATAAGACGTTTGATAGTAGAAGTCCATTTTGAATCTACCAGATACAGTCGAGGTGTTTGGGAAAACATGTTTAACCCCTTCAGTCTTTTCGTATTGCAGATAGTCCTCAACTCCAATTTTAGGCATTTCTACAGATAGGTATTCTCTGTTGTTTCCTATAAAGTCCTCATCCTGCACATCAAAGCTGGCATATATGCTGCTAAGGGAGTAGGTTATAAAAATACCTGCAACCATAAATCCTATTAGTAACAATTTTTTTAGTATAGGATATGCGAATATTTTTTTGAACCCAGCAATCATAGATGGGAAAAAGCCTATTATAGAACTATACTTTTCCTTTATGTCGCTGTCCACTACTTGATCAAAATTAAAGTTATAATTTTCATAAAGTGTTTTGTTTATTTCCTGATAATGGTCATCTACAAGCTCAATTGCAGAGTTGCTATCAATGACTTCTATTCTGCGGTCGGTTTTACTCTTGATATAGATATTGCCATTTTTGATTACGATATCCATATCTAAAGAATCTTCTTGTCCGCCATAGAAGTTAAGGTTTACAGAGCCATCATTAACAGTCTCTTGCTTTTCAAAATCCTTTAGGTAGAACTTGTTATCAATTCTATAATCAAGATTGTCGTCTGTCTGGTTTTCGTAGTCTTTGACTATTTTACCATCCTTAAGCTCTATTACTCTTGAAGCATAGAATTTAGCTATTTCCACTTCGTGGGTAACTAGCACTACAAGTCTATCTCTTGATATCGCCTTGATTATATTCATAATCTCTATGGTGTTGGCACTATCTAGGTTACCTGTCGGTTCATCAGCGATGATAATTTTAGGATTTTTTGCGATTGCTCTTGCGATACCTACCCTCTGGCGTTCTCCGCCGGAAAGCATATCTGCCATCCTATTTCTATAGCGATATATATTTAGAGTTTCAAGAACATAATCTATTCTCTTTTTTATTTCTGCTTCGTCTTTGATGCCTATCATTCTAAGAGCGATAGCGACGTTTTCGTACACCGTCATATTATCCACAAGCTTGTAGTCTTGGAAAATATATCCAATGTTTAAGTTTCTTACTTCGTCCACCTTTGAGGCACCTTTGCCAGTTATTTTAGTTCCATCTACAAAGATATCTCCACTGTTAGCCTTGTCTAGGCCACCTATGGTATTAAGCAAGGTTGTTTTACCGGATCCAGAAGGTCCTAACAAAGCCACTAAGCCCTTAGTTCCTAAATCAAGTGTAGTTTCATCTATTACATGAATTTCATTTTTCTTGCCTTTGTTAAAGTACTTATTTACTCCATTTAACTTAATCATAAACTACGCCTCCTCTCTATATGTATTCATCACAGAATCTTTGAACAGTCTCTTAGAGAATCTGTGAGAAATCAGGTAGGACATAACGATAATAATCAGGTACATTAAGATATAGTTTGGCACAGTTAGGTACCCAGCCAAATCCACTATTGCCGCGCTAGTTATTACCCCTGCATGTACCAGAAGCATTACTACCATAAATATTCCATAAGCTAATGTTGCTGAAGTAAACAATTCAATGTCCAAAAGTTGTTTGGAAATCTTTCTTGATGCTCCAAGTGTTCTTAAAGTTGTGTAGTACGCATTTCTCGATTTCAAAACTATTCTTATTATGAAATAAGAAATAAAGAACAATGCTACCAGCAGTACTCCAATCATAAATGTCTTCATCAATGTTACTATCTGTATTACTTCAATGCCGTCTTTAGCGAGAGCATTTTTCATGGCTAAAGTTTTAAAGCCCATGTTTTCAAGTTCACTAATGGTCTCGTTTAGCATTTTAACATCTTTGACATATACAGAACTTTGGAAAGTTCCTTTATTAATTAGATTTTCATAATCCTCTGAATTGACATATACTACGCCAGTATTGTTTTCCTTATACTCGACTCCAGTAAGAGATTTTAAATTGCTCTTGTTGTAAATCTTGCTTATCTTTACAGTCATGGAATCTTGGTTATAAATGCTGTTTGCAGAAATCACTACTTCCTTTCCAACACTTTTGCCCGTAGAAGTAAGATCATTTACTCTGCCGCTTGCATAAGCCTCGCCCTTAGGTACATTGTCATTTGGAGTTATGGTGAAATCAGTATCCCCTTCATTAGCGCTGTAATATCCACCTTCAAAATAGGATTTTATATTATTGTTTTCGGCAGCCATCTGCTGTCTAAGTTCCTCAAGAATTTCTTCTCCAACATAATAGCTGTTATAGCTATTGTAGTTGTTTTCTTCGCTATCCTCGGTTATTGCTACACCTACAACTTTTATAGGTTGACTCGTATCTCTTTCGCCATTAACATCGTATCTTTCAATATAGAAAGTCTTATTGAGCAACGCTTCTATGTCATGCGTAAGATAATAGTCGTCTTTTCCGCCTGTCAAAACTATCTCATAAGGATTTTCAGGAAGTCTTCCTTCCGTGATTTCCCCTTTGAAGTCCTGGATGTCGAAAAAGTTTCCATAAAAATAATACCAATATTCATCGTCCGAAATAGACATATTATAATCTGTCAACACGTCATCTTTGGCAATTCTGTTTACATTATTAAGCGCCTCGATCGCAGCAAATTCCGCATCCGTTATTGCTGACTTATCTGGCTTGGAAATTATTACGCGGCTAGGTGATGTATCATTAAAAAACATGTTGTACCCGAATACGGATTCTTCATACTCCATTTGTTGGAAGCTAGAATAAGTTCCGGCCACCGCAAATGAAACAAACAGAAATACCGCAAATATCAATACAAATTTTGCGGGTATGTTAAATGTGTTTCTAACACCTAATCTGACACGGTTTGGTACAGTGATGTCAGAGAAAGTTCTTTCTTCCTCATCTTTTTCTTCAGAAGGTTGTTCTAAAACTTTATCTTCTAAAATTTTTCCATCGTGCATCTTGATTAGTCTTGTAGCATACTGTTCAACCTTTTCAAGATTGTGGGTTACTATGATTACAAGTTTATCTTTGGAAATTTCATTAAGAAGCTTAACAACTTCTTCCGCAGACTCACTATCCAAGTTGCCAGTAGGCTCGTCGGCTACAATTATTGGTGTTTCCTTAGCAAGGGCTCTAGCTATTGCCACTCTCTGCTTTTGACCACCGGAAAGTTTTGAGCACTTTGTGTTTGCAAACTTTTCAAGCCCTACTTTCTGTATGATGTCGAGAATCTTTTCTTTTGTATCTTTTTTCTCTTGTCCGTTAAGCATTAATGATAGTTCAACGTTTTGGTACACAGTGTAGCTGTTTACCAAGTTGAAATTTTGAAAAATATTGCCTACATATTTGCGACGATATTCTTCGAAATCAGTCTCGTTATAATGACTGGTTTCTTCCCCATTGATGTACATTTCCCCTTCTTCATATGTGTCCAGACCGGAAAGCACACTTAGCAAAGTTGATTTACCACTTCCAGATTCACCAGTAATAACCACAAACTCACCCATGGCAAGCTCAAGATTTACTTTGGAAAATCCGCTGGCGATAACACCGTTGCTGTAGTAAAACTTTGATACGTTTTTTAACCTAAGCATAACTAAACCCCTTTTCAAATTTCTTTTATTTATAACAAAAGTGTACTACAATATGTAGTACACTGTCAATCTCAATATCGTTTCTTAAATCTATGTTAAGAAATTTGTAATCTATTTGCTTGCTCTATCTGCTATGAAGTCAAGGACCTTATCCTGCTCCATGTCGAACACATAGGCGATTTCTTCGTTTATTATCTTCCCAGCTTCTTTGAACACTTTTTCATCGCTTACGTGAAGTTTCTTGCCTTTTGCAACCTGTTCTTGTTGTCTTCTATACAAAGCTCTTGTAAGTTTCAGCATATCCTTGCTGCTGCCATAAAGCATTATGTCTTTGAACGCATTGTGTCTTTCTCTATCGTTTTCTATCCATGAAAGTTCTTCTGAAGATGCACGATCTATTATTTTTAGTATTTCCCCCTTAGTTAAAAGAGGTCTCATTTTGCTCACGCTTTTTTCATGATTTATTGGCACATAAGTTACAAAATCCTTTTTAACCTCTTGCCTCAAGACGTAATATTTGATTATATTCTCTCCAAATTTTTTCTCAGTAATGTCTTGGACTTTGCAAAGTCCTTCCGTTCCATATATGACCATATCGCCAGTCTTATAATTATTCATTCAGTACCACGCTTCCTAAAATATATATATATGTATATTATAGCATATTTTTCGGGAAAAGTCATATGCAAAATAAAAAGACTATCTCTTTTTTGTGACCAATCTAATGTCACATGCATAGGTGCTTGCAGTTGTTTTATCATTTGTGTATAACACATATGTTGTCCTAACACACTATTCTTAATGTTCATTTTTCTTGTTTATATGGGTTTAGTCAAAAACGTGAAAACAGGATGGCGTTTAACCATCCTGCATGAATCATTTTTTTAAGTTTGCTGGGCGTAGAGCCCTTAATCGTATATCTTAGTCTTCGTCTGGGAATTTAGTTCTTAGAAGATTGATTCTGTTTTGATTGTCGATTTCGGCTACTTTTACTTCAACCTTATCTCCAATATTCATTACATCCTCAACTCTTTCAACTCTGCCTTTTGCCATCTTTGAAATGTGCAGTAAGCCTTCCTTGCCTGGAAGAACTTCGATGAATGCTCCGAAGCTCATTATTCTCATAACGGTACCTTCGTAGATTTCACCAGCCTTTACTTCCTTAGTCAAAAGTTCGATTTCGCTACGAGCTGCATCTGCACTTTCCTGATCTACACTGTATATGCTGATCATACCTGGAATATCTTCAGAAATATCAATCTTAACTCCAGTTTCATCTATAATTCTGTTTATAGTTTTTCCACCAGGTCCGATAACGATTCTAACCTTATCCGGATCGATATTCATAGTGATAGCTCTTGGTGCATATTTTGACATTTCTGTACGAGGTGCTGGAATTTCGTCTAGCATTTCGTTCATAATGTGTAGTCTACCATCTTTAGCTTGCTTCAAAGCTTTTTCAAGAATTTCTCTTGAAAGACCGTGTACCTTAATGTCCATCTGGATAGCTGTAACGCCTTCTGTTGTTCCAGTCACCTTGAAGTCCATGTCTCCTAAGAAATCTTCCATGCCTTGGATGTCTGAAAGAATAGCAAATTTAGATGTTCCATCTTCGTTAACTCTTTCAATAAGTCCCATTGCAATACCAGAAACTGGCTTCTTAATAGGAACACCTGCATCCATCAATGCAAGGCAAGCTCCACAAGTTGATCCCATTGAAGTGGAACCGTTTGAGGACAATACATCTGATACTACTCTAATAGCATACGGAAAATCCTCAACACTTGGAAGTACTGGAATCAATGCTCTTTCTGCTAAAGCGCCATGTCCGATTTCTCTTCTGCCAGGGCCTCTTGAAGTTCTAGCTTCGCCTACTGAATATGAAGGGAAATTGTAGTGGTGCATATATCTCTTTGAAGTATCTTCGGTAATTCCGTCGATATGCTGTGATTCGCTTGCTGGAGCCAAAGTACATACTGAAAGAACTTGAGTTTGACCTCTCTTGAAAAGGCCTGTTCCGTGAGTTCTTGGCAGTACTGATGTTTCACACCAAATAGGTCTGATTTCATCGTGCTTTCTGTTATCAGGACGAACTTCTTCGTCTAATATCATAGCTCTTACTGTTTCTTTAGTAATGTTGTAAAGTACGGAGTTGATATCCTTTTTGCTTTCAGGATATATTTCTAGGAAATGTTCCTTAGTCTCTACTTCTACAGCGTCCATATCTTCAAGTCTTGCAATCTTGTCTGGATTCTGTATTGCTTCTCTCATCTTAGGAGTAGCATACTCTCTTACCGCCTGATCGATTTCTTCAAGTGGTTTATAAAGAGTTACATCCTGCTTAGGCTTTCCAACTTCAGCTACTACTTCATCTATGAATGTTACGATGCGCTTGATTTCTTCATGAGCGAATAGGATTGCATCAAGCATTTCCATGTCAGGAACTTCATCAGCCCCTGCTTCTACCATCATGATAGCTTCTTTTGTACCAGCAACAGTCATGTTGATATCAGTGTTTTCTCTCTGCTCTAAAGTAGGGTTTACTACAAGCTGTCCATCAACTCTACCTACTGCAACTGAACCTATTGGTCCGTCCCAAGGTATATCTGATGTTGCAAGAGCAACTGATGCTCCTATCATTCCACAAATTTCTGGTGAGCAGTCAGGGTCTACAGACATTACTGTAGCTACAACTACTACGTCATTATAATATCCCTTAGGGAAAAGTGGTCTAATAGGTCTGTCTATTAGTCTTGATGTAAGGATAGCATGTTCGCTTGGTCTACCCTCTCTTTTAATAAATCCTCCAGGAATTTTACCTGCAGCATACATTCTTTCTTCAAAATCCACGCTTAGTGGGAAAAAGTCTATGTCAGCCCTTGGTTCTTTTGAAGCACATGCAGTAACGTTTACTACTGTGTCTCCATATTTAACCATAACTTGTCCGTTGGCCTGTTCACAAACCTTGCCGATCTCTAGCTGCAGAAGTCTGCCTCCTACTGCTGTCTTAAATGTTCTGTAATCTTCAAATCTTGCCATAATTAACAACTACCTCCTGTTAATTTCTTTGTTTTAACTTTTTGTTCAACTTTTGATAAATGGCCCACCGCATTGATTTTCCAGCTCTCCACCAGTTCATGGTGATATGGAAATACTCTAAAACCAATGCCGGGAGCCATATTAAAATGACTAAAAATTAAGCGGGGAATATGCTCCCCGCCTAGCTTTAATAGATTTATGCAGCTTATTTATCTCTTACTTCTGCACAAACTCGCTCTCAAAAGACGGAATAATGTCTTACCGACTATTTTCTCAATCCTAAACGAGCAATAAGAGTTCTGTATCTTTCAACATCTTTGTCTTTAAGATACACAAGAAGGTTTCTTCTCTGACCTACCATCTTTAAAAGTCCTCTTCTTGAATGGTGATCCTTTTTGTGAACCTTTAAATGTTCATTCAAATCGTTAATTCTGAAAGTCAGAACTGCAACCTGAACTTCTGTAGAACCAGTGTCGCCTTCTTTTTGCTGATAGTCTTTGATAATCTGTTGTTTCATTTCTTTAGTAATCATTTTGTTTCTCCTTTTCTCATTCACCTTCTGCTGCGTAAAACGTCGGAGTTAGCGCCAAACGAAGCAAAGGGTATTAATTTCAACAATTTATAATAACACATTCATTGTTATTTGTCTATCCTTTTTCCCAAGTTTTCAAGGCTTGGGCCTTATAATCCGTGGAATGCTTTGGCTTCTTGGCAATCTCTTGCAATTTGCTCAGAAAGCTCTTTGGTGCTTCCAAATTTCACTTCGTCTCTTGTCATCTTCAAGAATTCTATCTTAATGTGCTTGCCATATAACTCTTTGTCAAAGTTGAATATATGTGTTTCCACATTTTTTTTATAAATCCCTACTGTCGGTTTAACTCCGACATTGGTAACACTTGGATATTTGACTCCATTATAAATGCAGTAAGTTATATATACTCCATTTGGAGGCGATACCATGTTTTCATCGATGGTTATGTTAGAAGTAGGAAAGCCTAAGGTTTTTCCCAGACGATTTCCGACAACCACCTCTCCATCTATATCATAAGTCCTTCCAAGATATTTGTAACATTCGTCCACATCTCCGGATTTAATTAAGCTTCTGATAAGAGTGGAGCTGATCACTTCGCCATCTATAGTAACTGGTTCAATTACTTTTACTGCAAAGCCTAGCTTTTTTCCTTGCTCTTTCAACACTTTAGTATTTCCAGCTGCCTTGTATCCGAATTTGTAATTGAATCCGCAGAATACTTCTATTACTTTAAACTGTTCTACTAACAATTTTTGTATAAAATCAACAGGTTCCATGGTTAAAATTTCTTCTGTAAACTCTATATTGAATAAATAGTCAACTCCCAGTTCATCTATTAAAGTTTTTTTCTGCTCTTGATATATTATATTCTTGACTTCCTTGCCACCCGGTATCAAGTTTTTCGGATGGTTTGCAAAAGTAAACACGGCGCTCTTAACCCCATGTGCTTTAGCAGCCTTAACCGCTTTTGATATCAATTGCTGATGGCCTTTGTGGACGCCATCAAAATTGCCGAGAGCAAGTGTACATGGCTCGATATTTTCAATTTCTTTTAAAGAGTTAAATATTCTCAATATTCTCACCTCTAGATAAAACTTTGTCTGCTACTAACTTTTTATATTTTTCGTTATAAAAGGCTACCCCAATGAAAACATTGCCAGCCTTTCCTCTTTGATAAACATTGTATGCTTTTTTATATTCTGGTCTTATATCTATCTTTGGCTCGGTGTCCTTGAATTCTGGTTCTCTTTCGATTTTACACAAATCCAAAGATAAGTGATGCCCGTCTATAAACTTCTTGGCAGTTGCTGTGTCCACACTTACTTGTCCAAAATGCACCAATGGAAAATCCGTTGGCAACATGATCTTTTGAATTTCTTCTAGGTTCATTCCTTGAAGCTTGACTAAATCTATCGCTTCTTCTATTACAAATCGACCACTGGCAGTTCTTACTAAAGAAGCCATAGTCGCACCACAGCCTAATTCCATTCCTACATCTTGACATATAGTTCGTATGTAAGTTCCTTTGGAACATTTCACCAAAAATGTCACCTTCTTTTCCGACAGGTTAATATTTTCAATGGTTAAATTCTCTATGTATATTTTGCGGGTTTTAACCTCGACTTCTTGACCAGCCCTAGCGTACTCATAAAGTTTTTTTCCATTAACTTTTATGGCGCTATACATCGGTGGTTTCTGCTCAATGAGTCCATTAAATTTGCCTAATGCACATTCTATTGCATTTTCAGTTACACCATCTGTTGGCCGCTCTTCCAAAACAGTTCCCCAGATGTCCTGGGTGTCAGTTATTTGCCCTAACAGCAAGGTGCATCTGTATGTCTTAAAATCAAGGTCAAGATACTCTGTAATCCTTGTAGTCTTTCCAACACAAACTGGCAACACCCCTGTAGCCATTGGATCTAAAGTCCCTGTATGCCCTACTCTTTTTATGCCAAGAGCACGGCGAACCTTATAGATTACATCGTGTGAAGTCATACCTTGAGGTTTGTTTATATTCAAAATTCCGTTTTCTATCATCTTTATTTGAATTCCTCTATGGCTTTTGTTAGCTCGTTTTCAACCATAGCTACCGCTTCTTTTAACGGCGCATTTATAGTGCATCCTGCAGCTTTGAGATGTCCGCCGCCGCCTAAATTTTGAGCAATTTTTAGTACATTGCCTTCTCTTTTAGCTCTTAAGCTGACTCTCACACTCTGAGGGTCTTGCTCCTTTATAACAGCTGAATACTTCACTCCGCTTATGGACCTTAAATCTTGTGATAAGCTTTCGCTTTCGTCCATAGTTGCACCGCTTTTTTCAAGCATTTCTTGGGATACATACAAAATTGCTCCCAAACCACCACCGACGATTTGTAGAGTTTCCATGGCTAATTTTTTCATCATAACTTGTTCTAAGCGAACATTTTCATAAAGTTCCACGCTAACTTTGTTAACGTCAACTCCCCAGTCATAAAGTTCGGCCACTATTGTATGGCTTTTTTTCTGGGTATTAGCATACTGAAAATTCCCTGTGTCTGTGATTATTGCAGTAAGTATAGCCTCACCGATTTCTGTATCGGGAGCCGTACCCATTTCCATAAGTAATTGGAATACAATTTGTCCACTTGCTGATTCGTTAGAATCTATGTAATTATAGTCGCAGAAAAAATTCTTAGTTGCGTGATGGTCTAAGCACATGGTTGTTGATGCCTCTTGGAATTTTTCTGTTCTATTTGGAAAACGACTAAGTTCTCCACAGTCTACGCACATGGAGATATCTTGATTTTTTACTATATCCATATCCCAAGTGCAATAACCATTATCCAAAAAACTCAAATTGGCCGGAATATCATCTTCCAGCAATATCCATGCTTCCTTACCCTCATTTCGTAGCGCCTTGCAAAGGGCTGCGCATGAGCCTAGGGCATCTCCATCTAAGTTGACATGAGGAAAGAGCAAAATGCTCTTTGCCTCACTTAATTTTTTTGCGATTTCTCTTAAAGAGTTGTTCTTCATGACCTTACTCCGTTGTGACCTCTTGGTCCTCCTCTTCATCCTTTTGATAACTATCAAAATCCATGGTGCTTAATATTTTATCAATATGCATGCTATATTCCATGGAATGATCTATTTTGAATATAAGCTGTGGCACGCGGCGCATTCTGACTTGGTTGCCTATTTCTTTGCGCATTACACCAGACGCACTTTTTAGCCCTGCCAATATTTCTTCTTCGTTGGCAGCTCTTTCCGTCTCGTCTTTGCTTGTATCCATTACTGCAATGTAACAGGTGGCATAACTGCCATCACTTGTAACATCCACTGCAGATATACTTATCATTGATGACAGCCTTGGATCTTTTATCTGATGAAGAAGCATGCTACCTAAAATCTTGCGTATTTCTTCTCCAAGTCTTCCTTGTCTGTAACCTTTTCCCATAATTTTCCTTTCGTTATGCGGCAAAGGCAAGAGTCATCTTATTTTCTTTCCACTTCTACCATGTGGAAGCATTCAATGATGTCTCCTATCTTGATATCGTTATAGCGTTCGATGCCGATACCGCATTCGTATCCTTGATTAACTTCTTTTGCATCGTCTTTAAATCTTCTTAATGATGAAATCTGTCCTTCGTGAATTACGATGCCATCACGAACCAGACGAACTTCTGCATTACGGATAACTTTTCCTTCTTGTACATAAGCTCCGGCAATAACTCCGGCATTTGGAACTTTGAAGGTTTCTCTAACTTCAACCTTACCCAAAACTTCTTCTTTGTACACAGGGTCAAGCATACCCTTCATAGCGTCTTCTACATCATTAATTATGTCGTAGATAACTCTATAAAGTCTGATTTGAACGTTTTCTCTGTCTGCAAAGGTCTGCACTGCAGTAGTAGGTCTTACATTGAAACCTACAATTATGGATCCAGTAGTTCCCGCCAATGTTACATCAGACTCTGTTACTGTTCCCACTCCTGTATGAAGTACCTTTACTCTTACATTTTCATTGTTCAATTTTTCAAGAGAAGAAACAATTGCTCCAATAGAGCCTTGTACATCTCCCTTGATTATCATATTAAGGTCCTTAACTTCACCTTCTTGGATCTGGCTAAATAGCTGTTCCAAAGTAGTGCTTGCATTTTTAGTAAGGACTTCTTCTCTTAGCTTTATTTTTCTGCTTTCAGCGATTTCTCTTGCAGTCTTGTCTTCCTTAACTACATGGAATTCGTCGCCAGCTTCAGGAACGTCAGTTAGTCCTAAGATTTCTACTGCTGTTGCAGGTCCTGCTTTGTGAATTGTGTCGCCTTTGAAGTTAGTCATCAGACGAATTCTTCCTGAACTTGTTCCTGCGACTACGCTCATGCCACTTTTCATAGTACCGTTTGTTACCAACAGAGTAGCAACTGGTCCTTTGTTCTTGTCTAACCTTGCTTCTATTACTGAACCCATCGCAAGACGCTTAGGGTTAGCTCTTAGCTCTAAAACTTCTGCCTGAAGTAGTACCATTTCAAGTAGGTTTACTACTCCTTCGCCAGTTTTAGCAGAAACAGGCACACAGATAACATCTCCGCCCCAATCTTCTACTAAGATTCCATGCTCAGTCAAATCTTGTTTTACTTTGTCAAGATTAGCTCCCGGTTTGTCTATTTTGTTTATAGCCACTATGATCGGTACGCCTGCCGCCTTTGCATGGCTTATTGACTCAATAGTTTGAGGTTTTACAGAGTCATCAGCTGCTACTACAAGTATAGCGATGTCTGTAATATGCGCGCCTCTCGCTCTCATTGCTGTGAACGCTTCATGACCTGGCGTATCAAGAAGAACTATCTTCTGATCATTGATCATTACTTCTGAAGCACCTATGTGCTGAGTTATACCGCCAGACTCAGATGCCGTAACATTAGTTGTTCTGATCGCATCTAAGAGGGAAGTTTTACCATGGTCAACGTGACCCATTACAGTTATAATTGGTGCTCTAGGTACAAGATCTTCTTCCTTGTCCTCAAACAATTCCAAACCTTCTTCTTCTACCTCTTCTTCTACCTTTGCTACAATTACACTTATTCCTAATTCTTCACCAAGAAGCAGTACTGTGTCTTCATCTACATTCTGATTGATATTGGCCATTATACCCAATTTCATCAAGGCCATGATAACCTGAGATGTGGACACTCCCACTTGCTCACAGAATCCGGCAACCGTGATAGGCACTGTTACAGCAACTGTGCCGATTGGCAATTCTTCCATTATAACTTCTTCCTCTACTACTACAGGTTTAGGCTTGTTATGCTTTTTAGGTCTAACCTGTTTTTCTAATGAACGTTGTTGGATCTTTTGTTTATTCTTTTTGCCACCGTTTTCAAGTTTAGCAAATTTGTTCTTATCTTGGTTTTGCCCTTTGTCAGGACGCTTCTGTGAAGGTTTCTGTGCGATACCTAAACTAGCTGCTGCTGACGGTTTTGAGTCGCGTTTGTCTTGTGGACGCTGAGGTCTGTTTCCAGAATCTCTTCTTGGTGGACGATCTCCCGCTGGTCTCTGCGGTCTATTATCCCCACTACGGTTTGATGTTTGTGGTCTATCGCCTCTGTTGTTATTTTGAGGTCTGTCGTTGTTATTTCTCCTTTGAGGACGATCTCCGTTATCCCTTCTTTGAGGGCGGTCACCTGCTGTTCTTTGTGGTCTTGCCGCACCCTGAGAAGTATTAGGCCTTGCCTCTCTTGTATTCGAAGCAGCTGCCTTAGGAGCTTCTTTTTTGATTTCTTCTTTCGCTGCCTCTGCCTTAGTTTTTTCAACTTTTGGAGCTTCCGCTTTTGGGGCTTCTGCTTTTGAAACCTCTGCCTTAGGGGTTTCTGCTTTAGGAGTTTGGTCTTTCTCTGTAACCTTACCTCTTTCAGCCACTTCCTTAGGTACTACAGGCTTTCCTATAGGTACTCTTCTTCCTTCAGTTGTTTTATTTTCTACTGGTTTACCCAAAGGCGGTCTTGCTGGTGCTGTTGCTGGTTTTTCCTGAGCCGCCGGTTGAGCCTTCACCTGCTTTGTTTGATTTCTTACCTGTGGTTTTGCTGCCGCTTTGACAGTAACTCTTGGTTTTTCTTGCTGTTGGCCTTCAGACTTTTTGGGCGTTGCCCTTACAATTTTTGTTTCTTTTGTGTTGCTTTCTATAGCCATTAGAACACCTCCTCTTTTAAGATTCTCTATGACCAATCTCTTCTAAAATCGCTTTTGCCAGATTTTCATCTGTAATTCCGAAAATTCCACCATCTGCTTTTCCAGTTCGCTGAGAAAGCAATTCCTTTGTTCCATATTTTATATATGGAACACCTTTGCTTTGTGCAATGGATGTCATCTTCTTCATTGAGTTTTCTGCAAGGTCCTCTGCTAAAATCAATAGCTTGACCTTTTTCTTATCCATCATGAATACGCATGTGTTATATCCAAACGCCACTAAGCGCCCCCTAGCTGCTAAGCCTAGGTAATTCAACACTTTATCCTTCATGATTCTTCATTAAGCTTTTTAAGCTGTTCAAAGACTTTGGTTTTCTGTTGCTCATCTACGGTAGTACCCAAGCTTCGCTCCAGAGATTTCTTTTTATATGCCTTTTCCCAGCAGCTTTCATTATCTTTGCAAAGATATGCACCTCTGCCTTTGGCTCTTCCTGTAAGGTCAACAGTTATTTCACCTTCATAGCCCGCTATGCGTATAAGTTGATGTTTTTCTTTTGATTCCATGCATCCTACACATCTTCTCATAGGTGTTTTTCTTTCTTTCAACCTACATCACCTCCTGCAGTCGTACTATACTTCTGTTTCTTGTGTTTCTTGCTCCATATCTACTTGTTCTATTTTTTCTTCTTGAGCTTCTATTGGTTCAGGATTTTCTTCTTCTACATAATTGATAGAATCCGAATCCTCCATCATTGTCTCATACTGAGTGTGGCTCTTGATGTCTATCTTCCAGCCACTTACTCTAGCAGCAAGTCTTACGTTCTGACCCTCTTTGCCTATTGCTAAGGAAAGTTGATAATCAGGCACTACTACTGTAGCAGCCTTTTCTCCGTCATCTGGTATTATTACTGCTTCAACTTTAGCTGGGCTCAATACGTTTGATATTAAGTCTTGAGGATATTCGCTCCATGTGATTATATCAATTTTTTCTCCATGAAGTTCATCAACGATTGCTTGAACTCTTGAACCTCTAGTTCCGACACATGCCCCTACAGGGTCCACATCTTCATACTCTGTGTAAACTGCAAGCTTAGTTCTAGAACCTGGTTCTCTAGCTATTCCTTTTATCTCTACTGTTCCATCTTCTATTTCAGGAACTTCTAGTTCGAACAACCCTTTTACAAGACCAGGATGTGATCTTGACAAGAATACCTGTGGCCCTTTGGCGGTTTTCTTGACATCCATGATATACACTTTTAAGCGATCATTTACGTCGTATCTCTCACCAGGCACTTGCTCGTTGGCAGCTAGGATGCCTTCTGTGTTTCCTAGATTTATAAATATGGTTTCATTGCTGATTCTCTGTACTGTACCATTTAGGATTTCTCCCTGTCTAGTAATGTAATCATCAAATACCATTCCTCTTTCGGCTTCTCTTATCCTTTGAACTACTACTTGCTTTGCAGTTTGCGCTGCTATTCTTCCAAAGTCTCTTGGAGTCACCTGATACTCTACTATATCACCTGCCTGATATCTGTAGTCGATTTCTTTTGCCTCTTCTACAGAAATTTGGATCAACTCATCTTCTATTTCTTCCACTACATCCATACGCATTAATACTGCGATGTCTCCGTTTTCCCTATCAATGTCTACTCTCACATTTTGGGAAGTGCCGTAATTTTTTTTATAGGCAGATACTAAGGCTGATTCTATAGCTTCTATAAGCACATCTTTTGAAATTTGGCGTTCTCTTTCCAAATCCTCGATTGCCTGAATAAATTCCTTGTTCATTTTAATTTTAACCTCCTTAGAAAACCACGGCAAGGCGGGTATTAGCCACCTGCTCCGCAGGGAATTTTAGTTCATTATTCTGTTCATCTTTAATTACAACATTGCCGTCTATCGCTCCTATAAGGATTCCTGAAAACATTTTCTGTCCATCGATTCCTTTGTATAGGCTGACATCAACTTGTTGCCCGGTAAACTTGACAAAGTCTTTTTCTTTATAAAGTATTCTGTCCATTCCTGGAGAAGATACCTCCAAGTAATAGTTTTGAGCTATTGGATCTTCTTCATCCATCTTTTGACTAACAAATCTGCTTACAAGCTCACAGTCATCCGTCGACACATAGCTATCTACTTTTCCATCTGCTTTGTCGATATATACTCTGAGAAACCAGTCTTTACCTTCTTTTGCGAATTCGCAATGGTAAAGTTCTAGACCGTTTTCTGCTAAAAAGCTGCCAGTCATCTCTTCAACTAGGTCAGTAATCCTTTTCTTTGCCATATTCTCTCCTTATCAAATTGAAAGAGTGGGTTTCGCCCACTCTTTTGAAATGCCATTTAGAATTTACTACCCTGTATAATAGCATATAATGGGCAAAAATGCAAGTACTTTATTGGAAATCCGTGTCTTTGAGCGGTTCATTCCAAAATTGTCAAAAGTTTTGTGTACACTGCTTTTGCTCGACTGAATGCCAATCTTTCTAACCCTCTGTGGTGTTTCCGAAAAACAACGACGTGCTACAAAAGCAACACGCCGTTAAAATCTTAAAAGAAGCTCAATTGATCCGTTTCAGGCAATCTCTCAAGGACACCTCTTTCTTTTAAACCTTCTATAGAAGACTTTTTAACTTTTGCACGTTTAATTATCTCTTCTATAGTTTCATACGGCTTAACCTTGTATTGTTCCACAATCGACTCAGCCGCCTTTTCTCCCATTCCGTTCAAAGTCATAAACGGCAATAGTATTTTGCCATCATGAATCTTAAACCTTGATGCTTCCGATTCGCCTAAAATAATATCTTGAAACTCATAGCCTCTTGATTGCATTTCATAAGCAACTTCTAAAACTATTGTTTCATTCTCTTCCTTTGCAGTTGCATCCTTCCCTTTAGACTTAATGAGTTTTATTTTTTCGAGCATCGCATTTCTACCCTTAAAAATCGTTTCATAGTCAAAGTCAGCAACTACACTGGTAAAGTAGGTGGCATAAAACTCAACAGGATAATACACCTTGTACCACGCCATTCTAAAAGACATCATAGTATAGGCTACCGCATGGGCTCTTGGGAACATGTACTGAATCTTTATACAGGAATCAATATACCAATCAGGTATACCATGCTCTTTCATCACCTTAATCTGATCCTCCTTAAGAGGTCTATTCTTTCGTACATCCTCCATTATCTGGAAAGACGTTTTGTTTTCTATCCCTTGAAGCATAAGATAGTTCATAATGTCGTCACGCGTTGAAATAACTTGACGCATATCTGCAATGCCTTCTCTTATGTACTCTTGGGCGTTGTTTAGCCATACATCAGTACCATGGGAAAATCCAGAAATTCTGACTAAGTCAGCAAACTTATCTGGCTGAATGTCGTCAAGCATTTGTCTTACAAATGATGTTCCGAATTCTGGAACGCCAAAAGACCCGTGAGTAAATTTGTATTCTTCTTCTTTTATATCAAGGGCTTCTATCCCATTAAATATGCTCAATACCTTTCTGTCGGTCAATGGCACTGTCAATGGGTCTACGCCAGTCATATCTTGAAGCTGTCTTATCATAGAAGGCACATTGTGTCCTAATATGTCAAGCTTCAAAAGGTTTTCATCTATCTTGTGATAGTCGAAGTGGGTCGTTATGATATCTGATTTGACATCGTTAGCTGGCCTTTGAATAGGACAGAATTCATAGATTTCGTGTTCTTTTGGTACAATAACTATGCCACCAGGATGTTGTCCTGTGGTTCGTTTGATTCCTGTACAATGACAAGTTAATCTTTCTGCTTCGTATTCATTTATCGGGATCCCTTGTTCCTCATAGAACTTTCTAACATATCCGTAAGCAGTTTTTAGAGCTATAGTTCCTACTGTACCTGCTTTGAAGACATTTTCCTCCCCAAATATTTCCCCAACATATTTATGAGCTTCGCCTTGATACTCTCCCGCAAAGTTAAGGTCGATATCAGGCTCCTTATCTCCGTCAAATCCTAAGAAGGTCGCAAAAGGTATAGTGAATCCATCTCGATTCATAGTCGTGCCGCATGAAGGACATTCTTTTGGGGGCATATCTATACCGCAGTCATACAAGCTCATATCTCCCCATTCCAGTTCTTTGCACTGAGGACAAATATAATGTGGCTCCATAGGATTTACTTCTGTGATTCCAGCCATAGTTGCCGCGAGGGAAGACCCTACGGATCCTCGTGAGCCTACAAGATATCCATCTTCCATAGATTTTTGCACTAACATTTGAGCCGCCACATACATGACAGCATACCCATTGTTTATTATAGAATCCAGTTCCTTTGCTAGTCGCTCGCCTATACGTTCAGGCAAAGGATCGCCATAAATGCTACAAGCTTTTTCCATACAAGTTTTTCTAAGGGTTTCATCTGCGCCCTCTATCTTAGGTGGGAATTTGCCTTTTGGAACAGGAAGCAATTCGCCTACTTGGTCGGCAATGATATTTGTATTTTCTACAACTACCTTTTGTGCCATATCCTCACCTAAGTAAGAGAATTCTTCTATCATCTCTTCTGTTGTTCTCATGTATAGGCCTTGGCCGCTTTCTGCGTCTTTATATCCTTGCCCTGCCATGATTATGTTTCTATAAATAGCAGAAGTATCACTGTCATAGTGAGCATCTGTTGTAGCAACCACTGGCTTACCCAATTCTTCACCTATGTTAACAATCTGTCTGTTTATGTCTTTCAAATCCTCTACAGTTAAGCGTCTGCGCTGAGGGTATTTGCCACCTTCAGTTCTATCTTCTGTAAGGAATCTATTGTTTATTAGTGGCTGAATTTCAAAATAATCATAAAACTCAGCTATCTTTAGTATTTCTTCTTTGGACTTTTGATTATAAAAAGCCTGATAAAGTTCCCCTGCTTCACAAGCAGAGCCAATTATAATTCCCTCCCTATTTTCAGTTATGATAGATTTAGGGAGTCTTGGTCTCTTATAAAAATAATTGAGATGCGAATACGATACGAGCTTATATATATTTTTCATGCCTTCTTGAGTTGCCGCAAGAAGTATTATGTGATTAGTTGCTTTGCTCTTATAGTCAATATTTCCGTCTTCGTCTTTTAGCTCCTCGTCGTCAAAGACGTATCCTTCCATACCATAGATAATCTTTATATCTTTGCCTTTGCTTTTAAGTTTTTTTGCCGCACTAGCAGCATCAGGAAAGGCTTGTACAACTCCATGGTCTGTAATAGCAACAGCCGATTGGCCCCATTGAGCCGCTTGATTAACAACGTCCGAAGGCTCGTTAAGTCCATCCATTGCGCTCATCTTAGTATGGACGTGAAGTTCGACTCTCTTTTTGCCTGCCCAATTATCTTGTCTTTCTTCTGTGTTCTCAGCCTTTTCTAAGTCTTTTATCATTACGGCATTGTGGTTTTTAAAAGTATCCCATTGAACTTCGCCTCTAATTTTGACTCTGTCGCCCGGACTTAAAAGGCTTTCTACCTCAGCTTTTTTTCCCTCTGTAATAAATGCTTTTGTACAGATTGTAGTAGTGTTGTCAGTTAACAACAACGTCATCAAAAAATTACCACTCTTAATCACTCGATAATCTATTTTGAATATTGTTCCTTCTACTACTACCATTCCTAATGATGGATCTATATCCACTAATGGTGTAATCTCTTTGAGTTTTATCTCTCTTCCCATTATGCGGTTTCCCGATGCTGGAAGCTCTTTTTCTCTTCTTCTACCATTCCATTGGCCTTTTGCCTCGGATCCATTGGCAAAATTCTCTCCCGTACTCTCTGGAGCTAATGCTGCCCTTTCCTTAAGGTTTTTAGTGTATTCTTTTAAAGATTCTTCTATATCTTCACTTTCCACTTCTCTAAAAGCTTTTGATTCTTTGTGGAAAAGTTCTTCATTATTCTTGAATTTTATTTGGGTTATTATGCCAAAATGTTCATTAAGCAAGCTTTCAAATCTATGTCCAACCTGCTCGTTTAATAGATTTACTGTAAAGTCGCCTATGGCATACATCGTCAGCTCGCTACCGTCCAACTCAAAGCTGTTTGTTTGAATCGCCTTAGTAATTCCGCCATAACCACCATTAACAATTTCTATCATGTGGGGTATAAAGAGTTCTATGATTTCTTCGTTGCTAATAACCATGTTTTCATATGAAAAGTTGATTTCAACGCCTCTTACCTTATTATCCAGTTTCTTAACTATTGCATTTTTTATATAATGGCACGCTTCTATTGGCATTACAAAATTAAGAGTCATATCTACAGATAAAAACCCTTGATCTTTTTTGATAGAAGCTCTTTCCAAGTTATATTTTAATAACTCTTTAGAGACGTTTCCTATCTTGTATTTGTTTAATGCTTCTGTGATAATTTCTCTCATGTTTGCTATTTCAAGCTCCTACAATAGTTTTGTATTACTGTTAAAAATTCTTCGGCTAAATCTTTCTCCGCTACAGTTTTTATTATCTCACCCTTTGCAAAGATTAGGCCTTTTCCTTCTCCTCCTGCAACTCCAAAATCAGCCTCCCTGGCTTCTCCTGGGCCGTTGACTGCGCATCCCATTACCGCAATAGTAAGCCCACCACTTCCTTGCGCCTCTAATTCCTTTTCAAGTGGTGCTAGTTTTGTTTCTATAGTTTCAGCTAAGCTTTGTAAATTTATCTTAGTTCTGCCACATGTAGGGCAAGAAACTAAATTTATTGCTGATTTTCTCATCCCTAAACTTTTGAGTATTTCAAGAGCGAATTTGACTTCCTCTACAGGGTCAGCAGTGAGAGACACTCTCATCGTATCTCCAATGCCTTCCAGCAACAAGGCCCCAAGTCCAACCGCCGACTTTATTTTGCCGCGGCTTGGTGTGCCTGCTTCAGTAATCCCAATATGTACAGGAACATATGTCGCCTTTGTTAGAATTTTATGAGCATTATAGTTCATAACTACGTCTGATGATTTGATGGAAACCACCAAATTGCCATAGTCCATATCCTCTATATATTTTAAGTTGAGCAACGCACTTTCAGCTAAGCCTTGCGCCGTAACTCCACCATACTTTTGCAAAATGTCTTTTTCAAGGGAGCCTGAATTAACGCCTACTCTTATTGGGACCTCACGTTGACGCGCTGCTTCTACAACAGCTTTTATTCTCTCTGGGCTACCTATGTTGCCTGGATTTATTCGAATTTTGTCGGCACCTGCTTTTATCGCTTCTATAGCTAATCTATAATCAAAATGTATATCTGCCACTAGAGGTACTTTGACATGCTTTTTAACCCTGCCTAAAACTTGAGCAGATTCCATATCAGGTACTGCAACCCTGACTATTTGGCATCCCGCATCAGCAAGTTTACATATTTGATTGATAAGTGCTTTTTCATCTCTGGAATCCACATTGGTCATAGACTGAATTGTGACAGGTGCGCCACCTCCTATGAATATGTCTCCACATCTCACTTTTCTTGTAGACATAATAGCTCCTATCCGAAAATTCTCGTAATATCGTTAAAGGTAACATAAATCATTAAACCAAATAACAGCATAATTCCTATAAAATGTACCGTTCCTTCTACCTTCTGGCTAACTTCCTTACCCGTTATCATGTTGTACAAAACAAAGATAATTCTACCACCATCAAGGGCTGGCAAAGGAAGCATGTTGATTATGGCAAGGTTTAGGCAGATAAGTGATGTGAGGAATCCATAATACCATAGTCCGTATTGGGAAGTTTCACTTACCATTTGTACCATTCCCACAGGTCCACTCAAATCATCAGCGCCCACTTTACCTGTAAATAGTTGTCCCAATGTATCGAACATAGTGACTGTCATATTCCAAGTTGCTTTTGTGCCTTCTATTACTGCTCTGCCCGGGTTATGACTTACTTTGGAAGTTATGCCTATTACATATCCCCCATCTTCATTTACTTCAGGCTGTATTGTTAAGGTCTTTGTTTGACCATCTCTATCTACGGTAACCTCAATGCTTTCACCATTTGATTTTACAATTCCTTTGGAAACATCATTCCACGAATCCACCTCGTCACCATCAATTGCGGTAATCTCGTCTCCATGCATCAATTGGGCATAAGCAGCAGGACTGTTTTCGTTAACTAAATCTATCGTTGTAGTAGTAAAGCCAACTGTTCCTACAACTAAAATCATCACTAATAGAGCGCATATTACATTCATCAATGAGCCTGAAACCAAAACCACTATTTTTTGCCAAGGCTTCTTGTTGGAAAAGGCTCGTGGCTCAGGAGAATCTTCGTCTTCTCCCTCCATTGCACAAAATCCACCTATTGGAAATAGTCTAATACTATGCAAAGTTTCCCCTCTTTGCTTCTTCCAAATAATTGGTCCCATTCCAAAAGCGAATTCGTTTACTTTTACCCCCATTTTTTTTGCTGCAACAAAATGTCCGAGTTCGTGCGGAAAAATCATTACACAAAATAATATAATCGCAAGTATTGCTGTCTTCATAAATCCCCCTTATGAGTCTATTTTTACCCTAATTTATATGTGTCTATACGCGCCTTTTTATCGGCTTCTATAATATCTTCTAAAGTTAAATTATAGATTGGCACATGTTCATCAAGTATTCTTTCTAAGTTGTTTTGAATGTCTATGAACTTTATCTTGCCATCTAAAAGTAGTTCTACTAAAACCTCGTTGGCAGCATTCATTACTACAGGATAAGTTCCCCCTGCCTCTGAGCACTCATATGCCATCTTAATGCACCTAAATACTTCTTGGTTAGGTTTTTCAAATGTCAGAGTTGATGCTCCACCAAAAAAGTCCACACCATCTCTCGTGTTTGGCAACCTGTTTGGATAAGCCATGGCAAAACTTATAGGTATTCGCATATCCGGAACGCCCATTTGACCTATTATCGACTTGTCTTCAAACTCTACTGCCGAATGAAGAATGCTTTGAGGATGAACTAAAATTTCTATGTTTTTTACATCTACATCGAATAGCCATTTGGCCTCTATTACTTCAAGGCCTTTGTTCATCATAGTTGCTGAATCGATAGTGATTTTTTTGCCCATGCTCCAGTTTGGATGTTTAAGTGCCTGAGCTAAAGTCACTTCCGCTAACTGCTCTAATGTGTACCCTCTAAACGGTCCTCCAGAAGCAGTAAGCAAAATTTTATTTAGCTTTCTATCTCTATTTCCTTCTAAACACTGAAAAATTGCACTATGCTCACTATCTACGGGAAGAAGTTTTATCCCCTTCTCTTTTACAGCAGACATTATTACTTCTCCGCCTGCCACTAGAGTTTCTTTGTTAGCCAATGCCACATCTCTTCCAGCTAATATTGCATGATAGGTAGGTTCTAGGCCTCTCATTCCCATCAAGCCATTGACTACCATATCACAATCTATAGACGCACCATTGATTAAACCTTCGCTACCCCAAAGGATGTTTACATCTGGATGCTTCTTTTGTAGCGTCGATGCATCGTCTTCCTTTGAAACAACAGCCAGTTCTGGTTTAAACTCACTAATTTGTTCCGAAAGCAAATTAATATTTGCTCCACAAGTCAATGCAACAACTTTGTATTCTTCTTTGTTTTCCCTAATTATGTCGAGGCACTGAGTTCCAATAGAGCCGGTGCTTCCTAAAAGCGATATTTTTTTCATATTTATATTCCTAAAAATATTATGCAGTAATATACTAACGGCGCGGTAAACATTACGCTATCAAATCTGTCTAATATTCCGCCATGTCCTGGGATTAGGTTTCCGTAATCCTTTATTCCCATCTGACGTTTAAATGCCGATGCAGAAAGGTCACCAAGCTGAGCAAACACGCTGCCCAATAGACCTATAACAAGGCACATAACCAATTCATTTGGCAATACGAAATATCCAAACAGGCCACACAATGCAACACTGCCTACAACTCCACCAACAGCTCCTTCAATGCTCTTTTTAGGGCTTAAGTTCGGACATAGTTTATGTTTTCCTATTGCCATTCCTGTAAAGTATGCCATTATATCAGTTCCAAATGCAGTTAGGAATACTAACCATATTAAATTTCTATGTTGTGACTGATCGATTAGAACTATGTGATAAGAAAAGAAGACCACATACATTATTCCAAGCAATGTGGAAGTCATATCCTCCAATTTTCTCTCGTTTACCTTGAATCCATAAAGCATGCTAGCAACTGTCACTAACACAGTCCATAGCAATAACAAATTCGCATTTTCAGGTGCAACAATGTTTATAGCATACAAAGATATAATTGCCAAATAAGCAGTTGTATATGATGGTTTAGCGCCAGAGGCTTCAAACCCTTTATAAAACTCCCTTACTCCAAGAAACCCTACGACTATAGCAGCTCCCCATATAAACCATCCACCTAAGTAAACTAAGATGAACAGCGGAAGCATAATGCACGCGGAAATGATTCTTGTTTTCATATTTGTCTCCTTTTGTAATTACTTTATATACATTTGGCTTTTATCTACCGCCAAATCTTCTCTCTCTTTTGGTGTATTTTTCTATCATATTTTCAAACTCATCGGGAGTAAAATCAGGCCACAACGAATCGCTAAAAGCAAACTCACTGTACGCACTCTGCCAAAGTAGAAAATTGGAAAGTCTTTCTTCTCCGCTCGTTCTAATAACCAAGTCCGGATCAGGTATATAGCCGTTTTCTTCTCCCGTATAAAGGTATTTTGCAATAGTATCTTCTGTAACCTCGGCTTCTGTCAATTGGCCAGCTTGTATCAACTCGCCGATTTTTTTGACAGATCTAACAATTTCTTGTCTGCTACCGTAGTTTAATGCAATGCAAAAATGCAATCCGTCGTTATTTTGAGTAGTCTTTAGTGCCTTGTTTATGCTATTAACAGCAGACTTTGGAATCTGACTATAATCTCCTAGGATTGAAACTTTTACATTATTTTTATTCAATTCTTCTAATTCACTTGCAACATATTTTACAAGCAACCCAAAAATTCCACCAACTTCTTCAGAAGACCGTTTCCAGTTTTCAGTAGAAAAGGCGTATACCGTCAGATATTTAATTCCGATTACGTCTGACCGTTTTATAATTTCTTTCATCGCCAACATTCCAGCATTATGTCCTGCCACTCTGTTGACTTTGTTCCTCTGTGCCCAGCGTCCATTTCCGTCCATTATGACTGCAACATGCTCCGGCAATAGTTTTTTATCTATCATTAAATTACCTATAAATAGAGTGGCTGCCTTGGTAGCAGCCACAACTATTAACCTCTTATACTTCTAAAATTTCTTTATCTTTTGCCGCTATGATTTCATCAATTTCTTTGACAATTTTGTCTGTGGCTTTTTGAATATGATCCAATGCTTTTTTTAATTCATCTTCAGTAATGTCATGACTTTTTTCAAGTTTCTTCAACTCGTCATTTGCATCACGTCTAATATTTCTTACAGCTATTTTGCTATATTCACCCATTTTTTTAACAGTCTTGGTAAGTTCTTTTCTTCTCTCTTCTGTTACCTGAGGAATTACTAATCTTACAGACTTGCCGTCATTTGAAGGGTTGATTCCTATGTTTGCAACATTGATAGCTTTTTCTATATCGCCTACTGATTTTTGGTCAAATGGTGATACCAATAGAGTTCTTGGATCCGGAACCGAAATATTTGCGATGTTCTTAAGTGGTGTAGGCGTACCATAATAGTCTACCATTACCTTGTCCAACAATGTTGGATTCGCTCTTCCTGCTCTTACAGTGTTCAGATCCTCTTTTAAAATTGATATGCTTTTCTTGCCTCTTTCTTCGAGGTTTTTCTTAATAGTTTCCATTTAGGGCCTCCTATTCAATAATCGTTCCTATATCTTCGCCAAGAATAGCTCTCATTACATTGCCTTCCTCTGCGATAGCAAAAATATGAATTTTTATATTATTATCCTTACAAAGAGTAGCTGCTGTTAAATCCATTACTTTTAGTTCTTTTTCAACAACATCCATATGAGATAGCTTGTTGAATTTTTTAGCGTCCTTATTTGTCACTGGATCTTTGTCATAAACCGCATCTACGTTTTTTGCAAGTAGAATTACTTCCGCATCCATTTCTGCCGCTCTTAGCGCCGCAGTTGTATCTGTAGAAAAGAATGGGTTTCCAGTGCCTGCTCCAAATATTACTATGTCACCATGTTCAAGTTGGCTAAGAGCTTTTCTTCTAGCATAAGGTTCTGCGATTTCTCTCATCTCAATAGATGTCTGTACCCTTGTTGGCACTCCTAAAGCTAAAAATGCATCTTGTAACGCCAATGAGTTCATTACTGTAGCTAACATTCCCATATAATCAGCAGTAGCTCTGTCCATGTCTTTGCTGGTTCTGCCTCTCCAGAAGTTACCGCCACCTACTACGATGGCAACTTCCACACCTAAGTCATGAATTTGTTTTACTTGTTCAGCAACCCTTTGAGTCATAGCTTCATTGATTCCAAAACGTTGTTCTCCCGCTAAAGCTTCTCCACTGATTTTAAGCAGCACTCTTTTATATATCGGTTTCATTATCTACACCTTTCGTTTTGTTAAATGGATAGTCCATTCATCATACGACAACTTAATTACACTGTGGTAACGCTGGTATAATCCCCGCATAGTCGAAATCTCTGATTTCGGGTCCCATAGAGGTTATTTTGCCCATAGATTTTAGGCCAATGTTCTCGTCATGGTCAAAATCTCTGATTTTGGGTTCCATAGAGGTTATTTTGCCCATAGATTTTAGGCCAATGTTCTCGTCATGGTCGAA
>CAZUEH010000015.1:0-29276 GCA_964619315.1 uncultured Oscillospiraceae bacterium | reverse complement strand
ATCCCTTATATTTTGGGCATTTTTTGAAAGTTGTTTATTGTAAAGCTGATAAAATTCGCAGTTGTGGATAAAACTGCGGAAACTCAAGTTTGAGGTGGCTTGACATTGTAAATAAGAGAAGTTATAATTTCTTGTATATGACTATGCTCTTGCATATACTACTATCGCCCTACATCATTTACATCATATTTTACATCATTTGCCCGCAAAGTGACTCAAAGTAGAGCAAAAATATGAAGTATGGGGGATAATTGGAATATGGAGAATTTAATAGTATTAACACCAGCTTGGTCGAGTATGAAAGAACCACAAAAAGGGTCCCAACGATGAAACCGTTGGAAAAGTAAAATAAAAGATATTTAAAGAAGGTAAGAAAATAATGAAAGAAATATTACTCAGAGAACTTTTTAGAAACACAGAAAAATACGGAGATAAGGAAGTCCTAATCAAAGGGTGGGTTAGAAACAATCGAAACTCAAACAAGTTCGGATTTATCGAATTAAATGATGGTTCCTTTTTCAAATCTGCACAGGTGGTTTATGAAGAGGAGTTTATAGAAAACTTTGAAGAGATTTCAAAAGCATATGTTGCTACGGCATTAGAAGTGACTGGTATTTTAACTTTGACTCCAAATTCCAAGCAGCCCTTTGAAATCAAAGCAAGAAACATAAAGGTAGAAGCTACTTCTACTCCAGAATATCCTCTACAACCTAAGCGCCATTCTATGGAGTTTTTGAGAGAGATTGCACATCTAAGACCAAGGAGCAATACGTTTGCTGCTGTATTTAGAATTAGATCAATGGTTTCTTATGCAATCCACAAATTCTTTCAGGATCAAAACTTTGTATATGTAAATACTCCAATCATTACAGGCAGTGATTGCGAAGGTGCAGGAGAAATGTTTAAGGTCACTACTCTTGACTTGAACAATGTGCCTAGAAATGAAGAAGGCTGTATTGACTATAAAAAAGACTTCTTTGGAAAAGAAACCAATCTTACTGTAAGCGGTCAGCTAGAGGCGGAGACTTATGCGTTAGCATTCAGAAATGTTTATACATTTGGACCAACCTTTAGGTCAGAAAACTCAAACACAGCAAGACATGCTTCTGAGTTTTGGATGATAGAGCCAGAGATTGCCTTTGCAGATCTTGCAGACAATATGGAATTAGCAGAGTCAATGATAAAGTACATCATCGACTATGTACTAGAAAACGCCCCAGAAGAAATGGAGTTCTTTAACAGCTTTGTGGACAAGGGTCTTTTAGAAAGACTTAACCATGTAGCTAACTCTGATTTTGGACGTATAACCTACACAGAAGCTGTAGATATACTTAAAAAATCTGGCAAAGAGTTCCGATATCCAGTAGAGTGGGGTATAGACTTGCAAACAGAGCACGAAAGATTCTTGACTGAAGAAATTTTCAAAAAGCCATTGTTTGTAACAGACTATCCTAAGGATATAAAAGCTTTCTATATGAGATTAAACGACGACAACAAGACAGTTGCGGCATGCGACCTCTTGGTTCCTGGAGTTGGCGAAATCATAGGCGGAAGCCAAAGAGAAGAGCGTTTAGATGTTCTTACTGATAGAATGAAGGAATTAGATCTAAACGAGGAAGATTACTGGTGGTATTTAGACCTTAGAAAATACGGCGGAGTTAAACACGCTGGCTATGGACTGGGTCTTGAAAGAATCATCATGTATATAACGGGAATGGCCAATATTAGAGACGTGCTACCTTTCCCTAGAACACCTAAAACTGCAGAGTTTTAGTATAAATGAACCTAAGGAAATTCTACAGCACCTTTAATCGGCGTGCTGTAGAATTTTTTATTAAAGAGTAGGAGAAGAGATGAACAAGAGGAGCATTGGAGTAATTGCAGTAATCGCTTCAGCGATATGTTTTGGGCTTGTGCCTATGCTTATGAAGTATTTGTGCTCAGCGGGAGGAAACACCTTAAGCGTTGCATTTTGCAGATTTTTCTTGTCACTACTGCCTATCTATTTATACTTAAAAATAAAAAAGATTCCTATGGCGATCACCAAAGGCCAATTTGGCAAAATATGCCTCATAACTATTGCTGGATATGGAGGAACGGCCTTACTGTTGTTTTTCTCTTATGAATTTATCCCGACAGGCATGGCCACCACTATACATTTTGTGTATCCTGCCATGGTTATCGTTTTTAGCATAATCTTTCTCAAGGAAAAGATACAGCCTATCAAATTATTCTGTGTGGCATTATGTATGATAGGAATATTCCTTTTCTATGGTGGAGATGGAAGCATCAATGTTATAGGAATGTTGTTAGCATTTATTTCTGGAACCACCTATGCGTTTTATATAATATACTTGGATAAAAGCGAATTGAAGGATATGGACTCGCTAAAGCTGATATTCTATATGAATGCTGTTTCGTCGGTATTGATACTTGCGACGGCCCTTGCAACAGAGCAATTCGTTATAGAATTTACGCCGTTTGGTTGGCTCGTGGCGTTTCTTTTTGCAACCACTGTTTCCTTCATTGCAGTGCTAGGATTCCAGATTGGGGTCAAATATACTGGAGGCCAAAACGCAGCTATTCTAAGTACTTTCGAACCTATAACCAGCGTTATAATAGGAGTACTTGTCTATAACGAAAGTTTTTCGACTAAGGGAATTTTGGGATGTATCTTCATTTTGGCTGCTACTGTAATTGTAGCCAGAACGAAAGAACCACAAAAGATTGAATAAGACTAAAAAGAATTTAGAAACAAAAGGGGAACTCAAACTTTTATCAAGTTGAGTTCCCTGTTTTTATGCATTTAGAATCTTTTCGGCAAAAGCCTTTGCTCTTTTTTCGATATCGGTTACAGCCATTATATCACCAGGATTATTGGCAGTTTCCAACAAAGCAAAATTGCCAGGCAAGATAAGGGTTTTGTTCATGTTCAAAGCTCCAATAATTTGTTGGGCTACAATATCACCGCCACTGTATCCAGAAACTACAAGAGCATAAACCTTTTTGTGACTCAGATCCTTTGCCCTAAAAACAGCAGTGAGGCGATTGATAAACGCCATGATGTTAGCACTGACAGAATCATTGTAGTTTGGACAAATTAGCATCAAAATATCACTTTTAACAATGGCTGGATAAACTTTTTCAACGATGACTCCGCCATAAAAACAGGTGTCATTTTCTCCAAAATGCAGACACTCCTCATACCTGCAACCACGGCAATCTTGTATCTGCCCATTTCTTATGGAAACGTCTTCAATTTCAGCGTTGTCTCCCAAATGTTCTTTAATCATATTCCACAGCAAAAGGCTGTTGGATGTCTTATGATTACTCGCATGTATTGCTAAAATATTTGGAATCTCATTGGTTTCAAAAGTGAACCCGAGGATTTTCTTCATAACAGAGGTACAAACTTTTGTATAAGTTTCTAAGACACTAAGTTGCCATAGATTAGAAAGCACTTTGAAGTTGGAAAGGTCAGAAGAAGCTTCTGCCAAAGGTTTGCCTGGGAAACTGCAACCTGCCATGTTGGCACCAAAGACTATTCTGCGTCCAATGTCTTTGGTAAACAAAGAGCCTTGGCCATCGACGATGACTCCGCCTACGGATTTTTTGAGAGCCTCCTTGTGGGAACTGCTGTTAAGATATGCAATAAGTCTGTAGGCATCTAAGTTTATTCCGCCTTTGTCTAACTCCACAGCGAAGAGAATCCGTTGGTTTTGTAGAAGCCCATTTTCGGCAGCCACGAAGAACTCTTCGGGACTCTGTATAACCTGAGGGCGAAGTTGTAATCCTTTTTCCTTAAGTTCAGTGCAAGAGGCAATAGTGTGGAGTGCTTTATCTAAAACTTTTTCCATGCGTCCGGAACTTTCGTCGGTCAAAAATTTTACAATATAGAGTTTCATAACCTCACCACCTTTATTTTAAATGGCACAAATTTTCGTAAGCCAACTCGATTCGTTTATATAAATTTTCAGGAAGAGGAATGTCCTCGACCTCTATAATATCATTTGCGATACGATTACGGATGCCTAAAAAAGCACCCTTATCACCTTTACCAAAATATACAGAACTGTAATTCCATTGGCCAGTCAAGGTCAATAAAATGGACACAGCTCCAGATGAAATGGCCGGAGCTAAATATGGTTTGAAGCCTAAGTCACGTACTTTGAGATTTGCTTCAACTGTTAGCTTTGTAAGTTCCATCGAAAGGGACTCGTCGTAATTTGCTATGCTATTTGCTATGACTAAATCACCACCGTGAGGACCAAAGGCTCTGCCGTCTTCAAAATAAGAAGAGAAGCGGTCATCTTTGGAAGCAAAATATTCTGCTCTTTTATTCATAACGCCAAGACCATAACCCTTAACTTGGCCAGCTAAAAGCCCAGATGACAAGAGGACTTCTTTACAAAGAGGGTCCACAGGATCTGAAACCACAGCAAATATTCCCTTGAAGTTTGCTGATTTCGCCAAGGCACCATAGTGAGCAGCAATTTTGCTGTTTGCTTCAAGTTGCATCATTCGCACATCGCCGCCCGAGCCAACGGGAGGGACGGCTTTGCTTGCACAGAAAATCAACATATCGCAATCAAAAAGCTGGTCTTGGGATACTGGTTTTACAGTGGGTAAAGGTTTTGTACCAAAAGGCCAACCGATTTGGTTCATTTCCATCTCGTACCGAGCCACCACATTTTCATTTGTATCAAAAATTCCAATAGTATCTAATATTTCGGAACCCAATGTTTTTAGGCCTAACAAAAGGGTTGCACCGACATCGCCTAAAGCAATTAAATTTACAGTAAATCCTTTTTGCTTGAGAGGAGTTTGGATTTTTAGATCATCGGAATGGGGGCATAACTCCCATATGCTTCTCTTGTTTTTTATCATTTGAACATGTTCCTCATTCGTATAAGCTTCTCTATGGCGGTTTCCACATAGGCAGAAGCAGCGATATTTTCATCTAATTTTATGTGAGTAGCAACGTCAGGATTTTTAGGGTCCATAATGACTTCGCCAAGTCTCTTAAGAGTTAGCTTTTGCTCAAACTCCTTTTGGTATTCGTCTTCAAGAGTCTTTAAGATGTTTCTGGCGTTTTCCAGACAAGTCATGGAATAGTCATAAAGACTTTTTCCTGGGATGTTGCCTAAGAAAGTAGGCACAGTAAATGGCAGCAGCAAATTCAGCGTTGGAATTGTTCCTTGACTGCACACTGAAACCTCTTTGTCCTTCATACTGTCGCCACCAATGTATGGATACATGTCACTTTCATCAATCCAGCATTTAAGGTTAGGCAAGAAGTATGCACTATCAACTGTACGTTCTTTGATAGTCATCAAATCTCGACCTCGACCGGTTTGAACGCCGACTACTGTTTCAACGACATCTACCTTGTTCTTTTTTAGAATAGGATCTATTTCTTTCATTCGATATCCCTTATGAAGCAAGTCGTCCACTAAGATGACAGGTCTGTTAAAGGATTTGATGGTTTTCACTTGGTTTTCCAAAGTCGAATAGAAACGTTTTTCCTCTATAGTAAAGTCGGACACGTCTTTGTTAAAATACTTTTCTGTGTGCATGGACTTTGTAACAGTGTTAGGTACTGCAGAACCTTTGAGAACTTTGCCAAAAGGAACTGCCATATATTGGCCATAAGATTTCTCTTCGTATGGAAGAGGGGAAACATCGTTAATACTTGCGATTAGATGAATCATCTTATGATACATTATGCCTGAGTTGTATGAGATGATAAGCTCCCCTGGGTAAATTGAAGTAAGCATCTTAAGCAACCTGTTATGCGCGTTTTCTATAGCTTTGAGAACGGCGGTATTCTTGTTAAGAGGATGCTTGATAATAGTATCCACATTCTTGAAGACTATCACTGGCGATGACATGTCAACGGCATAGATAGGCATCAAATCAGAAGGAGCGATGTTTGTAAAACCTTGCTTTGCCACGGCTCTAACCGCAGCATCTTTTAACCCTGCAGGATCGCAAGGGTGATATACCACATAAGTGTAGTCCTTTACCAAAAGTTCGGAAAGCAATTCTATCAGCAGAGTTTGCTCCAAATTGACGATAGTGCTTTTGCTACTAAAGAAAAATCCGCCGATAACTGCAATAGAACCAGCAGCCTTACTTCTTATATAAGAAGCAATATCTTGATCGTGGAAAGCACTCAAAAGGTCTATGCTGTCCAAACGATTAACTGCGGCCACTGCAACAATAGCATTATCCAATTTGCCATCTCTAAGAAGTACCATGTCTACATCTTGGCGGTCTAAGTAGTTAGAAATCGTGTCTATATTGTAGCCTTGTTGAACCAGTTCATCTTTTAAGTCACTCAAAGCCTTGCTGCTTGCTTCTCCAAAACCCTCAAGTTGAATATCCCTAGATTGGAGCAGGTGCTTATACGCCGGCTCTCTCATGTAGAGATTGTTTTCAAAAATATAGTTTTGAGCGACTGGGTCTATCAAGTTTGAAATATCTCTGTTGGAGTCGATATTTTCTCTAATTCTTGTTGAACTTATATCCTCAAAATACTCTTCCAAGTGAAGAGTGATGACATCGCCAGTAATAGGGTAAGGGGCATTGTTCTTTGAACCATCCCGCTTCTCGTCAGAAGAACGCTTAAAGAGAATGTGATTCATTGAATGGATAGAGTCCTTAACAGGAGCAACTCTATAGCATGAAGCATTTTCTACCACATCACTTCCAGCAACGAAGTAAAGCTCTTTGCCTTTGAAAATCTTTTTAAGGGCAGCCAAATCTTTAGGATTTGCAATATTTACAGGGATATCATCCGGGAAGATATATATATTTTCCTCGTCGGAAACAGACATGCTTAATATCTTGCGTCGCTGAAGTCTTGGCTGAGTTTTTTTGGACCAACTAAATTCATCTAAAGCCAAATAAACCTCGTAGCCCATATCTCTGATTTCTGTAGCGATGGCTTTGTGGCTTAGGCTGAACGGGTCAAAAGTGCCAGGGAAGAATGCGATTTTTTCAATCTGATCCATGTCAAATTGGCCTCGCTCCAGCTCGTATTGGCATATAAAGCGGTATATGTGATTTAGCACCGCAGCGTTGTTAAAGAAATCTAAGTCGGACAAATCAAGATTTTCGCAAAGAGTTAAAATTTTCTTGCTGCAATGGCAGAAAATATCGTATTTATCTTCTAATGAAAGCTTGCAAGATCCGAATATATGCATGCCAAGAGACCATAATCCCTCTTGGCTTATAGTGCTGTTGTAATTGGAAAAGCCCCTTACAATAAGGCTGACCAATTTGTATTTTCTTGCATCCGTTGCTTCTTCAGATTCTTGTTTGCCAAAAATGCTACCATAGACTTTGTAATTTTCTATAATTACACCAAATGTATGAAGAACGGCTGCAGCTACTTGACCATTAGTTGCACCCAAGAATTTTTCAAGGTCAGCAATAAGTTCATCAAGCTCTCTCGGAGGCAGATGAAGCATAATTACTCCCAAGTAATCAGGGATGTATTTTGAAAATTGGTAGTCGCCTATCTCAAGGCCCTTGCCTAACTCTACCGCTATTTCATTTCGCTGCTCTAGTGGCATTTTATCTATGATAGAAACCAAACCAAAACCTGCGGCCTTACGAACCACAACGGTTTCGCTTACTTTTACGAGATTACCTAAATGAGTGGCCACGTGAAGTGCTTGCCCTTCTCCCGATTTTTCTTTGAGAGACTGGAGCATAAGCTGTATGTTGGCAACTTTTATAGGCCAAGGCGTGCTAGCCTTAAGATTATCTAAGTACATGTCCGATAAAGCTTCGCTAGAAAGATCTGACTGCGGATCAAATCCTAGGCATTCTTTTAGCTCAGCCGTGTAACTTTCAATGCTTTGTGTAGGATTGAAATGGTTACGAGATCTAACGGCGGCAGCTCTCAGACCTTCATTATCTTCAGAAATAATTCGGTTTGTGAAGTCCAATATAGTTTGGATTTGAGTTTTATCACAAATTGAAGGATCTATCATCATCACCACTTGAAGCAGAGATTCTTTGTTTCGGTCGGTCAAGTTAGACTTTTGATACCAACCAAGTAAAATATCAATAACCTCGGAGAGGTGCTCTTCTTTGCAATTTGTCATAAGAGCAGACACGATACTTTTTAGGCTGTTTTCTACCCACTTTTTATGTTGATCTGTCAATTTATGGTCAGGCATCAAAATCTTATCAAGAAGTTCTGACCAAAGAGAAAGGTTAGTTACTTCTTTGTGAGGCAGGCACACTCCTGATGGCAATTCCTTTTTATATTCTTCGTTAAAGCCAGCAATTATCTGTCCAATAACTTCTCCGGCCTGATTACGAATATCGCTTTCTCTATGAACCAAAAGTTCACTGAGGAATCTTATAGTCATCAGTTTTTGCTTTTCGGTCATGTATGTAGAGTATTCGCCAAATATAGAAATATATGTCCTTAAGTTTCGCCATTGCTTTTCGCTGCGAGCAGTTTCGAGCAATCCAGAAAACTCTTCTTGTTTATAAAATTTGTTCATGAGCTTGATGTTGTGCTCAACAGATAGATTCTTAAGTTCCTTAACAACCTGATTGCTTCTAAGAATAGAGAAGTCAGGTCTTATTGAAGGTACAGGCTTGTGGGGAATTGGCACAGGAGTTTTTGGCAACTGCACATCAACCCCAAGGCCGATGATGTAATCTTCAAAGTCCTTAAGCTTGTTATATACTTTGCGATAACGCAGTTCTTTGGCATCGTCTACCTGATCTAATTTATCTAAGATAACTTGAAAGGCCTGGTCCAATGTATAAAACTGCACTGTCTCAACACCATTGTCAGTTATGATGCTTTTTACTCTAAAATCGGCATAAATAAGTAGCAAGGATTCTGCGGAAAGGTTCTCAAGTTCCAAATCCCAAGTGGAATGGGTAGCTGCAATTAAACCGATCATAGGCATATTGAAGCGATTAAAACAAATATCCGTATAATAATAATGAAGATACGGAATTCTTTTTTCTTCGTTTTCCCTGCAACCATACTTGCCGATATCGTGACCAGCCGCGGCACCAGAAACAAGCCCCAAATCTACCGGTGCTTTTAGATCTGATAATTGGCGAGCCGCATGCATTGCCACATAGTGCACTCCTGCAATATGTCCTAACGTATTAAAAGGAGTCAACTCAACACCTGTTCGCATAAACTCATATAGATAATTCTTTTCGATTAGCTGAATGAGCTGCAAATATTCGTCGTTATATCCTGCTTCCTTTACCTCTTTAGGACTTATAAAAACCATATCGACTGTTGGGTCGAAGGGTAGAGTTCTTCTTTCAAATTTATATAATGACTTAAGAAGCTGCAATAAAAACAATCGTCCTTGGATGACTTCTGGCGCCTCCATGTTTTTGCTTTTTTGTTTCTCAGGAAATAGAAGACACAAAACATATTGATAGGCATTTGAAAGCCAACCTTCTTTTGGCGCATTGCTGAACTTTTCTAAAAAAGGTTGAGCAATTTCTACAACATCTTTTGCGATGAATCTACCATTACTGCCTGTGGCATCAAGTAGATGCTGGCAAATATCATGAAAAGAAGAGTTTTCCAAAATGTCATCCATTGCGGTGGCAGACATTTTTATTTGATTTAGAAAACTTTTTTCCATCATGCTGTCGCAGATTATCTTATACAACATCGTATTTTTATCCATAAGCCCGCTCCTGTGTTTTATAGTGCTTCTATAATTTACTATAGTATATCATAGCAAAAAAAAGTGTGCAATTGAAAAGCCCTTAGGAATACTGTGTAAACCTAAGGACTCTTCAGTAATAAAAATATTTATTTTAGAATGGACCGTATCCGATTGCATTTGCGATGCAAATCAACACGTAACCTGAGCCGATCATTAGTGCGAAAGTTTTCCAAGCCATCTTTAACCAATCGCCATAGTTAACTCCGCAAAGTGAACTGATTGAGCCACCATTTCCTTGCCTGTACCCGTTTCGCCATAGATTAACAGCGACGAAGAAGTTTCCGCAACTCGATTGATTTGGTTACGAAGAACTTGTATTGCCTCACTTCTGCCAATTATGTCAGAGTCGGTAAAAAGCTGCTTAGGGGCACGACTATTGGCACCTGATGAAAGGTCAAGAGCCGTAAAAGCTTTTCTATTATCAACGGAATGGGTGATACAAACTGCACCTATGATTCGACCGTTTTCCTTGATTGGAAAAGTGTCATCGAGAACTTCGAAAGTAGGACCGTTAACTGGGCTAAGAGTATTTTTGCAATTCAAAGTAACCTCTCCAGTTGTGAGAGCTTTCATAATAGTACTGTTTTTAGGGTCCATACTTGGATATATTTCAAATAAGCTTTTACCTATAGAATCTTTTTCTGAAATAGGCGTCAAGCCTTTTGCATAATGGCGAATATAGACGATATTCGTATAGCTATCTACGACGATTAATCCATCAACATACGTTTCCATATTGGTTATAACATTGAGATAATTTTCAAGCATATTAAATTCGCCTCCTTTTCATATATGATACCACGAGGAGGAAAGGAATGACAATAAAAATTTACATTGCGTAAAAAATCCGTGTCAACCCAAAAACAGTTGTATTTTTCAATGGGTTTTGCTATAATATTCACAACTGAAAAAATAATTTGGGAGGTCTAGAGTAGATGAAAGGTTACACGAGCGAAACTATTAGAAACATTGCTTTGTTAGGACATGGCGGATGTGGTAAAACCACTTTTCTAGAAGCCGGTCTTATGGCCACTGGTGTTATCAACAGACTCGGCAAGGTCGAAGACGGCAACACCGTATCCGATTACGATAAGATGGAAATCGAAAAAGGATATTCAATCAATAATTCCATTGTTCCGGTTGAATATAATAAAGTGAAAATTAACTTTGTTGACACTCCCGGTTTTTTCGACTTTGCGGGCGACGTGCAATCAGCACTGAGAGCCGTTGAAGCAGCAGCAATTCTTGTAGATGCTTCCGCAGGGATTCAAGTTGGTACTGAAAAAGCATGGAAAGCTTGCCAAAAGGTATCAATGCCAAGATTTTTTATTTTAACCAAGACTGACAAAGAAAACGTAGATGTAGACAAAACGATAGAACAGCTAAAGGACAAATTCGGAACTTCCGTAGTTACTTTAGATGATAGAGAAGCCTTAAGCGAAGCCATCGCAGAAACAGACGAAGAATTGATGGATATCTATTTCGACAAAGGCGAATTCACTGATGAAGAGTTTGACAAGGGATTATTAAAAGGCCTGTCCACTGGCGACATTGTGCCTGTATTCCACTGTTCAGCAGTCAAAGGTGATGGAATCACAGATATATTTGAAAAACTTATAAAATATGTTCCTCTTGCAACAGATCACGCACCTTATGCGGCTATAAATGGAATGGATGAGCCAATTGAAGTTAAATGTGATCCGAATGGCAAGCTGGCCGTATTCATATTCAAGACATTAGCAGATCCTTTCCTAGGCAAAATTTCTTTAGCAAAGGTTATCTCTGGTAAGTTGAATATGGGAATGGAAGTGTTTAATGGAAGAACTGAAAAACCTGAAAAGTTAGGTTCAGTATTCTTCCTAAGAGGAAAAAACCAAGGCGATGCTCCTTCTGTTTCTGCAGGCGACATCGTGGCTCTTGGAAAACTCCAGTTTACTAAAACCGGAGACACTCTTTCAGAAAAAGCCAATGTAATCCAGTTCCCACCAATCGACTTTGCGCAGCCTTCACTGTTTATGGCTATTGAAGCAGTAGGCAAGGGCGAAGATGAAAAAATGGCATCTGGACTTCACAAGTTGATGGAAGAAGACCCATCATTTGTATTGACAAGAAACGCTGAGACTAGACAGACTCTAATCGGAGGTCAAGGCGACATTCAATTGGGAATTATTATGGCGAAGCTAAAAGATAAATTTGGCGTTACCGTAAAAACAATTCCACAGAAGATTGCTTATAGAGAAACAATCAAAGGCACCTCTGATGTACAAGGTAAACATAAGAAACAGTCCGGCGGCGCAGGTCAATACGGAGACGTTCATATTAAATTCTCTCCTTCACAGGAAGAGTTCGAGTTTGCTGAACAGCTTTTCGGCGGTTCTGTACCTAAACAGTATGTGCCAGCAGTTGAAAAGGGCTTGGTAGAATCCTTGGAAAAGGGCCCTCTTGCAGGGTGCAAAGTTGTAAATGTCAAAGCAGTTTTATATGATGGTTCATACCATGATGTTGACTCTAACGAAATGGCATTCAAAATCGCTGCATCATTAGCATTCAAAAAAGGTATAGTAGAAGCTAAACCTTGCTTGCTAGAACCTATCATGAAGCTTGAAATCGTTGTCCCTGACGACTACATGGGTGATGTAATGGGCGACATGAATAAGAGAAGAGGTAAAATCTTAGGAATGGAACCTCAGGCAGATGGAGAAAAACTAGTTGCAGAAGCACCTCAAGCAGAATTGTTTGATTATGCTATCGCACTTAGATCCATGACTCAAGCAAGAGGAAGCTTTACAATGGAGTTCACAAGATATGAGGAAGTTCCTGCTCATCAAGCAGAAAAAATCATAGAAGCTCATAAGAATGCTGAACATCCTGAAAAAAATGAGAAGCACGACAAACATGACAAACACGACAAACACGATAAGCATTAATCCAAATAAAACGAGCAAGCATAGAATAAAGCTGTTCGAATAGAGAAGAAGCGATCAATATGGAAAATCGAAAATCGTATTTTCATAGTCGCATTTGGAGGCGATATGGTTAATACCCTATCGCCTCTTTTTTAAATTATTTAATAAATAATAAAATTTGGGTATTACCCCGAAAATTTCAAAACTATAACGTATATCTATATAGAAAAGGAGTGAGGCTGTGGGCAAGGAAAACAACGATGTGGCCTTCATATATACTGACGATGATTTCGATAGATATGACAATATATTTAGAGAAGCAAAGCAAAAGATAAATGATGAAGATAAGGCTCGATTGATAGAATCGTTGCAGATTTTAGCTGAGGGAGAAAACATAGAACAGGCTGTTGACATAGACGGGATGTTGCGCTATTTTACGGTGCAAGTATTTTAATTGAATTTTGACAGTTATATTGGTCCAACTGGACACAACTATTTTTTATATGAAGAAAATGGCAAACTTTCAATGCTTCCGTGGGATTACAACTTAGCCTATGGCACATATGCACTAGGAATGCCAAATCCAATAAACGATGCAGAACTATTCGTGAACTACCCGATTGACACCCCTTATTCGGGTGAGGTTATGTTGCGACGCCCGATGTTTCACAACTTGATGAAAAAGGGCGAACATTTCAAGCAATATCATAACTATTTTGATGAGTTTATAAACTCTTATTTTGAGAGCGGATATTTTTCGAAGAAATTCCAGTCAACAGTAGAAATGATTGCGCCATACGTGCAGAAAGATCCAACGAAGTTCTGTTCTTACGAAGACTTTTTGCAGGCAACGGATACATTTGAGAAGCTGTGCCTTCTTAGAGCCGAGAGTGTGAGAGGTCAGCTTGATGGAAGCCTGCCATCCACCTTTAAGGAAAGGGCTGACTATCAGGGTAGTTATGTGGATGCCTCTTCAATCTGGATTCCAGATTTAGGGGAGCTTGAAGATATGAAATAAGCATAAGATTTGAAAGGCTGAAGCAGGTGATTGCTTTGGTCTTTTTTATATGGTGGAGGTGGTGAAGAGGGCTTAAGGACGGTGTCGAAATATGTCGAAAATTTCTTCGGCGAAAGACTGGAATTCTACCAAAAAACCCTTGCGTCAAGGGAAGATTTGTTATATCATATAAAAAAGAACAAATGTTCGAAACGAGGAGAAACCAATGGCAAAAAAGACCAAGACAACCTTTGTATGTCAAGAATGTGGATATGACAGCCCTACGTGGATGGGGCAATGCATTTGTGGTGCATGGAATTCTTTTGTTGAAGAGAAGATATTGCCTGTTGCAAAAGAAGACACAAGGAGAAGGACAACTGACAGCGCCAAGCCTGCTAAGTTAAAAGAAGTTGGAACTAGCGAATACAAGAGGACTAGTACACATATAGGGGAACTGGATAGAGTTCTTGGCGGCGGGCTTGTAAAAGGCTCTTTGGTTCTCATTTCTGGAGAACCCGGCATAGGCAAATCGACTATAATAATTCAGACCGCCGCAAACATAGCAAATGCTGGACAGAGAGTCCTTTATGTTTCGGGAGAAGAGTCAGAGGAGCAAATAAAAATACGTGCGGACAGAGTCTGTAATCAGATATCCGACAATCTTTTTGTGTTGCCCGAAACCAACTTAGAAAATGTAGAAGCTGCATGCGATAATATTAAACCTGATTTTTTAATTATAGATTCGATACAGACTATGTATAGCGATGAATTGGACTCGGCGGCAGGGAGCGTGTCTCAAGTGAGAACTTGTGGAAACAAACTCATGAAAATCGGAAAAACTGGAGACATACCAATTTTCATTGTGGCTCATGTTACAAAGAGTGGTGATTTAGCTGGGCCTAAGACAGTAGAGCATTTGGTGGATTGCGTTCTTAACTTTGCGGGCGAGCGAGATCAGGAACTGAGAATTTTAAGGTCCTTCAAAAACCGTTTTGGCACCACTAGCGAAATAGGGGCGTTCATAATGGTAGAGTCAGGGCTAGAAGAGGTTAGGGATATTTCTTGCACGTTCCTTGAAGGCAAATCCGAAGAGGCGGAAGGCTCTGTGACGGCTGCAATTTATGAGGGGAGCAGGCCCGTCATGTTTGAGGTGCAGGCCCTTGTTACACCTGCAAACATCGGATTTGCAAGGAGAACTGCGGTCGGTGTGGACAATACAAGACTCAGTATGATTTTAGCAGTTTTAGAGAAGAAGGCTGGATTGCAACTTATAAATCAAGACGTGTATATCAACATAGTAGGTGGCCTTAAGCCAGAGGGAACCTCTGTTGACTTAGCCGTTGCTCTTGCAATATATTCATCTCTAAAAAATATCTCTGCTGCTAAAAAAACTTTGGCAATAGGAGAGATAGGATTGACGGGAGATTTGAGAGCTGTGAGAAACGCAGAGAAAATTGTCAAGGAAGCGCATAGAATGGGATACGAAAAGGTAATAATGCCTGTATCAAACTTAAAATATATAAAAGAGAAAACCAGTGGGTGCCAAGTTGTAGGAGTGAAAAACATTGGAGAAGCGATTCGAGCTTTTGCAAAATAGTACACAAAAGGGAGCCGTAAGGCTCCCTTTTAATATGCGTTGAAGTTTTAAAACCGGAAGAGTTTTATTTAACATCTTCGATAGATTCAGGATCCATAGGCACATCCTTACTTTGGTCACGATGATCACGCTCTTTTTTGATGTATGGTAGCTCAAACCAGAATGTAGTTCCTTTGCCGAGCTTGCTGCTAACACCGTAGTTTGCGTGGTGCAAGGTTAAGATTTCTTTTACTATGGATAAGCCAAGCCCGCTTCCGTCGGCAGGGCGGATGTAGTTAGTGCTGGTCTTGTAATACCTGTCCCAAACATGAGGCAACTCTTCTTGAGAAATACCAGGGCCATGATCTATTACATCTACACGGAATTTCTTGCTTACTCTTCTTATGTTAACTATTATGACTTTATCTTTTCCACAATATTTGACTGCGTTGTTTACAAGATTTGCGATTGCTTGCTTAATTTTGTTTTCATCTCCAAATGCGAAACATTCTTTAGGTGCATGGAATATGAAGTTATAGTCTTCCTGCTCGGACAAAATATCGTATGAAGAAAGAATTGTTGCTGCCGCAGAACCCAAATCAAATGCCGAACGTTCCAAAGTGGCTTTGTGAGTTTGCATTGCAGAAATCGTTGCCATGTCACTTACGAGTTGATTCAGTCTATCAGTCTCATCAATTATAACTTGGAGATGCGCATTACGCTTTTCAGGATTATCACCTGACAAGTCACGAATCATTTCTGCATAGGACCTTACCATTGTCAATGGCGTTTTAAGGTCATGAGACACATTTGCAATCAAGTCCTTTAAGCGATTATCGGCCATCCCAAGTTCATACGCTGCTGTGTTTAGGGTTTCGGCCAAGTTGTTGATTTCCGAATAAGACTCCGCTTCAAACTTGATATCGTAATTTCCTTTACCCATTTCTTTCGCAGTAGTAGTCATGCTTTCTATTGGCCTTGAAATTTTTCTTGCAAAGAATATTGAAAGAGAACAAGCTAAAATTAGCGTTACCAGAGTAACATAAAATAGCTGATGCCTAAGTATATTGACTGTAGAAGAAACTGGATAAAGCGGCGAGAAAATATATAGATTTGCGGTGCCACCCTTAGGATTTGTTATTTCACAGCCATAGGCTATGACTCGGTATTTGTCAATAGCGGTATTTATTTTGAAATAAACGGGAGCGCCTTTTGATTCTTTTAGTTTAGTTTTTAGCTTAATGGTTTCCTCGAAATACATAGAAAGAGGAAAATGATTTTCTTGTTCAGGGGAGAACAAAAGTATCCCACTTGATGATTCTACAAGAACATAAAAGTCATTGCTGACGGAAAGCGCTTGTATGGAGGGATTGAGGTTATCGTCATCCTTTTGATACGCACCAGAAATAGACGAAGCTACTCTGCTAACTTCGCGAATTTTCATAGACTCGTAATAGTTGTTCATAAGGAACAATTGTAGAAACCAAATCAAAGCAACGACACCAAGGCCAATTGCGAGAAAATATCCCCAAAGCCTTACTTTGATGCTTCGATGGTCGAAACTAATCTTCGTAATCAAATTTATAACCGACTCCTCTCAAGGTTACTATGTAGTCCCTATAAGGGCCTAAGCTGCTTCTGAGATTTTTGACATGAGTATCAATGGTTCTGTCATCACCAAAGAAATCATATCCCCATATATCCGAAAGAAGTTTATCTCTCGAAAGAGCAATATTCTTGTTTTCCACAAGGTAGAAAAGCAATTCGTACTCCTTAGGAGTTAGAATGATTTTTTCTCCGTCTACTGTAACGGTTCTTGCAGGAATATTTATTTCAAGTCCACCGAATTTTGCGGTTCCCTGAGGGACGCTTGTAGGTGTATTGAATCTGGAAAGAACGGCATTTACTCTTGCCATAAGTTCCTTTGGGCTAAAAGGTTTGACGATATAGTCGTCTATACCCAACTCAAAACCAAATAGTTTGTCGTATTCTTCGCCTCTTGCAGAAAGCATGATAACAGGAATGTCTTTTATTTTCTTGATTTCCTTGCAAGCAGAAAACCCGTCTAATTTTGGCATCATAATGTCCATTATTATTAAATCGTAGTCGTTAAGTTTACAAAGCCCTATAGCACTCATGCCATCTTCTGCTTCTGTAACTTCGTATCCACTGAATTCCGCATACTCTCTTATAACTTCGCGGATTTTAGGTTCATCATCTACTACTAGTATTTTATACATGGGGAGCTCCTCTCGTTTGTGTCGAGTTTTTGATATTGGCATTTTTGATCATTTTCAGCAATGCCAAATAGTTTTATGCTATACAATGTAGTTTATCATAACCATTTTAACACAAATGTGGTGATAGGCAAAAGATTTTAGAAAGGTTTTGTGAAAAATATGGGTTGACACTAAAATGCGGCTGTGATATCATTATAAATTTTATTAATCTTGACATGAGGGCCTCTAATCTCTTATACTAAGATATATGGGTATAAGATGGAGGGAGCCTATCATGTTTTCAATTGGCAGCAAAATAGTACATCCCATGCATGGTGCAGGTGTGATACTAGAAATCGAAGAAAAGAAAATTCTGGGTGAAGTAAGAAGATACTACATCCTTAAGTTGCCGTGCAATGACATGAGCGTAATGCTTCCTGTCGACTCTGATAAGCCAATCGGCATTAGAGACATTGTTGACGAGCCTACGGCTAGAAAAGCGTTGGAGCTTTTAAAAGAAGAGAGTACCGATATGGATCGCAATTGGAATCGCAGGTACCGCGAGAATATGGAAAAGCTAAAAACCGGAGACATCCTCTTAGTTGCAGAAGTAGTACGCAACCTTACGAGAGCAGGTCGTGGCAAAAGCTTATCCGCTGGCGAGACAAAAATGCTTAGCAATGCGAAACAAATTTTGGCAAGCGAAATAATTTTATCATGTGACTTGTCAAAGGAAGAAGTGGAGAAATTGATAGAAGATGCTATCTAAATCATTGGGCTTTTAGAGATTTCTGCATAGAACGAAAATTTTGAGGAAAGGAGAGAAAAGATGTTCAAAAAAATGTTTAGAGGCGTACTTACAATACTTGGGACTATACTAGGCTATGAAGTTGCTACTTTGCTTTTAAAATATACAGATATAACTACAGGCTATGGCGAAGTTAGCCCCGCACAGATTGCTGGGATAGGCATTATCTTCGGAATTATTTTTGGAATTATTTTTTATTGGATAGCACCATTATTGAGACGCCAAGGAAACAAAATGGCAAATAGCATAGGAAACGACCTAAAAGGCGTATCCGGAAGCGACTTGCTAGCAGGCACAGTGGGATTAATTATAGGTCTTGTGGTGGCATATTTGCTCACACCTATATACCAAGGCATTGTTAATAATGCAGTATATGTGGCGGTAACAATAGCTATGTACTTAATATTTGGATTTTTGGGCGCAGTTATTGGCAGCCAAAAAGGAGCGGAAGTCATTTCACAGTCTCTATTAAAAATTCAACCGAGAGTTAAACAACCAGAAGAAAAAAGTCAATACGCTTACACGGAAAAGGATCGTAAAAAGGCAAAGATGCCTAAAATCCTCGACACAAGCGTAATTATCGATGGAAGAATTTTGGAAGTTATGAAAACAGGGTTCTTAGAAGGCCCAATAGTAATTCCCGAATTCGTGTTGGTAGAATTAAGACATATAGCCGACTCATCAGATTCACTAAAACGTACTAAAGGAAGAAGAGGTCTCGATATTCTCAACAAGATTCAGGAGGAATACGGGATTGAAGTTTACAACACCGACTCAGAAAAACTTCTAAAAGAAGTTCCAGAGGTTGATGTTAAACTGCTTAAGTTGGCGCAGATAATCAAAGGCAAGGTTGTTACTAACGACTTTAACCTTAACAAAGTTGCGTCCATACAAGAAGTGCCAGTTCTTAATATCAATGAGCTTGCCAATGCGATGAAGCCTATGGTTATACCGGGTGAAAACATGACCGTGACTCTGATAAAACAGGGAAAAGACCACAATCAGGCAGTTGCATACTTGGATGATGGCACAATGATAGTAGTAGAAAACGGAAGAAAGAAAATAGGAGAAACCTTAGACATACTTGTTACCAGCGTGTTGCAGACAGCTGCGGGCAGAATGATTTTTGGCAAGGTGCCTAACTAAGAAACTATGTATAACAATAAAATTGTTACAGCTATAATAATGTCCGCCGGTAAGGGGACACGAATGAAAATGGACACCCCCAAACAGTTTTTGAGCGTAGGGGGCAAAACCATTTTGCAAAGGGCGATAGAACCCTTTGAATTTGCTTGCTATATTGATGAAATCTTGGTCGTAACAGACCAAGATTTCATTCCTATTTGCAATGAGTTGTGCGAAGGCTATAGCAAAGTGAAAGAGATTATTGTAGGCGGCAAACAAAGACAAGACTCGGTGAAAAATGCTCTTGAAGTTGTAAAAGATGGTTATGTCCTAATTCATGATGGGGCGAGGCCGTATGTAACAGCAGACATTATAGAGCGAGTTCTTGAAAAAACTTCACAAACAGGAGCGGTCGTTCCTGCAGTTAAGGTCAAAGATACGATTAGACAACTCAAAGGAGATGGCAGCATAACTCCAAACAGAGATGAGTTGTTTAGCGTTCAAACGCCTCAAGGATTTGAAACGCAAGTGATAAAAGAGGCTTTCCAGAAAGCATATTCCGAAGGATTTTATGGAACCGATGACGGTTCTCTCGTAGAACGAAACGGACATAAGGTTGCTATCGTGGAAGGCAGTTATCAAAATATTAAAATTACTACGAAGGAGGATTTGCCCGTGGAGATAAGAGTTGGTTCAGGCGTCGATGTTCATCGCCTTGTAGAAGATAGAGCATTAATTCTTTGCGGAGTTGATATCCCTTTTGAAAAAGGTCTGTTAGGACATTCGGATGCAGATGTTGCATTACATGCACTGATGGATGCCATGTTAGGGGCAGCAGCCCTCGGCGATATTGGCAGACATTTTCCGGACACAGATGAAAAGTACAAGGATGTTTCGAGCATGGTGCTTTTGCAAAAAGTCAAAGAGGCTGTTTCTGAAGCAGGCTATACTTTGAACAATGCCGACATAACTATAATGGCACAACGACCCAAGTTGCTGTCATATATACAGCAAATGAGAAAAACCATAGCGGAAGCCTTACAGGTGGAAGAAAACGCTATAAACATAAAGGCCACAACTACAGAAAAACTAGGGTTCGTAGGCCGAGAAGAGGGAATAGCCGCAGAAGCGGTTTGCATATTAAACAAAGGTTAGAGGAGAATTAGTAAGATGAAACTTTCGAAGATGCACATCAAAACACTTAGAGAAGTTCCAGCAGAGGCAGAAATCCCAAGTCATATTTTGCTTCTGAGAACAGGAATGATTAGAAAACTGGCTTCCGGAATTTATGGCTTTATGCCTTTTGGATGGAGATCAGTTCGCAAGATAGAGGATATAATCCGTAAGGAAATGGATATGGCAGGGGGACAAGAAATCCACATGTCTGCCATACAGCCATCAGAATTATGGCAGGAGTCAGGACGTTGGTTCGCCTACGGCCCTGAGCTTTGGAGAGTAAAAGATAGAAACGGTAGAGATTTTTGTCTTGGCCCTACTCACGAAGAAATTTTCACAGATGTAATAAGAAATGATGTTTCATCATACAGACAATTACCATTGAATCTTTATCAGATTCAGACTAAGTATAGAGATGAGGCAAGACCTCGTTTTGGTCTTATGAGAAGCAGAGAATTCATAATGAAAGATGCATACTCTTTTGATAGAGACTTCGAAGGATTGGATAAAAGCTATGATGAAATGTATCAGGCTTATGAAAAAATCTTTACTAGATGCGGTTTGACTTTTAGACCAGTTGAAGCAGATACTGGGGCTATAGGCGGAAGCAACTCTCATGAGTTTACTGCACTTTCCGAAGTAGGCGAGAGCGAAATCGCTTATTGCGAAAAATGCTCTATGGCAGCAACTACCGAAAGAGCTGAATGTGTAGATGCACCGGCCGAGCAGGATGCGATGTTAGCTTTAGAAGAGGTCAACACTCCAGGAACTAAAACCATTGAAGAAGTAGCGAACTTCTTGGGAGTGGATCAGTCTAAGACTATTAAAGCGTTACTTTTCGTTACTTATGATGAAGAAGAAAAAGAAAACGGATACGTAGCTGCCTTTATTAGAGGCGATAGAGAACTTAACATGACTAAATTAGTCAATGCACTTAATATACCTGAACATGCTATAGAATTTGCTGATGAAGCAAAGATGGGCGAAACAACGGGATGTGTCGGCGGCTTTACCGGGCCTGTTGGTCTACATGACTGCAAGATAGTAGTAGACAGCGAATTGGTAGGTCTAAAAAACTTATGCGCAGGCGCAAACAAAGAAGATTACCATGTCAAAAATATAAACTATGACAGAGATTACAAAGGCGATATAGTTACAGATATTAAGCTTCTAAAAGCAGGTGACCCTTGCCCTGTGTGCGGTTCCCCTGTGAAACACGCTCGCGGTATTGAGGTGGGACAGGTGTTCAAGTTAGGAACTAAATACTCTGAAGCTATGAATGCAGTTTACAAAGATGAAGAGCAAAAGGATCAGCACATTGTAATGGGATGCTACGGAATAGGCGTGACAAGAACTTTGTCGGCAGTAGTTGAACAGCATCATGATGAAAATGGTATAATCTGGCCTATGTCAGTCGCTCCATACCATGTAATAATCACATTGGTTAAACCGGGAGACGAAGAACAGGAAGCAGCAGCGGCTAAGATTTATGAGGAGCTTGCTAATGCTGGCGTCGAAGTCTTACTTGATGACAGAAATGAAAGACCGGGAGTCAAGTTCAAGGATGCAGACCTTTTGGGAATTCCAGTTAGAATTACTGTAGGCAAGCGTGCCCCTGAGGGAATCGTCGAATACAAATTAAGACGAGATGCTGATAAAGTAGAAAAGAATATAGACGAGGCAATAAAAGCAGCTGTAGAAATAGTAAATGCGGAGAAATAATGAAAAGGCTTAGAAAATTTTTCCAAGAAAATATGTATTGGAATTTGTTTTTCTGTTTTTTAAAGATAGGAGCATTCACCATAGGTGGAGGCATGGCTATGATACCTATTTTGCGGGAAAAAATCTGCGAAAAATATAAGTGGATGACAGAAGAAGAAATGCTTGATTGCATTGCTGTAAGTCAGACTTTGCCAGGGGTTATAGCTATAAATATGGCAACTTATGTAGGCTATCGCAAAAAAGGCCTACTGGGAGCAATAGTTACTACTTTAGGAGTTATATTACCATCGTTTGTTATCATCATTTTGGTGGTATCTTTCTTGAGGACTATGGATGAAAATCCATACGTGCAAGGAGCGATGGAAGGTATAAAAGGCGCAGCTACAGGACTTATAGCTTTTGCCGCATGGAAAATGGGCAAACAAACATTGAAGAATGCTTTTCAATGGATACTTGCACTAACTGCATTTTTACTAATTGTATTTTTAAATATAAATGCGATATGGATTATAATTGCAGGCGTTATAGCGGGCGAAGTTTACTTTACGATTACCTCTTGCAAAGGAGGTGACGAAGGATGAGTTTAATTATCAACCTTTTTCTTACTTTTGCAAAGATAGGTCTCGTAGGGTTTGGTGGTGGAATGGCTATATTGCCGTTGATCTACCAAAGCATGTTGCATTTTAGTGATATGGATCCAGAAGCTTTTGCAGAACTATTTGCTATTTCCCAAGCGACACCAGGGCCATTGGCCGTCAATGCAGCAACCTTTGCAGGCTTTGAAACTGCGGGGATTTTGGGAGCTGCCGCCGCAACCTTAGGCGTTGCCCTACCATCCTTTATATTAGTTGCAATAAGTGTCAAGTTGCTGAACAAGTATCAAGAACATAAGCTGATAAAGGGAGCTTTTGCCGGAATAAGACCGGTAGCGGTTGGAATGGTTTTAGCAGGGTTTGTTATAATCGGTCAAACTTCGTTGCTAACAGGAAGCATTTTAGAAATTGGAAGTATCCAACAGCTATTTGAAATAGTCAAACCTATACCAGTAGTTTTGGCGGCGATTACGTTTGTATTGGCCAAAAAATTTAAAGTAAATGCAATAACATTAATAATAATCATGGGCGGCGTGGGTGCTATCCTATGCAGCTGATAAATTGAGAGGAGAATACTTATGAAAAGAATAATCATTGAATTGGAAAACGGCAGTATTATGAAGGGCGAACTTTACCCACAGCATGCACCTATTACAGTTGAAAACTTCGAAAAATTAGCTAAAGACGGATTTTATGATGGGTTAACTTTCCACAGAGTTATTCCTGGTTTTATGGTACAAGGTGGATGTCCATTAGGAACTGGAACAGGTGGCCCAGGACATTCAATAAAAGGCGAATTTGATGCTAATGGAGTTAAAAATGACTTAGATCATGATAGAGGAGTTTTATCCATGGCAAGAGCTATGGACCCTAACTCAGCAGGATCCCAATTCTTCATTATGGTGGAAAAGGCACCTCACCTTGATGGTCAGTATGCTGCTTTTGGCAAGATTACAGAAGGAATGGAAGAAGCAGACAAAATCGTATCTGTAGCAAGAGATATGAACGACTGTCCTAGAGAACCTCAAGTAATAAAAACTATTAAAGTTGTAGAAGAATAATTTTCTAAGGTAAGGACACAAAGATAATGGCATTTTTTAAAGAAATTGGAGAAGATATAAGGAATGTGGTAGAAAAAGACCCTGCCGCTAGGAACGGATTCGAGGTACTTATTTGTTACCCGGGAATCTGGTCACTTATAATGCACAGACCTGCCAATTGGCTCTATAGGCACAAAATCAAATTGCTAGCGAGGATAATTTCCCAACTGACAAGATGGTTTACTGGAATAGAAATACATCCGGGGGCCACTATTGGAAGAAGGTGTTTTATTGACCATGGCATGGGAATAATCATTGGAGAAACCACAGAAATCGGCGACGATGTTACCATTTATCAGGGCGTGACCCTTGGTGGAACCGGCAAAGATACAGGCAAAAGACATCCAACCATAGGAGACCGAGTAATGATAAGTTCGGGAGCTAAGGTTTTGGGGCCATTTAAGGTTGGCGACGATGCAAAGATTGGAGCAGGCTCAGTTGTTCTAAAAGAAATTCCGCCAAACTGTACGGTGGTAGGAATTCCAGGCACCATTGTCAAGAGAAACGGCCATGCAGCAGACTTGAATCAGGTGGATTTACCAGATCCTGTTGCTGTAGAAATAGAATGTTTAAGAAGAAGAATCGTAACTTTAGAAAACAGGCTGCGTGAAGCAGAAGCAAACTCTGATAAAGTTCAATGTGGAGAGGAAAGCGAGAATGAAGATTTATAACACTCTAACAAGAAAAAAAGAAGACTTTGTGCCAATAGAAGATGGCAAGGTTAAAATGTATGTCTGCGGGCCTACAGTTTATAACTATTTTCATATAGGAAACGCCAGACCTTTCGTAGTGTTTGATACAATGCGTAAGTATTTAGAGTATAGAAACTACAAAGTCAAATTTGTTCAAAACTTTACGGATGTTGATGACAAAATAATCAACAGAGCAAAGGAAGAAGGCATTTCGGCAAGTGAAGTGAGCGAAAAATACATAGAAGAATACTATAAGGACGCCGCTGCTTTGAATGTTAAAAAAGCCAATGTGCACCCTAAGGTTACTGAGACCATGAAGGACATAATACAGTTTGTTCAAGGCCTTATTGACAAGGGATATGCATATGAGTCCAACGGAGATGTTTACTATAGAGCAAGAAAATTTGATGGATATGGTAAACTTTCCGGAAAAAATATAGACGACCTGATATCAGGTGCAAGAGTAAGTGTTGATGAGAAAAAAGAAGATCCATTGGATTTTGCTCTCTGGAAAGCAAGAAAAGGAGACGACGAAATCGCATGGGAATCCCCTTGGGGTATGGGCAGACCAGGTTGGCACATCGAGTGTTCAGCCATGTCAAAGAAATTCTTAGGAGAAACCATTGATATTCATGCTGGCGGACAAGACCTGCAGTTTCCTCATCACGAAAACGAAATAGCTCAATCTGAAGCTAACAATGGCAAGACCTTTGCAAACTATTGGATGCACAATGGATATATCAATATTGATGGAATTAAAATGTCCAAATCTTTGGGTAATTTTAAGACTGTAAGAGACTTACTCCAAGTATATGATGGAGAAGTTCTTAGATTCCTCATTTTAAGTGGTCATTACAGAGGCCCTATTGATTTTGGTGAAGAAATTTTGACTCAATCTCAAAATGGTCTTAATAGAATGAGAAATGCCAAAGAAAACTTGAAGCATCTCATTGCGACTGGTGAGGGAAAAATAACAACAGCTGAAAGCGAAGCTTTTGCAGGGCTTGAGCAGTATAGACAACAATTCATCGACGCTATGGATGATGACCTAAATACAGCTGATGGTATTTCAGCAATATTTGAGCTTATTACAGCTATCAATACTGCAGTCAAAGACGGTGCTTCAAAAGAATTTGCACAAAAGTGTCTTGATCTTTTGTTAGAACTAAGCAGCATCTTAGGACTTCTTGAACAGGAAGTTTCCAAGGAAGTTACAGAAGTAGAGCCAGAAGTACAAGCGTTGATAGATGAGCGTCAGGCAGCAAGAAAAGCAAAAGATTTTGCGAGAGCTGACGAAATCAGAGACGAGCTAAAAGCAAAGGGAATCACTTTAAAAGATACTCCTCAAGGAGTGCAGATTATTAGAGAGTAATTAATGAGACAAGACATAAAAAACATAAATACTACGGCGTTAGCATACATGGGAGATGCTGTATATGAAGTGTATGTTAGAAGACATGTGATGGAAACAGGACAGGTTAACGCTGACAAACTTCACGCCATGGCGGTGCCTTTCGTTCGTGCTGATGGGCAAGCTGTTGCGGTTAAAACTCTCATGAGAGATTTTCTCACAGAAGAGGAAGTTTCCTTAGCTAAAAGGGCTCGTAATCACAAAACCAATTCAAAGCCAAAGAATGCAAATCCCATAGACTACAAATTAGCCACAGCCTTTGAGGCACTTGTGGGATTTCTGTATCTATCTGGTGATATAACAAGAATGGAAGAAGTCATAGCAGAAGCGATAAAAATTATTGGCAAAGAGGAGTAGAAAAATGAGCAAAGCAGACGTTTTATTCGTAAACATGTGCAAAGAAATCTTGGAAAACGGCTATTCATCTGAAGGCCAAAAGGTAAGAGCTAAATGGGAAGATGGAACACCTGCCCACACCATTAAAACTTTTGGTGTAACAAATCGCTACAATTTGCAGGAAGAATTTCCGGCCCTTACTCTAAGACCTACAGCTATTAAAACTGCTGTTGATGAGCTTCTTTGGATATGGCAAAAAAAATCCAATAATATCAAAGACCTAAAAGGCCATATATGGGACGAATGGGCAGATGAAAACGGCTCAATCGGCAAAGCATATGGGTATCAAATGGGACTTAAATACCATTTCGCTCAAGGGGAAATGGATCAGGTGGACAATGTATTGTGGCAATTAAAAAATGCCCCTTATTCCAGAAGAATACTTACAAACATTTATAAGTTTGACGACTTGGCCGAAATGAACCTTGAACCATGCGCGTATAGCATGACCTTCAATGTAACAGGAAATAAACTTAATGCAATACTTCACCAAAGGTCGCAAGACATTTTGGCGGCAAATAACTGGAATGTGGTTCAGTACTCTGTACTGGTTCACATGTTCGCACAAGTTAGTGGATTGGAAGCTGGAGAGTTAGTTCATGTTATTGCAGATGCGCATATCTATGATAGACATGTGCCGGTTATTGAGGAACTCATAAAGAGAGAGCAATATCCAGCACCTAAGTTTAGACTTAACCCAGATATAAAGAATTTTTATGATTTTACATTAGATGATGTAATAATTGAAGACTATCAGAAAAATCCTCAAATTTTGAACATACCTATTGCGATTTAGGGAGGAATCAATGAATCTTATCGTAGCAGCAGACAAAAATTGGGCCATAGGCAAGGACGGCAATTTGCTATGTAGACTGCCAAATGACCTTAAATATTTCAAAGAAAGAACTACAGGTAAAACTGTAGTTATGGGAAGAAAGACGCTTGAAACCTTACCGGGCGGCAAGCCTCTTCCTAATAGAAAAAATCTTATTTTGACCAGTGATAAAAGCTTTTCTAAAGAAGGTTGCACAGTAGTCAACAGCATTGAAGAATTGCTGGAAAAATATAATGATGAAAATCTTATGGTAATAGGTGGTGGCATGGTTTATACAGAGTTGTTGCCATATTGTGACAGTTGCTACATAACTAAGATTGACGGTGAATTTGAAGCAGATACCCATATACCAAACCTTGACAAAGACAATAACTTTGAGGTGGTATGGGAAAGCGAAAACCAAGAAGAAAACGGTATAAACTATCGTTTCACTCAATACAAGAGGATTAATAATGGCTGATAAAAGACAAAGAGACTACAAAAAAGATAATAAAAAGGACACTAACCGTAGGGAACAACAAACTAAGCCAGAAAACATGATTTTTGGCAGAAACCCTGTAATGGAGGCCTTGAAAAGTGGTAGAGAAATCGAAAAGCTTTTAGTGAGTTCTGACGAGGCTTCCATGGTGAAGATTGTAGCTATGGCTAGAGACCGCAAAATACCCGTTATGAGGACCGAGAAGTCGGCACTTGATAGAATGAGCGATGGCGGAGCACATCAAGGCGTAGGAGCATATATAAGCGCTTACACTTATGGCGAAATCGAAGATGTGCTAAAAAAAGCCGAAGAAAAAGGCGAAGATCCTTTTGTTATAATTTTGGATAACATTGAAGACCCACATAATTTAGGTGCCATAATGAGAACCGCAGAATGTGCAGGAGCTCACGGTGTCATAATACCAAAGAGAAATGCTTGTGGTTTAACTGAAACTGTGGCCAAAACCTCGGCTGGAGCCATTGAATATATGCCATGCGTAAGAGTCACAAATATTGTTAGGACTATTGAAGCTCTAAAAGAACAGGGCTTTTGGGTAGCAGCATGCGATATGGGTGGTCAAGAATACTATAGAGCAGATTTAGGTGGCAAACTGGCAGTAGTCATAGGTAGCGAAGGCGCAGGAATAAGTAAATTAGTCAAAGAAAACTGTGACTTTGTAGTTTCTATGCCTATGGTAGGCAATATATCTTCATTGAATGCTTCAAATGCAGCAGCCGTATTGATGTATGAAGTAAGAAGGCAGAGAGATGGAAAGAGACAACTTTAATATTTTGACAGACGAAGAGCTTGTCAAAATGGCCCAAGAGGGCAGTGCGACCGCAGAGGAATTTCTCATAGCAAAATACAAAGAGCTGGCCAAAAGAAAGGCTAGTGCATATTTTATTATAGGCGGTGACAACGAAGATGTCGTGCAAGAAGGAATGATAGGCATTTTCAAAGCAATCAAAGAGTACAGGGATGACAGATGTGCATCCTTTAGAACTTTTGCTGAAATTTGTGTAAACCGTCAAATTATTTCTGCCATAAGAAAAGCCAATTTAAGAAAACACCAAATCCTTAACGAGTCGGTATCTCTCTATCAGGAAAGCGGCACAGAGCAAGACGAAAAACTTTTAGGCGAGTGCTTGCCCAACCAAAACGGAGATGACCCAGAAACCCTCATGCTCATGAAAGAAGTTGTAGAGTTCCTAAAGGTGGACTGTGGAGAAATTTTCAGCCCTTTGGAAAAAAACATATGGAGCAGAATGATTCAAGGGAAAGGTTACAAAGAGATAGCCTCAGAGATTCATAGAAGCAGTAAATCTGTGGACAATGCTATCCAGCGTATAAAAAAGAAAATATATGGATATCTTGGATATTGACATTCGGATTAACATATAGTAGGATATTTCTTGCGGCACTTATCGCAATTTGCTGCTGTGGCTCAGGGGTAGAGCACGTCCTTGGTAAGGACGGGGTCGGCGGTTCAATTCCGCCCAGCAGCTCCA
>CAZUEH010000014.1:0-35118 GCA_964619315.1 uncultured Oscillospiraceae bacterium | reverse complement strand
AATTCAGTATACATGCACCAAGATAATATGATTATACGACAGGGCAGAGGAGGTATTAGTATGAATTCTAGTAAGAAAGCGACTGCAGAAGATGTTAGAAAAATTCTTTCAATTTTGCCAGGCGTAGACTGCGGGGGACTAGGCGGCTGCAACAAAGCTAGCTGTGAAGAATGTGCCCAAGCAATTGCAGGTGGACAAGGCGTTGGGTTATGTCCTGCTTGCAATCAAGAGCAGGTAGATGCCATAGCGGAAGCAATGGGCGTTCCTACAGTCTGTGCAAAAGATGATATCGCAATGGTATTTTGCGGAGGATGGTCTGCTGGCAAGGCGAGATTTGCTGAATGCGATTCATGCAAGGAAGCCGTTGAAGCAGGGTTTAAACGTGGCGAATGCAAAGATGGATGTGTGGGAGTTGGCTCCTGCGTAGAAGTTTGCAAATTTGATGCTATGAAGGTAGAGTACGGAAAAGTAATAATCGATGAAACAAAGTGTAATGGATGCGGAGCATGTGCAAATAAGGAAAGCTGCCCGCAAAATATAATTCACATGGTGCCAAGAGACGCAACAAACTTTATTCCATGTTCGTCTACAGAAGCGGATGATGAAATCACAAGACAGATTTGTGGTTATGGTTGTATTTCTTGCGGAGAATGTGAAAGAGCTTGCCCAGAGGGAGCAATTTCAATAGTTGATAATCATGCTGTCATCGACTATGACATTTGTGTAGGGTGCGTTGCATGTACAGTAAAATGCAGAAAGAAAATAATAGTAGACACCCTTCATGACCTTACAAAGGTGAAAGAAAAAGTAGCCTTTGTTAAATGTAGTGGCGGTATCAGAGCATATGAAAAATATAAAGAACTAGGCATTCAGTCTTGCATTGAAGCAGTAGAAAAAGTCAATCCAAAAGATCACAATCTTTGCACAACTGGATGTTGCGGGCAGGGAACATGCACCACTGTTTGTAGATATGACGCTATTCGTGTCGTAGATGGTACTGCAAAGGTAGATCCTGATAAATGTGTTGGCTGTAAGGATTGTACATATGCTTGCCCTAAAAACTTGATAGTGATAGTTCCATACAAAGGCCAAAAACAGGTGCCATGTAGCTCGACCGACGATTATGAGGACAAGACAAAAGTTTGCGACTCTGGTTGCGTAGGCTGCGAGGATTGTTTTAGCAACTGCCCTAATGGAGCAATCTATATGGAAGCTGAACATGCAGTAGTTGACCCAGAAGTATGCGAAAACTGCAAAGTTTGTCAGTACGTATGTGCAAGACAAGTCATAAAGGAACAGGAAGTACCTGAATACAATTATTTGCAAAGAGAAGCCCTTGGCATTGGGGAAGGAGTGTGATTACGGTGAGAAAATTAAAAACAATGGACGGAAATACAGCGGCCGCTCACGTAGCATATGCGTTCTCTGAAGTTGCGGCAATTTACCCGATTACTCCATCTTCGCCTATGGCAGAAAGCATGGATGAATGGGTTTCCCAAGATAGAAAAAATATATTTGGCGAAAACGTTAAAATAGTGGAGATGCAGTCAGAAGGCGGCGCAGCAGGAGCTGTTCACGGCGCTATTACTACAGGCTCATATACATCCACCTTTACAGCTTCACAGGGACTCTTGCTAATGATTCCTAACATGTATAAGCTGGCAGGTGAGCAAACACCTACTGTATTTCATGTAGCGGCTAGAGCATTAGCAACACATGCCCTTTCTATATTTGGAGATCACTCTGATGTAATGGGATGTCGTCAGACAGGGTTTGCTATGTTGGCGTCAAACAACGTACAGCAAGTTATGGACTTGGCAGCAGTTGCACATCTTGCAACTATTGCTGGTAAACTACCTATGTTACATTTCTTTGATGGATTTAGAACATCTCACGAAAATCAGAAGATTGAAGTGTGGGAATACGACCAGTTAAAGGACATGGTGGATTGGAATGCAGTTAGGGATTTCAAAGACAGATCTTTAAATCCTAACCACCCACATAGCATGGGAAGTGCAGAACAGCCAGAAACCTTTTTCCAGCATAGAGAAGCTTGCAACCCTGCGTACATAGAAACCGCAGATATTGTTGCAGAATATTTTGATAAAGTAAATGCAAAAATAGGCACTGATTATAAACCGTTTAACTATTACGGAGATCCAGACGCTACAGAAATCATAGTCGCTATGGGCTCTGTATGTGATGCGGCAGAAGAAGTTGTAGACTATCTTCGTAAGAAAGGTAAGAAGGTCGGTATCGTAGAGGTTCACCTATATAGACCTTTCTCTCCTAAATATTTATTGCAAGCAATTCCTAAATCAACTAAAAAAATTGCGGTACTAGACAGAACAAAGGAACCAGGAGGCGTAGGCGAGCCGTTGTTCTTGGATATTATTTCCGCATTAAGAGGTACAGAATTTGAAAACGCTTTGGTAGTGGGAGGTCGTTATGGCCTTGGTTCTAAAGACACTCAGCCTGCGGATGTATTGGCAGTATATGAAAACCTTTGGAGCGAATCACCTAAAAAGGAATTTACTATTTCTATCAACGACGATGTTACAGGACTTTCATTGACACCATCAGAACAGCCAGATGTTGCCCCTAAGGGAACAAAAGCTTGCAAATTCTGGGGACTTGGTGCTGACGGAACTGTAGGAGCTAACAAGAATAGCGTAAAAATAATTGGTGACCACACTGACAAAAAAGTACAGGCATATTTTCAGTATGATTCCAAAAAGTCTGGAGGAGTTACAGTCTCCCACTTAAGGTTTGGAGATGAGCCTATCAAATCTACATACTATGTAAAACGTGCTGACTTTGTTGCATGTCACAACTCATCATATCTCTACAAATACGATATGGTGCAGGATGTTAAACCTGGCGGATTCTTCTTGCTAAACTGTGTGTGGAGCGATGAAGAATTGGAAGAACATCTTCCTGCCAAAGTAAAAAGATATATAGCACAAAACGATGTGAAGTTCTATACTTGCGACGCAGTTTCCATCGCAAAGGATATAGGATTAGGCGCAAGAAGAATTAACTCCGTTTTGCAAGCTGCTTTCTTCAAATTAGCTGACATAATTCCTATCGAGGAAGCGACAGCTTACATGAAAGACGCTATTCAAAATACTTATGGCAAAAAAGGTGAAAAAATTGTAAACATGAACCTTGCCGCTATAGATGCAGGAATTACAAATATTCATAAGGTAGAGGTGCCAGAAGCATGGGCAAATGTACCAGATGATAAAAAAGTTCCGGACATGGTAGGTCGTGACAAGATTCATACAGAATATTTGAATAACATTTTAGTTCCAACAAACAATTTGACAGGAGATGATGTTCCGGTATCTACTTTCTTAGATACAGCTAACGGAATGATTCCTGCTGGAACAGCAGCTTATGAAAAACGTGGAATAGCTGCAGACGTTCCAAGGTGGAAAAAAGAGGAATGCATGCAATGTAACTGGTGTTCATATGTATGCCCTCACGGTGTAATTAGACCATTTGTTATGGATGAAAATGAAGCAGAACCAATCAAGGATACGGTTCTTCCAATGAAGGGCGAAAAAGACAAGTACTTTGCACTTGGTATTTCGACATTGGATTGTACCGGTTGTGGTTCTTGTGCAGATGTTTGTCCATCTAGAAAAAAAGCTTTAGAAATGGAACCTGCTGAAGCTGAATATGTTGATCAGCAGCAAGAAAGATATAACTATCTGTTTAACGACGTAACAGAAAAGAAAACTCCATTCAAAGAAGACAGCATCAAGGGTTCGCAGTTTAAGCAACCATTGATGGAATTCTCAGGAGCATGTCCAGGATGTGGAGAAACTCCATATGCAAAACTTATAACACAGCTTTATGGTGAAAGAATGTTCGTAGCAAATGCCACAGGATGTTCATCAATTTGGGGATGTAGTGCACCAAGTACGCCATATACTGTAAATAAAGAAGGCAAAGGACCTGCATGGGCGAATTCCTTATTTGAAGACAACGCGGAATTTGGTCTCGGAATGGCAGTATCAGTATCGGCTAGAAGAAATGAACTCAAGTCTGCAGCAGAAAGATTAGTAGATGTAGTAGGAGTGCCTGCTAAGGCATGGCTTGCATCTATTGACAATGCAGATACTGCAACTAAAACTGGCGATGCACTAGTAGAGGCATGCTTGCCATTAAAAGATACTAACGAAGATGCAAAGTATGTTATTGAAAACCAAGACATGCTTTCAAAACCATCCATGTGGATATTCGGTGGTGACGGTTGGGCATACGATATAGGCTATGGTGGATTGGATCACGTACTTGCTTCTGGCGAAAATGTGAATGTAATCGTATTCGACACAGAAGTATACTCTAACACTGGTGGACAATCCTCAAAGGCAACTCCAATCGGAGCAGTTGCAAAATTCGCGGCTTCTGGTAAGTCAGTGAAGAAAAAGGATTTAGCCCAGATCGCAATGGCGTATGGATATGTGTATGTTGCACAGATCGCAATGGGAGCAAACCCTGCGCAAACTCTTAAAGCAATTAGAGAAGCCGAGGCTTATGATGGACCTTCATTGATTATTGCTTACGCACCTTGTATAAGCCATGGTGTTAAGGCAGGTATGAATAAGTCCATGCTTGAGATGAAGAACGCCGTATTGTCAGGATACTGGAATTTGCTTAGATACAATCCTGCATTGGCTGCCGAAGGCAAGAACCCACTTTCCTTAGATAGTGGCGAAGCAAGCCAAAGCTATAGAGACTTTATTATGGGAGAAGTTAGATATAATTCCTTACAGCTCAAGTTCCCAGAAAGAGCAGAAGAACTCTTTGACAAGGCGGAAGAACTTGCTAAGGAAAGATATGAAACTTTGCTTAATCGTAAGAAATGTCTGGATAATTAGGGGAGGGGGATGAATAAGATGAAAATGTTTGAAGTAACTTACAAAAGAAGACTTAATTCTAACATGGTTTGGCTCAAAATTTATGCACCGCTGGTAGCAAAGCATGCTAAACCGGGACAATTCATCATCCTTCGTACTGATGAATATGGCGAAAGAATTCCGTTAACCATGGCAGGCCATGACAAGGAAGATGGCACCATTGATTTGATTTATGCGGCTGTTGGAAGAACTACTATGTTAATGGATCAACTTGAAGTGGGAGACTGCTTTGCAGACATAGTAGGGCCGCTAGGTAAACCTACTCACATGGAAGGACTCAAGAAAGTTTGTGTTGTTGGTGGTGGAACAGGAAATGCCCTTGCGTATCCTCTTGCCACTGGCATGAAAAAAGCTGGAATTGAGGTTGACATGATAGAAGGCTTCAAAACAAAGGAACTGGTGATTCTCGAAGATGAGTTCAGAGCCGGAGTTGACAGGCTTTATGTAGTAACTGATGATGGTTCATATGGAGAAAAAGCTTTTACTACTGACAAGTTGAAGCAGCTCATTGAAGAAGGCAATGTATATGATGAAATCATAGCAGTAGGGCCTCCTATGATGATGAAATTCGTATGCCAGATTGCAGCAGAACACAACATAAAATCAGTTGCTTCTCTAACCGCGTACATGATAGACGGTACAGGCATGTGTGGAGGATGCAGATGTAATATTGGTGGAGAAGATAAGTTCGTTTGTGTAGATGGGCCTGAATTCGATGGCGCCTTGGTGGACTGGGACGAACTTATTAGAAGAAGCAACTACTATAAAGATCAAGAGGAAGAAGACAGAGCTCATATATGTCGTTTGACAGGAGGTGTTCGCTACCATGATTAATTTAACAAGAGAAAAAAATCCCATGCCTGAACAGGCTCCTGATATTCGAAATCAAAATTTCTTAGAGGTTACCGAAGGATATACGGAAGAAATGGCCGTAAATGAGGCGATGAGATGCCTTAGATGCCGTAAGAAACCTTGCATGTCTGGATGTCCCGTATTGGTCAAAATACCTGACTTCATCGCAAAAGTAGCAGAAGGAGAGTTTGAAGAAGCTTATCAAATTATAAGAGAAACTAGCTCACTTCCTGCAATTTGTGGTCGTGTTTGTCCTCAAGAGAATCAATGCGAGGGTGAATGTGTTCATGGCAAAAAAGGTGAACCAGTTGCCATTGGACGTCTTGAAAGATTCGTAGCTGACTGGCATGCTGCCAACTATGGAGACGAAGAAATAAAAGCAGCGTCTACTAATGGCCACAAAGTAGCTGTCATTGGTGCAGGACCAGCAGGGCTTGCATGTGCGGGAGACTTGATAAATAAAGGATATGACGTAACAGTATTCGAAAGCTTGCATAAGACAGGTGGAGTATTGGTATATGGCATTCCTCAATTCCGTCTTCCAAAAGAAATCGTAGCAGCAGAAGTGGCTAACCTAGAGGCAAAAGGAGTTAAGTTTGTAACTGATGCCATAGTAGGGAGAGCTATCACTGTAGACGAACTGATGAAGGAAGAAGGTTTTGAATCGGTATTTATCGGAACTGGAGCTGGATTGCCTGCTTTCATGAATATTCCTGGGGAAAGTTTGCTTGGAGTATGTTCTGCCAATGAATACCTTACAAGAATAAACCTGATGAAGGCTTATCTGCCTGAATACGATACTCCGATTCAATACGCAAAGAATATTGCAGTAGTAGGCGGCGGCAACGTTGCCATGGATGCAGCAAGATGCGCTAAGCGTATGGGTGCAGAAAACGTATATATTATATATCGTCGTTCTGCCGATGAAATCCCTGCAAGAGCAGAAGAAATACATCATGCTGTAGAAGAGGGCATCGATTTTAGATACCTGACAAATCCTGTGGCAATAAGAGGCACAGAAGATGGACATGTATGTGGAATTCAGTGTGTAAAAATGGAACTGGGTGAAGCAGATGCTTCTGGCAGAAGAAAACCAGTGACTATCAAAGATTCTGAGTTTATCATTGATGTCGATTGTGTCATTATGGCGATAGGAACAAAGCTCAATACTTTATTATTGGACACTACCGAAAACTTGGCCTCCAATAATAAAGGCGGCATCGGCACTGACGATGGCGCAGCAACTAATAAGCCAGGAGTCTTTGCTGGAGGCGATGCTGTAACAGGTGCAGCCACAGTAATAAAGGCTATGGGCGCAGGAAAGGTTGCAGCAGCAGGTATTGATGAATTTTTAAGCAAGTAGCTTTAATTAAAAAAGAGCCGTTTTTACAGCGGCTCTTTTTGGTGCTCAAGATAAATAGGACATTGGTGGTTTATGTTAGATTAGTTGCTTTGAGCTTCTTCGATTAATTCTAAAATCATTTCACGACAAGCTCCACATACGCCACCGATATCCATGGCAGCACAAACTTCTTTAAGGTCAGTGAGTCCACTTTCTTTTAAGAAGTCTTCAATCTGTCCTCGAGTCACATGTTTGCAAATACAAACTTCATATTCTCTAGAATTTTTATCCATAAATAACCTCCATTATCAAGTAAATAATACACCAATAAGCCAAATATATCAAGTTTATGATGTTTTAATAGAACTTTGGAGACTCCACAAAGGGAGGGATTTAGCCACAAAGAAAAACAATTTACCATCACTTTACTTTTAATTGGCGGCATATAGTGGTATAATTTTGTGGAGAGATTATAAAGGAAAGAGATGAACAGAATGATTAAAGTAGACATTTTTTCGGGATTTTTGGGAGGGGGCAAGACAACTCTCATCAAAAAACTTATTGAAGAAGGCTACAAAGGAGAAAAAATAGTCCTTATCGAAAACGAATTCGGTGAAATTGGTATAGATGGAGGATTTTTAAAAGATTCAGGAATACAAATCAATGAGATGAATTCAGGATGTATTTGTTGTAGCTTAGTGGGCGACTTTGGAAAGGCCCTTATACAGGTTATAGAAGAGTTTTCACCAGAAAGAATTTTAATTGAGCCATCTGGGGTGGGCAAACTAAGCGATATCATAGAGGCTGTTAAAAGACTGGATATTGAAAACGTTGAGTTAAATGTTTTTGCTACCGTTGTAGATGCAACAAAAGCAAAGAGGTACATGAAAAACTTCGGAGAGTTTTTCAACAACCAGATCGAAAATGCGGGCGCCATAATATTAAGTCATACCCAAAAACTTACTGATGAAAAACTGGATTCAACTATTGAAATTATCAAAGAGCATAATCCAAATGCAACTATAATTACAACACCATGGGAGAAACTTTCGGGTGAGCAGATTTTAAAGACCATAGAAAGAAACAACACTATTGAAAGTATGATTGACCATATGACAGAAGAACATCATCATCACCACGATGAGAGCTGTTGCTGTGGTGATGAACACCATGACCATGATGACGACTGTTACTGTGGAGAGGAACATCATGAACATAGTGAAGATTGCTGTTGCGGACACGACCATGACCATAATCACCATCATGCAGACGAAATCTTTGACAGTATAGGAACCATGACTACAAAGAAATTCGCCATAGAAGACCTAAAAAAGGCGTTAGAGGCGTTTGAAGACGAGAACACCTACGGTTTTGTGCTTAGAGCAAAAGGCATCGTTAGAAGCGAAAATGAAGATGAGTGGATTTATTTCGATTATGTGCCAGGTGAAATTGACATACGAAAGGGGAAACCTGACGTAACAGGCAAGTTGTGCATAATAGGTTATAAAATGAAAAAAGATAAGATAAAAGAACTTTTTGGAGTGTAATTAAAAAGGAGTAACCATGAGCAAAAGAGAAGTGCCAGTATATCTCTTTACCGGATTTTTGGGAGGGGGCAAGACCACATACATACAAGAAGTATTGGAAAATTTAGATTTCAATGAAGACAAGAATACTCTTGTAATTATGTGTGAAGAAGGAGAAGCTGAACTTTTTCCTTTGAACTTTTCGTCAAAGAATGTCGAAATAGTCAGCGTGAGCAACGTAGAAGACCTTACTGCTGAGTATTTGGCAAAGATTGAAGAGGAAATAGATTTTAGCAAAGTTATAATTGAATATAACGGCATGTGGCTTTTGGATAAGCTATATAATATAATGCCCCGAAGCTGGATGATATACCAAGAAATGACTATGATTAATTCTCAAACATTTTTAACATATAACAAAAATATGAGAAATTTAACTGTGGATAAAATGAAATTTCCAGAACTAATAGTCTTTAACCGTTTTGAAAAAAATATGAACAAAATGGAATTTCACAAGATTGCAAGAGCCATCAATCGCCAATGTCAAATCATTTATGAGGACGAGCAGGGAAACGTAGAGATTGATGAGATAGAAGATCCGCTACCTTATGATTTAAATGATTCTATCGTCGAGATAAAAGACGAGCATTTTGCGATTTGGTATGCGAATATGAATGAAGAGGAAGATCAGTATTATGGCAAGACGCTCAAAATCAGAGGAAGAACCTTGACAGAGGGGGGACTTGATGAGGATGAGCTTGTAATAGGCAGGCATATTATGACCTGTTGTGTAGAAGATATTCAGTTTGGAGGGTTTGTAGCCAAACATGATGAATCGATAAATTTAGAGCATGGAGGTTGGGTTCAGCTAACTGCTAAAGTGGAAAAAGAATTCAACCATATGTATAATGGCCAAGGGCCAGTTCTTCATGTCTTAGATATGGAACATATTGAACCACTTGAAAAAGATGTAGCTACTTTCTATTAAAACACGGAGGGTGTTTATTATGAGAAAAACTAAAATCGTTTGTACTTTAGGACCTTCGTCATCTGATGAAAAAACTTTAAGAGAAATGTTAGATTCAGGAATGAATGTGGCACGTCTTAACTTTTCTCACGGAAGCCATCAAGGACACAAGGAGACTATCGAAAAATTTCGCAAAATAAGAGATGAAATGGGAATTGCTGCGGCCGTTCTTCTTGATACAAAAGGCCCAGAAATAAGAACCGGGGATTTTCTGAGAGGTGAGGAAACCCTCGAAGAAGGACAGCACTTCACCTTGACCACCGAGGCGGTGGAAGGTGATATAAGTAAGGTTTCTGTTACTTACATGGATTTGCCAAAAGAAGTTAAACCAGGCAACCTAGTGCTTATAAATGACGGAAAAATAGTAATAAAAGTTGAAGAAACAACGGATACAGAAGTGCGCGGAGTGGTTATTCATGGTGGCAAAATAAGCAACCACAAAGGAATTAATCTTCCGAGCGTCAATCTTAACATGGAATACCTAAGTGAGCAGGATAAGAAAGATATATTATTCGGCATTGAAAATGATGTTGATTACATTGCTGCTTCTTTCGTAAGAAGTGCAAATGACGTAAAGTCTATAAGACGCCTTCTTGAAGAAAACAATGGCACCGAAATAAAAATAATAGCTAAAATTGAAAGCACCCAAGGAATCAAGAATTTCGAAGAGATTTTAGATGCAGCTGACGGCATAATGGTTGCCAGAGGTGACATGGGTGTTGAAGTTGCATATGAGATGCTACCAGGAATTCAGAAAAAATTCATTAGACGCTGCGTGCAATCAGGCAAGATTGTTATTACTGCCACCCAGATGCTTGAATCTATGACTACGAGCCCGATACCTACTCGAGCAGAAATAACAGATGTTGCAAATGCTGTATTTGACGGAACTACGGCGGTTATGCTTTCAGGAGAAACAGCAGCAGGTAAATATCCAGTTGAAGCAGTTAAAACCATGGCTAAGATTGCAATACAAGCAGAGCAAGATCAGCATAAGATGCCAGCTAGAAATATGGTATGGCATGAAATGGATTATATGGATGTAACTAATGCAGTGGGTCATGCTGCCTGTACATTGGCAAAGGACATCAACGCATCAGCGCTTATGGCTATTACAAAAACTGGCTATACAGCAAGACGTATGTCTAAATTTAGACCAGACATTATGATTATAGGGGCGACTCCGTACACCAAAACATATCATCAGCTTTCGTTGGTATGGGGCGTAACGCCTTTGATTGCAAACTATAGATATGAAATAGAAGAACTGTTTGGTCACTGTGCTAGAAAAGCATTGGGAGCAGGCCTCATAGAAGAGGGAAAGAATATAGTTATAAGTGCAGGCGTTCCAGTAGATGTACCTGGAAACACTAATATTATACGAGTGCTTGAGGCTACTGCTGAAAAGGAGGGACATAAAAATGAAAAAACCTAAAATCAAAATCACAGTAGTTGATAGAGTTGGAGAACACGGCTGTCATAGAGGGCACGTGGTAGGCGACTCTTTCGATTTTGACACAGATAGGGGCAAGCTTTGCCCAATGGCAGCACATGTATTATTCCCATATGTGGATATATTGAGATATGGAGGAACTCCTCCTTTGTGTGAATCTGGAGATGTGCGTGTTTGTTGCCCAGATGTAGATACTCTTAATATCTTTAAGATAGAAATAGAGGATACAGAAAAATAATAAGATAAAGTTTAAGGGTTTGACATTTGCAATTCGCAAAGGTCAAACCCTTATAATGTATTACGTTATTTAGTTCTAAAGGTCATTTAATTTTCCGTACTCCGAGAAAATAACATCCCTTATCTTGTTTCGGGTTTCCGAAACGATTGGATGGGCAATATCTCTGAAGTCGCTTTCTCCCATCTTCTTGCTAGGCATCGCTATGAAAAGTCCGTTTTGGCCATCAATAATTTTGATGTCATGAACAACAAACTCATCATCAAAAGTAACTGAGACGACTGCTCGTAAGTTTCCGTCGTTAGCAATCTGCCTGATTCTTACGTCGGTAATATTCATTTTATTTCACCTACCTTACACACACACTTTCAAATTTTATGACAAGGTTAGTATACTGCAAATTGTTATTGTTTGCAATCACATTTTCAAAATATGTTATTGTTCGGCGATACATGTATTTTTTTAATATCTTCTTCTATTTCACCTAGGAATACTAATGAAGTGTAGTCGTCGATTTTTTTCTTCTTTGGCTCAAGACTAGAAATGGCAACTCCAGCACCTACGACAGTTCCGTTGAACTCAGCAACAATCTCGGCTATGCCAGTAATACTGCCACCTCCACGCATAAAATCATCTATTACTAAAACTTTTGCGCCAGATTTTATCGCTCTTTTTGACATGGACATTCTTTGAATTCTATCATAAGAACCAGAAAAATAATTGATGCTTACAGTAGAGCCTTCTGAGACCTTTGCCTCACGTCTAATAATCACTAATGGAAGGTTGAGAAGGTTGGCAACATTGGCAGCTAATGGTATGCCTTTTGTTTCAACTGTAGCAACATAATCGGCTTCACAATCCTTGAATTTTGTGGCGAACACAGTAGCTATTCTTTTTATAAAATGAGGGTCAAAGAAAATATCTGATGTATATAAAAAACTTCCGCCAAGCATTCTTGAAGGGTCGGCTATTTTTTCACAAAATTCCTGTTGTAGTTGGATCAATTTCGACTCTGAGATATGTGGAACAAACTTGACACCGCCTTTAGCGCCTACGCCCGTCTGTAAGGTGCCTTCATCTGTAAACTTAAGTGCATTGTTGCAGGCCTGTATATCCTCGCTAATACTTGATTTTGCGGCTCCAAAAAGGTCGCAGAAGTATTGAAGACTATAAGTCTTATTAGGGGAACCAGTCAAAATTTGTATCATTGCACCAACTCGCTCTGTTCGCTTCATTCCATCCTCCTTTTTATCTTTAGGATAGGCAGCAGTTACTATGATTAACGGCAGCGTACCCAAGTGCACCTGTGTGTGCTTAAGACATATATATGAATATCTTATTTGTTTTTGTTTTTTTTGTCAAATATATAAACATTTTGAGACGGAATGTGCTATAATATTTTTGACTATTATGGTATAAAATTTGGAGGCAAATATAGAGTATGATTGATTTATCAAACTATAAAAAGATACATTGCATTGGCATTGGAGGAATAGGCCTTTCCGGCATTGCAGAAATCCTCTTATCAAGAGGATATAATGTTACAGGTTCGGACATGAAAGAATCAGATATAACAACAAGCCTTGCATCAAAAGGCGCAAGGGTATTTATAGGCCATAGAGCAGAAAATGTAGAAGGCGCAGATTTAGTTGTGTATTCGGCAGCGGTAGGCAAAGACAATCCGGAACTTCTGTTAGCACAGACCAAGGAGATTCCTGCTATAACAAGAGCCGAAATGCTAGGCATATTGATGGATGAATATGAAAATAGCATTGCTATTTCTGGTACACACGGAAAAACCACTACAACCTCTATGGTTTCTTTAATTTTAGAAAACGCTAAGACAGAACCAACCATATTGGTGGGTGGCAATCTGGCTGAAATTGGTGGCAACGCTAAAGTTGGCAATAGCAAATACTTCATTACAGAAGCATGCGAGTACATGGACAGTTTTCTTAGTCTTAGACCTAAAATCGAAATCATATTAAATATAGATTCAGATCATCTGGATTATTTTAAAGATATTGACCACATAGTTAGTTCATTTGATAAGTTTGCTAAATTAGTTCCACAAAAAGGTCTAATCGTTGCATACGAAGCAAACCCGTTTGTAAATCAAGTTATTAAGAACTTAGACAATGTGGTTACTTTTGGTCTTAATGAAAACTGCACCTATTATGGGGCAGACTTAATTTTTAACGAAAGTGGAATGCCTGAGTTCAATGTTATAAAAGACGGGGAACTTCTTAGCAGAGTGCAACTTTCAGTTCCGGGAGAACATAATGTATTAAATGCTTTGGCGGCATTTGCGTGTTGTCATAGCCTTGGGATAGATGCAAACATAATAAAAACAACACTACAAAATTATACCGGAACTCAAAGAAGATTCGATATTGTAGGAACAACTGATCAAGGCATCAAGATAGTAGATGATTATGCGCACCATCCTACAGAGATTAAGGCGACATTATCTGCTTGCCAAAATGTTCCGCACAATAAACTATGGTGCATATTCCAGCCTCATACTTATACGAGAACATTAGCTTTGTTTGATGAGTTTGCTGAGTCTTTTGAAAAGACCGACCAACTCATTATGGCAGAAATATATGCAGCGAGAGAAAAGAATATTAATAAAATCTCAGCAACCCAGCTAGTCGAAAAAATAAAAGACAATCATCCTGGAAAAGATGTAAAATTCATGGAAGATTTTAAGGATATTGCTAACTATGTAAGAGAAAATGCATCTAAAGGCGACTTGGTGTTAACCATGGGAGCAGGAGACATATACAAAGTAGGCGAACTAATTTTAGAAAAATAGCAAGATTGAAAATAAGGAGGACACTATGAGTTTAAAAAATATGGAAGAAAAGCGAGATGCGCGTCTTAGAATAATTCAAAAGCATATTGATAATCAAGTGTCTTTTGTAGACGAATTTACAGCCTACATAGACGAAGCAGTTGTTATTGGCAGAGGAACAGTAATTGGCCCATGCGTAACATTGCAAGGCAAAACTGTAATAGGTGAAGATTGCTTTGTTGGGCAGAATACAGTCATAAAAGATTCTAAAATCGACAACAAAGTGGACATAAAAAGTTCTGTTATTACTGAAAGCTCAGTTGGTAGCGAAACAACTGTTGGCCCTTTTGCATATCTAAGACCTGGCAGCAATGTCGGCCAAAAATGCAAAGTTGGAGATTTTGTTGAAATTAAGAATTCCACCATGGGAAATGGTGCAAAAGCTTCACATCTTACATACATAGGCGATGCTGATATAGGAAAAAATGTTAACCTTGGATGCGGTGTGGTATTTGTTAATTATGATGGAACTAACAAGTATCGTTCAGTAGTAGAAGATAACGCATTTGTAGGTTGCAATAGCAATCTTGTATCTCCTGTAAGAGTAGGAGAGGGAGCATATATAGCAGCGGGAAGTACAGTGACTGACGATGTAGAGGCGGATTCATTGTATATAGCTCGCTCAAAAGCAGTAAAAAAATCCGGCTGGGCGTCTGCCAAAGGGATTTTAAAAAAATAAAATAATTAAAAACTAAAGGAAATTAGAAGGTGAGGTACACAAATTGAGAAGCGGAGTATTTGCTGATTACAAAGTATTTGCGGGGAACTCTAACCCGGAGTTTGCAGAAGAAATTGCAGGAATTATGGGGAGACCACTAGGCAGATCTACAGTCACAAAATTCAGTGATGGCGAAATTTCGGTAAACATTTGGGAAACCGTAAGAGGGTTAGATGTATATATCGTACAATCCACTTCAAACCCAGTAAATGACAACCTCATGGAACTACTCATAATGATAGATGCAATGAAAAGAGCATCAGCAGGAAGAATCAATGCGATTATTCCTTACTACGGATATGCAAGGCAGGATAGAAAAGCAAAAGCGAGAGACCCTATCACTGCTAAGTTAGTAGCTAACCTTATTGAAGCGGCAGGAGCAGATCGAGTGTTGACTATGGACTTGCACGCTAATCAGATTCAGGGATACTTCGATATTCCAGTTGATCATCTTTTGGGAATGCCAATCATCGCAAGATATTTCAAAGAAAGTCACATGGAAGATTTAGTTGTTGTTTCACCTGACCACGGCAGTGTAACAAGAGCAAGAAACTTAGCTCAATATCTAGATTGCCCGATAGCTATCATAGATAAGAGAAGACCAGAGCCAAACAAATGTGAGATTATGAATATAATCGGTAACATTGAAAATAAAAATTGTATCATTATTGATGATATGATTGATACCGCAGGAACAATATGCAACGCTGCCAACGCTATAAAAGAGTTGGGAGCTAAATCAGTTAGGGCAACAGCTACTCACCCTGTATTGTCAGGCCCTGCTATACAAAGACTTGACGAATCAGCTATAGAGGAGTTAGTACTTCTAAATACTGTTCCGTTACCTGAAGATAAGAGATTAGAAAAAATGACAATCTTGTCAGCAGCACCGCTATTTGCAGAAGCAATGACAAGAGTATTTACTAACGGATCTATCAGCGTATTGTTCGACTAAAATCATAATTGCCAATGAAAGGTTAAAAGATATGTATATAATAGCGGGACTTGGAAACCCCGGTAAAAAATACGAGAGTACTCGTCATAACATGGGTTTTTTAGCCGTTGACCTTTTGGCAGAGAAATACGATATAAAAGTAAACAAACTCAAATTCAAAGCCTTGACCGGTGAGGGTAGAATCGCCGGTCAAAAGGTTTTGCTAATAAAACCACAGACTTACATGAACCTCAGCGGAGAGTCGGTTAGACAGGCTCTTGAGTATTACAAGGAGGAATCCGAAAGACTCATAGTTATATATGATGACATCGACATTCCTACTGGCACTATGAGAATTAGAAAAAAAGGTAGTGCGGGGACTCACAATGGGATGAAAAGCATAGTGAATCAAATCAGCACAGGCGATTTTCCTAGAATTAGGGTGGGAATTGGCTCGGGTAAAAAAGAGGATTTGATAGATTATGTAACAGGTGGAGTAACAAAAAGTGAAAAAACCTTACTCGAAGAATCCCTTACAAAAGCTGCCGACGGGGCTGCTTGCATAGTAGAAAAAGGAATAGAAAAGGCCATGAACGAATATAACATAAGGCCTAAAAAAGAAAAAGAAGCAGTAGAGGAAGTAAAAAATGATTAACATTTCGGGGGTTTCTGAAGCCCGCATTGCTCCTGTAGTCGCTCATATAACAAAAGAAGAGAGTCAAAGCATAATCATTGTTCCTAATATTATAAGAGGGCAGAGATTGGCAGGTGACCTTTCTTTTTTTGTCAAGGATAAGAAAATCATGGTCTTGCCTGAAGAAGAACAGGTTTTTCTAAAATATGATGCGAGAAATCAGGATCGCTTAATTGAAAGAATGAAAGTTTTGAAGGTGCTAAGGACAGGAGAACCTGTCATTGTTATAGCGCCTATTTCTGCTGCAATCAAAAAGATAACTCCACACAAGACTTTTGAAGAAAACGTTACAAAAGTTAATCTTGGTGAAGAAATAGAGATAGAAGAGCTAAGAGAAAAACTAGTATCAATGGGATACGAATATTCTGTTATGGTGGATGGTCACGGGCAGTTTAGTAGCAGAGGAGGAATTATAGACATATTTACTCCTGATGCAGACTACCCATATAGAATAGAGTTTTTTGGCAATGAAATCGATTCAATAAGAACTTTTAATTTGGACACCCAAAGATCCATAGAAAATCTAAAATACATAGAAATATACCCAGCGCAGCAAATTGCGGCTTCTGGTGATGCATTTTCCAAGGCCTGTGCCTTGATTGCTAAAGAGTATGAAAAACAAGCTAAAAAAGTTGAGGAAACTTCACCTGAAACAGCTGACAAATTGCGAAAGGTGTCAGCACAAACTTGTGATTATATTGAGAATGTGTCCAACATGCAGCTCCTTGAAAACTATGTACATTATTTTTATCCAGAGACGGAATACCTTTGGGATTACATGGAAAAAGGGAATGTGCTTCTTGATGACCCAGAAAGAATATTTGAGCTTCTAGAATTGCGCGAGAAGGAGCTAAAAGAGGATTTTAAGGTACTTTTAGAGCGAGGAGATGTTATTCCAAAGGACGCAAGGCTTATCGGCGGATTTAACGATATTAGGCCGGTGCTTAGTAGAAAGAGCACTGTTATTTTCACTCCATTTCCAAAGAGAGTAATAGGTATTGATACCTTTGATAAAATACATAATGTAAACAGCCGCCAAATGATAAATTTTGCGGGCAATTTGACATTGTTAGAATCAGAATTAAAGACTTATGTAAAAAAAGGATATTCTATAACCATTGTGGCTAATTCTCAGGATAGGCTGACAAATTTAAAAGACTTTTCCTCTAGAATAAATTTAGACGAAAAGATACAATTTGCACAAGGAAGTCTAAGCAGTGGTATTGATTTTCCTGACGAGAAGCGTTGTTGGATAAGCGAAAATGACATATTCAAATACAGCAAAAAACCGAAACATCGCAAAGGGTTTAAAGAAAAAGGACAGAAAATTCAATCCTTTTATGACATGCGTTCGGGAGATTATGTAGTTCACGAAAATCATGGTATAGGCAAGTTCACCGGAATTGAACAGCTTAATGTCCAAGGCGAAAAGAAAGATTATATCAAGATAAAATATGCAGGAAACGACTTTCTTTATGTTCCTGTAGAACAGATGGACTTTGTTCAAAAATATATTGGAGGGGACAGTGGCTCTCCAAGGGTGAACAAGCTTTCTGGTGGCGAATGGAAGGCGACAAAGGCCAAAGCTAAGGCAGCTATTGCAGTTTTTGCAAAAGACTTAATAGATTTGTATGCTCACCGAAAGATAGAAAAAGGATATCCATTTGCTAATGATACTGTATGGCAAAAGGAATTCGAAGATAGCTTCCCATTTGAAGAAACCGATGATCAGCTCAGAGCAACTATTGAAATTAAAAAGGATATGGAAAAGCCATTTCCAATGGATAGACTCCTTTGTGGAGATGTGGGCTTCGGAAAAACAGAAGTCGCCGCTAGAGCGTTGTTCAAATGCTTAGCTGAGGGAAAACAGGCAGCTGTATTGGTGCCTACAACCATACTGGCAAACCAGCATTATTACACGCTAAAAGAGCGTTTTGAAAATTTCCCGTTTAAAGGAGAAGTTCTTTCTAGATTTAGAAGCGGAAGCCAACAAAGAGATATTTTAGAAAGCCTTAAAAAAGGGAGTGTGGATTTAGTAATTGGCACTCATAAATTGCTTTCCAAAGACGTAGCCTTTAAAGATTTGGGCTTACTTGTTGTTGATGAAGAGCAAAGATTTGGAGTTGAGCACAAAGAAAGAATAAAGCAATTCAAGAAAAATGTTGATGTTCTGACTCTTTCCGCAACACCTATTCCTCGAACTCTCAACATGTCCTTGACAGGTGTAAAAGATATGAGCCTTATCGAAGAACCGCCAGAAGAAAGGTACCCTGTTCAAACTTATGTACTTGAGCAAGATGAAAATCTAATCAGGGACATTGTGGAAAGGGAAATAGGAAGAGGCGGACAAGTGTATGTAGTCTTTAACAGAGTTCGTGGCATTCAGCAGATAGCGTCTAAGATACAGGAATTGGTGCCAGAAGCGCGCATTGCTGTTGGGCATGGGCAGATGAATGAAACTCTTTTGGAAGATACTATGATGAGCTTCATAAACGGCGAAAACAATGTGTTAATCGCTACCACTATAATCGAATCAGGAATAGACATTCCGAATGCTAACACCATGATAATCATGGATTCCGATAGATATGGACTTTCACAGCTTTACCAATTGCGAGGAAGAGTAGGTCGTTCCAACAGACAAGCCTATGCGTATCTTATGTACAAAAAAGACAAGGTACTCAGCGAAACGGCGGAAAAACGTCTCAAAGCCATTAGGGACTTTACGGAATTCGGCTCCGGATTTAAGATTGCAATGAGAGACCTCGAAATAAGAGGGGCGGGGAACATGTTGGGGACAGAGCAACATGGCCATATGATCAATATCGGATACGAGTTGTATTGTAAGTTAGTTGATGATGCTGTAAGAAGCCTTGAAGGGCAGATTGTCAATGAGGATAAAGAAGAAACAACTGTTGACCTTAAAGCATCTGCTTATATCCCTGAAAGCTATATTGCTAGCGAAGTGATTAAACTACAAATGTACAAGAAGATTGCTACCATAAGAACAAGAGACGACGAGGACGAAATAATCGACGAACTTATAGACCGTTTTGGCGATGTGCCTCAATCTACGATCAATCTCATTAAAATATCACATATAAGACATTTAGCTGGCTTAATGTCCATTACTGAAATAAAGCAAAATGATAACAAGGTTATTCTTAATTTCGATGCCAAAAACCCATTAAGTGGCTATGGACTTGCCAATGCTACAGAAGCATTCGGCCCAAGACTATTTTTTCATGGCGGGCAACAACCATTTATTAGATTAACTATTGGTTCTCCTAAGGCCCAGAGAAAATCGCTGTTAGGCAAAGTGCCGATGGTTAACAATCAAATGCTTGGAAAAGGAAACTTAGATGACACCTTGAAACTTTTGGAAATATTGGCGGAGAACAGAAAAGACGCTAAGGGGGAAATCAAAGGTAATTAGCATTGTAGATAGCCACCGGCACAGCCGGTGGCTTATATTTTTCAAACCTTTTCGTCGAAGCCTATTGGAAAGGGTTGGAAAAAATTGAGAAGATGTGATAAAATAAGTTGTTAAAGATATTGATAGTATTCAAGGAGAACAGATATGCTTTTCAAAAATATTACGATTTTAGACGAAGACTTGAAAATTCAAGAAAACATGTATGTGGCCACAGAGAACAGCCGCATAATTTATATAGGAAAAGACAAACCGGATGGGGAATTTTGCCGAGAATACGATGGTAAAGGCAAATTTCTGATGCCCGGTTTTTATAATTCTCATGCCCACTCTCCAATGTCACTTATGAGGGGATATGGCGAGAATATGACTTTGCAAAACTGGCTAAACAAAAGAATCTTTCCATTTGAAGATAAGATGGATGGAAACGCAGCTTATTGGGGAACAATGCTTTCTTATGCGGAATCTTTGAGGTTTGGTATAGTTTCTTCAAGTGAGATGTATTACTTTATCGATGATATGCAAAGAGCAGTCGTGGATAGCGGAGTAAAAGCCAATATCTCCAGAGCAATTGTAAACTTTGATCAAAGTGATGTTTGGCAGCTTTCGTCTATGCAAGAGATGAAAAGAACCGTCGAGGCGTATCACAATACATGTGATGGTAGGTTAAAGATGGATGCAAGCATTCATGGAGAATACACTTCCAATCAATTAGCAGTTGAAGCGGTTGGAGGATATGCCAAAGAAAATAACATCAGAATGCACGTACATATTTCTGAGACAAAATCTGAGCACGAGCAGTGCAAGGAACGCCATGGTGGTAAAACACCGGTGCAATACTTCAATGAATTAGGGATTTTCGATGTGCCGACTACTGCGGCTCATTGTGTCTGGATTGAGGGTGAAGATTACAATATTCTAAAAGAAAGAAATGCGACTGTAGCAGCTAACCCAGTGAGCAATTTGAAACTTGCTAGCGGAGTTAGTAATGTACCGCAAATGCTTTCAAAAGGTCTCAATGTAGCGATAGGAACCGACAGCACAGCCAGCAATAACAGCCTGAACTTCATAGAGGAAATGAAAATGTTTGCAGTGTCTTCGAAGGCTCGCTTTAGTGACCCAGAGGTGGTATCGCCAACTCAGACTTTGTACGCGGCTACAAGAGCCGGTGCATTAGGACAAGGAAGAGAAGACTGCGGCATTTTAAAAGTGGGGGCAAGAGCGGATTTGATCGTTCTTGACATTGCACAGCCTCACATGCATCCGATACATGATTTGAAAAACAACTTAGTATATTCGGCGTCAGGAAGCGATGTAATACTTACAATGGTAGACGGCAAAGTGCTTTATGATAATGGCGAATTTACTACTATAGATTTGGAAAGAACTATTTTCGAGGCTCAAAAATCCACAGAAAGAACTTTAGCTCACCTATAAGGAAAGGACATCGTTGATGGGGACGAGTAAGATACTAAAGGGGACTGCAGTGCTTGGTATTGCGGGTATCCTCGTAAAAATATTAGGTGCGGTATTCAAAATTCCACTAACAGCACTTATAGGTGTAGAAGGAATGGCATATTATGGATATGCGTATCCTTTGTATGCCTTGTTTTTGGTTATAGCAACTGCAGGAATACCTGTTGCCATTTCTAGACTTGTTTCCGAAAGAATAGCTATAAATGATTATGAGAGCGCTCAGAGAGTGTTTAAAGTTTCAAGATGGCTGCTCATGTTTATTGGAATTTTTGCTTTTGTAGTATGCTTTTTTGGAGCAGAATTTATGGCAGACTATGTATTTAAAGATCAAGGCGCCATCTTACCAGTGAAAGCAATTGCACCAGCACTTATATTTGTACCAGTAATGTCAGCATACCGAGGATATTTCCAAGGCAGACAGAACATGAACCCAACAGCGATTTCACAATTCGTAGAGCAGATATTCAGAGTTGCAGTAGGATTAGTTTTGGCATTTTTGTTTGTCAAAGACGGTCTTGAAAAAGCAGCTGCTGGAGCAACCTTCGGAGCAACTGTAGGATCGGCGGCGGGCTTGGGCGTTATAATGCTTATATATGCTTTTAACAAAAGAGCCATAAGGTATCATGTCAAAATGAGCATTCGTGCGGCTAGAACCTCAGGTGAACGTAGAAAACATGAAAAAACCATGACTATTGTGAAGCAGATATTGATAATTGCAATTCCAATCACTATCGGAGCATCAATATTGCCATTAGTTAACTTCGCTGACAGTACCATAGTTACAAGAAGATTGTTAGACGGTGGATTTTCTGAAATAGATGCGAGAAATCTTTGGGGACAGCTAAGTGCATATTGCAACACTATGGTGGGCTTGCCACAAGTTATAACGCAGGCTATTGCCGTTGCAATGGTTCCAGCTATTGCAGCAGCATACAAATTAAAAGATAAAAAAGAAATTCATGAAAATATAAATTTGGGAATGCGAGTAAGCATGATAATTGGAATGCCTTGTGCCGCAGGAATGATGGCTTTGGCAAAACCGATTTTACTATTACTATTCCCGACAGAACCAGAAAGTGCAATCAATGCAGCACCTACATTAGCAATAATGTGTATAAATGTGGCCCTCATGGCATTGCTCCAAACATCTAACGGAATTTTGCAAGGGGTAAACAAGCAAGCCCTTCCTATGAAAAACCTTGCCATAGGCGCTGTAGGAAAAGTTGTGCTCACTTATATATTAGTAGCGATTCCTGCGATTAATATTAAGGGGGCGGCTATCGGCTCAGTATTTGTATATGCTGTAGCCCTACTTCTTAATATGAGAGACATGAAGCGTCACACTGGAGTTAAAGTCGATTTTACTTTAACATTCTTAAAACCTACCATTGCGGCAGGTTTGATGGGTTTATGTGCCTTTGGGTCATATAAACTTGTATTCTCCTTGTTAGGAAGCAATAGCATGTCTACATTAGTAGCGATTGCAATCGGAGTAGTGGTATATTGTGTTCTAATATTAGCAACAAAGGCTATAACAAAAGAAGAAATAGGCAGAATGCCTAAAGGGGAAAAGCTGGTTAGAATTTTAGATAAATTCATAAAATAAAGGATGAAAGCATGAAAAAAGAGTATCTGCACCTGCTAAAAGCGGCTTCTGATTCTGGAGAATCCATAAAGAGGCTTCAAGAAATAATCACTGTCCTGCGAAAAGAATGTCCATGGGATAGGAAGCAAACCCACCACACATTAAGAGCGTGTATGATAGAAGAAGCGTATGAAGCAGTGGAAGCAATCGAAAATAATGATATAGATAACCTTGAAGAGGAACTGGGTGATGTACTTCTTCAAGTAGTATTCCATTCTAAATTAGCGGAGGAAAACGGCCAATTTGATATTACAAATGTAATAAATAGGGAATGTGAGAAGATGATAAGGCGTCATCCACACGTTTTTTTAGAGGAAACATTAAATAAAGATGTAAAATATATTGACAAAGTGCTAGAAAAATGGGAGAATATCAAGGCAGAGGAGAAAAAGGGAACCAACAATATCCAAATTATGGAAGGGGTTCCTAAAGCATTACCAGCTTTAACCCGAGCTGCAAAAGTCCAAAAAAAAGCAGCAGAAGTTGGCTTTGATTGGGAAGATGTTTCCGGTGCTTTTGACAAGGTTCAAGAAGAGGCGGAAGAACTTGCGGAAGCAAGTGAGCATACCGAAAATCAAAATCATATTGCAGAAGAACTGGGTGACCTGTTGTTTTCTGTAGTAAATGTAGCCAGATTTCTGAATGTGGATCCAGAGGACGCTTTGCAAATGGCAACAAAAAAGTTTATCAGACGATTTTCTTATGTAGAAAAAGAAAGCTTATCCGACGGAAAGCTTCTAGAAAATATGAGTTTAGAAGAGATGGACGAGTTGTGGAATCAGGCAAAAGAGCTGGAAAAATCCGACGCGAAATCTAGTCAATAATAATTTAGGAGGAATTTAAGATGAACAAAGCTGAATTGGTAGCTGCAGTAGCAGAAAAAACTAATTTTACAAAGAAGGACGCTGAATTAGCAATTAGTGCATTAGTTGCAAGCGTTGAAGAAGCTCTAATCAAGGGCGACAAAGTACAGTTAATCGGATTTGGTACTTTCGAAACAAGAGAAAGAAAAGCAAGACAGGGAAGAAATCCAAGAAAACCTGAAGAAGTAATTGAAATTGCAGCTTCAAAGGCTCCTGTATTCAAAGCAGGTAAGGCTTTAAAGGACGCAGTGAACAAATAGTTTGTCTTAAAAGAGCCATATGAGAATAGACAAGTTCTTAAAAAATTCCAGGCTCATAAAGCGGCGTACCGTCGCCAAAGATGCCTGTGATCAAGGCCGTGTCTTCATTAACGACAAGACCGCCAAGGCTGGTTCGGAGGTCCAATTGGGCGACACTATAAGAGTAGAATTCGGCAACAGTTCCATATCTGCAAAGGTCTTGGAATTGAGCGAATCTTGCAAAAAAGAAGACGCCGTAAAGATGTATGAAATCATATAAAAAGAAACACCTTTATCTTAAAGATTAAATCTAGATAAAGGTGTTTTTATTTTATGCATTATTCAAGCTCATTTAGTATATTCTCTCTTAACAGTTGAAAATTGGAATCTGTATTGTCCATTTTACCTTCTGACATAAGAGTAGCAGCGCCAGTCACTATCGTAGATACTAAAAATAGCTTTTCATCGCAATCCGTAGCGAAATAGGCTTCAACCTGGGAAGATATTTTTTCATCAAAGGTTTTCTTCCCCATCCCATAAAGTGGATTTGATATTTTGAATCTCACGTTGGCTATACATAGTTGAGCAATTCGTTCCTTTGGGTCATCAAATGCGTTTATTATTTGTGAACTCAGGCGATCCCATTTTTCATTGACATAAGCTATTATTTCTTCGATGAAATCTTCTTTGTTCTTAAAATGTTTGTATGGAGCGGCGCAGCTTGCACCGCAGGCAGCAGCCACTCGTCTTAGAGAAAAACCCTTTATTCCATGAACTACCATTTCATCTATACCAGCAGTAAGCAATTTTTCTTTTAGCATGACCGATCTGTCGATATCTTCCATAAAACCCTCCTTGAGTTAATACTGTTAACTGTATTATAATATCTAAATTTAAATTATGCAATATTTTTTAAAGAACTGTTGACTTAAAAGGCTAAAATGTTTATAATTCAGTATAGTTAACAGTGATAACTTTAGGAGTGAATATGATAAATATAACTAAAAACAATAAAAACACAGAAGAACTAAAAGAAATAAGAGAAAAAATAACCAAAACTGACAACCAAATGGCTGAACTCTTTGAGGATAGAATGGAATTAGTTAAAAAAGTTGCCCAGTATAAAAAGGACAATGGACTTCCAGTATATGACCCAAAGCGCGAAGAGCAAGTGTTGCAAAATGGTATTGATAGAATGGAAAAGCCAGAGCTTAAGTCTCATTACGTAAGCTTCATGAAGAGCGTAATGGAAATAGCACGCAGATATCAGAGCGGAATTTTGGAAGGCCTTAAGGTTGCTTATAGCGGTACTGAGGGTGCTTTCGCACACATAGCAGCATCTAAAGTTTTTCCGGGAGCACAGAAGATACCTTATACTAGCTTCAAAAAAGCTTATGAGGCTGTAGAAAACGGAGAATGTGATTGTGCAGTACTTCCAGTAGAAAATAGTTTTGCAGGAGACGTCGATCAAGTCAATGACTTGATGTATGCAGGAACCCTGTTCATAAATGGAATGTATGACTTGGCAGTAACTCATGACTTACTTGGAATCCAAGGAGCTACCCTAAAGGACATAAAGACGGTAGTAAGTCATCCTCAGGCACTTTCCCAATGTACATCATTCATTAAGGGCAATAATTTAGATGAGATTGAACATTCAAATACCGCATTAGCGGCAGAATATGTAAAAGAACATCAAGATAAGAGCATTGGGGCTGTAGCGAGTGCTGAATCTGCTAAACTCTTTGGGCTAGAAGTTATTGCAAGAAGCATAAATGACGATAGATCTAATACAACTCGCTTTGCAGTTTTTTCAAGAACAGATAGAAGAGATACAAGCGATGGTGACAATACTCATTTTTCCCTTTTGTTCACCGCCAGAAATGAAGCTGGTTCATTGGCAGAAGCTCTTAAAATTATTGGACAACATGGCTTCAATATGAGAACTTTGCGCTCAAGACCTATGAAAGAATTACTATGGCAGTATTATTTCTATGTGGAAGCAGAGGGAGACATTTATGGAGAAGAAGGCCAAAAATGTGTAGAAGAAATGAAAAGCTGCTGCGATAAAATCAAAATCGTAGGTTCATATAGCAATTTGCATGATCAGGAGATATGAGATGATAATACCTGTAAATTTAGAAAAGAATAGCTATAATATAACTCTTCAAAGGAATTCCCTTCAAGAAGTGGGCAATCTATTAAACCTTGATAGAAAGGTTTTGATAGTTACTGATAATGGAGTTCCGAAAAAATATGTTGAGACTGTCAAAAAAGCTTGCAAAGATGGAATAATAGTTACAATCGAAGCAGGAGAAGCATCTAAAACATTAAAGAACTTTGAATATCTATGCCAGACTATGCTCAAAGAAAACTTTGGTAGAACCGACTGTGTTGTAGCAGTAGGTGGAGGTGTAGTAGGTGACTTGGCAGGCTTTGCAGCGTCTTGTTACATGAGAGGGGTGGATTTTTATAACATCCCAACTACATTGTTATCCCAAGTGGATTCTTCCATAGGCGGAAAAACCGCTGTGGACCTTGATGGAATAAAAAATATAGTAGGGGCTTTTTATCAACCAAAGGCAGTGATTATTGATCCAGAGGTTTTAAAGACATTAGATAAAAGACAATTTGCCTGCGGTAGTGCAGAAATCATAAAAATGGCAGCAACTTTTGATAGTGAACTTTTTAAGCTAATCGAGAAAGAAGAGATTGCAGACATTTTAGAAGAGGCTATACAAGGAGCCTTAAAAATAAAAGCCAATGTTGTAGAGCAAGACGAAAGAGAAGCAGGGCTACGAAAAGCCTTAAACTTTGGACATACATTAGGACATGGAATTGAAAGCGTGACAGACTTACTTCATGGAGAATGTGTAGCCCTTGGAATGCTTCCGATGTGTGAACCATATATAAGAGAAAGGCTAAAAAAGATTCTCATTAGAGAAGGATTGTCAGTGACATGTAATGCAGACAGCAAGGCAGTAACCGATGCTGCTATGCACGACAAAAAGTCTCAAGGAGAATTGGTAGTCACTGTACAGGTGGATACAATCGGAACATACAAATTTGTGAAATGCCAAAGAGACGAACTTTTAAAGGCCTATCAGGAGGTGTTCATATGAAAAACACTATGGGATCAGCACTGACAGTTACTCTATTTGGGGAAAGTCATGGGTCAGCCTTAGGAGCTGTTTTAGATGGAATATCTCCCGGAATTAAAGTAGACACTAAGTATATAAACGAAAAGATGAACCAAAGAAAACCCAAAGGTGATATTTCGACAAAAAGACAGGAGACAGATGCTGTTGAAATATTAAGTGGGGTTTTTAATGGTTATACTACTGGAACACCATTGTCAATCATCATAAGAAACGAAGATGCAAAAAGCAAAGACTATGATGTTATGAGCCAATTGGCTAGACCTTCTCATGGAGACCTTACAGGGTTTTATAAGTACGGAGGCTTTGAGGACTTTAGAGGCGGTGGCCATTTTTCTGGCAGAATAACAGCGGCGCTAGTTGCAGTCGGTGCAATTGTTATGAAAGCCTTAGAAGACAAGGGAATATATATAGGAACTCACATAAAAAATTGTTATGGAATAGAAGATAGAACTTTTGACAAATACGATGATGACATTAAAAATCTTGCCAATCTTGGGTTTCCGGCTTTGGATGAAGCAAAGTCAGCTCAGATGCAAGAAGAAATCCTAAAAGCATTTGAAGAAGGAGATAGCGTTGGCGGAATTTTGGAAACAGCTGTCATAGGACTTCCATGTGGAGTAGGAGAACCGTGGTTTGATACAGTAGAAGGAATGATTGCCCATGCAATTTTTTCTGTGCCTGCTGTAAAAGGAATTGAGTTTGGCGCAGGATTTGGAATCACATCGATGAAAGGCTCTGAGGCAAACGATCCATTAAGATATGTGGATGGCAAGATTGTTTCAAAGTCAAATAATAGTGGCGGTATAAATGGCGGAATAACTAATGGCATGCCTGTGGTTTTTCGCACAGCAATTAAACCAACTCCTTCTATTTTCAAAAATCAAGAGACTGTCAATTTTAGAAAAGGCGAAAACGCAGAGCTTAAAATAATAGGAAGACACGACCCTGCTATTGTGCATAGAGCCAGAGCGGTGGTAGATGCAGTAACAGCTTTGACTATAGGAGACTTATTGACAGTTCACTTTGGCACAGACTTTCTTAGGAGTTAATTATGTGTAAATATGGATTGATAGGGGAAAAACTAGGTCATAGCTTTTCCAAAGAAATACACGAGCAGATAGCAGATTATAATTATGAATTAATTGAGCTCACATCAGATGAGCTAAGAGTTTTTCTTGAGAAAAAAGAGTTTGAAGCAGTCAATGTGACTATACCTTACAAGCAGGAAGTCATACCGTATATAGACGAGATGACAGAAGAGGCTAAAACTCTTGGTGCAGTTAATTGCATTAAGAATATCGAGGGCAAACTTATCGGTCACAATACGGATTTTGATGGCCTCGTAGCATTGATAAACCATGCAAAAATAGATGTTGCTGATAAAAAAGTGTTGATATTAGGCACAGGCGGCACATCAGATACAGCATACGGAGTCTGCAAGGAGCTTAAAGCAAAAGAGATTCTAAAGGTAAGCCGTAACGGCTACGACGGTACAATATCTTATGAAGAGGCAGCGATGGCTCATTCTGATTCGCAGGTTATAATAAACACTACACCTTGCGGAATGTATCCAAACCTATTAGAGCAACCATTGGACTTAGATGAATTTAATTCTTTGGAAGGCGTTGTAGATGCAATATATAACCCGTTAAGAACTTCTCTGATATCTCAAGCCTTAGCAAAGGGCATAAAGGCAGAGGGCGGATTATATATGTTGGCGACACAAGCCGTTAAGGCTTCGGAATTTTTCCTCGGAGTTTCATATAGCCGTGAAACAGCGGAAAAGGTTTTTTCTCAATTATATAAAAACAAATCAAATATAGTTTTGACAGGAATGCCTGCTAGCGGCAAAACAACTATTGGAACGGATTTGGCAGCAAAATTGGACAGAGCCTTTTATGATACTGATTTGCTCGCAGAAAAAGATCAAGGAATGACAATAAGCCAGATGTTTGAAAAATACGGAGAAAAGTATTTTAGAGATATAGAAAGCAAGATAATAAGAGAAGTTTCCACAAAGTCCGGTGCAATAATAGCTACGGGAGGCGGAGCAATACTTAAAAAAGAAAATGTAAATGCCATGAAGTTAAATGGACAAGTGTTTTTCATAGACAGATCTCCTGAGCTGCTAGTGCCTACTGATGATAGGCCAAGGGCATATAACAAAGAAGAAATTAAAAAGAGATACGAAGAACGTTATCCTACTTATATTTCAACGGCGGATTATATAATCAAAAACCAAAGTTCTATTGAAAAAGCAACTGAAGAAATTTTGGAGGAATTTAAATGAATTTAGTCATAATAAACGGTCCAAATTTGAATATGCTAGGTATAAGGGAGCCGGACAAGTACGGAGCGGCTACCTATGAAGATTTGCTCAACAAAATTGGCACTTATTGTACTGAGCGTGACATAGCCTATGATTTTTATCAATCTAACCATGAAGGTGACTTGGTAGACAGAATACAAAAGGCCTATTGGGACAAAGTTGATGGAATAGTTATAAACCCTGGAGCTTACACTCACACGAGTATTGCATTATTAGATGCTATCAAGAGCGTTAGTATTCCTACAGTAGAAGTTCATATTTCTGACGTCTATCAGAGAGAAGAATTTCGTCATAAAAGCTATATAAGAGAGGCCTGCTGCCTTACTATAATGGGACAAGGAACAGATGGTTACTTGCAAGCTATAGATTATTTGGTTAAGAACATTGGAGAAAATAAATGAAAGTAATCATAGAAAAAGGCAAGGCCAAAGGGTTTGTAGAAGCACCGCCATCAAAAAGTATGGCTCATCGCTTACTCATATGCGCAGGACTGTCAAAGGGAACTTGCACAGTACGGGGAATATCTGAATCAGAAGATGTGTTAGCGACAATAGATTGCCTAAAAGCCATCGGTGCAACCTGCGAAAGAAATGATGACAGCATAACTGTAAAAGGAGTAGACATAAAAAAGGCCATTCCTGACGGCATATTGCCATGCAGGGAAAGCGGCAGTACGTTGAGGTTTTTCATACCAATTTGCTTGGTTACAGGAGCAAACACTTTGCTTTCTGGAAGCGAACGATTAATGGAAAGACCCCTTGGAATTTATGAAACTCTGTGCGCAGAAAGAGGACTCTTTTTCTCACAAGATACAAACAGTTTAATGGTCAAAGGGCCACTTAAGTCAGGAAGTTTCAAACTAGCAGGAAATGTTTCCAGCCAGTTTACAAGCGGATTACTATTTGCACTACCTCTTTTAAAGGGAGACAGCACAGTGACAATAGTTCCGCCGATAGAAAGCAGATCATATATTGATATGACGATTTCCGCCCTAAAAGTTTTTGGAGTAGATGTTCAGTGGAAAGATGAGAATACAATCTATATTCCAGGAAACCAAGAATATTACGCAGAGGAAGCTTGTGTAGAGGGCGATTATTCTAACGCCGCATTCTTTGAAGCGTTAAACGCTTTGGGAGGGCAGGTAGAAGTCGGCAATTTATCACCAGAAAGTATTCAGGGTGATAAAGTTTATGGCAAAATGTTTGATCAACTACAGTCCGGCACACCAATATTAAATATTTCCGACTGCCCAGACTTAGGGCCGATACTTTTTGCAGTGGCGGCAGCTAAAAACGGCGGAGTTTTTTCGGGGACAAGTCGTCTTAAAATTAAAGAAAGTGATAGAGGAGAAGTTATGGCTAAAGAGCTAAGAAAGTTTGGGGTTTCTGCTACAGTATATGATGACGAGATAATCATATATCCGGCGCAGTTTAGACCGCCAACAGAGGCGTTGTTAGGCTATAACGACCATAGAATAGTAATGTCCGAGGCTATATTGCTTACGACAACAGGAGGCGTCATAGAAGGCGCTGAAGCAGTAACTAAAAGCTTTCCGGAATTCTTCCAGAAGCTAATTGATTTAGGAATTGAGGTAAAACAAATTGAAAATTGATAAGAATATGAACATACTAATCGTAGGGCTTGGGCTCATAGGTGGAAGTTACGCCAAAGGGTTTACCAAGAATGGGTTAGAAATAAATGCAATAGATAACGACCCAAAGGTTATTGAATTTGCATTAGAAAATGGCATAATTAAGAATGGCTCTAGCAAAATCGATAGAAAAATGATAGGCGCAGCAGATCTTGTCATATTCGCTTTGTACCCTCACATTTTTAAAGAGTGGATAGAAAAAAATCAGTGGGACCTAAAGAGCGGTGCAATAATAACTGACGTTACAGGTGTAAAGGGTGGCATCGTAAAGGATATTCAAGATATTCTTAGAGATGATTGCGAATACATCGCGGCACATCCTATGGCTGGCCGTGAAAAGCTTGGTATAGAAAACAGCAACGAAGAGATTTTTTACAATGCCAACTACATTGTCGTTCCAACAGAAAAAAATACAGAAGAGGCAAAAGCCATTTGCAAAGAAATTGGTGAAATACTTGGATTTGCCAGATTGTCTGAGTTACCTCCCGATGAACATGACGAGATGATTGGTTTCGTTTCTCAGTTAGCCCATGGTATAGCGATGTCGCTAATGACCTGTAATCACACAGAAGCTTTGGAGGACTACACTGGAGACTCTTTCCGCGACTTAACGAGAATCGCACGCATAGATGAAACACTTTGGAGCGAGCTATTTTTGCTCAACAAGGACGCGCTACTTCATCAAATGAAGTTGTTTACAATGGAGTTTTCTAAATTGGAGAGAATGCTTATGGAAGCTGACAAAGAGGGCATCAAAGATATGATGAGACGCTCCACTGCAAGAAGAAAACTATTCGACAAGGAAAAGGTGGAATAAATATATGAATATGGAATTCAGGCGAAAATTGCCCATACCTAAGGATATAAAAGAAATGTTCCCAATTAGCAAAAAATACGAAGCGATGAAAGAGGAACGGGACAAGGAAATAAAAGATATTTTAGCAGGACGCTCAAACAAGTTTTTAATTCTTGTAGGGCCTTGTTCAGCAGACAACGAAACTGCTGTGCTTGATTACCTTCTAAGACTTAGAAAGGTTCAAGACAATGTATCAGAAAAAATTTGTATAGTCCCAAGAGTGTACACTAATAAACCTCGTACTACGGGAACAGGGTACAAAGGAATGCTTCATCAGCCAGATACTCAGATGGAAGAAGATATGCTCAAAGGCATTGTTGCTATAAGAGAAACTTACATCAGAGCCATGCATGAAACTGACTTTTTCTGTGCAGACGAAATGCTATACCCTGAAAACTACAGATACTTAAGTGATTTGCTTTCCTATATAGCAGTAGGAGCGAGATCAGTGGAAAACCAATTTCATAGACTAACAGCAAGTGGACTGGATATTCCTGTGGGCATGAAAAACCCTACCAGTGGAGATCTTTCTGTGCTGATGAATTCGCTAATTGCGGCACAAAGCTCCCATACTTTCATATATAGAAATTGGGAAGTAGTTAGCCAAGGCAACCCATATGCTCATATAATATTGAGAGGTCACATGAATAAGAGGGGGCAGTCCATACCAAACTACCACTACGAAGATTTGAAAAGCGTTTCTGAAATGTACTTAAAAGAGGGATTAGATAACCCTGCCATAATAGTTGACGCCAACCATGCCAATTCGGGCAAAAAATACTTGGAACAAGTGCGAATTTGCAAAGAAGTGCTTCAATCCATGTCCTTTAGTCCAGATGTCGCTAAAATGGTAAAAGGCCTAATGATAGAAAGCTATATTGAAGACGGTGCTCAACCAATCAATGGAAGCGTATACGGACAGTCCATAACGGACCCTTGCCTAGGCTGGGAAAAGACAGAAAAACTAATATGCGACATTGCAGAAATCATTTAAATGTATATAAGCAAAAACCACTTTTATAGTGGTTTTTTGTTTTGCCTTCACAAACCTTTCATTTGACAGAATATTCTGCAAATGATAACCTATTTATATGAAAAATGAAGCTGAATCTAAAGTGACTAGAAGGAGTAACTATGAAAGATTATAAGCTAGAAGAAAAGTTCTTTGAGTTTAGAGATTTGCGTGAATTACTAAGGAACTCTGCAGAACAATATGCTGAAAGAATCGCTTTTGTTACCAAATTAAAAGACAAGAAAACAAAGGAAGTAACATACATTAATACTACATATGCCAAAATGTTTGAAGCTATGGGATACTTAGGCACGGCTTTAATCGAAAAAGGGTATAAAGATAAGAGAATTGCAGTAATCGGAGATAACAGCTATAAATGGTGCTTAGCATATTTTACTGCTGCTAGTGGAGTCGGTGTTATGGTACCACTTGACAAAGGTCTGCAAAAAGAAGAAATAGAAAGCTGCCTTTGCCGAAGCAATACTGAAGTAATTTTTTATGATAAAAAACAAGCCGCAGTAATTGAAAGTATATATGAAGATGGCAAAACCAATTTGTCACTGCTTGTTCCTTTGGATTTTGAGGCAGAAGACAAAGAGAATATTGATGGCCTAACCGATATGGGACAAAAGTTGGTCGAAGCTGGAGACAGAAGATATTTAGACGCAGAAATCGATCCTGATACCATGACTTTCTTATTGTTCACTTCAGGAACAACCTCGCAATCAAAAGCAGTTATGTTATCTCACCGTAACTTTATGAGTTGTAACTACGGAATGAATTGCGAAGAATTATTCTTCCCTGATGATGTAAACATGATGATTCTACCACTACATCATTGCTACGGCATGTCTGGACTTTTGACTTTCCTTTCCCAAGGTATGAAAAATACTTTCTGCGACGGACTAAAATATGTCAGTGCTAATCTAAAAGAATATGGCGTATCTGTTATCATGAGCGTGCCGTTGCTATTAGAAAGCATGTACAAAAAAATCACCAAGGGTATTGCTGCACAGGGAATGGAAGGCAAAATTAAATTTGGACTAAAAGTTTGTGCGATAAGTGACAAGCTTGGTATAAATTTGAGAAGAAAGATATTCAAACCAATCATTGAACAACTAGGCGGAAAGATGCGTTTCATAATCAATGGAGCAGCGGCACTTGACCCTGTCGTATCAGAAGGATTTAATAATTTAGGAATTCTTACAGTTCAAGGATATGGATTGACAGAAACAGCACCAACTATTTCCAGTGAATCCTATAGACATCTAAAACCAGGCTCATCTGGAAAGCTAATGCCTAACGTTGAAGGAAAACTAATAGATGTAAATGAAGAAGGTATCGGAGAACTTATCGTCCGTGGAGACAATATGATGCTTGGATATTATGATAATCAAGAAGCTACTGATGAGATGATTCAGGACGGATGGCTTCACACCGGCGATTTGACATATTTTGATAAAGACGGATACTTGTTTATCTGTGGACGAAAGAAAAATGTCATCGTAATGAAAAACGGAAAGAATGTATATCCAGAAGAAATCGAAAACCAGATTAACTTCCTACCATATGTGGATGAGAGCATGGTATTTACTAAGGAAAGAGCAACTGATTTAGTTCTCTGGGCTAAAGTTGTTTATGACAAAGAATATCTAAAAGACCACAACATGACAGTAGAAGAGTTATCAAAGAAGTTGGATCAGGATATGGAAGAAATCAACAACACCATGCCAGCGTACAAAATGGTAAAGAAATATTTCCTATCAGAGATACCTACAATCAAAACTACAACAGCTAAAACAAAGAGAAATGTAGAGATAAAGCAAATCGACAAAGAAATGGAAAGTTTAGGGCTGTAATAGCTAGTACAAACAAAAATCCCCCTTT
>CAZUEH010000013.1:2075-38623 GCA_964619315.1 uncultured Oscillospiraceae bacterium | reverse complement strand
ACAAGTTTCTGATTCGTCTTTAGCCCCCTCATCAACTTTTTCTGCTTCTTCTTCAAAGCACTTTTCTTTCTTAGTATCACTCATCTTCCTCTTCGCCTCCCCTTTCTAACTTGAATGTGTCGCTCAAATTGTCCGTCAAATATTCTATTATGGAGGTTACTTCGCCGTATTTCATTCTTGTAGGTCCTATAACCCCAAGCTTACCTATCAGCTTACCGTCCACATGATAACTTGCCGTAATAAGGGCACAATCATTCATAACATCATCTGCATTTTCTTCACCAATTGTGACGATTACCCCGTCTTCTCGCTCAATGAGTTTCTTGGTGAAATTTTCTTTTTGGCTGAGCATCTCTATGAAACTCTTAGCCTTTTGCAAATCGTTATATTCAGGGATGTCGAATATGTTGGTAAGTCCCTCCATATAAAGGTTTACATTGAGCATATCCTCAAGAGTTTTCATGAAATTAGGTATTACATCCTTTTCAAGACCACTCATCACTTCAATATCTGTCTCAAAGTTTTCTATTATATTGTTTGTCAAAACCTGACTGATACTCTTACCCTTGTAGTTGTAAGTCATAGTTTTGGAAAGAAGCTGCAAGTTTTCCTCAATGTAAGGAACTTTCATGTTTATTGCCGTGTTGGAAATCTTCCCGCTTTCTGAAGCGATCATCATCACTACCGTATTCTCGTCTACAGGCAGCAAGTTGACAAACTTTAGTGCATCCTCATTTTTAGTCGGTGTTACCGCAAATGATGTCAGATTAGTTATCTCTGAAAGCACTGTCGCTGCATGTTCAATAGTCTTCTCAAACTCATTGACATTAGAATGAAGCCTTTGGGCAATAACATTTTTTTCTTCTTTAGTCAGTTCCTTTTTTTCCATCAGCGCATTGACATAAAGTCTGTATGCCATGTCGGAAGGAACTCTTCCCGCCGAAGTATGTGGGTGATTGAGATATCCCATCTCCTCTAAGTCGGCCATCTCGTTTCGTATAGTTGCTGGGCTAATCCCCAGGTCGTATTTTTTGGAAATAGTTCTGGAGCCAACCGGTTCAGCAGTCTTGACATAATCACTGATTATGGCTTGTAGAATCTTTAATTTGCGTTCTGTCAGGTCCATATCTACCTCCTTCTTTGTTAGCACTCACCCTTTCGGAGTGCTAATCGATAATATTAAGATACTACTTCCACAGGCCATTGTCAATATTATTTGTGAAATTTTTTGTGTATTTTTTGTGAAAAATAAAAAATTCCCCGTTCTTTGGTGGGAGGATAAGGCAATGGCATTGTTTGATAAAAAAAGACCGCCTGTAAGTCATCTGACTCACTGGCGGTCTTTGATAAATTAGAGTTACATCATTGCTCCAACTGTTGCAGCCCAAAGGCCTACAACGAGCACCACTATAACAAATCTGACTACGGATATTGCGATTCCTATTATTGAACAGACTAGGCCGCCTGTCATCAAGGAGTTTGGTGTCTCCTCTCTCTTTGCTTTTTTAGCTATTACGATTCCTATAATACCCAGGATGAGCCCAAGTATAGAAGTTCCCCACGACGCAATTATGCTTAGAATTCCAAGCACTAGTGCTGCTATTGATAAATTTTGCTGCTTGTTTTCCATTTTTCTTACCTTTCTTTTTTATGAACTTATTCTTTTGACCAATTTCTTGTGCGGCCTACGGCCTTTTTCCAGCCCTCTAGCATTTCGCTACGCTTTTTGTCCTCCATGTTTGGCTCAAACACTTTCTCTACTTGCCAATTTTCCAGAACATCCTCTTTGTTGCGCCAGTAGCCTGTAGCGAGGCCGGCTAGATAGGCGGCGCCTAGAGAAGTGGTTTCTATGCAGACTGGCCTTTTGACAGCACAGTCAATTATATCTGATTGGAACTGCATAAGAAAGTTATTTACGCAAGCTCCACCATCAACTTTTAATGATAGGAGATTTCCGCCTAAGTCTTCCGTCATAGCACATAGCAGGTCGTTAGTTTGATATGCTAGGGATTCCAAAGTTGCTCTTACAAGATGGTTTTTTTTGGCGGCTCTAGTGATTCCTAATATGGCACCTCGAGCATACGGGTCCCAATATGGTGCGCCTAATCCCACGAAAGAAGGAACTACATACAGACCACACGAATCTTCCACCGACAGCGCCATTGCCTCTGAGTCGGCAGAGTTTTCCAGGATGTCCATCTCATCTCTGAGCCACTGTATCGCCGCTCCACAGACGAATACGGAGCCTTCTAGGGCATAGTTGACCTTGCCATCAAGTCCCCACGCTATAGTGGTGACTAATCCGTTCTTTGAAAACACAGGAGTTTCGCCAGTGTTCATTAAGAGGAAGCAACCTGTTCCATAAGTGTTTTTGCCCTCACCTGCTTCAAAACAAGTTTGTCCAAATAGTGCAGCCTGCTGATCTCCTGCTGCTCCCGCTATTCTGATAGGGCCTCCCAAAACCGTTTCTTCTGTCTCACCATAGATGTAGCTAGAAGGTTTTGGTTCAGGAAGCATAGACTTTGGAATGTCTAAAATCTTTAATATTTCGTCGTCCCATTCTAAAGTATTTATGTTAAATAGCATTGTTCTTGACGCATTTGAGTAATCCGTAACGTGGACTTTGCCACCGGTCATTTTCCAAATCAACCATGTTTCTATGGTTCCGAATAAAAGCTTGCCTTCTTCTGCCTTTTGCCTTGCACCAGGCACCTCATCCAGAATCCATTTTAGTTTTGTACCACTAAAATACGCATCTATGAGCAGTCCTGTCTTTTGGCAAATCATAGGACCGTAGCCCTCTTCTTTGAGTTTGTCACAATACTGTGCCGTTCTTCGACACTGCCAAACTATGGCATTGTATACGGGCATACCTGTATCCTTATCCCAAACAACAGTAGTCTCTCTTTGATTGGTAATACCCATTGCCTCTATATCTTTATATGTGAAACCTACTTTTAGCAGCGCTTCTTGAGCGACTCCCATTTGAGTAGACCAAATTTCCATAGGGTCATGCTCCACCCATCCATCTTTTGGGTATATTTGCGTAAACTCTTTTTGTGCAACGCTTATTGTATTGCCCTTTTTGTCGTATATTATACATCTGGAACTAGTCGTTCCTTGGTCGAGAGCCAAAATATATTTTCCCATGATTTCCTCCCTACTAAACTAAACGAATATGGACATAATCTTATTTGAAATATCAATTCCTTTTGGAGTCAGTGCTATGTGCTCACTGTCGGAAATAGCATAGCCATTGTGCACGAATCCCTCGAAAGCACTGCGTCTATCCCTAAAAACTGCCCAAAATTCTTTTTTCATTTTATTTTCAAATTCAGAGAACTGGACGCCTCTCTTAGTTCTTAGTGCAGTAAATACATATTCGCCAATACTGTCTTCATATGTATTCGTATGATGTGCATCCACGCAATCTGCCAAAGCTATCTTGTTAGCATCCGGAAGTTCAGTTCTAGACACGCCTTGATTTTTCATGGCTTTTATATACTGCTGTGTGTCAGCAACATTAGAAAACCTGATACCTCTCATAAATGAATGGGCCGAAGCTCCAAGTCCCAAGTAGTCCTCAAAGTTCCAATATTTATAGTTGTGCCTGCATTCCTTATTAGGAAGGGCTGCGTTGGAAATTTCGTAATGATCGTATCCGTTTTTTTCTAGTTCTTTGACAACAGTTTCATACATTTTTCGATCTGTTTCGATAGGGGTTTCCTTGAGACTGCCGTCTTTTAGCATCTTATCAAACATGGTGTTTTCTGCTATCTCAAGACTATAGAAAGAAAAATGTTCAGGTTCCAATTTTAGAGCCTCTTCTATCGTCTTCTCCCATTTGGCTAAGTTTTGCCCTGGGACTGCAAACATCAAGTCGAGGTTTATATTGTCAAAGCCTGCCCTCCTAGCCCAAGACACTGTTTCCTTAATGTCATCTACGCCGTGCAATCTTCCTAACCCTTTTAATATCTCTGGGTCAAATGATTGGGCGCCTATACTTAGTCTATTGACTCCACATTCTCTGTAGTGCCGCAAGTTTTCTTCCGAGGCCGTTGCAGGGTTGCACTCAAGGCTTATCTCGGCATCAGCTGATATATCAAAATTCTTTTTGATGCCTTCTATTATGGCGGAAATCAGGCGAGGCTCCATCAAACTTGGCGTGCCTCCGCCGAAAAAAATGGCATCAGCTTTCAATTTTTTTTCGTATTTTACTCCGTAAAAAGCGATTTCCGCCAAAAGAGCCTTTGTATATTCTTCTCTTAACGTGTCGCTGTCCTCGGGTTTTGAAAAAAAGTCACAATAAAAGCACTTTTGCAGGCAAAATGGTATGTGTACATATATTCCTGCAGCCATAATTTCCTCCATTTACTAAGCTATTTGTTTTCGTCGTATTTTAACACTGCAGTGAAGGCTTCCTGCGGTACTTCTACAGTACCAAACTGCCTCATACGCTTCTTTCCTTCTTTTTGCTTTTCCAAAAGTTTTTTCTTTCTAGAAATATCACCGCCATAGCACTTGGCAATTACGTCTTTTCTGTAAGCTCTAACAGTTGCACGAGCTATGACCTTTTGACCTATTGCCGCTTGAATTGGAACTTCAAACTGGTGCATAGGAATTATTTCTTTTAGCTTTTCACATACGAAACGCCCTCTTGCATAAGCTTTGGATTCATGAACTATCATCGAGAATGCGTCCACCAAATCCTTGTTGAGCAAGATGTCCATCTTGACAACGTTAGAGCGCTCGTATCTTTCAAATTCATAATCCAATGAACCGTAGCCCCTTGTTTTAGATTTGAGAGCATCGAAGAAGTCGTATATAACTTCATTTAGAGGCATTTCATAGTGAAGCTGCACTCTTGTTTCGGTAATGTATTCCATATGAAGCATCTTGCCTCTTCTATCTTGGCAAAGTTCCATTATGATACCAACATATTCCTTCGGAATCATTATGTCTGCCTTTACCACAGGTTCTTCAATATAGCTGATTTCATGTTGTGATGGCAAGTTGGTAGGATTCTGTATCATCTCAACTGTACCATTAGTTTTAACAACTCTATAAATTACACTTGGCGACGTTGTTATTACTCCAAGTCCAAATTCTCTTTCCAGTCTTTCTACAATGATTTCCATGTGCAATAAGCCTAAGAATCCACATCTGAATCCAAAGCCCAAAGCAGTAGAAGTTTCTGGCTCAAAGTTGAAGGCTGCATCGTTTACTTGTAGCTTTTCCAAGGCGTCCTTGACGTTCTCATATTTTTCGCCCTCTGCCGGATATATTCCGCAGTAAACCATGGATTGGGCTTTTTTGTAGCCCGGCAAGGTTTCTTCTGTAGGATCGCTGTCCAAAGTGATAGTATCTCCCACTCTCGCGTCAGAAACTTGCTTAATGCTTCCGCATATATACCCTACATCACCAGCTTTTAGTATGTCGGTTTCCATAGGGCCAGGAATACAAACACCGACCTCGGTTACTTCATACTTTTTGCCAGTATTCATAAGACGAATAATGTCGCCCTTGGCAACTTGGCCATCAAATATTCTGGTATATATTATTACACCTTTGTAGTTGTCATATTTAGAGTCGAAGATAAGGGCTTTGAGTTTTCCGTTTGAATCTCCTGCCGGGGCTGGTATGTTTTCCACAATGTGCTCCAAAAGGTCTTCGATACCAATGCCCTCTTTCGCAGAAATCAATGGTGCCTCAGTTGCATCCAACCCGATCATCTCTTCTATTTCCTCTTTAATTTCATCAGGCCTTGCTGATGGTAAATCAATTTTATTTAATACTGGCAATATCTCCAAGTCTTCATTGAGTGCCAGATATACATTGGCTAAAGTTTGGGCCTCTACGCCTTGTGTTGCATCAACTACAAGAACGGCTCCTTCGCAAGCAGCCAAACTTCTTGAAACCTCGTAGTTAAAATCCACGTGGCCCGGAGTGTCTATTAAGTTTAGGACATAATCATTTCCGTCTTTTCCTTTGTAGTGAAGCCTTGTGGTTTGCAGCTTTATGGTTATTCCACGTTCTCTTTCCAGATCCATGTTATCCAAAAACTGCTCTTTCATATCTCTATGCTCTACCAAACCGGTAGTCTCTATGAGCCTATCAGCAAGAGTTGACTTGCCGTGGTCGATATGGGCTATAATGCTAAAGTTCCTTATATATTGCTTATAATCTTTTTGTGTCATCTTTTCCTCACTTAAAACATACTTTTATACATCATATATTCTAATGTAAATCGCGTTTGTTTTCAATGTAAATTTGCAGACTCTGGTTAATTGTTCCTCTATTTGATGACAATTCCAATTTTTTTAGGGTTACCCCTTGCAATCACTTGACTATTCGTATATAATGCAAGTTGCGAATTTATAGCTAAATTAAGAAAAGTGGGGTACATATAATGGCAAATATCAAATCCGCGAAGAAAAGAATCAAAGTTATCGACAAAAAGACTGCAAGAAACAGAAGAATTAAGAGTCATCTTAAGGCTGTTTTAAAGAACTTCGACACTGCTTTAGCAGAAGGAAACTTCGAATTAGCAGAAGAAAAGTTGAGACTAGCAGAAAAGAAGCTAATGCAGGCTGGCGCTAAGAATACAATTTCTAAGAATGCCGCTTCAAGAAAAGTTTCAAGATTAACAAAAAGATTCAACGCAGCGAAAGCAGCGAAATAAGTCTCACCCGTCCCCACAAGTGCATAAGTTAAATGCACAGCATTGAGCAGAGAAAACCATGGAAGTGTCTCCCATGGTTTTTTTATTTTCCCAATTATGCCATAAGTATGATGTGCTAATTTTCATCTAAAGATTGTCTTGCCAACACCATTTGCCAGTGTTAGAATGTATATATCTATTTAGAAAGGAATTTGCAAAATGTCTTTACATATAGGTGCATCAAAGGGACAGATCGCTGAAACAGTGCTTCTCCCAGGAGACCCTTTGAGAGCTCAGTTTATAGCTGAAAACTTTCTCGAAAACCCTGTAAAATACTCAGATATACGCAATATGTACGGTTTTACCGGCACATACAAAGGCGTTCCAGTTTCAGTTCAGGGTTCTGGTATGGGCATGCCTTCCATGGGTATATATTCATGGGAACTCATACACGAATATGGCGTACAAAATTTAATAAGAATAGGTACCGCTGGTGCCTTTACTGATAAACTTAACCTTGGAGATGTAGTTCTTGCTCTTGCAGCCTCTACTGATTCCAACTATCAACATGCTTTTGATCTTGACGGCCAATTTTCGCCTTCCGCATCTTGGGAGTTGATAGAAAAAACCTACTTAGCCTCGACAGAAACAGGTATCAAGTTCAAGGCAGGCAATGTCGTGACTTGTGACGTGTTTTATGAGTTTGGCAATTGGTGGGAAAAATGGGCTAAGATGGGTGTTATGGCTGTCGAAATGGAAGCCGCCGCTCTTTACATGAATGCCGCATACAGTGGCGTAAACGCTCTCGCAATGGTATCTATTAGCGACAATTTTGTTACTGGTGAAAAAAGCACCATTGAGGAGCGCACCAAGTCTTTTACAGACATGATGACATTAGCACTTGAAACAGCAATCAAATAAGTTACCTACTGTTGGCCTCGGCTAACAGAGAATATAAACAAAAATCTTAACAATCGACGGAGAGGAAGAGAAATGATCGAGATTAAGAACAAAAGTGTATTGGACTGGGTAAATGAATGTGCCGCATTGACTAATCCTAAGGAAATCGTATGGATTGACGGCTCAGAATCACAGCTTGAAGAAATTCGCAAAGAGGCTTGTGCCACTGGAGAAATGATTAAGCTGAATCAGGAAAAACTTCCCGGTTGCTACTATTACAGAACGCATCCAAAGGATGTGGCTAGAGACGAAAAAAGAACAGTAATCTGTACAACTCACCAAAAGGACGCAGGTCCTACCAATAATTGGGTTCAAAAGGATGAGATGTACGAAAAAATGCGTCCCCTATTTAAGGACTCAATGAAAGATCGTACCATGTATGTAGTGCCTTTTTCTATGGGCGTTCCTGGCACCGAATTTTCAAAGATCGGAATTGAGCTAACTGACTCTATTTATGTTGTGCTTTCAATGCACATAATGACTCATGTTAACCCTCGTGTATTAGAAGAACTAAACAACGGGGCTGACTTTGTCAAATGTCTGCATTCAAAGGCTCAAATTGATGGAGAAAACAAATATATAGCCCACTTCCCTGAAGACAACACCATTTGGAGTATCAACTCAGCTTATGGTGGCAATGTTCTCTTGGGCAAAAAATGCCTTGCTCTACGTATTGGATCTTGGCTAGGAAAACAAGAGGGATGGATGGCAGAGCACATGCTCATCTTATGCATCGAAAGTCCTTCTGGCGAAAAGCAATATGTTTGTGCTGCTTTCCCAAGTGCTTGCGGCAAAACAAATTTAGCTATGCTTATTCCACCTGACCATCTCAAAGAGAAGGGCTACAAGATTTATACCATCGGCGATGATATTGCTTGGCTTCGTGTCGGTGCAGACGGTAGACTCTATGCAGTAAACCCTGAAAACGGTTTCTTCGGAGTTGCCCCTGGAACTAACAGCAAAACCAACAACAACGCCCTAATGACTACAAAGAGAAATACAATATATACAAACGTATGCCGAAATCTTGACGATAACACTGTATGGTGGGAAGGTCTTGACCAACCTGCGCCTACAAATGGTGAAAGTTGGAAAGGTCAGCCTTGGAGCCCAGAAGATGCTTCTGAAAAATGTGCTCATCCAAACTCAAGATTTACAGCACCTGCGGCAAACTGCCCTTCCATAGCTCCAGAGTTTTTCACTGGAGAAGGAGTTCCTATCAGCGCAATCATATTCGGAGGCCGTCGTGCAAATGCAGAGCCTTTGATTTGCCAGTCTTTCGATTGGGATCATGGTGTGTTTATGGGTTCAAAAATGTCATCAGAAACTACTGCTGCGGCTACTGGTGCAGTTGGAGTTGTAAGATATGACCCTATGGCAATGTTGCCTTTCTGTGGATATCATATGGCCGACTACTTCCAGCACTGGATAGATATGGGCAAGAAGATGACAAATCCACCTAAAATTTTCAATGTAAACTGGTTCCGTAGAGATGCTGATGGCAACTTCATTTGGCCAGGTTTCGGCGAAAACCTTCGTGCTTTGCTTTGGGCTCTTGACCGTTGCAGCGATAAGGCTACAGCTGTTGAAACACCTTTGGGATACGTTCCTGCTAAAGAGGACTTAGACTTAACAGGAATCGACATGACTGACCAGCAGCTTACAGAAATCCTAACTGTTGATAAGGATGATTGGTCAAAGGAATTGGTTAACATCAAAGAATGGTATTCCAAATTCGACCACATGCCTACCGAGCTACAGGATGCGTTAGCAAAATTAGAAGAAGATTTAAAATAAAGAATTACTATCAGGAGAGACCACGAGGGTCTCTCCTATTTTATTTCTTTCATTGACAGCAATTGGCACATGTCGATATAATATATTTATTGGAGGTGAGTTATGAATATATGCGTTTACGGTGCTAGTAGCACAGAACTTGACAAAGTCTACACGGACTCTGTTGAATCTTTGGGAAAAGAAATGGCTCACCGAAATCATGGATTGGTTTTTGGTGGTGGCGCTCATGGTTTAATGGGTGCTGTGGTTAGAGGTGTAAATAAAGCCAACGGATTTAGCTTAGGAATAGCCCCCAAGTTCTTCGACAAAGGTGATGTCCTTTATAAGCAATGCTCTGAATTTGTTTTTACAGATACTATGCGCCAGCGAAAACAGTTGATGGAAGAACGTTCAGATGCCTTTATTATGGTGCCTGGCGGAATTGGTACTTTCGAAGAGTTTTTTGAAGTGCTGACACTTAAGCAGCTTGGCCAGTTAAATAAACCTATTGGTGTTTTTAACGTTAACGGCTATTACGATGACTTTATTGCGATGATGCAAAACGCTGTAGCCCAAAAATTTATGACGCCACAGGGACAAGAGCTTTATGGAATTTTTGACGATCCCTCTGAGCTTCTTGATTACATTGATCAACAACACCTATCCCCACCTGACTTTAGCGGTTTGAAGAAATATAACATTTAGAAGGTGAAAAAATGATATTGGCAATAACAGAAAGATTGGAAAATCGACCAAGTCAAAAACCTTTTGACAATAGATATTATCTTACAACTTATTTCAAAGAAATGTTTGATGAAATGAACATTTTGCTTTTTCCTGTCATATCAGCGAAAAATCTCGATAAAGTCTGCGACATTTGCGACGGCCTCATAGTAACAGGTAGCACTAATCATATTGAACCAGCCTATTACAACGAGCCTTCAATTCCGGGTAAAGCCTACCCTGTTGATGAGTACAAGACCGATAAGGAAATAATCAAAGCATTTGAAACACAAAATAAGCCTATCTTAGGAATTTGTGCTGGTGTTCAGGCGCTAAATGTCTATTTTGGCGGAAGTCTATATCAAAAAGTTCCAAACCACAATCTAATGGATTCGAACCACAAGATAAACATTAAGTCAGGATCTTTTCTCGCTAAAACCTATGAACAAGAGTCTTTGATGGTAAACTCTTATCACTTTCAAGCGTTAAAAGAGGTTGCCCCTCAATTTGATATAATCGCAAGAAGCGATGATGGCATCGTGGAGGGTATCCAAAAGGACAATATTCTAGGAGTTCAATGGCACCCTGAGGTAGCTAATGATTTTCACTTTTTCAAATCTTTTATTGAATTATATGTAAAGAAAAAATGATGGTTTCCCATCATTTTTTTACTAAGTCATCTACTACTGCCTTAGCTATAAGAAGGCCTGCCGCGGCCGGCACGAAACTTATGCTGGCTGGGCTTCTTTGCCCAACCTCCAAAGGCTCTTCCTCAGAGTAAACTACCTTTACTTCTGTTATTTCTCTTTTTCTAAGTTCTTTTCTTATTACCTTAGCCAACGGACATACTTTGGTATCTTCTATGTCTGCGATTTTAAAAGCGGTAGGGTCCATTTTGTTCCCTGTTCCCATAGATGAAATAACAGGTACTCCAGACACTTTCGCCTTTTCTATTATATCCAGCTTCGCTGTAACATTATCTACTGCATCTATGACATAATCATATACAGCAAAGTCAATTTGCTCGCTGTTTTGTGGCAAATAGAAACATTCCATCGCCTTAATTTTTATATCAGGGTTAATGTCCTTTAGCCTTTGGGCTGCCACTTCTACCTTGGGCTTTCCAACGGTGCTATGAAGAGCAATTAACTGCCTATTTATATTCGTTGCGTCGACTACATCCTTATCAATCAAGTCTATTGAGCCAACTCCAACTCTTGCTAAGGCCTCGCACACGTAACTACCTACTCCGCCTACTCCTATCAAAAGGACTTTGGCAGATTTCAGCTTATCAAGCGCCTCTTGGCCTATTAGTGTTTTAGTCCTCGCAAATTGTTCCTTCTCCATAATGATTTTGGCTTTCTTTCATTAGTATTCCAACAACAAAATATACTACGTCAGTTCCATACCCAAGGGAAACCAATCTTCTGCCTACCTTGGCCAAGAAATTTTTATCAGCTTCTTTACCTGATTCTCTCTGCATTCTGAGCATTTTTTGCCCTACAATGAGAGCTCTATCCTTTTCGCTCAAAATTTCTTCCATTACATCATCATAATCTGGGTTATCTTCAGAAAGGAACTGATCCAGCACATCTCTTATTACCCATCTGTCCACTTTCTTCTTTTGTAGTTCTTGCTCTATCCTTCTACGGCCTCTTCCCTTGCGACAAGCTTCTTTGTAGTAGCTTTGGCAGTAGCGAACATCATCTACATATTTGTATTCTCTCAAAAAAAGAATTGCTTCTTCAATTTCCTCTGGCTCGAATTCTTTTCGCTTGAGGTAATCCTTAACCTGACCTTCGGTTTTTATCTGCATGGCCACATATCTTAATGCGGCATTCTGGCATTTTTCAACACTCATATGTCTCCCCAGCGGATGCCATTATACACGCGTCTCCTAGTCTTTGCTTAAACATTAGTATGGCTTCCATTCCTGTGCAATGAACAGGGAAAAGATATTCTATCCCAAGCTCCGAAATGCTTTCAACTACTTTGCTCTTTTGCTCTTTTGAAAGAGGATATAAGTGCATTCCTGCCACAAGACTTATGATTTTTTCTCCTGGAAATAGTTCCTGGGCTCTCTTGATTATAGCCATTATTCCTGTGTGGCTACATCCGGAAAATATGTGTATCCCTTCATTTTCTTTAACCACAAGAACCTGCTCGTGAAACATTGTGTCGTCTTCATACTCACCATCACATCCCTCAACAGGTTTGTGAAACTTCTCAGTCATAGGAAACTCTTCTAATGGCTCTATGTTGGAAAACAAAGTCATATTATCATTTATTTTTTTAATGCCGTCTGTCAAAACCATGCGATTCTTTATACTTTCGATAAAGGCCTTTGTCCAGCGAATTCCACAGTTTTCACTTTCGATATTGCCCTCTTCGTCGGTACCGTATGCTTTTGTCAACCCGTCCTTGTGTATGTAAATAGGAGCGGTGCTATTGATTCTACAAAAAGTTTCCATTCCCTCTGTATGATCATAGTGACCATGGCTCACTGAAACTGACTCAACATCGTCTAATTCAATGCCTAAGGCCTTTGCATTAGACGCAAAAATATCAGAACCACCTACATCAAACAACACTTTATGACCGCAGCTTTCTATCAATAGGGACAATCCCCACTCTGCTATACATGCTGCATTTTCTGTTTTATTATCAGATAAAAAAGTTAGTTTCATTTTACCATTCCTCTCGTATTTCTATATCTATATTGGGCTTATCAAAACATATGACGCCTTTTATTTTTGAGCCCATGTCTATCTCTTTTAAGAATACGGTCTCGGATATTTGGGAAAGTAATTCACCTTTAGTAGATACTAAATTAGGACAATCTCCGAAAAAGCCTTCACCTGTATATTTGCCGTATGCCTCTTTGCGAGTCCATATATCAAAAAACCCTTCTATGTCGTTTTGTTCGATATATGCGTTTTCCCACAACGAAAAAAAGCGCTTTGCAATTCTTTTATAATTACAAGGCTTTATATATTGAATATCCAACCCACAACAATCAGGCCCCATCAAGCAGGCCCAAATATCTTGGCTATGGCTTATGCTAAAGTGAACATCTAAGTCATTAAAATAGGGTTTACCCATATCGGTACGAAGTATTTGCGTTTTTTCTGCAATATCTTCAGGCACGCCAAATGCTACCGCCGCTTTTTTAATCAGATGCTCCTTGTTTTTCTTATTGTCAGGATGCTTTGCATCAAAATCACGACAGACGAAAATCTCGAATTTATCTTTCATTGTTTTGAGCTTCTAATCTTTCGAGAACTCGCTTATAACCATCTGCTCCATAAACCAAGCATTTATTTATTCTACTTATCGTTGCAGTTGATGCTTTTGTCAGAGTTTCTATCTCCGTATAGGTCTTTTTCTCCGAAAGCAATTTAGCCACTTGCAAACGCTGGGCAATAGAATGGATCTCATTTATGGTACAGATGTCTTCAAAAAATCTATAACAATCTTCGCGATCCTTTAGAGTCAATATAGCTTCGAACAGCTCGTCGATGTCTTCACTTTGAAATCTTGATTCGTATGACATGATGCAAGCCCCCTTTCCATATGAAAATTATATCATTCGCTAACTTTTCCGTCAATTTGTATTTCCTCAGTTAAAAACTGTAATCTCTTCGTTCCCTGCCACACTTGGCTTTCTAGTTTTCCGATTATGTCTACTTCATTGATAGCCATTTCGTAAAGGTCATAGTTTTGGGCCTTATTAAAAAGTATGCATTGTATTTTGGCGGCTGTTTGGCCTTTGGCATAGAATCTAACATGTTGCATCTCGTTGCCCATATACTTTGGATCAGCTATTTTTACATCTTTGCAGAGTATCAATGGTCTTGGGTTTTGATTACCAAAAGGTGCTAACAAATCGAGTTGTTCCGCCAACTCCATCGTAAGCTCCTCTGTCTTAAGCTCCAGATCAATATGATACTTTTTGTTGAAAATATCTGTGTTCTGCTCTACTATTAGCTTCATTTGTTCTTTTAACCCTTGCTTCAAGGAATCCAGATTTGTTGCATCCATAGAAAATCCACAAGCGTTTTGATGGCCTCCAAACTTTTGGAACAAATGCTCTTGAGTCTTTAGTAGTTCATAAAGATTTAAGCCCTCTATGCTCCTTCCTGTGCCTTTGAGGACGCTTCCATCCTCGCCAGTGGGAGTCAAAATGATGGCTGGTCTATAGTATGCCTCTTTTAGCTTTCCTGCCACGATTCCGGCTATGCCTTCATGCTTGCTGTCGGCTTCCATCAGAATCAAGTCTTCTAAATTTTCCTCGTCTATGTTTATGTCGCAAAGATTAAACAATTCTGTTTGCAAATTTCGGCGCTTAACATTTTTTGCAAGAATATCCTCTACTATTTTTTCGAGTTCAACATCAGAGCATCTTCCAAGCAGAAGTTCTACAGCTTGTGAAGCATCTTCAATTCTTCCTGATGCATTGAGGTGAGGAACTATAACAAAGCTGATATTTCCGGAATTTATATTGCCCATCTTTAGGGCTGCACCTTCTATCAATCTTTTTAGGCCTTCTCTATGACCCAAGTTAATTACTTTGATTCCAAATTTGGCCATCGTTCTATTTTCGTCTATCAAAGGCATTATGTCCCCAATAGTTCCAATTGCCACTAAGTCTAAAACTTCGCTTAAGGCTTGCTTCGGCAAATTAGCTCTCTTTTGCAGTGCTTGTGCCAACTTAAAAGCAACTCCGCATCCCGAAAGATCCCTAAATGGATACTGAGATTTTGGATGTTTGGGATTGATAACTATGCAATCAGGCACTATCTCAGCAGTGTTGTGATGGTCAGTCACCATGATTTTCATGCCTCGCTCCTTAGCGTATTCGACTTCATTATATGACACGCTACCACAATCCACTGTAATAATAAAATTACATCCTCTCGCGGCAATAGTATCTATTGCTTCTTTGTTAAGTCCATACCCTTCATCAAATCTTGAAGGTATGTAATAATCTATATTTTCTTTTGGCGTCAAGTGTCCAAGAACACTCATCATCAAAGCTGTCGATGTTATTCCGTCTGCATCATAATCGCCATAAATACAAATTTTAGAGCCTTTGCTAGTTTCAGATAAAATCAAATCCACCCCTGCTTCCATGTCTGGAAGCAAGAATGGATCGTATGTTTTTTTCGGTTTATCAGAAAGAAATTCCTCCATATCTACGTCGGATTCAATTCCTCTCTTATTTAAAAGTTGTTTAATAATTGGATTTAGTTTCATAATTTTAGCTTACGTAACCTAGTGGGTCAACTAATGTTCCGTTTTCACGAACTTCAAAATGCAAATGAGGTCCGGTGGAAACACCTGTGTTGCCGACTTTTGCGATAACTGATCCTGCTACAACTGTTTGGCCAGTGCTAACAAGCCTTTGGGACATATGTCCATAAAGAGTTACTATTCCGCCACCGTGGTCAATCATTATGCAATTTCCATAACCACCATATGTTTGTGACATGATTACTCTTCCGGATGCTGCTGCAAGTACATTTGTTCCAGATCCAGCACCAATATCTATACCTGAATGATATTTGTAAGTGTTGTAAACTGGGTGGATCCTCCATCCAAAATAGGATGTAATGTAACGGCTTGCAGGTGCAGGCCATATGAATTTACCGCCTACATAGTCACTACCTGGATCGATCATATCTCTAATTTTTTCTGTAAGGGCTTGAGCTTCTGCCAATAATTCATCTTCTTTGGCCTCAAGTTCCTTTTTCAACCCATTTAGCTCTTTTAAATTAGAATCAAGATCAGCTTTCTTCTTGTCCAATTCAGCCTTTTCAGTTACTAATCTATCCTTTATTTCTTCTAAATCTTTTTGCTCTTTTTCAAGAGTTTCTAAGATTCCCATATCATTTTTGTAGATTCTTTGAATCATATCCAAGTTAGAAATAAATTCAGAAATACTGCTTGATCCAAGCAAAACATCTACGAATCCTACGGAGCCTTTTTTATACATAACTCTGAGTCTATCATTAAGGCCGTCTTCACGGTTCTTTATTTCTTCTTGCTTTTCCTCTATTTCCTTTTGCGTTGCTGCTATTTTATTGTTAGCCGCCGTTACATCTGCATTTAGAGAATCAACTTTTGGTTGAAGAGTATCAATCTCTTTTTTAACAGTAGTAAGCCTTTGGCTGACTTGGTCTTTTTCCTTAGTAACATTACTAAGGTCTCCTTCTAGTTCGCCTTGAGTCGCACCGTAAGTAACTCCTGTCAACACGAAGGTCACAACTAAAATAAATATCAGTCCTATCGAAATACTTTTCTTTCTCATGTTCCCTCCTAACTATGCATCAAGAAATTTTCTCATTGAAACAATGCTTCCCCAAGCGCCTACGCTTATTCCAAGAACTAAGAAGATGATAAGCATATTTACTGCCATATAGCTCGCAGAAATCAGCGGGGTAGAAACAATAGCAATGATTTGGTTGCCAATTAATTTTAGAACATTGCTATATAATAAAGTCATCAAGCCTGTAGATACTACTGCTGATATAATTCCAAGCGCAATTCCTTCCATCATGAAAGGCCCTCTAATAAACCAGTTGGTTGCACCTACATATTTCATGATTTTGATTTCACGAGAACGAGCAAACACTGTGAGTTTTATGGTGTTTGATACCACTACCACGCACACTACTATTAAGAACGCCATTACAACCAATGCTCCAATTTGAAGCCATTTTGTTACAGCAGTTAATTTTTCAACCGTCTCTTTGTAGTACTGAATATCTTCTACGCCTTCAATCGAGCTGGCGTACTCTGATACCGATGTTGCATCTTCAATGGAGGCTACACCAATCAAAATCGATGCTGGTAATGGGTTTTCTCCAAGAGAGTCTAAAAGGTAACCGCTCTCTCCCCATCTTTCTTTCATGATTAAAAGTGCTTCCTCTTGGGTTCTGTACTCAACGCCATCTACTCCTCCATGAGTTTCAATAGTCGTCATGATTTCTTTTGCCTGATCCTCGGTAACAGTCTCCTCTAGATAAACCTCTACCTGATCATAATCTTGTTTCACTACCTCTGTAAACAAGTTAAGGTTAACCATGATTGCAAAGAAAATTCCCAATATAAATAGCATTGCTATTATTGAAAACATTGAGGCTAAACTCATACCTTTATTTCTAAAGATCTGTGTGAAACCCTGTTTAATATTATAAAGTAAACTACTCAAGGGTTGTCACCTCCTCAGTAAAGTTGTAAATACCTTCTCTATCTCTAACCACTTTTCCCTTTTCAATGGTTATTACTCTCTTCTTCATCCTATCTACAATATCCTTAGCATGGGTTACCATCACTATGGTAGTACCTCTAAGGTTTATCTGCTCAAGCAAATCCATAATCTCCGCCGCTGTGGTAGGGTCCAAGTTGCCTGTAGGCTCGTCGGCTATTAACAGTATTGGATTGTTTATTATTGCTCGCGCTATAGCGACTCTCTGCTGTTCACCTGCAGAAAGCTCATCTGGATATTTGTGTGCTTTCTCCGTTATACCTACAAGGCTTAGGATTTGTGGCACTTGTTTTCTTATCTGTCTTTTGCTTTTATGTAAAACTTCCATCGCAAAAGCTACGTTTTCAAAAACCGTCTTCTTTGGAAGTAATCTAAAGTCTTGAAAAACCGTTCCTATTTTTCTTCTAAGTTCCGGAACTTCTCTATTACTTAACTTGGTCACATCTTTGCCATCAACAATGATATTTCCTTTATCTGCATTTATTTCTTTTAATATTAGTTTAATAAAAGTAGACTTGCCTGCGCCACTGGCACCTACCAGAAATACAAAATCGCCTTTTGAAATGTTGATGCTAACATCATCAAGCCCTATATTTGTACGATAAGTTTTGGTCACATGTCTAAACTTAATCATGCTTTCCTCCTTTTTGTACCTTTTTCAACAAATTCATAATAATTATACTACATATTGTCAAATAAGGGAATCGCAAATCATGGAAATAAATGTGAATTTACTGTGATGATTCCGGAAAATCAATACAAAGTCAGTATATGTTGGGTAATTTCTTCGAAGACAACTTTGACACCGGGAGTCAAGTGAGGCAACAGCTTCTTTTTTTCGTTAGCCGGATCTGCCAAGGCCACAGAATTATTTTGTGCCTTATAAAAGTTCTCTTGAGCTTCCATAGGAATAATGAAATCACTTTTAATATTAAGAAACTTTGATGCTTCTCTTGCGGTTTCACTGTCAGCTTTATTAAAAACCCAACAAATTTTATTCCAATACTCACTTTTATACTCTTCTATCTTTTTAGCGCTGCTTATTACCCTGCTGGGTAGCGGATCCACTACACACAGCACTAAGTCTGCCTCTTCCGATGGGTCATGTTCGTCCCAAATTACATATCTTCCTGCAACATCTTTGGGAAATACCTTAACATCTTTGAACTCCATGGAACATCTCGTGACCCAATTGACATTTTGGTAAAAATTTACCCTGTTGTTTACTTTTTGCCCGACTTTTTTTAACTCAAAAAAATCAAGAAATCCTTTGCTCCACATGAGTTTATCTAAGGAAAGTTCGTAAAAAGGCTGAGAATGTCCCGCCCCATGGTGAGACCCTTCCAAATATGTAACATTTTCTTGATATTGACCCATTATGAAAGCGAGGGTTGTGGCAACAAAAGTCGCTCCACTGCCTCTGCAAGGGCTTATTATATTGATTGTTTTCTTTTCCATATATGGAACTTATCAGTTACAATTATCCATGTCAACAATCGATGTGCCCAAGTAGTGTTTTTTGATATTTTTAAGTCAGATTTTGGTATTTGACTGTAATTAAAGCTCCCTTTGCCCACAACTTTTTATAATTGCTTGTGCACACAAGGGAGTCGTATTATTATTTTGCTATTACTTGCTTGGCTGCTTTTGTTATATCCTCAGCAGTCATTCCGTATTTTTTCTTGAGTTCGTCTGGTTTTCCTGATTCGCCAAAGGTGTCCTGTTGCCCGACCATTGCAACTTTTGTAGGGTGCAGGCGTGAAACCACCTCTGCTACCGCGCCGCCTAATCCGCCGATTATCGAATGTTCTTCAGCCGTAACGATAGGCCCGTTTTGAGCTGCTTCAACTAAAATTTCTTCATCTATTGGCTTAATAGTATGCATATCTATTACGCCAGCTTCGATTCCCATGGCCGCAAGCTCTGTGGCCGCTGTCATAGCATCGCTTACCATTATTCCGGTAGCAACGATTGTTACATCTTTTCCACGACGAAGCCAATTGCCCTTGCCTAGACGCACGTTAGAAGTATCTTCGTATAAATCACTTACAGCAGCACGACCTAATCTTACATAGCATGGTCCATTATAGTCGATTACCTGCTTCATTAGCGCTTCTGCCGAAACTCCGTCGCACGGATTCACTACAGTCATTCCAGGTATCGTTCTCATCAAAGCTATGTCCTCGAAAGTCTGATGACTTGCTCCGTCCTCACCAACGGTAATTCCTGCATGAGTCGCACAAATCTTGACGTTGGCTCTAGTATATCCAATAGAATTCCTTATTATTTCAAAAGCTCTTCCTGCCGCAAACATGGCGAAAGTGCTAGCACACACTACCTTTCCAGAAAGAGCGATACCACATGCTACTGCATATAAGTTTTGCTCTGCAATTCCCATGTTGAAAAATCTTTCCGGAAAAGCCTTAGCAAACTCTGCGGTCATAGTTGACTTGGAAAGGTCTGCATCCATTACAACTAAATCTTTGTTTTCTTTGCCTATTTCTACCAACGCCTTGCCATAGGCTTGTCTTGTTGCTGTCTTTGTTGCCATTACTTTGCACCTCCCAATTCTTCAATCGCTTGCTTAGTCTGTTCATCATCAGGTGCTTTGCCATGCCAGCCTGCTTGATCAGCCATGAATGACACTCCTTGACCTTTGTGGGTTTTCGCTATTATTGCTGTAGGGCCTTCTTTGAACGCTCTCGCTTTGTCAAAGGCACTAAATATTTCTTCAAAATTGTGGCCATCTATAATTAGAACATTGAAACCGAAGGATTTGAATTTTTCGTCTATAGGGTTTACGGTCATAACGTCGTCGTTATTGCCGTCTATTTGCAAGCCATTCCAGTCAACTATTACACATAAGTTATTTAACTTGTAATGTGCAGATGCCATTGCAGCCTCCCATACAAGTCCCTCTTGCAATTCTCCATCTCCAAGCAAAGTATAAATTCTGCCAGGATCATTATCTAATTTGTTCGCCAATGCCATTCCAACACATACAGCAAACCCTTGCCCTAGCGAACCGGTAGACATTTCTATTCCCGGAACTTTATCCCTGTTAGGATGTCCTTGAAGTTTGCTTCCAAGTTTTCTCAAAGTCAAAAGTTCTTCCTTTGGAAAGTATCCTCTTTCTGCAAGGGCTGCATACTGCACCGGAGCAGCATGGCCTTTGGATAAAATGAATTTATCTCTACCTTCCATTTTAGGGTTTTTAGGGTCGATATTCATCTCTTTAAAATACAACGCTGTCACGATGTCAGCTGCCGAAAGAGATCCGCCCGGATGTCCAGAGCCTGCACTATGTACCTGTTTAATTACGCCAATTCTAATCTGCGACGCAATCTCCTCATACTTTTTCAAATCCATTGTTTTCCTCCAGTTATGTGATATTTGTATTATTAAAGGGTTCTTCTAAGAGAGTTCCCTGATTAACCATTATTAGTGTAACGGGTTTTTAACTAATTAGCAATTCCAAACTTATCTATTTTTATTTTGCTTCTTCTATGAGTTTCTTCAAGGCGACAGCTGTATATTCTGCTATATCTCCCGCCATAAGTCCATATTCGCCCAATTTATACGCTGCCAAGTCTCCTGCCATTCCATGCAAGAACACACCACAAAGTGCTGCCTCACTTGGAGAAATACGTTTGCCGCAAGGTTTCTTTTGGCCCATAAGTCCTACAATTATCCCTGTAAGCACATCCCCAGATCCGGCTGTAGCCATTCCAGGATTGCCGGTAGTATTTCTGTATATTTTTTCTTGGTTTGTAATTACCAAGGTTTCTTTACCTTTGATAACTGTAATGGCACCTGTCTTTTGCCAGAGTTTTTTAGCAGCCGTTTGTCTATCCGTTATTGTTTCACCAAGTAGTCTGCCAGCCTCTCCTATGTGAGGAGTTATAACTGTTGTTCCTGCATCTCTGCCTTTGAGTGATTCAAGCAGGTCTTTGTGTGCCACTATGTTTAATGCATCAGCATCAAGAACTAGTGGGCCGTTAAACTGTGTAATTATTCTTTTGACGTCCAGATAGCTTTGCTCACTTTCGCCAAGGCCTGGGCCAATAGCTACAGCATCATAGCGGTCTAAATCTATTTGCGAAAAGTCACGGACAACACATGTGGCTTCTGGAATGCCTATCTGCAATATAGGAAATAGTTCCCTTTGAATTGCTACTTGTACAAGGCCACTGCCGGCTCTCATTGCAGCTTTAGCACAAAGTATCGCCGCCCCTGCCATGCCTGTGGAGCCTGCCACTATTAGAATTCTTCCACAATCGCCCTTGTGTATATCGCTTTTTCTTTTTTCGATTATATTATGAACAAGTTTTTGGGTAATAATAACTTCCGTCATAAAAACGTACTTCCCTTCTTGCTTAATTACTCTTTTCATTTATTCTAATCCACCCCGATAAAAAAAGCAACAACCGCCTCCCATTATTGATTAGACTTCTTTCTTTTACACTCGCCACTCACGAAATACTTGCCTGAGTATTTTTGATTTGCAATTATATTTATTTTTTTCATAATAAAATAAAAAACGCCTTGAAAATATAATATTAGGGAGTATAATATTTTTATATAAAGAACCCTTTATATGAGTCGGATATATTTGAAGTGTGCATATGCAATATGCAAGGGGTGAACACTATGAATGAAATGCTAAAAACATTAAAAAAATATCTTCCATTACTATTATTTTCTGTTATAGCAATAATCTATACGGTTTTTTTCGTAAAAATGGCGTCGCCAACAGGAATGTTGCCTAATACTGCCGGAATGGTTCCTAGTTCAGGAGGAATATATGAAGGCGGTGGTGGCAGTATAGGTGTTGATATGATTGGTATTCTCTGTATCTTTTTTTGGGTCAAGGAGACTTCTTTTTTCAGAAGAAACTTAGAAACCATATTCAAAAAGATTTTTGCCGTTTTTTCTGTAATTGCCCTTTTAGCTATGGGGATATACAGATTTGTGCTTTATTATAACCTGCACGATATACCTGTGTTGTTAGTTGTATTGCCTGCATGGCTTATGGTAGGAATGGCATTAACAGTATACTGGCCAAAAAATGATACTAACGACCCACTAGAAAATGACAAGATTGACCATGATGATGGAGCTCCTTTATAAGGAGCTCTTTTTTATTATAGCTATATACTCCCACAAAAAAGCAGCACATTTCTGTGCTGCTATATTTGGTACTAAAGTCCTAAGAATATTGCTGCCATAGCAAAGTATATTGATAGTGCCACTGCATCGGATATAGACGATATAGCTGGATTGGCTATAAGGGCTGGGTCCAAGTTGACTTTTTTAACAAGCAGTGGAATCATGCTTCCTATTATCTTCGCAAAGATAACTATGAATAGCATAGCCACACATACGGTGAAAGCTATTGACATGCTGTAACCATCCAAGAAATAAACTCTTGCAAAGTTAAAGATGCTAAGTATCGTTCCTATTATCAAGCCTATCCGAACTTCTTTCCACAGTATTCTACCTGCATCAGAAGGGTCAACCTCATCCATCGCAATTCCTCGTATAATCAAGGTTGCCGCTTGAGAACCAGTGTTTCCTCCTGTACCCATAAGCATTGGCATGTAGGCTACTAAGCAAATGATTTCTGAAAGCTTGTTTTCAAAGCTGGTAATTATCATTCCAGTGAAAATATATGCCACCATCAAAATCAAAAGCCATGGAAGTCTATTTATAGCATGCTGCCATACGGACATATCAAGATAATCTTTGTCTGAGTCTTCCCAGTCAATGATACCTGCCATACGCTCGATATCTTCTGTATTTTCTTCTTCGATTACATCTAAGATGTCATCGATAGTGATAATGCCGACCAGTCTATGTTCTTTGTCTACTACAGGCATTACCAAAGAGCCATATTTCTTAAACTGTTCAGCTACTTCCTCTTGATCTTCATAGACATTTAGCCACACATATTCAGTGTGCATTATGTCCTTTATCTTTACGTTGTCTTCTGTTACTACCAAGGTGCTTAAGTGGACTATTCCAATAAGCTTACGTCCTGTATCCTTAACATAACAAGTGTATATGGTTTCTGCATCCATTCCCTCGTTCTTTATGTAAGCCAATGCCTCACTTACAGTCATTTCCTTTTGAAGGCTGATGTAGTCAGGTGTCATTAAGCTTCCGGCACAGGTGTCAGGATAGTTTAAAAATGTGTTTATAAGACGTCTTTCGTCTTTTGGTGTCTTTTCTAAAATTTTATCTACTAGATTGGCTGGTAGCTCCTCCAGTATGTCGATTTTGTCGTCGAAGTCTAACTCTTGCACTATGTAGCTCAACTCGGCATCAGTTATTCCATTTACAATCTTCAGTTGGTCATCCGATGGCAAATACGAAAAAACTTCTACAGAAATGTCTTTTGGCAAAAGTCTATAAATAACTATAGTTGACTCTAAGATGTCGTGATCATCCAACATCTCTTCAAATAGCTCAGCTATATCGGCTTCTTGGTATTTTAATAATTCGTCTTTAGCTCTAAAATACTTTTTCTCACTAATCCAATTAAAAATCTTTTCTAGTGATTCTTCCAAAGCCAGTTCTGGCTGTATAATCATGTTTGGGTCCATTGTAATCTCCTCCTTTCATAGTCCCACCGCTCGTTGGGATATGAGGAGATTCGAAATCTATTTCATTATTCCAAGAGTAAAGGTGGTATATTTTGTTTTTTTAATGTTGTTTTTCCCGTCAGGAACAGTATCCATTTCTTTACTCCTTTCTTAATCATCCCATCTATTATAGCCTATTTAATAGATGTTTGGCAAGTCACAGTTTGGGCCTTTTTCATCATTAATATGGCTTTTTGTTAATTGACATAGCCCTTTTTGAAAACGGATTTTCTTAAGTCACTATGAAACTTTTCTACATATTAGAGGGTTCTATTTTGTAGTGTTCTTTGGCCTTGCAGCCGAGTCCATATCCCTAAAAATCTTGAACTAAAAAAAATACAAAAAAATATTGTATACAAGATGTTGACAAGGGCAATCGTTAGTGATAAATTGAGAATATAAAGACTTTGTTTTATAAGTAACAAAATCATATTCAATGTTTAAGAGGAGATTAACAATGTCAAATATCGTTGAGCAATACATTGAGATTGCAGAAAAAAGAAACCCAGGTGAACCTGAATTTCACCAGACAGTAGAAGAAGTTCTTACTTCAATCGCACCAGTTTTAGAAGCTCATCCTGAATACATCGAAGCTGGATTAGTTGAAAGACTAATCGAGCCAGAAAGAGGAATTTCTTTCAGAGTAGTTTGGGCTGATGATAACGGCAACGTTCAAGTAAACAGAGGCTACAGATATGAATTCAACAGTGCTATCGGACCTTACAAAGGTGGTCTTAGATTCGCACCTAACGTATACCCTGGAATCATCAAATTCTTAGGATTTGAACAGATTTTCAAAAACAGTCTTACTGGACTTCCAATCGGTGGTGGTAAGGGCGGTTCCGACTTCGACCCTAACGGCAAATCCGATGCAGAAGTAATGAGATTCTGCCAAGCATTCATGACAGAGCTTTACAGACATATCGGACCTGCAACTGACGTTCCTGCTGGAGACCTCGGTGTAGGCGCTAGAGAAATCGGTTACATGTTCGGACAGTACAAGAGAATCTTAAACAGATACGAAGGCGTTTTAACTGGTAAGGGTCTTACTTACGGTGGACTTTCAGGAAGAACAGAAGCTACTGGTTACGGAATCGTATTCTTCGCAAGAGAAATGCTGAAACACTGCGGAGAAGAACTAAAGGACAAACGTGTTGCAATCTCTGGTTTCGGTAACGTAACTTGGGGTACTGCTCAGAAATTAAACGAATTAGGTGCTAAGGTTGTTACAATCTCTGGACCAGACGGATATATATATGACGAAGATGGTATTTCTGGCGAAAAAGTTGATTACTTGCTAGAATTAAGATCCTCCGGTAAAAACATCTGTGCTCCTTATGCAGACAAATTCCCTGGAGCTAAGTTCTTCGCTGGTAAGAAACCTTGGGAAGTTAAGGCTGACCTATACATCCCATGTGCTACTCAGAACGAAATCCGTATGGAAGACGCTCAGGCTATGGTAGCTAACGGTTGTAAGTACCTATGTGAAGGTTCTAACATGCCTACAACTAATGACGCTCTTAAATATCTAATGGATAACGGCGTTGTAGTAGGTCCTTCAAAGGCTGCTAACGCAGGCGGCGTAGCTTGTTCATGTATCGAAATGGGACAGAACGCAGGTCACACTGTATTCTCACCTGCTCAGGTTTACGAACAGCTTGAAGCTATTATGGTTAGCATCCATAAGAACTCAGCAGAAGCAAGTGAAAAATATGGCTTAGGCTACAACTTAGTAGCAGGAGCTAACATCGCTGGTTTCGAAAGAGTTGCTGAAGCTATGATGGCTCAGGGCTTAGTATAATAAAACAAACGCAAAAGGCTTCCAATCAAATTGGAAGCCTTTTTTAATTTCCTTTATACACTACCTGTCGAGCAGGCTTTGCTATAAGCCCAGTCGATTAGTTAGTTTCTTCTTTAGTTTTTCTTAATAAAACAATTCCACTTGCTGCTGTCATTGCCAATAATAACAGTGGCATAGGATTATTATCTCCTGTTTTAGGAACAGTAGCACCTCCACTAGGTGGAGTTCCTAAGGTTGCTGATAAAACTTGACCATAAGCAGTTTTCTGTGATGTGTAGCTCTTTGCATATGCCATTACATAGTACGTAGCATTTGGGTCTAAACCACTAATAGTTTTTTCAAAAAGAAGCGGGAAAGAATCTTCGCTACCATGAACAGCCACCTTCGTGCCACAAGATTAGTTGGAGATAATGTTGGATCAGTGGAAATATAGTAGCCAATTTCTACAGTGTCATTCGGCAAAGAAGACGCTAATATGTTGGCTTTAAGTTTTAGTGTGTCAGGCTCAATCCCAGTCAAAGTATCTTCTTCGATAGAAGGAGCAATCTTTAAAATTAGAAGCTTGCCGTCTCCCATAGCACTCACGTACACTTCATTACGCGTTTCGTTTAGTGTCACACCCACAGGGGTTTTTGAGTCAAAATCAACTGAGGCTATTTCATCTATTTCGTTTTGTCCAGAAGTGTCAAACCCCCTCAGTTTTTCATTTTCCATGTCAGCAAAATAAAGTTTATCTTCCGTTGATTTCGCAATTCCATAACTCCTACCTACAACATTCGCTCGAATCCGTGCTCCTTGGGATGTGTCAACGACATATATGACACCTTGTTCGGTAGCAACATAGAGGCGGTTATTGGCAAAATCTGCATCTATTCTAGTAGGCACGGCGTTGCTTTCACTATTTAAGACTATGGTATCTATATGTCTATTGGTTCTCGCATTAATAATCATAATCATACTGGCATTCTGCTTACTATTCGTAAAATAAACAAGGTCATTTGTTGGATCGTATATAGCATCGCTTATATCCCCCATACCGCCCTCTAACGTGATAGTAGCATGCAAAGTGTTAGTTGTAGTATCGAATACGGAAATTTCATTGCTTTTAAGACTGGCAACATAAAGATATTTATTATCTGGAGACAGGGCAAATCCAGAACTGCTACATGCTACTGTAAGCGTCTCAACAACTCGTAGTGAACTGAGTTCAACCACTGAAACAGAGTTCGACCGGTGAGATACATACGCATGTGTCGAGGTAAAACAAATATCATAAGTGAAATCTGTATTAGCAAAAATAATAGTATCCTTAACCTCTTTGGTCGCTACGTCAACAATAGTAACCTTGTTAATATCGGTATCTCCTACCCAAAGATAGTTAGTACCTGGCTGCATAGCTGATAAGGCTGGGGAGCCTCCGACTGTAACCTCATCGATTGCACCGTCGGCAGGTCCTGCTGCAAAGGCAGACATTGGGAACATCGATAATATTAGAATAACGATTAGTAGATATGATAACCGTTTTTTCACGTTCGTACCTCCTATATTATATCTTGTGTTAAAATGCACTGAATTTTATACATAAAATGTACCATGGATTAGGGTGGTTTGCAATTAAAGAAGGCAATGAATCCCTTGATTCATTGCCTTCTTACTATTAGTTATTTTATTCGGCGTTATCCATTGTTTCCTTATCATAGATAGTAAACTGGTTACGTCCGTTTTGTTTTGACTTATATAACGCAATGTCTGCTCTATGGACAAGCTCGTTATATAGCACACCATCACGAGGTGCCACTGAAACGCCAATGCTGAGAGTGGAATAGAATTTTGTTCCATCATTAGCTGTAATTGGAGTTTTGTTCCAACATTCAATTAGCTGAGAAACTATCTTGCCAATCTGCTCGTCGTCGCCTTCTCCAGTTAGCGTGCAGAATACTGAGAATTCGTCACCACCAACACGGGACACCAAATCCGTTGATCTAAAGTGTGTCTTTAGGGTTTGACCTAAAGCAATTAGAGCCTTGTCTCCAACCAAATGTCCATAAGTATCATTGACCTCTTTGAAGTAGTCAAAGTCAATAATCATAAATGCAAACTTTGTCCCATTCGGAAGTTCGTTTTGCAATAATTCCATTGCACGCTGTTCCAATGCAACACGATTAAAGATTCCTGTTAGTCCATCTGTCTGTGCCTGCTTCTGAGCATCATCTAGTCTCTGGTGCATCAATACGGATGCTAACAAAGTACTAATCGCCTTGGTTGTTTCTGCGTCACCACGATTCAAACGAGATAAGAATGGAGGCGCTTCTAACCTTCTACCAGTAATCAAAATTGCAGCGACATCGTTTTCGACAATAACAGGGGCTGCGATAAAATAAGGTAGCTGCAACGCTTTTCTTAATCCAGCATAATGTTTTTCATCGTCTGCCGATGTGACAATAATAGTGTTTTCCGGGTTCAGAATATCTTCGTCCACTTCTATGTGCTTTCCAACTAACTGTAGCTTTTCTTCTGTTGTGTAGCCTTGCAAAATGGATGGTGTAAACTTGCCTTGGTCATCTTTGAACAATATTACTGTACGTTGCATATTCAATGCTGCATTTATACGCTGAGTAGCAATAAGGAAAATACTTTCGTTGCTGCTTTCCTGTTGTAACGATACAGAAAGCTCTGCAAGAAGGCTGAATCCTCTTCGCTTTTGCTCCAACTCAGTACGTATTGATATTGAATTCGTGTCAAGTTGCAACACTTTTGCTATATTCTGCTCACAAATATTAACTAAGACTTCAGTCGGTGTTCCTTCGTCTTTGGTAGTATCAGTTTTTTTCTTATCCCAAACTGACATATCAATATCTGCTTTTTTAACTACTTCTCCGTCTCTTTTCTTGGAGAATACGCACAATACACCAGTCCAGTCTAAGCCTCTAGGACGCCCAGCAACGGATCCGATTTCTACTCCTGTATAAAGTCCTAATAACGGAACTTTGCCCTTTGTTGCTTCTTGAATGACAAAGGCATCTTCAATATCCATTCCGCCATAGCCGGCGCAACGGCCTGCACAATCTATGTATATCGCAAATATTGGTTTTCTGCCATCGAGTCTATCAAATAGCTCTTGCGTTTTAGGTCTCATATAATCCAGATCCATACTTCTATACATCAACTGGAATTCAGTACCTTCAACCATGTCTGACTCAAACATGATGATAGCGCCACTTTCTTTATCTATGTCTAAACATAGACGGCTTGCATAGTTGTTTTCATCATACTCAGCCCAACGTTCTCCATGATTAATACCAAACATCAAAAAGAATGGATATTCTTCTGGGGATATTGATGAGTTTAACAAATTATCAATAAAAGGAATCGCTGGTTGTCCATTGATTTCTAAAATGGCCGCACCATCTGCTTTAGTAACTGTATAATATGGTGATGCTGGTCGACACCCATGCATAATAGTACTGTCTACACAAATATCATCTGAGAATGACAATGCAAAAGCACTACCCTCTTTCATAGTGTCTCCAAGATACTGTTTGGTAGGGCTTAAAATATGGTCGCCCTGCATGCCAGCTCCAGTTAAGTCAGGCAAAAATCCTAACCCCTTTTCAATACCCTCTAAAATCCAGGTCGCCATCATCATTCTTACATCGCCATGAGAGCGGTCTATTGCATCATAAAACATCATAACTGGGGAATCTTTTGTAATGCCTTGCTCAGCAAGACGTTCGCCTAATCTTTCTCCAGCCTCAATTTCGCCTTCACGCAATCCTAATTCTGTTGTTACGTTGATTTCACTACCATCTAACCAAATACACGCAACACCTACTTGGTCTCATGCGTAACCAAACTGATCATTTGTAATGATTCCAACTGCGCCTCCGCCGTAGATAGACGCCTGGTCGCCCACCACCATTGAAACTTCATCTCGAAGTACCTCTTGATTATGTCTTGCTGTAGAGAAAAGTAAAACCATATCACAAAGGTCCTCTCTATCAACATTTGCCAAGGCTCTCTTCGCAGCCTGTTTTCCTGCTCTAACGCTATCAGGAATTTCACTATAGCCTACGCCTACTTGCATGTAATTATCACCTCCACTAACAATATAAAAACAAACTTTTTCCTGCTCATATAGCTCGGCTTCATATCGTTTGTTTTTGTTAAATAAGTTCTTTAAAATATTCTATTATGCAACAGTCTATCACCATTTTTTAATATTCTAAACTTTTTTTGGAAACATCACACAATTTTCAGAAAATATTACAATCTTTCTGTCAGACTTACATTTTCAAAATTTTTCCCGTGTCCGTTAAATATAAATAGATTTCCTTAACAGTCTTTTGGGTGGCAGCTTCGAGAGCTTCTCTGTATAGTTTCATCTGCACGCTGTAACGCTCAATGATTAATCCCTCGTTCCCAAAGGCTACATCACGGCTGTTTCCTGTCTTATAGTCCACAATCACCAATTGACCGTCCTCTTCAAAGAAGCAGTCTATTATACCTCTGACCATGGTTTTCTTGCCATTATAGTCACTCATAAAGTTGAAGCGCTTTTCCTTTGAAACATTAGAACTTGCAGCAATCCTTCCTGCCAAGTCTGACGATGCAAAATCGTTAAGTCTTTTGCTATCCAAGATTGTTGCTTCTTTTTCTGTAAGCATTTCCTGCTTCACCATATATTCAATAAGGCCGTTTATGTAGTCCATTCCCTCAAGACGTGCCTTTTTAATATCCATATGCTCAAGAACACTATGGTAGATAGTTCCTCTTTCCATAACTCCAATGGACTTTTCGCCAGCAACGAAAAGTGGCTCTCCCAAGTTTTCAACAGCCTTTTCTCCGTCATTGTTTAAGCTACTTACCGAGTGTTTAGTACGAACCTTAAGGTCTTCTTTATATGGATACTCAAAAGTCATTTGCTTATGTATTTTAGGCGAAACTCTATCGCTCTTGCACTCTTCCATAGTTTGAAGAATCCTTTTTATATTGCGTTTTCTCCCTTTCGAAAGACTTACGAGCATATTATCATCCATTATCTTTAACGCCGAGCCTTTGCCGCATATTATCTTTCCAGCCATGGAAAAATAGCTACTATCGCTGCTCCCCTGACTATTAGCGCTCTTTATTTCTTTTTCGACATCATTACAAATACCAAGAAGTATCAGCTTGTCCTTAGCTCTGGTCATTGCAACATAGAGGATACGCTTTTCCTCTTCCACCTCTTCTTTTTTGAACTGCTCTTTTATAATGCTTTGTAAGAGAGTTGTACGATACCATCTATTTTTAGGATCCACAATAGGGAACCCGATTCCTAAATCTTTGTGGAACACAGGGTTCTTGCCTACTTTGCTATAATTAAGTTTTTTACAAAAGCCTGCCAACAGTACCATCGGAAATTCTAACCCTTTAGACTTATGGACAGTCATAATTCTAACAAGGTCGTCTTTTTCCCCCATCAACTTAACCTGCCCCATAGAAACTTTCTTCTCCTTTATAGCTTCTATGTAGCCTATGAATCCATATAGCGATCCACCTAAACCCTGCTGGTAGGAAAGAGCCTTCTCAGTAAGGGCACGCAAATTGGCCTGTCTTTGATCACCTGCCGGCATTGCGCCCATTGCAATATAAAATCCTGTATCCATAAGTAGCTGCCATATCAATTTGTCCAACGGCAAAATCTTACTTAAATCTCTCCATTTTTCTATCTTTTCTAAAGCCTCACAGCATTTGTCTTTTAGCTTTCTATTTGCACCACCTTCGGCGTACTGAACAAAAGCACTATAATAAGAACCTTCTTTGAATTCAATTCGTATTTGCACCATTTCCTCAATAGAAAGCCCAATCATTTCTGAGCGCAGCAATGTCATAAGCTGAATATCCTGCTTAGGGTTATCTATTATGTATAAGGCGGAAAGAAAGGTCTCTACCTCCATAGTATTGAAAAATCCATCGTTATCATCTATGTATGCAGGAAGATTGTTTTCAGTGAGAACCTTGTAGAATACATCTCCATAATTTCTCACACCTCTCATAAGGATTACTATATCTCTTTTTTCGAGAGTTCGCTCTTTGCCTTTTTTACTGTCAAATATGCTCGTTCCAAGATTATCACTTATTATTTTGGCCGCCGCCATAGCTTCTTTTTCTGCTTTGATTATATTTTTTAGTTCTTCATCTATATCTGCATCCTCACTCCAAGGAACCTGTGTCAGCCACAATGCTGGTTGCTCTTTGCTTTTGTCCGCAAAAGGATCCCCCTCATAAAGTGCCGCCTTTTCATCATAGCCATCCATTATCTTCTCAAAAATTTTATTGATGAATTGAATGATAGGCTTCTTACTTCTAAAGTTCTTGTTCAAGTCGATTTTAGTCGAATTGGCTTCAGTCTCTTGATCATATAATTTGTACTTTCTTTGGAAAATTTCAGGCTCTGCTAATCTGAATTTATATATACTCTGCTTCACATCTCCTACCATGAAAAGATTGTTCGGCCTCTTAATCAAATCAATGAGTGCCTCCTGAATTACGTTACTATCCTGATACTCATCTATGAATATATGGTCAAATTTTTCTTTGTAAAATGTAGCTGCCTCTTGGTCTTTTAATATTTCATAAGCGTAATGCTCTATATCGCCAAAATCCACTACGTTTTTCTCAGCCTTTTTAGCTCTATATATTTCGTCATATCTCTTCAATAACTGCTCGATATATAAGGCATATTTGTAAGTATGATGCATTTCTTGTCCAAGCTTAACAATATCACTTGCAAAATACACTTCTTTCAAATTCTTAACTGCTTTTTTAATCAGATTTCTGTTGTCTCCAGCAATCTCTTTGGCTTCTTCGTTGCCTTCAAAGATTTTGCTACTCATAACCGAAAGTTTGAAAGCAGTCAATGCCTCTTGAAACGTCTCATAGTTGCCTCCTAATAGCGCACTTTCAAGGTTCTGGATCTGTGCTTCATCTTTAGTGCAAAGGTCCTTTAGGGATGGCAAGTTTTCATCAATCGCCACCTCTACATTAGAATTCAGCGCACTTTTTGCATCAATTAGTTTGTCCTTTGCAATTTCAAACAGATATTCAGTCACTAACTCATCCAACCCTTTGCCATCCTTAAGTTGATTGACTCTTTTTTCCATCCATTTGAATGGTTCAGGTAAACTGCGAATTGTGTTGTACCCATTGTTGATTATTTCTCTAATTTTTTTCTCGTCTCTATCCCCACTATAACACTTGAGGAAATGGAAAAACTCAGGAGAAGCTTCTTCAAAAAGTTCTTCTAATAGTTCGTCCATCGCTTCCCCTCTAAGCAATGCTTCTTGGGTGTTGTCGCAGATTTTGAAATTAGGCTCAATCTGTATAATATAAAAGTATCTTCTTATAACTTCTAAGGCGAAAGAGTGGAACGTACTTATATTTGCCGTAGGCAAAAGGTTGATTTGTTTTTTTAGGAAAGCTAATCTGTCTTGTTGTTGGTCCAATGCCTCCTCTGCACCTGAAGATAACGGCGCTATTGAATCCGACAAAGACTTTTGTATCTTTTCTTTCATCTCTGCTGCCGCCGCATTGGTAAATGTGACCATAAGCATACGATCTACTGAACAGCCATCTTCTAGAATAAGTCTTTTTATACGCTCGACAAGAACTGCGGTCTTGCCAGAACCTGCCGCTGCTGCAACCAATATATTTTTATCTCTTAATTCTATTGCTTCTCTCTGTTCTTTAGTCCATTCCATGATTTTCTCCTATTTCCTATGCCCTATTTTACCACATATTCTTTATGTTCCTCAACTCTTTTAATAAGGGGCGAATTGTGGTATATTTGTAGTTAAGATTAAGGAGGCAAAAATGAAAAAACCTTTCATGTTAATGATATTAGACGGGTTTGGGCTAAACAAAAATAGTTATGGAAATGCTATCGCAGCCGCAAACACTCCCGCTTTAGACGAAATATTCAAGAAGTATCCATCTGCCCCATTGGCGGCCAGTGGCCTTGCCGTAGGGCTTCCTGATGGACAGATGGGTAATTCAGAAGTAGGTCATTTGAATATGGGTGCCGGAAGAATTGTATATCAAGAACTTACTCGTATCACAAAGGCTATCGAAGACGGTGAATTTGACAACAATTCAGCTTTGCTTAGCGGTATTGAACACACAAAGGCAACTGGTGGTGCATTTCATGTCATGGGCCTTTTGTCCGATGGAGGAGTTCACAGCCACATAGATCACATTAAGGCAACCGTATCTTTGGCAGCATCTCGTGGAGCTTTTCCTATATACATCCACTGTTTCATGGATGGTCGTGATGTTTCTCCCACATCGGGAATAGACTATATAAAAGATCTTGAAAGTTTCATAGAAGCTTTCGACCCTTCGGTCTCTGGAAAGATTTCAATCGGTGTTGTTTCAGGAAGATATTACGCTATGGATAGGGACAAACGCTGGGAAAGAGTTAAGCTTGCTTATGATGCTTTAGCTCGTGGTGAAGGGGCAATAGCAACTTCTGGCAGTGAAGCCGTCAACGCTTCCTATGCATCTGGCAAAACCGATGAGTTTATAATTCCAACTATTTGCGATAAGAATGCTACTATCAAGAGTGGAGATAGCGTTGTCTTCTGCAATTTTAGGCCAGATAGGGCTCGTGAAATTACTCGCTGCTTCGTGGATCCAGCATTTGATGAGTTTGAAATTTTGCCAATAACAAATCTTCAATATATATGCATGACTCAATACGATGCGACCATGCCAAATGTATTCATCGCATTCCCACCAACTTCAATCAAAAATACTTTGGGGGAATATCTTTCGTCTTTGGGCTTACATCAATTGAGAATTGCAGAAACAGAGAAGTATGCCCACGTTACTTTCTTTTTTAACGGAGGTGTAGAGGCTCCAAATCCTCTTGAAGATAGAGTGTTGATACCTTCCCCAAAAGTAACTACATACGATATGCAGCCTGAAATGAGCGCATTTGAAGTTGCTGACAAAGTTGTCGATGAGGTCAAATCGTCAAAATACGATTGCATTATATTAAACTTTGCCAATGCCGACATGGTTGGGCACACTGGAGTTTTCGATGCTGCCGTAAAGGCCATTGAGGCTGTAGACAAATGTGTCGCCAAAGTCGTAGCGGCTGTCCTAGACGCTGACGGACAAATCTTGCTTACAGCTGATCATGGCAATGCAGATTTGATGTTTGATGAAAATGGCGATCCTATAACAGCACATTCAACAAATCCAGTGCCGTTGGTTCACATCGCCAACACCCCAGTTTCTTCCATCGCCCAAGATGGAAAACTATGTGACATAGCACCTACCATGCTTTCCCTTATGGGTCTCACTATCCCGCCAGAAATGAGCGGAAAATCACTCGTCTAAAAACAAAACAAACAGGGTTTCTGTGACCAATAGCGTCACGGAAACCCTGTTTTAGTTTACCCTTTTAGCCTGAAAGTTTTGTCGGCAGATTATTGTACAATTCGAGACAAACTAAGCTTTTTGTCAACATTTTCGTGATTATAGTGGCAAAGTTGTCAGTTTCATGGCAGTTTCTCTCACTTTGTTGTACAATTTTACCTATTCTCCGCTTTTTGCCAACACTTTTTGCCGAAATTGTTGGCAGATTTGGAAAATTCGCAGAAAATGCCAACATTTTTACAAATCACTGCTGATTTCGCTCTAAAATTCGAGTTTTTAGGCTGAATTGTTGTACAATTCAGATGAAAACGGAAAATTTGCCAACATTTATCCGTCTGTGGAAGTTGCAATCAATACATACTTCTCCACCCCAACATTTGAAATAGAGCCAAAAGTTCCCTATATTATATCTTGCATATCGCTTATGACTGCCTCTGCTATCTTGATTCCGTCAACAGCAGCAGATGTGATTCCTCCTGCATATCCAGCTCCCTCGCCGCATGGGTATAGGCCTTCAACAGATATGCTTTGTCCATCTACTCCTCTTAGGATTCGCACAGGTGAGGAGCTGCGAGTTTCCACGCCATACATTTTGGCGTTCTCATCGTCAAATCCTCTCAGCTTCTTGGCCAGTTCAGGCATGGCCTGCCGCATGGCTGCCACTGCAAACTCTGGTAGGCAGCCTTCCACCTGTGGCGCCTCGCCATCTCGGAACGCGCCCCAGGTGCAGGCCGGCGCCGCATAGCGGCGGTCGGCCTGGCGGTAGGCCAGACCTTCGTATTTTTGTTGGAAGCGGACTCCTGCAAGGACGTCGTCGCTTCCGAAATCTTCTTTTCGCACATCGCACAATAAGGCGCTATTAGCTTTGCCACTATTACGAGCATGAAGACTCATTCCATTGACTACTAAGCCTCCTTGCTCTGATGACGCCGTTATCACTTGCCCACCAGGGCACATGCAGAAGCTGTAGACTCCTCGTCCATCTATTAGCTCGTCGCCTTTGCAACGATAATTAACCTTGTACTCAGCTGGAGGTAGTCCTAACTCTTTTCCGCTTTTTCCATATTGTGCTTTATCTATCAAATCTTGTGGATGTTCTATTCTTACCCCAATAGAGAACGGCTTCTGCTCCATTGAAACGCCCAAATTGTTGAGCATCTCGAAAGTGTCTCTTGCACTGTGGCCTATTGATAAAATCAAGTTTTGGCATGGGATTTGCGGCCCTTTTTCCAATGCCTCATTTGTGTCACAATGGCACGAGGCTTGCGACCTTCCGTCAGTTTCCACCTCATC
>CAZUEH010000013.1:0-1975 GCA_964619315.1 uncultured Oscillospiraceae bacterium | reverse complement strand
CAGTTTCCACCTCATCGCAATGGCACGGGGTTTGCGACCTTCCCACCTCATCAGAAACAGAATATTCTGAGGCTGGTGATGGAGCTTCTGCCGCCCCTACTTTCTCAACCTCTATCCCAACTAAGCGTCCATCTTCAATCAAGAGGTTGGTAAGTTTAGTTCCAAATCTTATTTCACCGCCTAATCGAATTATTTCTTCTCTTATATTCTTAACCACAACTCGGAGCAAGTCAGTTCCGATGTGAGGCTTTTGCTTATAAAGGATTTCGTCAGGTGCACCAAAGCGCACAAACTCTTCCAAGACCTTTTTAATTCTTATATCCTTTATTCCTGTAGTAAGTTTGCCATCTGAAAAAGCTCCGGCACCACCCTCACCAAACTGAACGTTGGATTCTTCGTCCAAGATGTTTTCATTCCAAAATTTTTCAACATCTTGGATACGATCGTCGGTATTTTTGCCTCGTTCAATAACAATCGGCTTTAACCCAACTTGTGCCAAAATCAAGGAAGCAAAAATACCCCCTGGCCCAAAACCAACCACTACAGGACGAGAAGTTAGCGGCTCACTTGTTTTAATTTTTGGCAACTCATACTTCTTTGTAGGCGCCTCATCTATCCCTAGCTTCTGCAATTTTTCAGCCAGTTTAGGATCGATACCCTGCTTCGGTGAGTTTTCTGCCGATTTAGATTCGATTTCAAAGTCCACAGAATATGTCCATGTGATGTTGCCCTTGTCCCTTGCGTCTAACGATTCTTTTACTATTTTCCATTCCTTTATAGACAAATCCCTGTCGCCGATTTTTTTCAAAATCTTCTCAGGGATTCTGCTCTTAGGCTCTTTTAATTTTAGCTTAATTTGATGAATTCTATACATTACAATTCCTTTATTCAACTAGTTGTTGTTGACTCCCTACTTTAGGGACTCGCTCATTGCTCTTCCAGCCTTTATTCCTGTAAGCCACGCATTATGAAGATTATAGCCGCCACAAGGGCCATCATAATCTATAATTTCTCCTGCAAAATACAAGTCTTTCACTATCTTTGACTCCATAGTCTCTGGGTTGATTTGGCTCAACGCTATTCCCCCCTTTGTGACTTGGGCTTCTTTCCACCCTTTCCTGCCACAAGGAGAAAGGCTAAATCCTCTCAATTCATTGGCGATTTTTAATATATCCGCCATATCAATATTATTAGTTATCTGTGCTAAATCTGAAATTCCCACTCTCTTGAGAATTTCAACAGCAACTGGTTTTTTAACCAAAGTTTCAAGCAAATCTAAAACTGTACTATCCACCATGGTAGCTTCGCTTTTCAAAAACTCCATCAATTTGCCAGTCGAAAACTCAGGCACAAAATTTATCATGATTTTGCAATCATCTAAAGATACGTCATCCTCTTCACCTCTAACGGGAAGATTGGATGACATGTTCATTATGCAGATTCCAGAAACACAATCCTCACGGAATTGAACTTCTCCACTTTCCTCAAATGTCATATTGCCCTTTGCAAAAAGGGAAACTCGAGCTTTGGCTCTAACACCTTTTAGGCTCTTTAACGATTCCTTGACTTCTATAGCAGTTAGGGCAGGGATGAGAGGTTTCACTTGATGTCCGAGTTTTTTCGCTAATCCCTGGCCATCTCCCGTAGAGCCATAGATGGCAAAAGACTTTCCGCCAGTTGCTATGAGAAGTTTTTGAGCTTCTATTTCTTGCTTATTCCCATTAATGGAAACAAAAATGCGGAAGCCACCTTTTGTGATAGGGTTCGCTTCCACATTACTCATCTTTGAATCGGTCAGCAAAGTTACTCCACTTCGCTTGGCCCTCTTTGTTAGAGCTGCCGCTACAGCCTTTGCTTCTTCTGAGTAAGGATAGATTCGCCCTTCATCGTCCATTCTTGTGGCAATTCCTGATTGGGAAAAAAAGTCCAGCACTGTATGCAAAGAAGCACACTCTTTGTTGGACAGATTTCCTCT
>CAZUEH010000012.1:0-38893 GCA_964619315.1 uncultured Oscillospiraceae bacterium | reverse complement strand
TTGGTGCGGCCAACGGGACTCGAACCCGTACACCCGTTCGGACACAAGCACCTCAAGCTTGCCTGTCTGCCAATTCCAGCACAGCCGCACAAAACGCAGTCAAATTTGACTGCGTTACAATTATACTTTTGGCGAATAATTTTGTCAAGCAGATTTGAGGCTAATTAAGCTTCAATAATGTCTACTCTCTCTTCTATAAATTCTCTAAACTCTTCGTCTTTTCCCCCTGTAAAACTACTACGATCTAAAATGTAATATGGTTTCTCCCATATTAGAATATAAATCTTTGGAGTAGCGATACACACAAGTAAGTCGTCTATTGCAAGTATTTCGCTTTCGAATTCATTTCCCTTTTCGTCGGCTTCCTCCTCCACTACTGCAACTTCTTGGTTTTCTTCTTGTGCATCTTCTTCAGATGCTTCCTCTTCTGGCGCTGACTCTTCAGTGGCTTCTTCCTGCATATCTTCAGGTTCTTCTAAAGCTTCATCTTCAGCCTCTTCTAACGCTTCCTGTCCATCAATCTTAGCGTCCCTCACGTCCTCTCTATCGAGAACAAAGAAGAAGTTTTCTGTTATTCCATAAGTCGCTTTTGTGTTTAATCCTTGGAACTTTCTAGCGGTTCCCTTGATGATTTTTTCTGCTCTAAGAAAAGCGTAAGTTCCAACAAGTGCCATAGCTAAAGCACCTATGCTGATTACTGAAAGCCCCTGTTTAGATAGTGCCATGCCTCCTAGTATTGCAAATGATAAAGTTACAATACCTGCCAACAACTTAAACTTTCTTGCTCTCTTTTTATATGCTGGTTGAATTTCCCAAAATGCATCACTTGCTTCTTGGGCAATGTCTAGCGTATAAGTAGTTTCATTTTTAAAAAGAATTTTGCTATCCAAAATAGTCCTCCTCATGCCGAATCATAATTTTTCGTTAGAATAAAAATAACAGATACACAGGGGTTTGTCAAGGTGACTAAGGGCAAACCGTTGAAATTTCACATAGTGCACATGTTTTATTTCCATGCAATTCTGCAAAAGAATTAGCATAGTATTCAAGTCTTATATTTCGATTTTCTCTTTGACTTTTGACCTGCTTTTGTGTATAATAACTATTTGTAGACTGTATTAATTTCATATGCGCTATTAGCTCAATTGGATAGAGTAGCACACTACGAATGTGAAGGTTTGGGGTTCGAGTCCCTAATGGCGCACCAAATAGCTTGGAATATCAATGTTCCGAGCTTTTTTATTTTTTGCGAATTCCTTTGGCCACTGAATGTCAACGACCGAGGCTTTTATAAGGCTTCTGTTGCACTATAAAGCCCCTGTTGATTGTTAGTCATCAGGGGCTTTGATATTAGTATATATTGATTTTCTTTTTTACGTTAGGCAACATTTCAGTGGAAGTTGCATCCTCAATGTGATCTTCCATTTCCTCTGGTGCGTCTTCGTAGCGTACAAGGTTTCCACTTCCTCCGATACATCCTCCGACACAAGCCATTCCCTCGATAAAGTTGTTAGGCAACATGCCCTTGGAAGCTCTTAACAACGCCACCTTACACTTATCGATTCCATCACATGAAATAGGGTTGAATTCAAAATCCTGTACCTTAAGTTCTTTGAGCATCTGTTCAACGGCAGAGGCTACTCCACCAGAAGTTGCAAACATTCTTCCATAATATGAAGCCTGATTCCATTCAGTCCACTCTAAGTCCTTTAGCTCTATATTTTTACTGTCAAAAAGGGCTTGTAGTTCTTCGAAGGTTAGTGCATAGTCAACATATTTGCTTACGCCTTCCTTTTTAACTTCCGCCTTTTTGGCAATACATGGCCCAATAAAGACTATCTTTGCTTCGGGATTGCTTTCCTTGACATGTTTCGCTAGCTCCGCCATAGGTGAAAGGTTGTGGGAAATATGCTGCGCCATATCAGGGTGCTTTGTTTCCACGTATTTTACAAAGGCAGGACAACAAGAAGTTGTAAGGAACCCTTTTTCCTTTAGCTCAAGGCCTTCTTTGTAGGCAATCATTTCTGCCCCTACCGCCACTTCTAATACTTGTGAGAATCCCAATTCTTTTATTCCAGTTATAACCTGGCCTAAAGATGCGTATAAGAATTGACTGGCGATGGACGGTGCAACAATAGCTATTACCTTATCCTTTTCGCAGTTATCTTCTGCTTCTTTTATTTCATTTATAACATCAACAATGCTGGACACATCAACGGTCGCACCAAATGGACAGTGGTAAACACAGGCACCGCAATTGATGCACTTATCATAATCGATGGTAGCTTCTCCGCCTGGCGCCATTGAAATCGCATTTACCTTGCATACTCTTTCGCATGGTCTTTGAAAATTGTGTATAGCGCCATACTGACACGCTTTTGCGCATCTGCCGCATTCAACACATTTACTCTTATCTATATGTGCATGTTGATGCTCGTCAACAAAAATAGCATCTCTTTTGCACGCACCAACACAGCTATGTGCAAGGCAACCTCTACAAAGGTCTGTCACAACATAACCAGCTTCTGGACATTCATCACAAGCCAAGTCAATAACTTGAACGATTCCATCATTCTTTTTGCTCCCCCCAAGAGCAAGACGAACTCTTTCCGCAACTACGGCTCTATCTTTATATACACAACAAGTCTGAGGAGGCTCTTCTTTTGGAATCACATTGCTAGAAATTTCATTGAATTCCGCAAATGCGTTATTTCCTTTCCATGTCTGATAAGCAACCTCTCTTAAAACCTTGTATTTTGTTTCCTGAACTTTATTATCGAATAATTTCAACTCTTTATCCCCTCCCTAATCAATTGTCGAACCATTTTTTCTTTGTAAATAAATAACATATAGGTACTGCATACATGTATACCGCAAAAAGAATCGCCGCAAAGTCCACCCCCAACAGGGCCAACGGCACACTACATCCTATGCACCATGGTATCATGCAAGCTATCAATATTACAGAATTTTCCATATCTATGGCAAGTTCTTCTTGAGTCCCGCCACCGTCAAGATATGGTTGTCTAAGCAAATCGGCACACATAAGTGTTCCTATCGTTTGATTGCAAAAAATCGCTGCTGTTACTATGCTCATCATGACCATTACTGCAAATCTGCCCATCTTTGTACACGCTTTGGAAAGTTTGTCTTGTAACGCAAGTAGCATTCCCGTGCCAGTAAATATTCCAGAATAGGTGCTGGAAATCACCAAAATTACAGCTATCTCAACCATGGAGATAAGACCGCCGCCATTTAAAATGGCTCCAATCCCATCACTGGTAGATTTATATCCAAAAATGCAAACCTTAAGCACTTCCAAAAGAGGTATGTTTTGAACTAAACAAGCCACCAATAGGCCACTAACTATACTTCCAGCCATGGCCTGTATAACTCCCACTTTTAACAGTGGTAGCGCAATCATTATAATTGCAGGTACAAAAGCCCATGCAGAAATGGAAAACTCATTTTCAAAAGCAGATACCATTTCTTGATCAACATGGCTTATAGGATTTGTAATCGATAAAACTCCATATGCAATTAAAGCCACAACTAAAGGCAGCATGCCTGTTTTAAACATTATTTTGACGTTATCGTATATCTTGGTTCCTGTCACTCCTGCAACCATATTGGCACTGGAAGACACAGGTGAACACCTGTCTCCAAAATATATTCCTGACATAATTACTCCTGCAGTTATTATAGGATCGACCCCACCGCTTCTTGCGAGTGCCATGAAGACTACCCCTACCGTTCCTGCAACGCCAAAGGATGTTCCTATAGCGTAACTCAATAGGCAACAAAGTAAAAATGTGACCATCAGAAATACTGGTTGCATTATAAATTTCATACCATAGTATACGAATACAGTTATGGTTCCGGAAACACGCCATACCGCTGTAACCATACCAATAACTAGCATTACCAATATTACTATCGTTGAATCTTTTATGCCCTTCTTGCTCATTTGGACCATATTCTTTAAAGAAAATCCTCTGCTTTTTCCGACTATTAAGAAGGCTACTAGGCCAACTAACAACGCTGGAATCATCGAAAATCCACTTATAACTGACACAAGCATTGTTGCCATAAAAGTTCCAAATGCTATATACAATCCCATTTTAATCCCTTTCTGATTTACTATGTCAAAACGCTACAGCAGCGTTTTATCTTCTTTAGCCTCTTTGTGTTCTTTGATGTATTTAGTCCACTTAATGTAACCGTATGTGGTGTTAGTCAAGTATCCTACTTTTAGTACCAACAAGACATACTGTCCTGCTAATATATTTATTATCGCTTCCAGTAGTGAGCATAAGAACCATGCTATCCACTGTTCTCGTATCCTTAGCAATATGAATATTCCATTAGCTATTGCAAGGGCCGAAATACACGCATCAAGGTAACAAGTTATAACTTCCAGTGTTTCGTTTCCATGGAACAAATCTGTCCCAAAGTCTAATGTTGTCATAAAGTAACCAACACCTGCTGTCCATAAGACGATTCCAGCGATTATAGCAACTTCTGCCCATCCGCTGAGTTTTCTTACCTTTGTCAATTCTTCTTCCTGTTTGTCTGGATGTCTGTTCCAGTTTATGAAACTGATGATATCTATCGGAATCCAGAAGAATATAGTAATTGCCATTGTAGCGAATCTATACGCCAATGTTACATATATGGCTATTTCTACCGCTTCTACAAAAAGTGAAACGATAAAGTTCCATTTGCTCTGCTTGGAAATAAGCAACTCGCACAATATATTCAGGAATGTGTCTGCCAAATACAAAGCCATGATAATCCCGCCATTGACGCCGTTAACGTCCTCTTCGGGAAATATAAATGCAAAAGCGAATGCTAATATTAAAATGCTGAAAAACCAAGTTTTTTCATATGTTGTAAAAAAACTCCAAAGTCTTTTCCCTCTTGTTTTAAGTGTTTGTTTCTCTATTTCGTTCATATAATCCTCTTTCTTACTTGAATTTATCTAATTCTCTCTCTACTTGTTCCATTTTTTTGACCTTTGGATTTTTGATTATTTTTCCGCGGGTAACTACCATATCTATATTTCTTAGGGCTTCCAAATCTTCAAATGGGTTATTTGTAGTAACTACCATATCAGCACATTTGCCTTCTTCGATAGCCCCTGTAATTTCGTCGATTCCTGCTAACTTTGCATTAAGCTTAGTCGCCGTGTATAACGCAAAAGCATTGGAAACATTGCAATACTTCTGGAAATAATTTAATTCTCTCCACATGTCATAATGGGTAATATATGGACATCCTGTATCAGTACCAAGTCCTACAGGTATACCGTTTTCGAGGCATGCTTTGGCACATTCAATAATGCCCTCAAAAACTACTTCTCCATTGTATTTAGCTGTTTCTGTAACTCCGCTAATGCATCCGTCAAACAGTGCAAATGGAAGTGCTGGGGAAAGAGTTGCAATATGGCATGCATTTCTTTCCTTGAAAAGCTTTATTATTTCTTCATCAGGTTTTGCGCCGTGTTCTATCGTATCAACGCCGTTTTCTAAGGCACATTTAACGCCTTCAGGGCTTTCCACGTGAGCAGCAACTTTAATACCTAAGTGATGGGCTTCTTCACAAGCCGCCTTGACATAGTTTGGAGGCATTTTAAGTTCGCCTGGCTCGCCTTTTACTTTTGCGTCCAGCACTCCTCCGGTAATCATCAATTTAATCACATCCGGCTTGTCTTTGGCTATAAGCTTCACATACTCTCTCGCCTCTTCTTCGTTGTTTGCAACATACGCAAGGGAATGTGCCATGTGACCGCCTTCTACAGAAACGGCCATATTGGAAGCCAAAATTCTAGGGCCAACAGCTTTGCCCTCTGCAATCTTATTTCTTATATTACTGTCTACAGCCAACACTCCACCCATGGTTCTTATAGTGGTTACACCACTCATAAGCTGAGTTTTAGCAGCGCTTTGACATACCTTTTCTACTATACTTCTAAACACGCCATTGCTGGTTAAAATCTTAACCTTTTTGACATTGTCATCTTCTTTTTTCTTTGGCTTACCAGTAGACGGAAGATGAACATGCATATTGATTAAACCGGGCATTATATATTTGCCTTCCAAATCAATAACTTGACCTATGTCGCACTCAATCTCTTTAATCGCTTCTTCAGTTTGCGGCAGTATGGCCTGGATTTTTTCTCCATCAGTCACAATCATTTCGCCTGTTCTTGGCACCATTTCCTGTGATCCGTCAAGAATTATTCCATTTTTGTACACGTATTTCATCTTGCAATCTCCTACTATATAATAAACTTTTGTACCTGCTTGGTTTTAGTTTTTTTGCTATTGTATTATAACCGATACATTATATCACCAATTCCTTAAATCTACAATGATAAAACCATTATTTTTTTGCAAGGTTCATGAAGCCTTTTGTTAAATTTCCTACATATTATATTAGTTAAAATTAATCCCTGCTATATTCACCAAAAAAGCCTCCGAAGTTTTAGCTTTGGAGGCTAATAATTTTGTTGCATTTCTTTAGCTTTTCATAGACATTAAATTGTCACTTCTTTTAATCAAAATCCTTGTCCAAAAGCTTTAGTAGTTTTACTGCTTCATCGAGAACCTCCATCGATGCCGCATAGGACATTCTTACAAATCCTTGGCCACAGTTGCCAAAAGCATCCCCCGGCACTAGTGCTAATCTGTATTTGTCTAGTGCGTAGTCGCAAAATTGTCTGCTGGTCATGTTGGTTTTTTTGATATTCATAAAGACATAAAACGCACCCTCAGGCATAGCACAACTAAAGTTTCTCAACTTGTTGACCTCAGCAACTAAATAGTCTCTTCGCTGCTTAAACTCTTGCCGCATTTTCTCTACAGATCCATCTTCATTTGAGATGGCATCTATAGCTGCATGTTGAACGAATGTAGTTGCCCCTGCAGTCATATAAAATGTCATCCTGTTAATTGGTTCCAGCAGAATTGCCGGAGCTGCTATATACCCAAGTCTCCAACCTGTCATAGCCATACTCTTTGATAAACCGTTAAGAAGTATCGTCCGCTCTTTCATCCCTTGCATAGACGCTATACTCACATGCTTTTTGGTCTCGCTATATATTAGTCTTTCATAGATTTCATCAGAAAGGACTAAAAGATCGTGTTTCTTTGCAAAGAGTGCAATTTTTTGCAAGTTTGTTTCAGTGATTACACCGCCCGTTGGATTACTTGGTGACACTACTACAATCATCTTGGTTTTATGGCTGATTAAACTTTCCAATTCTAATATATCCGGCTGAAAGTTGTTTTCCTCTAACAGCCTATAGCTTTTTACCACTGCACCTGCAATATTGGGAATCGCAGAATAAGTCAAATACACTGGGTCTGGCACAAGGACCTCATCTCCTGGATTCAGGAACGAAAGCAATACCGCAAACATACCTTGCGCTACGCCGGTAGTCACATTTATTTCATCAACTGTGTATTCCAATCCATTTTCCTTTTTTAGTTTCTGGCATATAGCCTCTCTTAAAGGTTCTATTCCTATGTTATCGGTGTACTTAGTCATGCCTTCGTCAATAGCTTTTTTGCAAGCTTCTTTGACATGGTTTGGAGTGTCAAAATCCGGTTCCCCTAATGTAAGGGCCGTCACTTTGACTCCTTCGCTGGCAAGTCTATTGCACTTCTGAAAAATCGCTCGAGTCGTTGATTGTGGAACTTTTGCTAAACGATCTGCTTGTTTGAACGCCATAATTTATCTCCTATGACAATGCCATTACTATGTCCATAGCACTTCTGGTTGCGGTACGAAAATCGCCTGTGTTTGTAGCATCTCCTAAAGTATACGTCTCTATTCCATCGCTACGAAGCTCTGAGATCCAATGAGAGTCCTTTGGCCTTTGACCAGTAGCACATACTACCAAATCGCAGTCAATAGTTTCCGTCAGGCCGTTAGAGCCTTTGTAGGTAACTTTGGTTTCCTCTACTTTTTGTACCAAACTATTGAGGCAAATTTTAGTGTTTGCGTCGTCTAATACTTTTTGATTATGCTGACGATGCACCAAGTTTTGTTTCTTTGACAGTCCATCGTCCATTTCAATTATGGTTATGTGATTATTTTTTGTAATCAAAGTCTGTGCAATTTCGCATCCTACTGTACCTCCGCCAATAACTACGATTTCTTTGTTTTCTGGCATGCTTTCGGTATTACGCAAAATATCCCAGCCTTCCTCAGCCAATTCTATTCCTTCAACTGGCGGGCGTGAAGGTTCTGATCCAATAGCAAGAAGGACTGCATCTGGTTTTGTTTTATCTATAAATGCTCTATCCACCGTTGTGTTCAATTGAGGTGTTACTCCTACTCTTTCTAATTCTCCTATGAACCAGTCTTTGGCTTCTGTAACAGCTTGTTTATGTGGTGGGATTCCTGCAAGTTGCATCTGCCCACCAAGGCTGTCAGTTTTGTCGGTTAGAATAACTTCATGCCCTCTCTTTTTAGCTATGATAGCAGCCTGCATTCCAGCTATGCCGCCTCCCACGATTAGAACTTTCTTAGGGTGAGAAGCAACTCCTGGGCTGTGCTCAGTCGCAGTGTCTTCAAACCCAGTGTAAGGATTGATTACGCATCTAATGCTGCCACTCTTTGGTCTAAACGCCGCAAAGCATCCTTCTCTACAGCTTAGGCACTTACGGATTTCATCGCTACGTCCAGTTTCCGCCTTGATTGCCCAGTACGGATCACAAAGCATTTGGCGAGCAAGGAAAACTAAATCAGTAGAGCCCTCTGCTATAGCTTTTTCGCAAAGTTCAGGAGTACGAAGTTTTCCTACTACACCTACCTTCGCTGTAGTTAAATGAGGCTTAATAGCCGCTGCATAATGAATTCTACGTCCATCTGGCATCCACTCTGCTTCTGTAGCTGCTCCGTCAGGGCCTTGACCGATAGAACAGTCAATTAAGTTCGCTCCTGCTTGTTCGCAAAGAACTGCAATTTTAGCACCTTCTTCTAGGGTGATGCCTCCTTCGATTTCTTCGCAAGCTGCAAGGCGAACGCTTATTATCTTATCTGGCCCAAGAATTTCTCTCGCCAATTTTATAGATTTTGCAAGGAATCTAGCACGGTTTTCTGTGGAACCGCCATACTCATCTGTTCTATGATTTGTGGCAGGGCTCAAAAACTCATTCAGCAAGTAATCATGAGCCGCATGGAATTCTACCCCATCGAAGTCACAAGTTTCAATATTTTTAAGGCACTCCTTTATTTCTTCTAAGAAAAATTCTATTTCATCTATCGTAAGAGTTCTTGCTGGATGCGCCTCAGATGATGTGACATCTTCGGAAGCGTAAGAGGTTACAGTGTCTCTACCCTCACAATATTCAGGATCAGAAATAAAGCCTGCATGGCTAAGTTGTGCACATATTTTTGTTCCAAAAGAATGAACGCATTGTATTACTTCTGCCCATTCTGTAGTTACTAATGGGCTGTTGAAGCGTGGTTCTCTTCTGCTCTGCTTGCCGCCCGGCCAGTCAAAAGGTGAAACTTCTGTAAAAATCAGTCCCACTCCCCCTTTGGCTCTTTCCATATAATGGCCAATGGCTTTTTTAGTTACCGTTCCGTTAACGGAGAAGTAGCAAGTGTCCATAGCCGACATTACCACCCTGTTTTTCAAAGTTACATTGCCTACGCGTATAGGCGAAAATAGGTTTGGAAAATGCTTGTTCATCGTTTGTTGTACTCCCTTCATAGTTAAAACGGTTTTGCAAAGATTATTTTTTTTCTTCTTTGCTGGTAGTCTTGGATGTAACAATTTTTGTAGTAGCCTTGTACTTTTCTTTTATATGACCAATTTTAGCAAAATGAGCCGTTTTAGTATGTCTCTCTTGATTTTCATCGTTCTCCCATTGCTCAAATAAAAATACCTCTGTCTCCGAATCTACAGGATAAAAATAGTCATAACGAACGCAGCCTTTTTCCTCGCGACTGGCTTTAGCCATAGACTGCACATCCTTAATGAAATTTTCCCTATCCTCCTTGGAATTAAAGGTATACGTAACATAAAAATTTTTCATACTTTGGCTCCTTTTTATCCATATATTTTATCATTATTTGGGAGCAATTAAAACATTTGCAAAAAGTATACTTGCACGAAAAAACAGCCACCTTTTGGTGGCTGCAACTTAAAAATTTTAATCCTTTAAACTAATTACACGCCTTTCTAAAAATGGGCCTTAAAAAGCATCTATCTTGCAACGGATGTCTCTTTAATCAACTTTTATTTAATTTTGACCGGCCAACTTGAAATAGTGAGCGCTTTAGTTCTCTGTAGTCTCAAGTTCCTTTACGCAGAATATCCAGATATGCTTCATAGGCAAAGGTACGGTTCCTACTGGTATCAGATGTTTGCACCAGAATACCTGCATCGATTAAACGATTGACTGCGCTGGACGCAGTATTGAAGGTAATGTCTAAAGCCTCCGCTGTTTTTCGAATATCAATAATAGGGTGAGACTCCAAGTAGTTGAATATAAGCATCGCGTTTTTTGCAGCACGCCCCAGCTTGGAAATTACAGCCACATTTTTATCATGAAGAACAATCAGTTCATCTATTGTTGCAGTAGAATCTTCGGCAGATTCCACGATAGCTTGTAGAAAAAACTTAACCCACTGTTCATAATTTCCTTTTGCTCTTACTTCCGTCATGCGGTCGTAGTATTCCACACGGTTTTTCTTAAGGAAGTAAGAAATGGATAAAGCCGGCGTTGTGAGCACCTTTCTCTCCATTAAAAACAGTGTAATCAGTAAACGACCAACACGGCCATTTCCGTCAAGGAAGGGATGGATGGTTTCGAACTGATAATGTATAAGGGCTATTCGGATTAATGCATCAAGCTCGTCGTCGGTATTGATATATTTTTCGAGGTCAGACATTGCATCCATCATATCATCGGGAGACGGAGGAATGTATCGGGCATTTTTGAGAGTGCTACCTTGACCACCAATCCAGTTTTGGGAGCGTCTGAACTCACCAGGACTCTTTTCTTGGCCTCGGACGCCTTCCATTAAAACTGCATGGGTTTCTTTAATCAAGCGGTTGCATAATGGAAGTTTTTGCAAACGCTCGATCGCAAACTCGGTCGCCTTGATATAATTTACAACATCTGCAACATTACGGTTTGTATTGGCATCCAGCATTGGATCAAAAACATCTTCCAAAGTTGCCTGCGTACCCTCAATCTGCGAAGACAGCAATGCTTCTTTTCGCACATACATAGATGCGAATAATTCCATATTTGGAATGCGAGTAGCAACACTTTCTAAAACGGCGATCCGGGAATTGGCTTTTATAAGCAAGCTGACAAGATCCTCTGTCAGCTCAATTGGCGGAACTGGAGGAAGAAGATTTGGCACGAAAGACTCGTATGCCATTTCACCCGACAAATTTGATTTATAGTGGCCTGCACGGTTGTTCATCAGTCTTGCATCCTTTCTACAAACTTGAAATAACGCTTTCATTATACCATTCTTATTTCAAAAAGTCAATATAACTTGAAATAAGAAGCAGGATATTTGTATTTATTTCATTTTTGACTGATGCAGGTGTGATGGTAACAGAGTTAATACAAGCGAAAACACAAGGATTTTTTAAATAAAAACCTACATCCCAGGATAGTATCCTAAGATGTAGGTTTTTGCTTTCTCACTTAAAGGCTGTCGGTCAAAATTGGCTTTTTTATAAATCCCAATTCTGATTTCCTTTTAATGGCTGTTTCTCTGTGTGTTTAATTCATCATCCTATTGTTGAACTTAAAATCATCTCCTGCTTTGTTAAGCGCGGATAGACCCTTAGCAATAGTCTCTTCTATTTCTTCCTTGGAAAATTCCATTCCCTCACGCTGAGCATAGGCTTTCATGCCTGTTGCTATTGTGTCTTGAACTACGTCCTCTCTAAGGCTATTTACATTCACTGAATTTATAGCCTCCTCAAAGGCGAATTTTAAAAAATCATTTTTGATAAACATTTTGTGTCCTCCTTTTTTGCGTTTTCTTTAGCTTATATGTCTATTATAGCGTTGAAATTTACCCATTTATATATCTTTAAATCTAAACTTATCTTCGTTTCTTTGTAAAAAATACAAAGGCCATCAATATATTCACGCTTCCCCTGCTAATGTAGTATAATATCCTTATTAGCGGAGGATAGCATGGAATTCATAAAGACAAAGACAATTCTTTCAAAAGTCAAATATGGCAACCAATGGTATGGCATCGATTATAATATGAACCTATATCGAGGTTGCTCCCATGGTTGTATTTATTGTGACAGCAGAAGTGATTGTTATCAGGTGGCAAATTTTGATACTGTTCGTGGCAAGGAAAATGCTTTGGAAATATTAGAGCAGGAGCTTGCCAAGAAAAAACAGAAGGGTGTGGTTGCAATAGGCGCCATGTCGGATACTTATAATCCAAAGGAGCAAGACTATCAAATTACTCGCGGCGCTTTGATGCTACTAAAAAAATATGGATTCGGCGTTTCTATAGACACAAAGAGTGATCTATTGCTACGTGACATGGATATTCTCGAAGAACTCTCTATAGCTAATGATGTTATTGTAAAATTTACAATAACTACTCCCCATGACGAACTCAGCAAGGTTATTGAGCCACATGTCTGCCCATCTTCTGCTAGATTTGCGGCAGTCAAAGCCTTGAACAAAAACGGTATATTCGCAGGAATTATGATGAACCCAGTGCTGCCTTTTATCACAGACAGTGAAGATGATATTCGCCACTTAGTTCAATTGGCAAAGCAAAATTCAGCAAAATTTGTTCTCTCTTATATGGGAGTGACTTTGCGGGAAAATCAAAGAGAATACTATTACCAAAAATTGGACGAAAACTTTAAGGGGTTAAAAGAAAAATACATGTATCAGTACGGAAACAGGTATAGTTGCGCCCCTGTCGATTCGCGAAAATTATATAACGTATTTAAGGAAGCGTGTCATGAACATGGACTCTTATATAGGATGAGTGATATCATAAAAGCCTATAAGCGGCCCGCTCAAGTTGAAGAGCAGCTCACCTTGGACAGTTGGTTTGTCGAGTAACGTGTAATTGCCTAAAATAATCTTTTAATGTACATAAGAATATGGTAAGATTTTCACATAAATATAATAAAAGGTAGGTGCAAAACAATGGGTATATCAGATTTAACTAAAAAAATGATTGCTTACTCAGAAGGTAATCTGACAGACATCCATCACTTTATGAAAGTTTACGCTTTTTCTACAATTATTGCTAAGGGAGAAGGTGTTGACAAAGATACTTTAGACATTGTCGAAGCTGTGGCCATTCTTCACGATATTGCCTGTCCTCTATGCAGGAAAAAATACAGCTGTGTAGACGGCAAGTATCAAGAGTTAGAAGGGCCTGCACTGATTCGCGATTTTCTCAAGGACTCGGATTATTCTCAAGAGTTTATTGAGCGTATTGCCTATTTAGTTGGCCATCATCATACCTTGACTGATATTGATGGAATCGACTATCAAATCCTTATTGAAGCTGACTATTTTGTAAACTCACATGAAATGAATCTAGATATAGAAAACATCCGCAACATGTACAACAAAGTCTTTAGGACCACTACTGGCAGAAAACTCCTTAGCGACATGTACGGACTATAAACTATCACCATTTATGCTTAGGAGGAAAATCCCATGCATTACACTAAAAAATACACCTCGCCCATTGGGCTTATCACTATTGCAAGTGATGGTGAAAATATCACCGGTTTATGGTTTGACAATCAAAAGTACTTTGGCAGTTCTTTAGAAAAAGAATCTCAGGAAAAAGATCTCCCAGTTCTTGTTCAGGCCGCACAATGGTTAGATTGCTACTTTGGCGACAAATCATTACCAAAGGCTCCCCCGCTTAAATTGAACGGCTCACCATTTCGTATGGAAGTATGGAAAATACTACAATCCATTCCATATGGCGAAGTTATGACTTACGGTGAAATAGCCGCGGAAATTTCAAAGCAAAGAGGTGTAGATAAACTGTCTGCCCAGGCAGTCGGTGGTGCAGTTGGTCATAACCCTATTTCTATAATAGTTCCATGTCACAGAGTGGTGGGGTCAAACGGAAGCCTGACCGGTTTTGCCGGCGGCATAGAAAAGAAAATTTATCTGCTTAAAAAAGAAGGCGTTTCTATGGATAGATTCTTTGTCCCTAAAAAAGGAACTGCCCTGTAATACAATTGTAATTATACAAAATGCCCTGACACCATAATGGTATCAGGGCGATTTTTATTGTGTTTTTTATTACAGCTTTCCTTCTTCCATAAAGCGAGCGTTAGTGCCGTTTATTTCAAAGAATTCTTTAGAAGCTGCTTTTCCTATTCTTTCAGGATATTTCTTAACATTTTCTATCGAAGCACATTCGTCTACGTTTAGTAAAACTCTGTCCTTCATGATAACTTTTCCGTCTACTACAGAAAGATCCACTTCGTTACCTCTTGCGCTATATACCAAATTCGGTACTATGTTACGCATTGGGTAAGTGTATACTGGCTGCATAGATGGATGGTTAAGGCTTACTCCTATAAAGTCGGCCTTTTTGCCAACTTCTAATGATCCTACATCATCGCCTAAGCCTACTGCTCTTGCGCCTTCAATCGTAGCCATTCTTAATGCTCTCCAAGCAGGCATAACTTCAGGGTTACCATACTTGATCTTATTGAAGAGGCATACATTTTTCATTTCGTGAATAATGTTGTGACAGTTGTTTCCTGGGGCCTGGTCAGAACCTAATGCAACGTTTCCGCCATTGTCCTGGAATACCACGCTTGGACAAACGATTCCATCGATTATGCCAATGGACGCAGGGTTTACGATCATTGAGGCTCCGCTCTTAGCTATTACAGCGGTTTCGTCATCATTACAGTCAGTTAAATGAACTGCTATAAGATCTGAATCCAAGTAACCTATTTCCTGTAGGAATTCTGTAGGTCTCTTGCCATAACGTTGAACGATTTGATAAGTCTCACGATCGCCTTGTTGCACATGCATGTGAATCTTTGTGTTTCTTTCCTGTGCAACTTTTTTGATTTTAAGTAACATTTCAGGACTTACAAAGTCTGCGCCTTGTGGTCCAAAAAGGATTTTGATTCTGCCATCTGCCTTGTTATGCCAATTGTCATATAAGGCAATGTTTCTGTTTAGAGACATATCTCCTAGTACATCATCAAACTCATAGAGCTCTCCCGGTTTGTAAACTTTCTGTTTTGCTGCTCTTATAGTCTGAGCGATGTTACCTCTTGCTCCGATTTTGTCAATAAACTGGCATACATAGTCCATGTCATGTTCATAGTCGCCCAATGTTGTCGTTCCTGCTTTGACTGCTTCTATGATTGCTAATTCACTGCCTGCATCCTTGTCTTCTTGTGTTGACACATTATCAAAAGGTTGCAAACCGAACATCATCCAGTTATTTGTATCCTGTGCTAGTCCTCTAAGAACGTTGCAAGCGGTATGTATATGGCCATCAATAAAGCCAGGTAGAATCACATGATCCTTCATGTCAAGGGTTTCTTCTGCTGAATACATTTCATCAACCTTTGCTTCGTCAACAAAGTCGATGATTTTTCCGCCGTCGATTACCATTGATACATTATTTTTATACCCCACACCTTCGCCTTCCATAGTGTAGAAGTGAGGTGCTTTTACTATCATATCAACTGTTTTCATTTTTTCCCCTTATATATAATGTTAAGCTATTTTTCCTTTCTTATTTGCCATGTTATTCATTACGAACAAAGCGCCTGCTAAAACAACAGCAGTAACTGCCAAGCTCAATGTGTACAGACCTGTCAATCCACCGAATAAGAATCCTACAGCAGCTGATGCTCCTACAGTTAATCCGTATGGAAGTTGGGTCCGAACGTGAACAACGTGGTTACAGGAAGCTCCTGTTGATGACAAGATTGTAGTGTCGGAAATTGGTGAACACTGGTCGCCGAATAATCCGCCGCCGATAACAGCACCTACTACATAAGCGAAAGGTATATCGAATGCGATTGCCATTGGGAATGCGATAGGCATCATGATTGACCAAACGCCCCATGATGATCCTGTTGCGAAAGAAATAGCTGCACCGAATACAAATACCATAGCTGGAACTAGTCCAGGTGTTAAGTAATTTTCAACGATTCCTGCCATGTAAGCGCCTACTTCCATTTCTCCTGTGATGCTTCCTACGGACCATGCACAGATTAGGATGAATGGAACGGAAATCAATTGAGCCATACCGTCTACGAAATTGTCAAATGCTTTAGTAACTCCGAATAATTTTGTTGCAACACCAACGCCTGCTGCGCCGATACCGCCGCAAACGAATCCCAAGCTGATAGCAAGAGTGATGTTTCCGTTTAAGAATGCTCCAGCAAAGCCGTTAGCTCCGATGTCGCCAGTCCAGAAAATAGTTGCGAATAATCCTACGAAAAGACAAATCATTGGGATTGCGAAGTTCCAAACTGATGGTTTGTATTCTTCTGGAAGTTCGTCTTTTGCTTCAGGTACTAATGGATCAACGCCGTCTGGTAAAAGTTTGCCTTCAGTTCTTGCTCTTAATTCTTCAGTATGCATAGGTCCAATGTTGATGTTGAAGATTCCTACTGCTAATACAGTTAACATTGCGAACAAACCATACATGTTGAAAGGAAGCATGTTTAGCCAAATTGACCAGCCATTGCCATCAACGCCGCCTGCTGCAAGCTGTGCAACGATTAGGCCAACGATGAAAGGTCCATAGCTGGAAATTGGTGAGAAGCAAGCTAAGTTACATCCCATTGAGTCCAATATGTAAGCTAATTTTGCTCTTGAGATTCTAACCAAATCGGTTACAGGTCTCATGATAGTTCCTAAGATCAGGCAAGGTTCAGTATAACTGAAAATAAATGCTGATAGAGTTGTGATAACCTGACCTTTTTTTGCATTGTCTATCTTCTTAGTTACAATGCTTGCAAAAGCTTTTGCAGAACCGGTTACCCTGAGCATAGCAACAAGTCCTCCTGATAATGTAACTAATAGAAGTAGTCCTGCATTCCATTCACTTGCCATGGAAGGAATGAAGAAATCTCTGAAAATTGCTACGAATCCAACGATAGGATTGTAACCATTCAGCATAGTAGCGCCAACCCAGACTGCTACAAATAATGAAAAAATAGTTTTCTTAGTAAGCAGCGCTAAGGTTACCGCTACAATAGGTGGTACGAGACATAAAATTCCGAATGTAGTATCCATTTTGTTCTCCTTTTCAAATAAATTAAATCTTTATCGGACAGATTTGGTTATATAAAGAGCAAGTTTTGTGCCATAATTTTACCCCCTGTAAAATCAAGGCTTCTAGAGTTTCTTGACCACAGAGGGTAAAAAGTTTTTGATATATTTCGTAAAAAGTTTTTTACTTTTTACTCTTTAATGAGTATTTAAGCATCTTGTAATTTAATGCCTGTTTTGATATTTTTAATTTTTCTGCCGCTTCTGAAACAGTTTTGCTACAGTCCAATGCAGTTATTATATTGTTTTTTTCAAAAGCGTCAACTTTCTCTATGAGACTTAATGAATCGTCTATTTCCATAATCGCTGTATGTTCTGGCTCGAAACGGTTGGTCATATACGACGGCAGGTCACTTTTGCGAATGACCTCAGAGCCGATAACGTTAAATGCTCCTTCGATTACATTTCTCAGTTCTCTAACATTGCCAGGCCAGCTATAGTTGTTGAAGATTTCAATAACCTCATCACTTAGTCCCATGATTTTTTTGTTCATTCTCAAATTGAATTTTGAAATCAGGTTTCCTGCCAATAACGGAATGTCAGCTTTTCTTTCCCTTAGTGGTGGGATTTCAATGAGAACAGTACCTAGTCTATAAAACAAGTCTTCTCTGAGTTCATCCTCCTTGATGCAAAGTACTGGGTCTTTGTTTAAGGCACTGATGATTTTTACGTCGAAGTTAATCGGTTCACTGCCGCCCACTCGCCTTGCCCTCTTTTCTTCTATTGCCTTTAGAATCTTTGCCTGCATTGACATTGGCATAGAGTTGATTTCATCTAAAAAAAGTGTGCCGCCGTCTGCTAATTCAAACAAACCCGGCTTATCCATAGCGTCAGTATATGAACCCTTTTCTGTTCCAAAAAGGATTCCTTCTAACAGAGTTTCTGGTATAGCCGCACAGTTTTGAGAAACAAAGGTTTTTCTTCCTCTGCTCCCTGCTGCATGGATGCTTTGGGCAAACATTTCCTTGCCAGTACCAGTTTCACCATAAATCATTACTGCCGAATCTGTATTTGCAATCATCGGAAGCATCGATTTCACTTCTTTTAGTTTTCTAGAAGTGGTAATTATGTCATCTGCGTGATACATTGTTTGCCTGTCGTCATGAATAGTTGGTAACGTAATTTGTCTGCGCTCAACATTAATGTGTACACCATCATCTATGCACCTAGAATAATCTATGGCACCGACCAGGTTACCTCCTTGGAATATCGGCAAAGTACTGCACAAATTAGTTATTGTATCACCGTGTGGACTTCTTAAATGCTCAACATGATCAAATACAGGCTTGCCTGTCTTCAACACTCTCATTATCGTACTATCTTCTTCTTTCATATAAGGATGAATTTCTAAAACCGTCTTGCCGACCAAATCGTTTACCCTTATATTGTACACATCCGTTCTGAAATTGGTATAATATTGAATTTTTCCGTGTTCGTCTGTAATAATTACACCATCGAAATAATTAAATATATTTAGTAATTTTTCAATATTAATATTTGCCATAGTGTTGACTCCCCATTTCTGTGCTACATAAGAAATATACTGCTATACACGATATCCAGAAGCAAACATTTTAGCTGGAACATACTGCCCCATTCCAAGTTCACCTACAAACTTGCCGTCTTCTACGGCCAAGTTTCCTCTCAAAAAGACAGTCTCCACTTTTCCTAGCTGTTCGTGTCCCTCATAAACATTATAATCTACACCGTTAGGGTTGTCCATTAAACTTATCTTGCCAACATAGTTTGGATCGAAAATTACGATGTCTGCATCTGACCCTGGCTGAATGGTTCCTTTCTTAGGATAGAGGCCATTTATCTTGGCTGGATTAGTGGACATTATTTCTACAAATTTTTGTGGAGTGATTTTGCCTTTCATTACACCATCCGTCCATACCATGTGGAATCTGTCTCCAGCGCCTGGAGAGCCGTTTGCGATATTAGTAAAGTTGTCTCTGCCTGCTTGTTTTAACTCTGCTACGTCTATACCGCAGTGGTCAGATGATACGGCACTGAGTAGTCCAGTTTGAAGTGCTTCCCACAAGGCATCGCAATCCTCTTGATCTCTTAATGCTGGGGAGCAAACAAATTTAGCCGCCTCATTAAAATCAGGATTATCAAGAACTTCTTTTGTAGTAGTTAAATAGTGAGTACAGGTTTCTCCGTCTACCCTTATACCTTTGCCTTTTGCCTCAAGTAGCTCTGCCAGTACTTCTCTGCAAGTCATGTGAGCTATATGTAGTGGCGTGTCAGTTTGGGAGGCCAAGTAAATGGCTCTTCTTACGCCCTCTGCTTCAGTGAAAGGAGGCCTTGATACATAATGATACTTAGGTGTAAGTTCTCCTCTTTTGACGCATTGGTTACGAAGAAAATCTATGATTTCGCCATTTTCCGCATGAACAAATACGGTAGCTCCTACCTTTTTAGCTTTTTCCAAAATTGTGTAAAAAGATCCGTCGTCTACATGCAAAGGTGAGCCGTTATATGCCATGAATATTTTGATGCTGGAAATTCCCTTTTCTGGAAATTGCTCGATTTCATCAAATATGCTATCCATCAAATATGTAACCATCGCATGAAGTCCAAAGTCTACACAAGTCTTGCCTTTTGCCCTCACGTCAATTCTGTGATCTATTGATTCCATAAGGCCTTTCCACGGGTCCTGTGGCGCAAAGTCGATGATTGTTGTGGTTCCACCTACGATAGCAGACTTTGTAGTCTCATACCCTGCTGTATCTCTGTCTCCAACATTGCACAATGCTGAAAAGTGTGTGTGTTGATCTACGCCTCCTGGCATAATGTTTTTGCCAGTAGCGTCAATGATTCTATCTACTTGCTGATCTGTTACCGTTCCTACTGTAACGATTTTTTCGTCTTCAATAAGTACGTCTCCTACTATCTGATTATCAGCAGTAATAATTGTTCCGTTTTTTATCACTGTCTTCATTTCATTATCCTCTCGACCTCAACTAACGATTCAAAACCTTTTATTACTTTTTTCTCTGGATTTTGCAAAGTGTTGACCTTGCTAGTTTTCACATTAAGCCCAATGAGTGCTTCCATGAATTTAACAGCAGGCACTACTCCATCTAAAACAGGAACTCCTAATTCCTCTTGAAGAGCTTTTACAAAATCTACAAATCCTGCACAGCCAAGTAATATACACTCTGCTCCGTCTTCCTTGATTGCTTTAAGACTCTGTTCTTTTAGTGCATTCAATCCTTTTTCTGGATTTTCTCCAAATTCTAATACCGAAAGTCCTGTGGATCGAATAGAACGACAGAAGTTTTCTGCGCCATAGTTCTTGACTACATCCTCAGTCACCTTGCGAGACCTGTCTAAAACAGATACTATCGAAAAATACGGTGCCAAGAATTTAGCTGCTGCAATGGCAGATTCGGCGATTCCAATTACTGGTTTGTCAGTAACTTCTCTAGCTGCCAAAAGACCCGGGTCTCCAAAGCAAGCGATGATAAACCCATCCACGTCTTCTTCTAAATCCCCTTTGATTACTTCTTGCAACACTCCCGGAATAGCTAAATATTCGTCAACATAACATTCTATGCTATCAGGGCCACATGGTGGGTTTACTGCAATAATTTCTGTATCTGGGCCACACGCCCCCAAGGCTGCTTCTCTAACGCTATCGGTCATCGATACAGTTGTATTCGGATTGATAATCTTAATTTTCATTTTAATCCTCCTCATCAATCTTTTTCACTAATTCAAGTAAAACTTCTGTTCCGTTGGCAATATCTCTTTTTTCGGAAAATTCCTTAATGCTATGACTTATTCCATCTTTGCTCGGAATGAAAATCAGTACAGAGGGTGTCAGCATGGCCATGTTAATTAAATCATGTCCAGCGCCGCTAAAAATCTTTTGAGCAGAAAGCCCCAGAGACTCTGTCGCATCTTCTAAAAGCTGACCCAAATGCTTGTCACATCTCGTTACAGGTTGGTCAATTATTTTTTCTAGTTCTAATCCTTGACTCTCCCAGCGATCCCTTAGCCCAGCAATAACCTCTTCCATTGATTCCATTTGTGAATCTCTCATTTCTATGACAAATTCTGTCAGCCCTGGAATTATGTTCACGACTCCGGGAACTACATTGAGAGTTCCTACGGTGCATACCATAGTTCTGCTATTGGCAACAACAGTTTTCATCAGGTCGTCGATGATTTCGCAAGTCTTAGTTAATGCATCGTCTCGAAGGTCCATAGGGGTGCTTCCTGCATGGTTCGCTTGGCCTGTAACTGAGGCTTTATACCTAACTATGCCGACGATACCTTCTACAAGGCCGATGTCTGTTTTGTCTTTTTCTAGTCTTCCGCCCTGCTCAATGTGCAATTCTACATAGCAGTGATAATCTTCAGCTCGACGCTTTGAGTTTCGATAATTTTGGAGAGTAATTTGATGCTCCGCCATTTTGGCTCTCATTGCATCTTCCAGTTTGGCTCCTACAAAAGCTTTGCTTCCAAAGGTACCTCCAATGACATTGCCTTCCTCTTCATTAAAAGCAATTATCTCTATTGGATGTTTGTTTTCATACTCTTCATTTTTTAGTGCTCTTATTACTTCTATGGCCGCAAGCACTCCTAATGTACCATCATAAATACCGCCCCATGGCACTGTATCTATATGAGAGCCTATCGAGATTTTTTTATAACCAGATTTGCCGCCTAACACTCCTACTAGATTTCCAACTTCGTCCACCGATGTAATTAGCCCTGCTTCAGTCATTAGGTCTTGAACATATGCTCTGCCTTGATTAAATGCTTGGCTATACGCTGGCCTACTAGTTCCTTTTTCGGCTTCAAATCCGATGTTTCCTAATGTTTCAAGTTGCTCAATCAGTCTTGTTGCATCAATCCTCATATGCTACATCTCCTTTAAATATTCTTCTAGGAGATCCATTCCTTTTTCTATATTTTCCATAGAGGTCGCAAAGGAAATACGTACAAATCCTTCGCCTCCATCTCCAAATGCAGTTCCCGGAACTACTATCAAATGCTTTTTCTGTAATAGCTCTTTGGCAAAATCATCTGAAGATAGGCCTGTGCCCTTTACGGAAATAAATGCGTAGAAAGTACCTGATGTTTTAATATATTCCACCTTTGGCATCTTTTCCAATCTGCTAGCCAAATAGTCTCTTCGTTTTTTATAGCTATCTACCATCATGTTCAGGTGGTTTCTTGAACCTTTCAATGCGGCGATTGCTGCGTATTGGCTAGGCATAGCAACACAAGCAGTAATATTTTCTTGTAGCTTTGTTATATTTTTTATTATTTCAGTAGGACCAGCCACATAGCCTACTCTCCATCCTGTCATTGCAAAAGTTTTGGAAAAGCTATCCACAACCAAAGTTCTTTCTCTCATTCCTTCAATTTTAGAAATGCTTTCAAACTTTGCACCGTCAAATAATATGTGTTTATACACTTCGTCGGAAATAACTAAGAAATCTTTTTCCTTAGCCAAGTCGGCGATTTGTCTTAAAACTTCCCCTTTCATAACTGTTCCTGTAGGGTTACATGGAGAGTTTATGATTAAGGCTCTTGTCTTAGGTGTGACTGCCTTTTTTATATCTTCAATATCAGGGTTGAATCCATTTTCCGCCTTAGCTACCACAGATACTGGCTTGCCCTCGCACATAGTAATTTGAGACACATAATTGGTCCAACAAGGCTCAATTACAATTACTTCATCACCGGGGTTAAGGATTACCTTAAGAGCTTGATAGATTCCGCACATAGCGCCTGTTGTTGCGGTGATTTCTGTAGCTGGGTCATATTCCATGCCGATTTCTTCTTTTAAGTATTGAGAAATCGCTTCTCTAAGGGGCATTATTCCTGCGTTTTCCGAGTATTTGGATTTTCCCTCCATTATAGCTTTGCAACCAGCTATAGCAATCTCCTCTGAGGCCGTAAAATCCGGCTCACCGATAGTAAAGCTAATTGCATCATCATAGCCCAAAGCAAGATTAAACATCTCCCTTATTTTAGACTGAGCTATTGATTGAGTGTTTTCTGAAATATAGTTCATATTATGCAACTCCTTTCTGTATTTTTCTTTCTCTAATTTTAAGAACGGTCATAAGCATTCCAAATGCGAAGGACAACATTGCTGCGAATGCAACCTGCAAAGTTTGTGGTAATAAAAATCCCAAAGTGTTTACAGGTATCCAAAAGGTTGGTGCTGTTTTGAAATATGTAAAATCTATGAATTCACCCCACTCAACAGAGGCTATGCTTTCTTTAGCAGTCATTCTTCTTCTATTAAAAATTCTTTCTTCGCCATAGTTACTAAAAATTCTCATGACAGCTGCATGAATCGGCGCAAAGAATAAGTTTAAGAAACAGCTTGTAAATAATGCTCTCGCAAATCTGCTATTGGCAAAAGGCAGCAATCCATTTTCCATGGCTCCGCCAATACCACCAGAAATTACATTGAAAGCCAATGTTACAATGAGGCCCCCGACGCCCCAAACAAAAGCTTTGTAGACTATATATTTGTTAATCTGCCACTTTTTCTCTAAAATTCTTGTAGAAAGAAGTTCTCCCGAGGTAGCAAAAACTACGAATTGGAAAAATCCTGCTATATACGGAGCTTCTCTGTTCCATATATCAAACATTCCCAAATAAACCAGCCAGCCTACTGCTGCGAAAAAAGCAATATAGCAAGCCAGAAATACATAATCCAATTTTTTCATCGTTGCACTCTTCCCGATCCGTCGCCACCCATAAGAGTTTTAACTTCATCGACTGAAACGCGGTTAAAGTCACCTTCTATAGTATGCTTTAGGCAAGATGCTGCCACTGCAAATTCCAACGCGTCCTTATTGCCAAAATTGTTTAATCCATAAATCAGCCCTGCACCAAAGCTGTCACCACCACCTACTCTATCAACTATGTGGATAGGATAGCTCTTTGAGAAGAAATAGTCGTTTCCATCATAGAGCATTGCTGCCCAGTTGTTATCATTAGCCGAAATGCTAGTTCTCAATGTGATAGCTACATGGCTACAACCAAAACGGTCTGCCAATTGTTTTGCAACCTGCTTATATCCATCGTGGTTTAGCTTGCCTGATGTAACATCAGTTTCTGCCGCCTTGATTCCAAATACTTTTTCAGCGTCTTCTTCGTTGGCTATGCAAACATCTACATATTCCATTAGCTTGCCCATCACTTCTGAAGCTTTCTCGGAAGTCCATAAATTCTTGCGGAAATTCAAATCACAACTTACTGTGATTCCTGCTTCCTTTGCTGCTTTGACTGCGTCAAGGCAAATTTCTGGAAGTTCGCCTCCTAATGCCGGAGTTATCCCTGTAAAATGGAACCATTCAACATCTTTGAAAATTTCAGCCCAGCAGAAATCTTCTCTCTTGGCCATAGCAATAGCTGAATAGGCTCTATCGTAAACTACTTTTGATGCTCTCTGAGACGCACCTTTTTCTAGGTAATAAATTCCGACTCTATCGCCACCTCTTACTATCTTTGTAGTGTCTACACCAAAGTAACGTAGCTGGTTAACTCCAGCCTCTCCTATAGGGTTCTTTGGCATTTTCGTTACAAAAGCTGCATCAAATCCAAAATTGCTTAATGAAACTGCAACATTTGCCTCTCCTCCTCCGAAAGTCGCTTCAAAAGAAGGTTCTTGTAAAAAGCGTAAATATCCCTGTGGTGCTAAACGGAGCATTACTTCCCCGAAAGTAACAACTTTTTTCATTTCTATTTCTCCTTTCTGCTCTCTATAATAATTTTTCTGGCTTCTTTGCACAAAGCCGTTATCTCTTCAAAATTTTCTTCGTTTAATAGTTTGTCCGTTGCCATAAAAGATCCACCGCAAGCGGCAATCTTCGGCTCGGCCGCATAAACATCAAGGTTCTTCAATGAAATTCCACCCGTTGGAACAAACTTCAATGCGCCGAATGGACCTCCAAGGGCCTTGATAGTTTTAAGCCCTCCAAACTGTTCTGCTGGAAAAAACTTTACAGTCTTAACTCCGAGTTTTTGGGCCGCCATAATTTCAGTTGGAGTTACACACCCCGGTAGCACTAATAATTCTCGTTCAACACACCACTTGACAATCTCCTCTTCAAAGCCTGGGCTTACGATGAACTTCGCTCCTGCCTTGTAGGCCTCTTCCGCTTGTGCGACGGTAGTAACCGTTCCCGCACCAATAATCATGTCTGGTTGTGCTTCTGTCATTCTGCTAATTACTTCTGCCGCACCTGCAGCTCTAAATGTAACTTCTGCTACATCAATTCCACCATCCATCAATGCCTTTGCAAGAAGATGGCTGTTTTCGATTTTAGTCAACTTTATTACAGGTATGATTCCTGTGTTGCTAATACTTTTTAAATACATTTAAATCACCTCGCTAGTATAAATATAACAACTCTTGTTGCAAGGTGAAATTCACCTTTGTCTTGAACTTTCTGGCTCCATTTTGTATTTTCGATATACTTTTGCGTATATTTATTATACCTAAGTATAGGTTTTCTCTTATAATGCAGTGCTGTGCATCTGTAGTTATAACATTAAAAATGTTTCGATGAACATAACTTTTGTCGACATTTTTTTGGGGGATACAATGTAATTAGTAAAACTAATTCTTTATGGGTTTTCAGGAGAGTGAGTGAAATCAAGACAGGAGGGGGAAATATTAATACGCTTTGCAAGGGGCGACCATTGGTCGTTCCTTTTTGTTTTTGCAAAACCGAAGTTTCCCTGAATAAATGGTTTCTATTGACAATCCTTTGACAATGGGAGTATTATAAGGTGCTAATAAAAATTGTTTATGAGTTTATATGAGAGTAGGTTGATTATGAAAAAGAAAGAAAAAACATTGATGCTATTTTTACTTATAGCTTATCTAATACTACTGGTGGTTTTAGCTTCGTCTCGTGACTGGCACTTAAATGTACACGGGCAACTTGTAGTGAGTATTCTACTTTTTTACTATTTATGCTGTACTGGGATTGCTCTTTTAAGGAAGATGGCCCTCAATGGCAAAAGATTCTTACAGTAGTATCTGCTGCCGCTATTTTTATCGTCGGAGCAATTGAGGTTTCTTGGCTGTTTAAGCTATCAACAGTTCATGTGTCTATTGCATGCTTGCCAGCGATAATATATATAATAAATTTCTTGATTGTTGGTCCTATCGGTGTTCGTTCCTCAGTTAAAGTTTCTCCAGAACGTTCCACAAGAAAAAAAGACAAAGATTCAAAATAGTTCATATGAATGAGCGGCCATGAGCCGCTCTTTTTGTATAATCATAACCACCCGTAAAACGGGTGGTTTGTTCTAGGGCTATACGCCCATTGCTGCTTGACCAGCGTCTCAAGGCGCTGGCTTTAACTTCGTTCAAGCCACTTTGCACTCATTTCTGTTGCTGCTCCTCAAGGAGCTTTTTTATTTATTTCCAAAGGGGTCTTCATATTCTTTGATGCTCAACTTATCTTTGATGATATCTTGTTTGTCCTGTTCCCTAACATATTTTCTAATTGTCGCTTCGTTGAGACCTACTGTGCTTACATAATATCCTTCTGCCCAAAAGTGTCTATTTCCAAATTTGTATTTCAAGTTTGCATGTCTTTCAAACATCATTAGTGCACTTTTCCCTTTGAGATACCTCATGAGGTTAGACACCGCAAATTTAGGTGGTATGCTTAGAACTAAATGCACATGATCTATCATAAGATGCCCTTCCAAAATTTCCACCCCTTTGTATTTGCACAGTGTTCTGATTATTTCTCTAAGACTTTCTCTATATTGATTATAGATTACTTTTCGTCTATACTTAGGAGAGAAGACAATGTGATACTTGCACATCCATTTTGTATGTGCAAGACTATTATTTTGATTTGCCATTTAATCACCTTTTCCTTTCATTACAATGTAGCTTGAACAACCACATTATAATGGAAAAGGTGATTTTTGGGTAGAACATCTATTGCGCACCCGCATAGCGGGTGGATTTTGTTTCGCTCGCTTTGCGAGCTCAACTGGGCTTATATGCCCATAATTAAAAAAGACCACCCAGGTGGTCTTTAATTGGCTCTATCTATAATTCATCAAAGTTGATTTTATCTGTCGACAGTGGCAAGCACTGTAACATCTGCACTCTATTCTTTACATTCATTTTAGAGTAAAGGCTATGGAAGTGCTTCTTGACAGTATGCACGCTTATACTCATTATTTCTGCAATTTCCTCATTAGACAACCCTTTAACTGCGTAATCCATGAGTTCGCCCTCTCTTGGAGTAAGGCCATACTGTTTGCACAAACGCTCTTTGTATCCCTTCGCATAAAAATATCTTGTGTCGCCTTTTTTCGCTTCATAGTTTAAGCGATATGCAAAGTGCTTTTGCAGTTGATCTAAAACGAACAAATCTCTGTCTGCAAAGTCACCATTTTCTTTAGTTCTGTAAAAAGCAATCAGTCCTAATACGTCTTCGCGAAATACGATATTCATAGCAGCTGAATATCTGAATTTGTTGGGAGCATAAAAGGTCTTGTAGAATTTGCTTGAAAGGAGACTTTCCTCGGAAATAGAATTGCTCTCACGGTATGCGGCAGATTTGCCACTGCTGATACGCCACTGAAGCGGATTTTCTTCCATATATTTTTTATCATATTCAGCAACAAAGTCGTCTTTGACTCCATTTCCCAAAGATTTGTGAACCACTTGTCCATTGTCACTCACCAAGGAAAATATTGCTCCATCATAGTTTATAAGTAGCTTCAACCACCTCAGCACCTCTGAACGCATATCGTCAGGGGAATAGATAAAGGAGATATTATAAGCTATTTCATTTAGTAGCATCCATTCATTTTCTTCTAAGTAAGCCATCGTTTCTCCTCTCCGTTGTAGTGTTCTTATCTTAATATATCATTCTGCAAAAAGTAAATCAATGAAAAGATATTTATCACCAAGCCAATTTTTCAATATATGCTGTCATTAGGTTTAGGCCGGCTTCTATATCCTTGGGTTTGGTAAACTCCTTTTCATTGTGGCTTATGCCCTCTACGCTTGGCACAAAAAACATATTTGTTTTATATGACTTTGCCATATTTTGCGAATCGTGACCAGCGCCACTGTCCATTATCATATATTCATATCCTAGCTCTTTGACCGTCTCCTCTATGGAGTTTATTCCCTCTTGGTCAAGAAGTACCGGTGCGTCATCCCACGCTGGGTATACCTGTATACCTATTTTGCCTTCGAGTTTTTCTTTTAATGCCATAATTATTTCCAGAGATTCCTCGCCCCTTTCTGGCACACGAGAACGAATATCGAAGGTTAGGGAGATTTTATCAGGTATTACGTTGGGGCTGCCTGGTGTAATGTCTATTTTGCCGATAGTTAAAACTGTATTGTCTTCATAGGGTTTAACCCACTGAAACAGCTCTTGGAGATATTGAATCATTACAGGCATTGGGTCTCTGCGCAAAGCCATAGGTGTCGTGCCTGCATGGTTTTGATGTCCAGTAAATTCTATCTTTCCGCCCCACTGTCCTACAATAGAACGGACTATTCCAATTTGCTTTTGAGTGTTTTCCAAAACCCCTCCTTGCTCTATATGCATTTCTACGAAACGCTTGATTTCAGGTCTCACTTTGTCTGGCTTGCCACCCTCATATCCTGCTGCCAATATGGCTTCTCTAAGGTTTACTCCTTCTCCGTCCTTAACCTCTAATTCCTCATCAGCCAACACTCCTGCAATATTTCGGCTACCTATATAATCAGATGATGTAAAGCGGCTGCTTTCTTCCTCGCAAATAGCAACAACCTCTACGGTATTTTGTGGTTTCCGTAATCTTTGATTAGGCTCTTAACTGCGGCGATCCCTGTCAAGACCCCTAACATTCCATCATATTTGCCTCCGCCTCTTACAGTGTCTCTATGAGAACCAATCATGATCACGTCACTGCTGTTGCCATCGATTCTTTCGTAAAGATTGCCGACAGCATCAAAGGATATTTTCATTCCGGCCTCTTTCATATATTCTGAAAGTAACTCAACTACCGCCTTGTCCTCTTTTGTGTAAGTGGCTCTCCAACTTTGACCTTTTCTAATAGCTGTCGCACCGGCTTCTTCTATTGCTTCAAGTAAAAACTTTATTTCATTCATATTTGTTCTCCTGTCTCGCTTTGATTTTTTTATTTTACCATAAAATATGAAAAAAGAGCTACAACAAAAAGTCGTAGCTGTATAAGGCTTATCACCCTCGTATAGTGGATGGACTTATCTAGACTACCATAGGCCCTATAAAACCCGAATCACAATTTCCACAACTGTATCAAGTTCAATGTGTTCTTTTTTTCGAATTGCAGCTTTGATTGGAAGTAGGTGTGTGTCTTGCTTTGTGTCAAACCAAATTGCAGTTTCCCACTCGCTCTTGCCAATTTTTGCAATTATCTTCATGCGCCCCAGCCTTGCTCCAGATGTTTAAAGTTGTCTCGTATTTCTTCCGATATTTCCTTTGGAAGTGAAACAATACTCCAGCCAATCATGTCTGGCGAGGTTGAATAGTGATATGTTTTAGCTGAAAATGTATATTCCATACTCGTATTCCCTTTGTGCTTTGGTGAATCTATGCAGCTAATCAATTCTACTATTTTGTCATTTTTTCCTGCTTCACCTTGTGGTCAATTACATGTCTGCTTTCAAGTTCTTTGTGAATATCTTCGAGGGAAATCCCCATCTCTATCATCATGATCATTACATGGTACGCTAAGTCGGATATCTCATATATGGTTTCTTGCTTATCTCCGTCTTTTGAAGCAATGATTACCTCGGTGGATTCTTCGCCGATTTTTTTGAGGATTTTATCCAATCCCTTGTCGAATAGATAAGTAGTATATGAGCCTTCTTTTGGTTCTTTCTTTCGGCCTTCAATAAGGTCCATAAGGCTGTTCAAATTAAACTCAGTAAGTTCATCAGACTTCCATAATTCGTTGAAAAAGCAAGAGTTAGCTCCTGTGTGACAAGCTGGGCCATCTTTTTTTACTACGACCTTAAGAGTATCATTGTCGCAATCGGATGTTATGCTAACGATGTGCTGATAATTGCCGCTTGTATCACCTTTAGTCCAAAATCCTTGTCTTGAACGACTCCAATAACAAGCTAAGCCTGTACTCATGGTTTTTTCAAGACTTTCTTTATTCATATAGGCCACCATTAGCAGTTCATTGGTTCCTGACTCTATTACTACTGCTGGTATCAACCCTTTTTCATCAAATTTTAATTGGTCAATATTTACCATCTTGTGCTCCTTACATTTATTCCATTATATAAAAGTTCTTGCTTTAATTCTCCAATAGAAACTTCGCAAAAGTGGAATACCGAAGCTGCTAACCCAGCATCTACTGTTGGTATTTCTTTGAAAAGGTCGACAAAGTCACCTATAGATCCTGCCCCGCCGGAAGCAATTACTGGTACATTAACTGCATCGACCACTGCCTGTAGCATTTCTATATCGAATCCCTCTTTGACACCGTCTGTGTCGATGGAATTGACTACTACTTCACCTGCGCCCATTTCAACGCATCTTTTAATCCATTCTATGGCTTCCATGCCAGTGTTTTCTCTGCCGCCTTTGGAAAATACAGTGAACTTGCCATCTACTCTTGCTATATCGCAAGAAAGAACTACGCATTGGTCTCCGTATTTCATAGCTGCTTCTTTGATGAGAGACGGATTACGAATAGCTCCCGAGTTGACACTTACCTTATCGGCACCGCACTTAAGCACTCTATCAAAGTCATCAATAGTGTTTATACCGCCACCAACGGTCAACGGTATGAATATTTTCGAAGCGGCTTCCGTAAGAATGTCTGTAAAAATCTTTCTGCCCTCTACAGATGCAGTGATATCATAAAAGACCAGTTCGTCTGCTCCTACTTCTCCATAATATTTTGCCAGTTCTACTGGCGAGTTTACATCCCGCAAGCCCTGAAAGTTAGTACCTTTAACCACTCTTCCGTCCTTAACATCAAGGCATGGGATAATTCGCTTAGTTATCATTTTTTCTCCCTTTATCTAGCAATCTTGATGGCTTCTGCCAAGTCAATAGCCCCTTCATAATACGCTTTGCCTACAATCGCTCCATATATATCTAGGCTTCTAAGAGCCTTAATGTCCTCGATGGACGACACTCCACCGGAAGCGATAATCTGCATGCCTTTGCTAGCATGCTTCTCGTTTAGAGCAGAATAGAGGCCCTCATTGGTGCCTTTCATAGCACCATCCTTTGATATGTCTGTGCATATGATAGTCTTAACACCTTTTGCTTCCATGCTATCGCAAAATTCATCTAGTGTATATTGGCTTTTTTCTGTCCAACCTTTAATCGCCACATAGCCGTCTTTGATATCCGCTCCTACAGCAATTTTGTCTCCATACTTTTTCATACCCTCGACCACGAGTTCTGAATTGGTAATGGCCGCAGTTCCCAAAATCACTCTAGACGCTCCTATTTGAACATACTTATCTATGGTTTCCATATTTCTGATGCCGCCCCCAATTTCAACTTTGAGTTTGGTCTTTTGGATAATTTCTTTAATAGTGTCTGCGTTAGGCGTTCCGCCACTTTTTGCTCCCTCAAGATCTACAACATGAATCCACTCTGCACCGGCTTCTTTGAACTTGATAGCAGTGTTGGCAGGGTTCTTGTCGTAAACTGTCATCTTCTGATAGTCACCTTTGAAAAGGCGAACCGCTTGCCCTTCGTATAAATCTATAGCTGGAAAAATAATCATTCTTTGTGTCCTTTCTTATAGCTGACAAAAGGCCTTGAGGATTGATATCCCTACGGTGCCACTTTTTTCCGGGTGGAATTGACAACCATATATATTGTCTTTTCTCACAGCAGCAGTCAATTCTGCTCCATATTCTGCAGTTGCACTAACGTATTTAGCTGGCGTTTGTGCATAGTACGAGTGTACAAAGTAAACACAATCTCCAGCGACTATGTCTTTTAGTATTGGACTTTTCTGTTTTACTATAAGGCCATTCCAACCGATTTGAGGAATCTTAAATTCTTTTGGTATTACATCGCCTATAAACTTTATGGTTCCCGGTATTAGACCAAGCCCTTTATGTACACCATATTCATGGCTTTCCTCAAACAATAGTTGCATGCCTAAGCATATGCCAAGAAGTGGCTTTCCTTTGGCACATTCCTCTTTTATTACATCTTCCAGTCCGCTTTCCTTTAGCTTCTTTGACGCATCTTCAAAGGCGCCTACTCCTGGAAGAATCAATTTATCTGCGTTTCTTATTTTTTCTTCATCTCCAGAAACTTCCGACTCCACGCCAATGGCATTTAGGGAAGATTTTAGTGAGAAAAGATTTCCTACTCCGTAATCAATTATTATTATCATAGACCTAGCCCCTCAATTATTCCCTTAGTAGAAGGGATTTCATCTTTAAATTTTTCATCTATCGCTACTGCCGCTCTAAGAGCTCTAGCTAATGACTTGAATACTCCCTCAATAATGTGGTGAGCATTTTTGCCTGCCAATTGTTTAATGTGAAGAGTCAACCCTGCGCTTCTTACGAAAGCAAGTAAAAACTCCTCTACTAACTCTGTATCAAAAGTCCCAACTTTTTCTGCCTTAATATCTAAGTCAAGTCCCAAGTATCCACGACCTGAAATATCTACCGCTGTCAATATTAGTGCCTCGTCCATTGGCAAAACAATATCGCCGTAGCGAACGATTCCCTTTTTAGTGCCAAGGGCTTCACCAAGAGCTTTTCCTAAACAAATAGCAATGTCCTCTACAGAGTGGTGGTCATCAACCTGTATGTCTCCCTTGCAAATCAAATTGCAATCAAACTTTGCGTGTTTAACAAACAGTTCCATCATATGGTCTAAAAAGCCAACTCCTGTACTGATATTTGCATTGCCTTGACCGTCCAGCTCTAAAATTAAGTCAATTATTGTTTCTTTAGTTTCTCTTTTGATTTGTGCATTTCTCATTTGATTCACCTCATCTTCTTATAGAATCTCTTTGAGCTTAGCCAGCAAGAAATCCATTTCCTCACGGCTACCTATAGTAATACGATTGTAATCTTTTATTCTCTCTTTAGTAAAGTGCCTGATTAAGACACCTTTATCTTTAAGTTTTGTATATATTTCTTCACCACTTACAGTGTTATGCTTTGCTAAAACGAAGTTAGCTTTTGACGGGAACGATACAAACCCTAATTTTTCTAGCTCTGACACCGTATATGCTCTTGTCTCTATTATTTTCTTGCTATTTGCTTGATAATATTCATCTGCGTCAATAGCCGCCTCACCTAAGAGTAGTGACATCGTATTTACATTGTACGGATTGGTTGAGTATTGAATCATTTCCAAATCTTCAATTATTGCCCTGGATGCAATGGCGAATCCCAGTCTTCCACCTGCAAAGCTTCTTGCTTTGGAAAATGTCTGTGAAACCAATAGGTTGTTATACTTCTTAGTTAGCTGTACCGCTGATTCCGCACCGAAATCCACATATGCCTCGTCAATGATTACTACATTGTTTGGATTGGTTTTGAGGATTTCCTCAATATCGTCTAAAGACAATGTAATCCCTGTTGGTGCATTTGGATTTGGAATTACAATGTTTTTGTCGATTCCCTTATATTGTTCTATGTCTATCGTCATGTCTTCTCGGAGAGGAATTTCTTTATATTCGATTCCGTGTAAATTGGCGATGACATCATAAAAGCTGTATGTAATATCTGGAAAAGCAAGTCCATCTCCCACATCGTTGTATAACATGAAAGCGAAGTTCAGAATGTCATCTGACCCGTTTGTCAAAAACACGTTCTTGGCTTCTACATCATATAACCTTGCGATCTTTTTCTTCAAGTTAGCACCTGTAGGATCAGGATATCTCCTTAAACCCTCGATGTCTGCTTCTTTCAAAGCCTTTACCACCGACGGTGCCGGCGGAAAGGGAGACTCGTTAGTGTTCAGTTTGACATACTGCATATCCTTAGGTTGCTCCCCCGGAGTATATGACTGAAAATCTTTATATCGTTCTTTAATAAATCTACTCATTATTCGATTCCCTTACATTATTTTTCTCTAGACACTGCACTCTTAGCATGAGCCTGTAATCCCTCTTCCTCTGCAAATCTTGCGACTTTTGGTGCCACCTCTGCAAGAGCTTCTTGGGTGAAGTAGGAGTACTGAATTTTCTTAGTAAAATCATCCACTGATAATGGACTTGCAAATCTTGCTGTACCACTAGTCGGCAAAGTATGATTTGGCCCTGCGAAGTAATCTCCCAGTGCCTCTGGACAATTTTTGCCCATGAATATAGATCCTGCATTTTTGATGCTATCAAGATAGTCAAATGGATTATCTACACAAAGTTCAAAGTGCTCTGGCGCAATCTCATTAGCTATATCTATAGCTACTCTTATATCGTCAGCAATAATAATCTTGCCGTTGTTTTCTATAGATGCTCTAGCAATTTCTTCCCTGTCAAGGCTCTTAAGTTGCTCCTCTATTTGTGCTGCAACTTCGTTAGCTAGTTTTTCACTGTCTGTAACCAGCACCGCTGTCGCAAACTTATCGTGTTCCGCTTGAGAAAGCATATCCGCAGCAACGATTCGTCCATCACAAGTGCTATCAGCTACTACTAATATTTCACTAGGCCCCGCAATCATATCTATGGCCACCTGCCCAAAAACCTGCCTTTTGGCTTCTGCCACATAGGCATTGCCCGGTCCTACGATTTTGTCAACTCTTGGAACTGTTTCTGTTCCATAAGCCAAGGCAGCTACTGCCTGTGCGCCACCTGCTCTTATAACTTTATCTGCTCCCGCTATCTTGGCCGCTGCCAGTATAGCTGGATTTATCTTGCCACCTGTTGCCGGTGTCGTTATTACAATTTCACTGCAACCTGCAATTTTTGCTGGTACACAATTCATAAGCACTGTTGAAGGATAGGCTGCTGTTCCACCCGGAACATAGATGCCCACCTTTTCAATCGGGGTAACTTTTTGTCCCATTACAACACCAGTTTTTTCGGTTATCATGAAACCGTTTCTTACCTGCTTCTCATGGAAATTCCTGATGTTAACTGCGGCCTCTTCCAGCACCTCAATTAACTCTTTGTCCATTGAGTTGTAAGCTTCCTCGATTTCTTTTTGGGAAACTTGAAGATCAGTTCCAGCTTCCAAACCATCGAATTTTTGTCCATAGTTTCGTAGCGTCTTGTCTCCATTTTTTCTTATGTCGGAAATTATTTGGGTAACAGTCTCCTCACAGTCAGTGGGCATTTCAGTTCTCGCAAATATCTCCGAATTTTTCACTTCTCCATATTTGTATATTTTAATCAATCTTTTCACCTACTTTGTTCAAGCTGCTTTTGATAGCTTCTATTTCCTTTGTCTTGAACTTGAAACTTGCTTTGTTGGAAATAAGTCTTGCACTTATGTTTTCGATTTCTTCCTTTGCTTCAAGGTTGTTAGCCTTAAGGGTATTGCCTGTTTCAACAATGTCCACTATGACATCTGTTAGCCCCAAAATTGGTGCTATTTCTATAGAACCATTCAGCTTAACTATATCTATATCTCTTGACTTGCTATTGTAATACTGGCTTGCAATGTTCGGAAATTTAGTAGCGACACGAAGGGTTTTGTCAGTATCATCCACCCAATCTTTTTTGCCCGCTACCATCATGCGACATTTGCCACGCTTCAAATTTAACAATTCATATACATTTGGCTCGCTTTCCAAAATAATGTCTTTGCCTGCTACCCCTATATCAGCAGATCCTCGCTCTACATATATGGCAACATCTGATGGCTTAACCCAGAAGTATCTCACGCCTTTTTCGAGATTTTCAAAAATCAGCTTTCTAGATTCTTCTTTGATTTCGGGGCACTCGTATCCTGCCGATTCGAACATATCATATATTTTTTCACCTAGCCTTCCTTTAGGAAGCGCTATGTTTACTATCTGCTTTTCACCGTTGTTGTCCTGCTCTGGCTCAATCATATTGGCAATTTTATCTACATATACGCCGAAGCCAATGCCTCCGCTCCTCTTGCCCATTTTTGCCATAAGATTGTCGTACCTACCACCAGAAAGAATCCCTGATGCTAACCCGTTGACGAATCCTTGGAACACAACTCCATTGTAGTAACCCATGTCGTTCACTACCGAAAAGTCAAAGCGAATTTTGCCACCTACGCCTATGCTCTTGAGGGCTTCATCGATTTCCTTTAGCTCCTCTACTGCCTCTGACACAACTTCGTTAAGGTCCTGTTTTTCCAATTTTGAAAGGACTTCATCTATAGGGCCATGAGCCTGAACCAAAGCCTCAACTTGCTTAATTAATTTTTCTGAAACTCCATACTCCTTGCAAATATTGGCTATTCCATGAGTATTCTTATTGGCAATACATTCAAGAACGCTTTCCTCTGCATCTTCTGGCAAATTCAAAGCCTTAGAAACTCCCCTCAAAATTCCCATATGCGAAATATCAAGGGCATAATCGTCGGCCACTAATTCTAAACTTTTGGCTGCTAATACTATGATTTCGCACACATCAGAAGAACCGATGTCGCCTATTGCTTCTACACCGGTCTGCATAATTTCCTTGAAATTACCTGTCTTCTTAGAAAGACGATACACGTAATCGTTATAGCAAAACTTCTGAACCTCTCCCGGATTGTCTTCCGTGTTCTTGACTATGGAAAGGGTCACATCTGGCTTAAGTGCCTTAAGCTTTCCCTTAGAGTCAGTAAATGTCATCACCTCATCTGATGTGAGAAAGTCCTTGTTTCTACCATAAAGTTCATATGCTTCAAACTTGCTCGTCTTTATCTGTTTGTATCCATATCTATTATATAGGTCACGAAGCAAATATATTGCTCGTTCCTCATTTCGTAAAATTGAATTATAGTCTACCATTTTTTGTTTTTGTGTCTCCTGTTTAATGTTTAGCTTGGGTTGATTTTGTGCGCCTTAGTGAGCGGGCATTGCTTCCGTTCGCTTTCGCGCTTTATCATTTTACAACTTTACTTCGCTAAAGTCAAGCACTTATTTGCAATGCTTTAGGGATGTTTTTGCTTTCCAGCATACCGACCTATTGCCTCCATTACCATTCCTTCTTCTATAGGCTTTTGCAGCTGGTCGCTCATGCCACACTCGAGACAACGATCAATATCTTCTTGAAGGCATTGTCTATCTCAATTTGCAGGCGTGAGTACATCGGTTACACCCTACATAGTTCTTGCTTTGAACTTCTTATACACTTCATTGTCAGTAAGCTTCTTTCTAGACTTTGCACTGCATGAATGCATCATAGTAATTATTATACCGTTAACAGCAAGTATAGACAACAAAAACTAAGCAATATTTTTATCATATATTCACAGAGTTTGAAACAAGCGGCAAACTCTCTAATTATTGTACAAGCCGGAGAAATTCAAGAATTTCACCAACATTTGTCCTTCTTGGTGTATTGTCAATAAAAGAAGCTCTTAGCTATTGGCTAAGGGCTTGATAGGTTTGTTGCTTATTATTGACTATAATCTAGTTGCACCGTCAACGCTTAGGATTTCTCCTGTAACATAACTTGCTAAATCGCTGGCAAGATATAAGAAAGCGTTTGCTATGTCCTCTGGCTGTCCTGTTCTTCCTAGTGGAACCTGCGCGGAAATAGCCTTAATCAACTCTTCTGGGAGAGCCGCAACTAAATCCGTTTCTATTATTCCTGGAGCAACTGCATTGACTCTAATATTGTCCTTACCTAGCTCCCTCGCTAATGAAAGGGTTAGTCCATTTACTGCGAACTTACTTGTAGGATATCCTGCACCAGCGGTTTGGCCTGTGATTGATACCATGGAACTTGTATTTATTATGGTGCCGCCACCCTGGGCTTTCATTATTCTTGCAGCCGATAGACTTGCTAAGAACACTGCCCTAATGTTAAGGTCGAAGATATCATCTGCATCCTTTTGTGTGTAATCATAAAACGGCATGCTATGAGATATTCCTGCATTGTTCACCAAAATATCCACTCTTCCATACTTTTCATTTACATAACCAATGGCCTTATCGATTTCATCGGCATTCTTCAAATCTGGAGTCAGCCCTTCTACTGGCCAATTCTTGTTTTTAGCCTTGAGTTCTTGAATGGCTTTATCCACCGTTTCTTGTCTGGAGCCGAACAGCACAACTGTAGCTCCATTTTCAAGGTATTTCTTAACGGTCGCGAATCCAATACCTCTTGTTCCTCCTGTAACTATAGCTATTTTTCCCTTTAACATTTTTACATCCTTTCCGCGGTTTATGTCTTGCTAAATCCGCTGTTCATAAATGCTAGCATAGCTTGCTTCATCGTAAAGTTCTTACATAGCGCTATTGTTTGCAGTGGTAATTGTTTCTACCAGCACCTACATTTTGTTGACTGGTAGTTGATATGGCTTGCAAACAAGCCTTTTATCCCCAAAAGTCTTTATCTCTTTGGTATGTTTATATTATATCAACATAGTGTCAAATGTAAACAGGGAAATGTGTATAGGTTTGGTGAAGTATGGGGGGAGGTTACTCAAACTC
>CAZUEH010000011.1:0-40715 GCA_964619315.1 uncultured Oscillospiraceae bacterium | reverse complement strand
GCCGATTATACTTGGTGGGAAGCTGCCTGGGAAAGTAGGTCGTTGCCGGTTCTTTAAAAGAGTGATTCATAGGAGTCACTCTTTTTTTATGTCCAAATGTAAGTCTTTCTTTCTTTTAGGCGTTGTGATATAATGTTTAAGATAATCTGGCAGAAGTTGCGTAAGAAAAGGAGTAGAAAAAATGACAATTGCGAAGATAATGTTTGCCTTGTTAATATGCTTTCCCCTTGCGTCACTGTGCTATTATTTTCTAAAAAAACTCGTAGATGAGTTGTATAAAAATAGGAGCATGTAATGGATAAGGGTTTGTTCATCTCTATTGAAGGTCCCGATGGCTCAGGAAAATCGACACAAATCAGAAACATAAAAGAATTTTTCAAAGATAAGGGAATAGAGATTGTTTTTACCAGAGAACCAGGCGGTACTGATATAGGAGAGAGGGTACGTGATATTATCCTCGATAAAAATTGCCAAGAAATGGATCATATGACAGAGGCCATGTTATATGCTGCTGCAAGAGCTCAGCATGTGGCGCAGGTTATAAGACCGGCACTTAACGCTGGTAGGACTGTCATTTGTGATAGATTTGTTGACTCCAGCATTGCGTACCAAGGATATGGTAGGAAGTTGGGAGAACCAGTGACTATCATAAACGAGTTTGCTATTGGAGAGTGCATACCAGATGTAACATTTTTGTTGAAGATGGATCCTCGAATCGGTAGAAGAAGAATCCGTGTGGAACAACAAGATAGACTGGAAATGGAAAAAGATGATTTTCATGTTCGTACATTTGAAGGATATCTAGAGCTTGAGTTGAAATACCCCAATAGAATAGTGGGCATAGATGCAAGTCGCAGCATAGATGAAATCAAAATGGATATCTATGAGAAGCTGGAGGAAGTGTTAAAAGGTGACTCTTAATAGACACGAATCAAATGAAAAACTGATTAGTAGGATAGCAGAAAGCATAAAAACAGGACGCGTGTTTCATGCTTATATCATCGAAGGCGATGCGCTTTCCGCTAAAGAGGACTTTGCAAAGGAATTTTGCAAGGCAGTTGTCTGTGAAACGAAAAGTGGCACAGGTTGTGGAGATTGCCTTAATTGCCGAAAGATAGAGCATGACAATTATGAAGATTTGTACTTTATAGAATCCGATGGGATGTCTGTAAAAGATGAACAAATTTTCAAATTGCAATCTGACCTAAAAAAGAAGCCTATGGCTAGCCGAAACTTGGCGATAATAAAAGATGCCGACACCATGACAGTAAGGGCCCAAAACAGGCTTTTAAAGACCTTAGAAGAGCCGTTTGAAGGTACAATTATAATATTGCTTTCAGAAAACCGTCAAAATTTGTTGGAAACAATAAAGTCCAGATGTATCCTTTATAGATTAGAGGATTCGAAAGATGATGGGCAGGGATATGAGGGAGCAGAAGCCGTATTTCAGGCTATTTCCGAGAAAAAGAATTTCTTTGCTGTTAAGACCATTCTTTCTAAGCACATGAAAAGTAGAGACGATGCCTTTGTTTTGCTTGACGGTCTAGAAAGAATATATGAGAAGCTATTGACTTGGGAAGACACAAGAAGAAAGTTTTATCAAAAAGAAGAAGTATTTCAGGCAATTGAATTGATAGAAGAGGCTCGCAGAGATTTGCTGGCAAAGGTTAATTATCAATATGCCATTAAGAATTTAATATTGAAAATTGGAGGATAATATGGTTAGAGTAGCTGGCGTTAGATTTAAAACTGCCGGAAAAGTATATTATTTCGATCCTGCTGACCTAGAAATAAAAAGCGGTGATAGCGTTATTGTAGAAACTGCAAGAGGAATGGAGTTTGGAACGGTAACTATGGATATTACCGAGGTTAAAGAATCGGAAGTAGTTGCACCACTAAAAAAAATAGTTAGAATAGCTAACGAAAAAGATCATAAACAACATCTTGAAAATGTAAAGAAAAAGCAAAGAGCCATGGAGCAGTGTCAAGAAAAGATCGACAAACATGGACTTGTTATGAAATTGATAGATGTAGAATACACATTCGATAATAGTAAGATAGTATTTTATTTTACTGCGGATGGCCGTGTAGACTTTAGAGAACTGGTAAAAGATTTGGCTAGCGTATTTAAAATGCGTATTGAACTACGACAAATCGGTGTTAGAGATGAGGCTAAAATGTTAGGCGGAATAGGAAGCTGTGGAAGAGCTTTGTGTTGCCATAGCTGGCTTGCAGACTTCGAACCAGTTTCTATCAAAATGGCAAAGGTACAAAATCTTTCATTGAACCCTGCAAAGATATCCGGAATATGTGGAAGACTTATGTGTTGCCTAAAATACGAAAATGACATATACATGGAATTTAGAAGAGGAATGCCTGACTACGGAGAAAAAATAAAGACTCCTGATGGCCTTGGAAAGGTTATAGACACCAACCTTCTGGAAAGCACTGTAAAAGTACGTTTGTACGTGGATGAAAAGCCTAAAGGCAAAAAAGGTGAAGAAGAGGATCACGAAGAAAAACTGACTTCGGATATTTATACATACAAAAAAGAAGAAATAAGACGATTAGAGAAACATAAAGGAAATAAAAATACAAACCTTTTTGAAGGGGTTGACCCAGACACACTGAAAGAAATCGAGGAACTTATCAAAGACTGATAAGAAATTGAATTATGAGGGACACAGAACTTTTTGGTGGAGAAAGGCTAGATCAAATAGGCTTTGGAGGCCTTAAACTCATACAAAAACCTGAAGAATTTTGCTATGGGGTGGATGCGGTTATATTAGCGGATTTCGCCGCCAAGCATTGCAAAGGCGAACCTCAGAGTGTGGTGGATCTTGGGACAGGCACCGGGGTAATACCATTGATCTTGTCTCACAAAACTAAAGCGAAAAATATAGTAGGCGTGGAAGTTCAAAAGCCTTCTTTTGAAAGGGCCAAAAGAAACATTAAACTAAACTCTCTTGAAGAACGGCTATCTATAATAAATGGTGATGTCAAAGACATAGGTGAAATTTGGGGAAGGGACCTTAAGGGAACCGTAGATGTAGTAGTAGCAAATCCCCCATATTTCAAATCTGGCAGCAGTATTACTAACGGACATGATGCCAAAGCTATGGCTAGGCATGAGACAACGGCAGGGCTTGAAGAGTTTTTGTCTTGTGCAGCATATTTGCTCAAGCTAAAAGGAGATTTTTTCATGGTGCATAGACCCTCCAGATTGGCGGATATATGCTACTTCGGGAGAACGGCAGGGCTTGAACCAAAAGAGATGATATTTGTGAGTCCGACCGAGGACGAAACACCTAATATATTGTTGATTCATATGGTTAAAGGGGCTGGTAGCGAACTTAAAATTTTGCCACATCTTTATGTATATGATAAACACGGAGAATACACAGAAGACCTATTAGAAGCTTACGAATCAACCACCAAAAATATGTTGAAATAATTTCCATTTTTGGGTTATAATATATAAAGCGTTAAAGACGCAAGGGAGGTATGAAATGACCATAACACTTACATTACAAGGAGTACTACTTACAATACTTGCAGTATTGGGCATGGCATTGCTTATATACTTAATTGTGTTTGTAGCCAACTCTATCAAGACGATGAAACATACAAATCAAATCTTGGAAGATGCAAAAGTTATTTCAGGAATAGCCGCAGATAAGGCCAAAAAATTAGACGGTATGATTGATGGCTTAGATGAGACGGTAGAAACTATAGTTGATACTTTAAAAGGAAACAAAAACATAGTGTCAGCGGCCACTAATGTTGTTAATGCCGTTAGCAATTTGGCAGGTATGGCGACTAAAAGTGAAAAGAAGAAAGAAAAGAAAGATAACAAAGATAAATAAAAACGCAACAGAGGAGAACAAAACATGAAAGCAACAGGAATAACAAGACCAGTAGATCCGCTGGGGAGAGTAGTTATCCCAGTAGAACTGAGGAGAAGCTTAGGGATAAAAACAGACGATCTATTAGAGGTTTATGTAGATGGAGAATATATAATGCTTAGAAAGAACTCTCCGAAGTGCGTATTTTGCGGAAGTGCCGATGAGGTGGTTTCTGTGCGCGATAAAAATGTATGCAAGTCATGCATAAATGAAATGAAAAATTTGTAAGCCACCCGGAGGATTGATTTGGCAAAATATATTATAGAAAATAGCGGGCCTCTAAGAGGCGAAGTGCAAGTAAGCGGAGCTAAAAATGCTGTGCTACCCCTTATGGCGGCAGCTCTTCTTTCTGAAGAGGAGTGCGTGATAAAAGATGTGCCTCAGCTTAGAGATGTTACATTCATGAAAGAAATTTTGACATCTTTGGGTTCAAGGATATCTGAGCCATCGGAATCGATGTTATCTATAAAAACAGATGATATATTGATTACCGAAGCTGAATTTAAATATGTTAACAAAATGAGAGCGTCTGTGTTGGTCATGGGGCCTTTGCTTGCCAGAAAAGGGAGAGCAAAAGTACCACTACCAGGTGGATGCGCAATAGGATCTAGACCAATAGATTTGCACCTAAAGGGATTTGAGGCTTTGGGCGCAGAGATTACTCTAGGGGATGATTACGTAGAAGCTGTGGCTGGAAGCCAGGGCTTGGTAGGTGATACCATCTATTTAGACTTTCCTAGCGTAGGCGCAACTGAAAATATTATGATGGCAGCGGTGCTTGCTGAAGGTACAACTTATATAGAGAATGCTGCTGAGGAACCTGAAATAGTCGACTTGGCAAACTTTATCAATAAGATGGGTGCTAAGATTAAAGGTGCAGGGACTGATACTATCAAGATTGAAGGCGTTCAGTCTTTGGGTAGCGCAAACCATACGGTAATTCCAGATAGAGTTGAGGCAGCTACATTTATGTTGGCAGCAGCAATTACTAAGGGTAACGTGCGAGTTTGCAATGTAGTGCCTGACCATTTGAAACCTGTAATAGCGAAGTTAAGAGAATGTGGTGTTAGGATAGAAGTGGGCGATGATGATCTTATAGTCAGAGGCAATTTAGGCCCTCATTGCGCTACAGATATTAAGACATTGCCTTATCCAGGATTTCCGACAGACATACAGTCACCTTTTATGGCATATCTTACTACTGTAGAAGGATCAAGTACTGTAATTGAAACTGTATTTGAAAACAGGTTTATGCATGTTTCCCAGCTTGGCAAAATGGGCGCAAGCATTGAAACAGCAGGAAACAAGGCCAATGTTAAAGGCAATGCTAAACTAAGAGGATGCCAGGTTATGGCTACAGACTTGAGAGCTGGAGCAGCCTTAGTATTGGCGGGGCTTGTAGCAGAAGGAAGCACAGAAGTTTCTGAGATATACCATATAGAAAGAGGCTATGAAAAATTCATAGAAAAATTCGCAGAACTTGGAGCAACCATTACTCGAATACAAGACTAGATTTATTTAAAAGTTAAGGCGGTGAGAATTCATCGCCTTTTGTATGTAATAACTATGAAGCTCATATTGATATAATAGACCTTGATTTTAAGCCAAGCTCTATTGTATTATAGAAAGAGGATGCTTTAGCAAAAGTGACCTTACGGAAAGGAAGAATTATGGCGGAACTTAAATATTTAAATCGTTTGGCAAAGGATTATCCCAACATTAAGGCGGCATCGGCAGAGATAATCAACCTGAAGGCGATTTCGTCATTGCCAAAGGGAACGGAATATTTTTTGAGTGATCTTCACGGAGAACACGAAGCATTCATCCACATGTTAAAAAGTGCGGCTGGAACAATAAAAATGAAGATAGACGAGCACTTTGAAAACATTCTAAGTGATAAGGAGAGAGAAGAACTTGCCTCCCTTGTTTACAATGCTGAAGCAGAGATTCTGCGCCGAAAAAAAAGCGAAGAAGATTTTGATGAATGGTGCACCACTGCCATATATCGTTTAATTATAATATGTAAATCTGTATCTACAAAATACACTCGTTCAAGAGTTAGACAGAGATTGCCAAAATACATGGACTACAGCATTGATGAGTTGATGCATGCTGACGATGAGACCAACAGATCCTTTTACTACAATCAGATAATTGACTCTATAATTGAATGTGGTGTGGCAGAAGACTTTATCAAAGAACTTACAGAGTCTATTAGTCGTTTGGCGGTAGATAAACTGCACATAATAGGAGATGTCTTTGATAGAGGCGCAAGACCCGACACTATCATGGATTTTCTGATGGATTTTCACGATGTTGATTTTCAATGGGGCAACCACGACATAGTGTGGATGGGTGCTGCGACCGGAAACTGGGCATGTATAGCCAACTTAATCAGAATGAATATAAGTTATAATAATTTCGACATGCTTGAAGTTGGATACGGAATCAACATAAGACCATTGGCCACTTTTGCTGCCAGCGTATACGGCGATGATCCATGCCAATTTTTCAAGCCGCATGTATTGGATAAGAACAAATATGATCCAGTGCCAGAAGATTTGGCTGCCAAGATGCACAAGGCTATTGCCATATGTCAATTTAAGATAGAAGGACAGAGAATAAAAGCTCATCCTGAGTACAAATTAGAAAAGAGACTTTTGCTAGACAAAATAAATCTTGAGGAAGGAACAGTTGAAGTTGAAGGCGTAACGTGGCCTTTAAGAGATGCTAATTTTCCGACATTAAATCCTGAAGATCCATATGCTCTGACAAAGGAAGAGGAAGAAGTGATGAGGTCTCTGGCAGCTTCTTTTATAAAGTCAGAAAAACTTCAAAAGCACATTAAATTCCTTTATAGCCATGGAGCATTGTACACTAAGGTTAATGGCAACTTGCTCTATCACGGATGCATACCAATGAAAGAAAATGGCGACTTTGAAGAGGTTGTCATGAACGGCAATAAGCTTAAGGGAAAGGCATTGATGGACTACTTGGATGACCAGGTTAGAAAATCATATTTTAGCCCTGAAAGCTTAAAAGAGACCGGTGAGCCAGGAGATCTGATGTGGTATTTATGGTTAGCCGGCGATTCTCCACTCTTTGGAAAGAGCAAAATGACCACTTTCGAAAGATTGTTCATAGCAGACAAATCCACTCACAAAGAGTTTACAAGACCGTACTATAAACTTATACAAAACAGAGAAACTTGCGAAAAGATAATAAGAGAGTTTGGCCTTGACCCGTCAAAGAGCAAAATCTTAAATGGACATGTACCAGTTAAGCTAAAAGACGGGGAATCCCCTATAAAGGGAGGCGGCCTCCTTTATGTAATAGATGGAGGAATCTCAAAGGCATATCAGAAGCAAACTGGAATTGCTGGATATACATTTATATTCAACTCAAGATTCATGGCCCTTGTGGAGCATGAGCCATATACTCCATTGGACAAAGAGGGAAACCAAGAATTCCGTTCCCCTGAGATGAAGATTGTTGAAACTATGCCAGATAGACTTTTGATAATAGATACAGACCAAGGTGTTCGTCTCGTAGAGGAAATCGAAGAATTGAAAATGTTAGTAAAAGCCTTCGAAGACGGACAAATCAAAGAAAAATATTAAAAAACTAAACATCTCCGCCGGAGGAAATATGAATTCTGACAGCCAAAGCTAGGCGCTCGTAATCGCCTAATGCAAATGGGTTCAGATCGAGTATTTCTCCGGCGCGTTTTAATCTATAGCGTATTGTATTCTTGTGCTGACCCATTTTTTGGGCAGTTATATCTAGGTCGCCTCCACATTTGACGAATTCTTCAGTAGTTTTGAGCAAATCTCCGTTTTTTTCTCCATCGTGTTTTTCTAAAGGGAAAATATAATCGCGCATGTAGCTTAGCATTGAAAGTTCATGGGCGAAAGGCAAAATGGCCTGGTAAGGGCCCAGATCATCAAAAGGTGTAAACAGATTATCGTTCTCATCGGCAAATGACGATGCGTAAACGCTTTCCTTGATGGCGTCTCTAAGCTCCTCTTTCAAGTGGTGTATTTTTGAAATGCCAATGGAGAAACCATTTTCCGGATCCTTTTCAGCAACAGATAGATATGGTTTCAAAAGTTTACTGACATCTGTTGATGGGAAATGGCGACTTGAATGAATTACCATGAATCCATCTTTGTACAAGAATACGGAGTCTTCCGGCTTTATTATATCTGCAGCGTACAGTTCTGTTTCTTTTTCCAGATACGATTTTGTGCTAAAATACCCATTTCTATATTTAAAATACATAACTAAAATATCGTCCTGCATCGAAGCGTTTATTTCAGAAACCGCTTGAGTTACGGCAGGAATATTGCTTTTATTTGTCTCAAAAAGTTCTTTGACCTTTTGCTCCATATAATATACCGACTGGTATTTTTCCATAGCTTTGTTAATCAATATGATTATGTCTTCAAAGAATGGATGGGAGTCGTTCAAAATAAATATTGGAAAGTTCATGTGGTTGGCATACCGAATAACATTTTCGCTGATAGGGAGTTTGAAAATATTTTTAATAATTAGCCCACTGCCTTTTTTGGACACCAATTTTTTGACTGCATCATAAATCAAATTAGGGTCGTTTTTGGCATATAAAAAAGTGGACAACGTAAAGAAACCACCTATTTGATAGTTGTAATCATAATATTTGCTTGTCAGGTCTTTGTCGTATTCGTAGTCTAAAATACCGCAGTGAACCACCTCTTTTTTTAGCCCGCCACTGCCAGCTATAAGAGTTAATTTTTCCAGTTCCGGAAAATTAAAAATATCTTGAACAGTAAGTTTCATTTGCGCCTCCCACTTTGAATTATAATACAAAAAAATTACGGCTTTTTATTTTATTATACACCGTGCATTGAGGAAAACAAAGAATTTTTTGAGCAAAGCCTCTTTTAACCGTAATTATGTTGGAAAAATGAACATACAAAATGATTATTTTTGTATGAACTTACAAAAATAACCAATAGTAATTGACACCATAAAGAATTATATTCAATGTATAGAGAAGGAGTGATTAACATGAGCGTTTTGATTTTGACTAGAGAACAAATCCAAAAAGTAATAGATATGAGAGAAGTTCTCGAAAAAGTTAGAGGAGTTTATCAACTTAAAACTAAGGGAGAGTCAGTTATTTGGCCTCTTGTAAACTATGAATTTGAGCAGGGAAATGCAGCTATGGATATCCGTTCTGGATATGTAATGGGAACCGAGCAACTTCACGGAATGAAGATGCTTAACAACTTTCCAGAAAATATAGAAAAAGGGCTACAGCCGTTTAACGGTCTTATGCTTGTATACGATTCAAATACCGGAATTCCAATCGGAATAATGGATGCGTCATACATTACTTGTATGAGAACCGGCGCGGCAGGAGCTATAGGCGTTGACGCATTAGCTAGAAAAGATGCAAAAACATTGATGCTTTTAGGAGCAGGCAAGCAAGCGCCTTTCCAGATTGCGGCAACATTGATTTTAAGACCTGAAATAAACAAGGTATATATAGTTGACCCTGTCAATTATCCTCAGGCTCAAGGCCTTGCAGAAAGAATTGAAAAGCAACTTAAGGAAGAATTCAAAGTTGATGCAAGCAATGTAGAATTTATCGCCGAAGAATCAATAGAAAAGGCAACAAGGGATAGTGATGCTATTATTACTGTTACCCGTGCAACACAGCCAATGATCATGAAAGAATGGGTAAAACCAGGAACACACTTTAGCTGTTTAGGGTCTGATATGGAAGGCAAGCAAGAACTTGACGAAAATATCTTCGAGGGCGCTAAGGCATACGCTGACGATGCGGCACAGTGCGTTCGTGTAGGCGAAATGGAAGTAGCATTGCAAAAGGGAATCATCAAAAAAGAAGATGTCGTTGGCGAAATCGGTGACCTGCTTAGTGGCAAGGTAGCTGGAAGAGAAAGTGACGACGAAATAACTATATTCGATGCAACTGGTTTATACATATTAGATTTGGTTGCTGCAAAAGTAGCTATTACAAAAGCTAAAGAGGCTCAGATGGGCTTTGAAATTGATATGTAACTTTAATTAAAAAATAATTTTAGGAGGAGCAAAATGAAATTAGCTTGGTTTGGAGTAGAAGAATGGTTGAATCCAATGGATTCACTAGCAAAAGTTAACTTAGGAAGCAGCTGTGTTAAAGCGATTACTATGGATGAATTATTCAGTGTAACTGGCCAAGATGAACAAGCTTTCTTAAAAGAAATGGAAACAATGAGTTTGCATTATCATCACGGTGATGCTACAGGTTCCCCAAGAGTAAAAGCTGCAACTGCAGGTCTTTACCCAAAGGGTGATGTTAAGCCAGAGCACGTTATGATGGTTCATGGTGGTACTGGAGCTAACGATATCGTTATCATGGGCCTATTAGAGCCAGGTGACAATCACGTAGTTGTTAAGCCTTCATATCAACAGCACTATGATATTTCAAAATCAATCTCAATCGAGACTAGAATTGTAAACCTTGAAGAAGAAAAAGATTACAAACTTGATATGGCAGCGCTTAGAGCAGCTTGCGACAAAGACACTAAACTAATTACTTTAACTAACCCTAATAACCCTATCGGTATCACTCTTTATGAAGAAGAATTGGCACAGATAGTGGAAATAGCTAAGGAATTTGATGCTTACATCCTTTGCGATGAAATGTACAGAGGTCTAGACGAAACTTACATGCCTTCAATTATGGACTTCGGATATGACAAAGCTATCTCAGTAAGCAGCCTTTCCAAGATGTTCTCAATGGCCGGCACAAGAATTGGCTGGATCATCTGTAAGGACGAAGAAGCATATGAAGAATTTAAAACAAGAAGATCATACAACACAATTTGCTGTGGTATTATCGATGAAATAGTTGCTTCTGTAGCACTTGAAAACTATGAAAAAATGTGGGCAAGAGCAAGAGGAATTTTGAATCCTAACAAGAAGATCGTAGAAGATTGGATTAAAGCTCAGCCACATCTAACTATGAAGGGCGATCCTAAGGGTACAACTTGTCTAGTTAAATACGACTATGATGTTGATTCTGAAACCCTAGCTAAGGACGCTATGGAAGACGACAGAAAGATTCTGTTTGTTCCTGGAGATTATTTTGATATGCCTGGCACAATCCGTGTAGGATATGGTGCATTTGGTTCCCCAGATGAATTAAAAGCAGGTTTAGCTATTTTCGGCGAATACCTAAAAAAATGGGAAAAATAGGGCAAATAAATAAGTCCAGTTTCATAACCTTACAATTTTTATGACGCACAAAGCCCGCTCTACGGAGTGGGTTTTGTGTTTTTTGGATAGAATGGCTCCATGTCAAATGTTGGGGTGGCGCCTTGCATTTATTGGTACTTAACAGCGGAGGGCAAGTGTTGGCAAAATTCCTATCTTTAGCCGAATTGTACAACAATTAAACTAAAAATCTTGGAGATTTAGAGTGAAAACAGCGGTATTTTGCAGATATGTTGGCATTTTCTGCAAAACTTCTAAATCTGCCAACCATTTCGGCAAAAAGTGTTGGCAGAAACCGAAGAAGCGATAAAATTGTACAACAAAGAGGCCAAAACCGCCATGAAAGCAAGAATTTTATCGCAAAAATCACGAAAATGTTGGCAGGAATCTTGATTGGCAGCGAATTGTACAACAAAAGTTCACATCATAGATTTGAAGGCGCATGAGTTTCGGCCATTCCCAACATTTGTTATAAAATAAAAAGAACCGACTCGGGAGAGTCGGTTCTTGCAGTTTGATCTATTCGCCAATTTCTTTTAGCTCTTTGTATTTTGCATGGATTTCTTGAAGCTTATCAATTATGCCGATTTTTTGAGGGCAATGGGCTTCGCAGTTACCACACTTGATGCAGTCGGCGCCATTCGGGCCAAGGGCTTCATAGTCTTCTGACAAGGAGCCCCAAATATGATGAAAGCCTTTTGCAGCCGCTTCATTGTACCAGTTAAAGATGTCTGGTATTTTTATGTTTGAAGGGCATTCGTAGCAATAGTTGCAGCTGGTGCAAGGGACGATAATGTCTGATTGTAGTTTTATAGCAACTTCTTGTATGGCTTCCAACTGAGGGTCGGTTAAGCGTGGGCCACTAAAAGTTTCGATGTTTTCTTCCATTTGCTTGAGAGAGGACATGCCAGAGAGGGTGCAAAAGGCACCGTCAATTAATTCTGCATATCTTAGAGCATATGATGCGTATGAAGCATTAGGCTGCCCTGCATCTATGGAAGCTTTGTCGAGGATATCACGAGCTTCTTGACTAGGAACGTTGGCTAACATGCCGCCACGTACAGGTTCCATAACAAAGAGTGGCTTGTTATATTTGCGAGCGATATCATGTAGAGCCTTTGCGTTTTTGTATTCCCAATCGAAATAGTTCATTTGAAGCAGCACGAATTCAATAATGTCAGTATGCTTGCTCAAAATAGATTCTAATAAGGCAGGCTCACAGTGAGCAGAAAATCCGATATGACGAGCACGGCCTTCACTTTTCTTTTGAGCCAAAAAGCTCATTAAATCTAATTTTTCAATGTTTGGCCAACTATCCTCATCTATATTGTGAAGAAGATAGAAGTCAAAATAATCAACATTACATTTTGATAATTGTTCGGAGAAAATTCTTTCCGCATCTTCTTGTGTTTTGCACAACCAAGTAGGCAGTTTATCGGCAAGTGTATATGTATCACGAGGATATTTGGAAATTACTTTTCCGCAGAAATTTTCCGCCTCGCCTTCGTGATAACGATAAGCAGTATCAAAGTGTGTAATACCGCCTTCCAGGGCCTTTGCGACCATCTTTTCGCCTTCTGTATAGTCTACATTTCCGTCAGCGTCCATAGGCAAACGCATGGTGCCAAAACCTAAAGCCGAAACTTTTAAATCCTTAAAATTGTTATATCTCATTTAGATACCTCCTTGTTCTAACTAATGATACCACAAAGGCTTTTTTTCGTAAATAGGGGAGGGCTGGTAAAAGTTAGAAAAACCCTGGAAAGGCTTGTATCCCAACATACCTTTATGGTAGAATACGCTTAGTTGCGTGGTTTGACAAAAAATAATAGTAATGGAGAAATGAATATGGAAAACGGACTTCATAAAAAGTACGGACTTCTTACGGCTATATGTATAGTTGTGGGGACCGTAATTGGTTCAGGAGTATTTTTTAAAGCCCAAAATATTCTTCAAAAGACAGAGGGCAATATGGCTCTTGGCATTTGGGCGTGGCTAATTGGTGGAGCTGTAATGCTTTGCTGTATATTTGCTTTTTCTATAATGGCTACCAAGTATGAAAAAGTTAATGGATTGGTAGATTATGCCGAAGCTACAGTCGGAAGTAAATATGGGTACTTTGTAGGCTGGTTTATGGCATTGGTGTATTATCCCACTTTGACCTCGGTACTTTCTTGGATATCAGCAAGATATACACTTGTTTTTATAACTACAGCGTTCCCGAGCGTTACCCTTATGGTTCCGGCTAGTGAGGGTGGATGTGTTGTGGGACCTGAGTGTATGGCACTATCTGTTTTTTATATGTGCTGTTCATATGCTATCAATTCATTGGCACCTAAGCTTGCAGGTCATTTTCAAGTGGCGACTACATTTATCAAAATGGTACCATTGCTGTTGATGGCAGTAATAGGATTAGTTGTAGGGCTGCTAGGCGAAAGTGGGACTTTGATAGAAAATATGGCGTATCAGGTAACATCTTCTCAGGGAACAGGTAGCTTATTGTTTGGAGCAGTAGTTGCAACAGCATTCGCATATGAAGGCTGGATAATTGCGACATCTATAAATGCTGAACTCAAAGATTCCAAAAGGAATCTGCCGATTGCTTTGATATCTGGCGGAATTATAATTGTTGCTATATACTTGTTCTACTATATAGGAGTTGCAGGTGCAGCTTCCGTAGATGAACTTATGAATGAAGGTGCGACTGTTGCATATCTGAATTTATTTGGTGGAGCATTTGGTAATATCTTGAATGCATTTGTTGCTATTTCATGTTTGGGAACATTGAATGGGTTGATGCTTGCTTGCACAAGGGGACTTTATGCAGTTGCTGTAAGAAAAGAAGGCCCTAATCCAAAGCTTTTTGCACAGATTGATTCAGAAACAAATATGCCTAACAATGCGGCTATCATAGGTCTTTTGGCAAGTGGATTTTGGTTCCTTTTCTTTTATGGAGCTAATCTCGCTCCAATGAATTGGTTTGGCTTGTTTGGATTTGATTCTTCGGAATTGCCGATCGTAACAATATACGCGATCTATATTCCAATATTCATCCAATTTATGCGTAAATCTACGGAATTGAATTTTGTTAGACGCTTTTTAGCCCCTATTTTGGGAATTTGCGGAAGTGTGTTTATGCTGATTGCAGCTGTCTATGCACATGGCATCACACCGTATTTGGCGTCAAAGGAAGTTGGAGAATTTTCATGTCCTCTTGTATTCTACTTAATATTATTCGTAGTCGTAGAACTAATTGGCGCATACTTCTTGAAAAAGAACAATCCAGAAAGATTGCAATAATACTATAAATTGAATTTAGACTCCTCCCAAAGGAAACTTTCGGAGGAGTCTTTTTGCATCCAATTAGGAGAAATTGAAGTTTAGTTATTGACATATGCCAAAAATGTATTAAAATATAACTATGACAATTTTACATGTTTGTGAGGAGGAAACTTGATGCCAAGACCAAGAAAATGTCGTAAGGTTTGCAGTATGCCAAAGAATACTGAGTTTGCACCAAGAAACAATTGTGGCAAAGACGAAACAATTGTAATGACCATAGATGAATATGAGACATTGCGTCTTATAGATAAAGAAGGTTTCTCACAGGAGGAATGTGGCCAATACATGAATGTAGCAAGAACCACGATACAACATGTGTATAACAAAGCTCGTCAAAAAGTAGCCACCGCCCTTGTAGATGGTCGCACCCTTAAAATTGAAGGTGGGGATTATATAATATGCGATGGTGAGGAAAGAGCATGTAGATGTGGCGGATGCGAAAAGCACCGTTGCAACAAAAGGATATAGTATAAAAATGTAGGATGAATTATGAAAATTGCAGTAACTTATGAAAACGGACAAATATTTCAACACTTTGGACATACTGAAAATTCAAAGTGTATGATGTTGATGGTGGACAAATTAAGAACACTCAAGTTGTAGACACCAACGGAAGTGGCCACGGAGCATTAGGAGAATTCCTGAAGGCTGAGGGAGTTAAAACACTGATTTGCGGAGGTATTGGAGGCGGCGCACAAACTGCATTAGCTGAAGCAGGTATAGAGCTTTATGGTGGAGTGTCTGGAGATGCAGATAAGGCAGTTGAGCAGTTGTTAGAGGGAAAACTTGTGTACAACCCAGACGTTAAGTGCAATCATCATGGGTCTGACGGAGAACATGGACATAGCTGTGGAAGCCACGGCCATGAACATGGAGAAGGCCATTCATGTGGTGGACATAATTGTGGGAACAAATAAATAAAACAAATTAAGAGTAAAAGGACGAAGAGGTGTTGATATCACTTCTTTGTCCTTTTGTTTTTTGTTCTACTGTGGTAAAATAACAAAAAAGGATAAGGGAGTATTTAGAGGGAGGTGGTACTATGAGTTTGAATATCTTTGGGGGAACATTTGAACTTTCAAGCGCCTATACAGAGATTGTGCGATGGGTGTTTGTTATTCTTGCAATATACATATTGGTGAGATCCATAAAATCGTTGTTGCAAACAAAAAACCCGGCAGAAGTCTGGGGGTACATGAATTTAAAAACCGTCAAACTAGATGACGCAGGTACTCCGATTGGCATTGATGAAACTAGTGTACCTATAACGCACTGGGAAAATGTTATTGGCCGAGGCAGTAGCTGTGATATTTCAGTTGAGGATCCGACATTGTCTCGCAATCATGGAATTCTCATGAGAGATACAGATGGTGAGTGGGCATACAGAGATTTAGGGTCAAAAAACGGAACATATATAAACGATGAAGAGATTAGTTCCGCACGAGGCGTAAGACGCTCTAAAGGAAAGAAAAACGACACCACAAATATGGGTGAGGAAATCGGCCTTGAGTATGGTGATGTGGTGCGTGTTGGAATGACAGAAATGATTCTGCTTCCAATAAGTATAGAAGAAAAAAATAACAATATTGCTATGAGACGCTCGGATACAAAGGTAATGTCTGCGGGACCGTCGCTAGCGGCGTTGACGCTATTTCAGCTACTGACAATTTTCCAATTGGGATTTGCTTTGGGAAGCGAACATTTACCTCAAATCTTTATAGCGATTGGTGGGTTGATGGTTGTCATGTGGCTTTATGTGGCGGTGATGAGAAGCTTAGGCAATACAGCCTTTGAGATGGAAACCATTGCTTTCTTTTTATCCACATTAAGTTTGGCAGTTGTAGGGTCTTCGGCTCCAGAAAGCATGCTCAAACAGTTTATTTCCGCTGCTCTTGGAGTAGGTGTGTTAGTTATAATGTGTATTATACTGCGTAAGCTGGAAAGAGCTAAAGCGGTAAGATGGATTCTTTTGGTAGGTGCGGTTCTGCTGTTGATTGCCAACCTTGCACTGGGAACTTTTAGTTATGGAGCTAAAAACTGGTTAGCAATAGGAGGCTTTTCGTTCCAACCATCAGAGCTTGTAAAGATAGCGTTTATAGGAATAGGTGCAGCAACCCTCGAGGAACTTTTTCAGAAGAAAAACTTGTTGGTTTTCATTTTGTTTTCTGGATACTGTTTTGGATGCTTGGGCCTTATGGGGGACTTCGGAACAGCAATAATATTCTTTGTAACATTTTTAATTATGTCTTTCCTCAGGAGCGGCGACTTCTCAAAACTTGTGCTTATGGTAGGTGCTGCTGCAGTAGGCGGATTTATGATACTCAGGTTCAAACCATATATTGCCACAAGATTTGCGTCTTGGGGGCATGTTTGGGATGCAAATATGATAAACGACACTGGATTTCAGCAAACGAGAACTATGAGTGCCTCAGCTAGTGGGGGAATGGTAGGAGTAGGTGCTGGCGAAGGCTGGTTAGAAGGTGTAGCCGCAGCTGATACAGACATGGTGTTTGGAATGCTTATAGAAGAGTGGGGACTTATAATCGCGATTCTTGCAGTCCTTTCCATAGTGACGCTGTCGGTGTTTGCATATAGATCAATCTTGGCAGGCAGGTCAACATATTACACGATAGCTGCTTGTGGAGCTATGTCCATGTTTATTTTCCAAACCATGCTTAATGTGTTTGGCTGTGTTGATTTATTGCCATTTACAGGTGTAACTTTTCCGTTTGTTTCTAACGGCGGAACTAGCATGATAGTTTCTTGGGGGCTCCTTGCATTTTTGAAGGCCGCCGACACTAGGGAGCGAGCTAGTATTGCAGTAAAGGCAGGTGGCAAAGTATGAAGAAGATGGAACGTCGTGCCCTGCTTTGTTTGATTCTTGCAGGAGCATTGATAATAGGATTAGGTGTATTTGTAGTAAGACTTGCTATTGATGGGGATCAATGGGCGACTTTTTATGCGAATACGCATGTTTATACAGATGGTAAGCTAGCGGTAGGAGCTGTTTATGATAGAAATGGTGTTTTGTTACTTCAAAATGATAGCGAAGGATCACATTACAACGAGGATGCTTCTATAAGAAAAGCCACTTTACACGTGGTGGGAGATGAAGCTCAAAACATATCGACAGCAGCTAACTATGCGTTTAGAAAGCATATAATAGGTTACAATATGCTTACGGGAACTAGTGGGTTCTTGTTTGGTAAGGGCAGAGATGTAGAATTGACTATAGATGCGGAAGCGTCGAAAGTAGCTTATGAAGCTATGGGCAATCGCAAAGGATTTGTGGGCGTATATAATTGGAAAACTGGCGAAATCCTTTGTATGGTAAGTAAACCAGGCTATGACCCAGCGCATCCAGAACAAGCAGTCAATGCTGAATCAGGTTCATATATCAACAAGGTTCTTTCTTCGGCGGCAACACCAGGCTCTACTTTCAAATTGGTAACTACTGCTGCAGCCCTTAAAAACATAGAAGGAATCAACCAGTGGACTTTTAAGTGTACAGGCAAACATATTATAGAAGGCGAAAAGATTACTTGCCAGAAAGCACACGGAACGATGGACATTTATGGCGCTCTTTCTAATTCATGTAACTGTGCATATGCTTCGTTGGCTGTAGAAATGGGCCCAGATGTAATGCAGGACACAGTTGAGTCACTAGGCTTAACTCAATCTTATGATATAGATGGAATAATGACTCAACCGGGAAGTTTTAACTTCCATACTTATAATATCAACCTCGGATGGGCAGGCATAGGCCAATTTGAGGATCAAGTCAATCCTCTATCAATGATGGTCTATATGGGAGCAATTGCAGGTGGCGGCGAGGGAACTTCACCACACCTTCTAATGAATAGTTCCTCAAAAGCAGTGAACTTATTAGACGCTTCTACTGCCAACCAGATAGGCGATATGATGAGAAATAATGTTATTACTAACTACGGAGATAGCAACTATCCAGGACTTGAGCTGCATGCAAAATCAGGTACTGCTGAAGGTGCGAAGGGACAGACTCCGAATGCATGGTTCTGCGGGTACTCAGGAGATTTGGCTTTTGTGGTATGTATCGAAAAAGGCGGATATGGCTCGGCTGTTGCAGGCCCTGTGGCCAACAATGTGCTACAAGCGTTGCAGTAAATATGGTTAGACAATTAAGAATTTTGTAAGAAACCCATGGGCTCCTTTGTAAAAAAGAGCCCTTAATATATGAGTATAAGGCGAAAGGAGAGGCATAATAATGGAAAATTCTCAGCAGATTAACATTCTGGTTTGTGATGATGATAAGGAAATAGCAGGAGCCATAGAAATTTATTTGCGCAATGAGGGGTATTGCGTATTTAAAGCCTTTGATGGTATAGAGGCTATGGCGATTGCTAAAAGGGAAACCTTACATCTAATAATCATGGATATCATGATGCCGAAGATGGACGGAATTCAGGCAACAATGAAAATTAGAGAAGAAAAAAACATTCCAATTATTATGCTTTCTGCAAAGTCAGAAGACTATGACAAGATTACGGGTCTAAATGTGGGAGCCGATGACTATGTAACAAAGCCTTTTAATCCGCTTGAACTGATAGCTAGAGTCAAATCTCAACTAAGACGATATGTTAATTTGGGAGCCTTAGCAGGCGGATCCACTCAATCAGGTGTTTACAAATCAGGGGGATTGATTGTGAACGATAATGAGAAAAGGGTTACTTTGGATGGAGAACAGGTGGTAGTAACACCTATTGAGTTTGGCATACTAAAGCTGCTTACAGAAAATGCAGGGCGTGTTTATAGCATTGAACAAATCTATGAAGCAGTTTGGGATGAACCAGCATACAGCCCAGAAAATACAGTGGCTGTTCATATCAGGCGAATAAGAGAAAAAATAGAAATCGACCCGAAGAATCCCAGATATTTAAAGGTGGTGTGGGGAATTGGATACAAAATTGATAAATTATAAAGCAGGTGCTACAACATATGGTTTGCTGTTTTTCCTAGAAACTATGCTTATAGGAGCGACTATAATAGCAGGAAGCGTATCTGTAGCGCTAGGTAACATGAGATGGATGAGCGAGACAGAAGGATGGTATCTGTCTGGCACAATAAAAAACCAAGCAAGATTTGAGCACATGGAAAATGTCATTGGCATGAGTGGCATAGGAGCAATCCTAGTTGCTATTGGCTTATTTGTACTTCTTGCAGTAATGGTTGGAAGGAGCACTAAAAACCAATACGGAGAATTCAAACTCACTTGGTTTGACAGAATATGGAGTGAAGCTCAGCTTGTATTAGGTGGTTTTGCGATTTCATTGATTGCAGTTGTAACAAGACAGATGTACTACATGTGGATCCGAGGCAAGTACTTAGGAGTATGGAAAAGTGATGAAGGTACACACACTTCTTTTGTGAGCGATGAAGTCGAGTTAACATTTTGCATAGCTGCAATGTTCGTTGGATGTTTCGTAGTTATGCTGTGTGCTCTTTCACTGATAAAGAAACTTAAGGCAAAACAGTTTTGGGAGAAATCATTACTTGGTGGAGCATTTTTAGCAATATACCGTAGTATAAAAAGCAGTGACAAAACTTTGATAAAGGTGTTAGCAATCGTCATCGTAAGTGCCTTCTTATCAGCTACATGGGTAGGACTTCCAGTAGTATTGGTGGCAGCACTTATCTTTGTTCCTACTTTAGTAAAGAAATTTACGGCAATTAAAGTAGGCGTAGAAGAAGTTAAGAACGGCCATTTGGACTACAAGATACCGATGGATGAAAACGCCAAAGGCGGCAAAGGTGAGTTCGATAGATTAGCCGAGAGCATCAATGAAATTTCTGAAGCTTCAAGTATAGCTGTTCAAAATGAGCTTAAGAACCAAAGAATGAAGACGGATCTTATATCAAACGTTTCACACGACTTAAAAACTCCGTTGACGTCGATGATATCTTACATAGACCTATTGCAGACAGAAGGCTTAGATAGCCCTAATGCACCAGAATATTTAGATATTGTTGATAAGAAGACCCAGAGACTTAAAGTGTTGACAGAAAACCTTTTTGATGCGGCTAAAGCTTCATCAGGGGCAATGCCTGTCAATATGGAAGCTATCGACTTGTCATCGCTTCTTACTCAGAGTCTTGCAGAAATGGAAGAGAGACTTACATCTAGAGGCCTAGAAATTCAAGTTAAAAATAATTGCGAAGATGGTCATGTAATGGCCGACGGACAACTGATGTGGAGAGTTCTTGAAAATCTTTTAGGAAACATATCTAAATATGCTATGGAGAGAAGCCGAGTATATATAGACATGTATGAACTAGAATCTCGCGGAAAAGATGCAGAAGATTTGATTGTTTTGGAAGTTAAAAACGTATCGCAAGATCCTTTGAATATTTCAGCAGACGAGCTTACCGAAAGATTTAAAAGAGGAGATGATTCCAGAAATACTGAGGGAAGCGGCTTAGGCCTTGCAATAGCTAAGGACTTAGTGAAACTCATGGATGGAGTTTTCGAAATCTTCATAGACGGCGACTTGTTCAAAGCAACAGTAATGATGAAAAAAGCGAAATAATTTCATGTATAAAAAACATACACCCAAGCCTAAAAGGCTTGGGTGTATGTTTATGTAAATGTATCGTTACTTAGGTTCATATTCAAAGCAATCCATAAATCTTAGCTTGAATTGATTGATTTTGTGAAGGTGATCTATGCGGGCCTTGGTTTCAGGGTCGTCTATCTGGCCAGTTCTTATATAACGGTCAAGAACTGCATAAGTGAATCCTAAATTATCTTCATCTGTCTTTGATTGAAGTCCATCAATAGGGGTTTTGTCAACAAACATAGATGGAAGACCTAACTCGTTTCCAATTGCCTTTACCTCTTGAACTGTAAGATGGCTCATTGGGCTAAAATCCCCAGCTCCATCGCCATATCTTGTGGCATAACCAACCCAGTCCTCACTTAGGTTGCAAGTGTTTGCTACACGACCATTACAAGATTGGGAAACCGCATAGGTTGCAGCCATTCTGAGGCGAGGAGGCAAATTGGTAATAGTTTGCACAGAAACTTCAGAAAGCACAGATTCTAATTGGCTAGTTAGACCATTAAAACAATCTTTTATATTTATTTCATAGGATTTAATTTGAAGGTGATTTATCAAAGCCTTGGATACATCTATATCGAATTGATCGCCATTAGGCAATAGAACACCTATAACCCTTTCTTTTCCAAGAGCCTCTACACACAATGCGGCTACGACGGAGCTATCTTTTCCGCCAGAAATAGCTACTATGGCATTACATCCAGGACCATTGGCGTCAAACCATTCTTTTATCCAAAGAATAATATCTTCTTTAACTTTTTTTGCATCAAATTTCATAAATCTTTCCTCCAATAATGCTATTATAAACGATTTGGACCAAAAGAAAAATAGATATTTGGAATTTGGCAACAAAGATTGCATATGGAAAAAAATTACATATAAACAGAATGTATATCTTGCGACAAGAGAGGTTTTGATATATAATAAGCGAAAACGATTTAATTTATATTAGGTCATAGAGTGGAAAGGAAAATATGAAAGAAATTTTTATAAAAAACCTTAAAAAAGACCAAGAAGTTACAGAATTTTTTATGGCTAAGGTTATTGCTATCAAAGTGGGAGCTAATGGCAAGCAATACCTTGATATTACCTTGGGCGATAAGACCGGAGAAATTTCGGCAAAAAAATGGGACGTAAGCGATTCGGAATACCCAACCTTAAAAGCTATAGAAGAAAAGTCTATAGTTAAGGTAAAAGGAACTGTTACTGAATGGGCAGGACAGCTCCAAATGAGAGTTCAGCGTATAAGAGTAGTTGCAGACGGCGACGAGCAGCAGATGAAAGATTTTGTCAAAGCAGCACCTGAAGATCCTCAAGAAATGTATGATTATATTTGCAATGTGGCAGAGTCCATGGAGGATAAGGATTTAAGAAATCTTTGTATGAGACTGCTGACAGACAACAAAGAAAAAATGTTGTACTATCCGGCAGCTCAAAAAAACCACCATGCAGAATTAGGTGGGCTTCTGTATCATATGAAGCGTATGCTTATGACTGGAGAGAGTATCTGCCAGATATATACTAACCTGAACAAAGATTTAGTGGCGACAGGCGTCATAGTGCATGATATAGAGAAGTTAACTGAGATAATGGCTGGTCCAGATGGAATTGCTTCAGGCTATTCTTTTGAAGGACAGCTATTAGGACATATAATACAGGGAGTCAAGGTTATAGATAGACTTACTCTCGAATTGGACTTTCCAAGAGAAAAGGCAATAATGGTGGAGCATATGATTTTGTCACATCACTATGAGCCGGAATTTGGAAGCCCTAAAAAACCTCTCTTCCCTGAGGCAGAAGTCTTGCACTACTTGGACATTCTCGATGCCAGAATGTTTGATATGGAAGACGCTTTGACATCTACAGAACCGGGAAGTTTTAGTGACCGTATTTGGGCATTAGACAATAGAAGGCTTTATAAGCCAAATGCAGGAGGGAAAAAATAAATGTTAGTAAAACTACCTAAAGAAGTAAGCAAAATCATGTCAAAGATTCAAACCTCTGGTTTTGAGTGTTATATCGTAGGAGATTGCATCAAAGAGTCAGTATTAGGAAAAAACCCATTCGGATGGGACTTGTCGACCAATGCGGGCTTAGAAGACCTTAAAAAACTTTTTCCAGAAGCAGAGGTGCTAAGCGAAAAACTGAGCGTTATAAGGTTGGAATACATTGAAGAAATCAAAGATAAGGACGGCGAGGTAAAAGGCGAAACTGGAATAATCGTAGACATCGCAACTTATCGTGAGGCTAATCAATCTGAAAAGCCAATGCTACAAGATGGCGAAAAAGCTATTACGATAAATGAAGACTTAGAACGTAGAGACTTTACAATAAACGCTATAGCAGAAAATCAAAATGGAATAGTTGACCCCTTTGGCGGCAGAAGCGATATAAGACAGAAATTAGTTAAAGCTGTTGGAGATGCTGATAGTAGCTTCAAAAAAGAACCTATCAGAATGTTAAAGGCAGTGAGGCTTGCTGCAGAGCTAGATTTTGACTTGCACAAAAGTGTCTACGAGGCCATAGTTGCAAATCATAATTTGTTAGGCTCCGTAAGCGTTTCTAAAATAAGAGATGAGTTCACAGGAATCATCTCAGCTGATGGAGCTGCAGGCAAAGGCCTTAGTATGCTTATGGGAACAGGATTGATCGCAGCAGTAATTGGACAAAATGTGGTTGACGGATTAACCAAGAGAGAAATGCAAGACCTAACAGTGCTCAGCCAAAACATTGACAGAACCCAACCAGTGGAAGATAGAAGACTAGGACTTTTCTTTGCATGTATAGGCAAGAAAAAGATTAAGCCAGTTATAGAAAGCTTTAATTTCGATGAAAAAACCCACCAGCACTTGATTGATGCTGTGAGCGACATGCCTAAACTATATTTTGTAGGCACAAAGCCGGAACTTAAAAAGTTTATCTATAAAAAGGGCTGGGATCGTTATGAGTACATGACAAACCTGGAAAAAGCACAAAGACTTATATTCGAGTATTTTTCCGAAACCAAAATAAGAAGTAAAATGCATTTATTGCAAGAAGTCCAGACTAATAGAGAGCCGATTTTCCCAGAAGATCTAAAAATTGATGCAAACGACCTTGTTGAAGCAGGGATTTGCAAAAAAGAGGATACAGAAAAGCTACTTAACATGATTACGGAAGAGATTCATACTCATCCGAAAAAGAATAATCGTGAACAACTTCTAAAATTGGCTAAGACTTATAGCAAGAGCAAATTATTAGCGATGTTTAGAGGAATTAGTTGGTCCAAATAAAACAAGAGACAGTATGGAAAACACAAAGACAAACGACAACATAACAAAAATAAGCCAGGTCACCCCGGAGGTGACCTTGTTTTTGCGTAATTTGGGCTTGTCGAATTATTATATTATAAAGATATTTGCATTGGTAGGCGAGGCTGCTATTGTACTTACTGAGGACAATCCTTATTGGTTATTAGAAGAATTTCCATCTATGAAATTTGAAAAGGCCGACAAAGTTGCATCAGCGTTAGGCGTGGAAAAAAACGACTTTTATCGTATTCAATCAGCCATAAAACATGGGCTTTCATTGTATGTTAGCAGAGGCAACACATTTGTTCAGGCGCGAGGATTTTGCGTGCAGATAGGACAGTTTTTAGAGCTAAGTAGCGAGACTATCGAAGATGTTATGGAGGACATGGCTCTTTCGGGAGATTTGCAACTTACTGTACTTAATGGGCAAGAAGTTTTGTATTTTTATGGATACTACAAAACGGAATGCCAAGTAGTGAGCAAGATGGCCGAAATGGCCGAAAAAACTCCTGCACCAATAGGCGCAAACATGGATGCCATAATTGCTAAGGCCGAAAGCCAGAAGGGAATAACTCTTTCTGAGCAACAAAAGGAAGCTGTAAAAAACTCTCTTAGCCATAGTGTGTCAATAATAACAGGCGGCCCAGGAACGGGAAAAACTACAATCATAAACACTTTGATTCAAATAATGGAAGAAGGTGGACTTAAGGTTGCAGTAGCAGCACCTACGGGAAGAGCGGCAAAAAGAATTACTCAGACCAGTGGCAAAATCGCGTTAACCGTTCATCGTCTTTTGGAATACTACTATGACGAAGAGGGACGGCAAATGGCCTTCGGCAGAAACCAAGCGAATCCACTTGACTATGATGCAGTAATAGTAGATGAAACTTCAATGATGGATCTTATGCTTATGGGAACATTAAGCAGGGCACTAAAGGAAAACAGCAGACTTATACTGACGGGAGACGCAGACCAATTGCCATCTGTCGGAGCTGGTAACGTGTTAGGAGACTTTATTGAGAGTGGCTACATATATACATCTAGGCTGACAGAAATTTTCAGACAAGCTGAGGAAAGCAAAATCGTCCTTAATGCTCATAGGATAAACAGAGGCGAATATCCCGAGTATGGCGAGGACTTTATTATAGTGGAGGCGGATAAGCAACAAGAGATTTTGGAAAAAATAACTAAAATAGCAGTGCAGTGGCCTTTGGAAAATGTACAGGTGTTGACGCCAACTAAAAATGGGGTATTGGGCAGCCAAAACCTAAATCAGCATTTACAAAAAATCTTCAATCCTAGTGATGAGAGCAAAGAAGAGTTAGAATTTGGCAATAAGATATATCGCTGTGGCGACAGAGTGATGCAGATAAAAAACAATTATCAATTAGAATACAGAAAAAAAGAAGGCGGCACAGGCAAAGGTATCTTCAATGGGGAAACTGGCACTGTGACAGCAGTACACAAAGATGATAAAAAAACAGTCGTTTGCTATGATGATGACAGGTGGGTAGAATATCCCTACACACAGCTCGAGGAAATCGAGTTAGCATACGCAGTTACTGTTCATAAGAGTCAAGGCAGTGAGTTTCCAGTAGTTATAATTCCGATGAGCTGGTTTCCGCCAGCCCTCGCTACAAGAAATTTGCTTTATACGGCGGTGACAAGAGGAAAAAACCAAGTTGTAATAGTTGGAAGGGGAGACTATCTCAACGCAATGATTGATAACGTACAAGTGGGGAAAAGAAACTCAGGTCTCAAAACGAGACTGAAGGGTATGTATGAAGGGATTTGAGGTTGATAATAAAAGAAATGATTGCAGACCTTGTGTTTCCACAAGGTCTTTATTGTAACTGTTGTGGCAAATACATAGATAAAAATCGCACCTATGGATTGTGCGACCATTGTATACGACACATGAATTTTAATGTGACGAAGTTGTCCGTTTCTGAAACGCCGCAGCTCTTTGATGGGGCTATCGCAGCGATGGGTTATGGAACATATGAGAGAAGACTAATTTTTTCTCTCAAATACGATGGACGGACTTATGTGGCGCCAGTTATAGCTCAGATATTATATGACGCACTCCTCAAAGTGCTAAAAGAAGAAGGAAGCTGCCAGCATTTGCTTGCGGATGTTGTCGTTCCTGTTCCTGTAAGCAGGAAGCGTTTACGGGAAAGAGGCTTTAATCAAACGGAAAAAATAGCTAAACATTTTTGCAAAAGAAGTGGAATCAAAATGACTCCGAATGCGCTTTTGAGAACAAAAGATACAGTTGCCCAAAGAGCTCTTTCTGCATTTGAGAGGCAACAAAACATGCGAGGCGTTTTTTCGGTCAATCCAAAATCCAGGCACTGTATAGAAGGAAAGTCAGTATTACTTTTAGACGATATCTATACAACAGGGGCGACGGCTAAGGAATGCTGCCAAGCACTAAGAAAAGGCGGTGCATCAAAAGTATATTTTCTATCTCTTTTAGCGGCAGAAAACAGGCACCATGAATTTTGTGCTTGTAATATGCCAAACAAATGATAAAATAAGAAGAGTTGCTTAGGTCTGTGGTTGAAAGTCCAAGCCAGGTGCGGGCAAAAGGACCCACGTAAGCTGTCTCGCATAGATCGAGCAGCGATCATGGCGTACCTTAGATGTAAGTCCTCCGCAAAGCGGGCAAAGGCAAGTGTGGGGTCAAAGACCAGGTCAGCTAAGCAACTTTTATCTAAAAACCACTTCGCTTTTGTAGGGAAATGTGCTATAATAAAAAGAAAGCGTAGGAGGTCATCATTATGAAGATCATAGTAACAGGCAAAAATATCAATGTGAGTGAAAAAATTCAAGCAGCCATAGACAAAAAGTTTGAAAAACTCGGAAAGTATTTTGCGGATGACATTAAAGCCAACGTGCTAATCCGTCCTGAAAAAGCTAAGGTAAAAATGGAAGCCACCATTATTACAAAGGGAACAATTTTCAGAGCGGAAGATGTTTCTCAGGATATCTTCGATTGTATAGACATCGTTTCAGACAAGCTACAAAGCCAGATGTCAAAATACAAAGGCAAGATGTTAAAGAGAAACAAAAGCAACGAATCTGTAAGGTTTGAAATGATTCCTGAACCAGAGTTACATGAAGAAGGTAAAGTAGTTAGAACTAAAAAGTTCGAACTAATACCAATGACTGTGGACGAAGCTATTTTGCAGATGGAACTTTTGCAGCATAATTTCTTCGTATTCTTGAATGTAGAAACCGATAGCGTAGGCGTAGTGTACAGAAGAGCAGATAAAGATTATGGAGTTCTTCATACAACTTACTAATAGAATATCGAGTGGGCGATTTCAAAGCCTAGTAATATTAAAACTAAAGACAGGTGAAAATCACCTGTCTTTTTTATGAGAGACAAGTAAGTATTGTGATGAGTTTGATAAAGGGAAGTATTACATCATATCTACTTGAAAATAACACATTTTCAAAGTATAATGAAATAAAATACATTAAAAGGAATTTTGCGTATGGAAAATTTTTTCAGTAATATAATGTCCAGCATTGGTATCACAGATGTTTTGGATATACTCATAGTCGCTTTCATAGTTTATAAAGTATTGGGATTCATAAGAGAAACTCGAGCTGAACAACTAGCAAAGGGACTACTTGTGTTGGTAATAGGTACATTGCTGTCAAAGGCTTTACACTTGTATACTCTTCACTGGCTCCTTTCAGGAGTTGCAACAGTAGGACTTGTTGCTATCGTAGTAATTTTCCAGCCTGAACTTAGAAGAGCTCTTGAGCATTTGGGAAGAAGCAAATTCGGCAATATAATGAACGACATAGACAAAGAAGAAGCTAAGCGTATGATTTCAGAAATAGTGAAATCGGTGGAAACCATGTCATCATCCAAAACTGGTGCGCTTATGGTTATAGAAAAGGAAATAACACTTAACGACATAGTAGAAACAGGAACAATCGTAGATGCTGCTATTTCTACTGAGATGATAGGCACTATTTTCTATGAAGGCTCACCACTACACGATGGAGCATTGATTTTAAGAGGAGATCGACTTTGTGCAGCAGGTTGCGTGCTACCATTGACTCAGAACAAAAAGCTAAGCAAACAATTAGGAACTCGTCACAGAGCAGGAATTGGAATTACAGAAAATTCAGATGCTTTGGTTATTATTGTGTCTGAAGAAACTGGCGCAATTTCTCTTGCTCAAAATGGAATATTAACAAGATTCGTTGAATCTAAAAAAATAGAAAAGACTTTGCTTGATTTGTATCTCCAGGAAGGACCCAAGGGAGGCTTTGTTGGCACAATAGGCAGAGTATTTAGCAGGGGTGAAAAAAATGTTGGAAAATAGAAGAGTAAACATAATTTTAGCCCTTATAGTTGCGATTACCCTTTGGGCTTATGTTCTGGGAGATGTAAACCCGGAAACTAATATTACAGTTAAGAACGTGCCGATAACATTCACCAATCAAGAAGCGTTGGAAGAAATCGGTTTAACCATACTTAACAGCAATGTAGAAAGCATAAATATAAGTATTTCGGGGCAGCGTACTGCGGTAACTAAGGTAAAGCCAAGCGATTTTAACGTAACTGCGGATGTGGAAGCTCTAAAAATGGGAGAAAACACAGTAAGACTTGATATTACTGGCCCAGGTAGCATTAAAATAGAAAACACAAATTATGAAAAGATTTCAGTCGTTATAGATAAAAAGGTGACGGAATCAAAAGATGTAAAGGTAATTGTAAACAATGAAACAGATGCCGAAAAAGAGGCTCATGTCATTGAAGTCAATAGAGAAACAGTCGAAGTGACAGGTGCAAAAACCTTGGTGGACAGAGTTGAGCAAGTTAATGCTTCTGTGGAGGCTAGTGCTATAGAAGGTACGGCAACGACATTAGAAACAACCTTGATTCCTGTAGACCAAAAAGGGGCACAAGTAGAAAGGCTTAGACTTGAACACAGCAAAGCAAAGGTTACTGCTGTCATGTTTAACAAAAAGACCGTTTCCCTCGAAGTTCCGGTGAAAAATGTAGATAAAGGCAATGTAGAAAGAACAGTGACTACGCCTAAAACAATTGTAATAAAAGGGACAGAGGAAGACCTTGAAAACATAAGCAAAATAACATGTGAAACCCTTGATGTAGGTGAAGTATACCAAACTACTAAAATAGAGGTAAAACCTATTTTGCTAAACGGTATCCAAGTAAGCAAAGAATCCGTTGGACTTTCTGCCAGCATAACTGTCAAGTCAATGGAAACAACATCCTTTAACTTTGACGAAGGTGATATAAATATTTCTGGCAAAAAGAATGATCTAAATTATAAAATAAGTCCTATTGATTTTCAGGTTAAAGCCATTGGCAAAGGAAACATAGTAAGCAACATTCTTACTTCGGATTTTAGCATTTCTGTAGATGTTGAAAACCTTGGAAAAGGCACCCATACAGTGACCTTGAAAATTACTTGTGCAAAAGAGACATTGAGCATCGAATCATCCACTGAAAATGTGGAAATAACCATAGAATGAAAGTGAGAAAAATTATGGGAAGATTATTTGGTACTGACGGAGTTAGGGGAATAGCAAACAAAGAACTCACCCCGGAATTGGCGTTTAACTTAGGAAAGGCTGGAGCTTATGTACTTAAAACTAAGAACCAAAGGCCTGTAGTAGTAATAGGTAAGGACACGAGAATTTCAGGTGACATGTTAGAGAACGCTCTTACAGCAGGGATCCTTGCTGTTGGAGGTAATGTAATAAATGTTGGAGTAATTCCTACCCCAGCGGTTGCCTATTTGGCACAGTACTATAATGCAGATGCAGGGATAGTAATAAGCGCATCTCACAATACTTTTGAGTATAACGGAATCAAGTTTTTTAATGGTTCTGGGTATAAATTAGATGATCTTTTGGAAGAAAAAATCGAAGATTTGATAATCAGTAGCATAGACGTAAACAGTCACATAACTGGTGACTTAATAGGCAAATGCCTTGAGGCATCAGAAAATGCTTCGGATTTATATATCAAGCACTTGCTAGAAACAGTAGACTTTAGATTAGACGGCAAAAAGGTTGCACTGGATTGTGCCAATGGAGCGGCTTATCAGATTGCGGCTAAAGTTTATGAAGCACTAGGCGCAAAAGTAGTTCTAATGGGAGACAACCCTAATGGAGTTAATATAAACGATGGATGTGGCTCTACCCACCCAGAGCAGTTGGCGCAGTTGGTCAAAGATTCTGGAGCTGACATAGGGTTAGCATACGATGGAGACGCAGACAGACTTATCGTTGTAGACGAACAAGGATGTGTGGTAGACGGAGATAAAGTTATAGCTATCTGTGCACGCATACTTAAGTCACAAGGCGCGTTGGCAGAGAACAAGGTTACTGTCACAGTAATGAGCAATATAGGATTCCACAAGGCGATGGAAGAGTCGGGAATCGATGTTGATATTACAGGTGTCGGAGATCGCTATGTCCTTGAAAAAATGTTACAGACAGGAAGCGTTCTTGGCGGAGAACAATCAGGGCATATAATATTTAAAGAACATACAACCACAGGAGATGGGGTGCTTTCTTCTCTTCAACTTATGAGAGTATTAAAAGATGGAGATAAGAAACTTTCAGAACTTGCGGCTGAGATAGAGATTTTCCCACAAGTATTGGTAAATGCAAAAATAAATAATGACTATAAAAAAACTTATATGAATGACGAGGATGTGGCCAATGCCATTGCCCGCATAGAAGAAGAGTTAGCCGGAAACGGAAGAGTGCTAATAAGACCGTCAGGCACAGAACCTTTGGTTCGAGTTATGCTTGAAGGTGACGACGAAGAAAGGCTAGATACTTTGGCCCACGAGTTAGCGTATTTGATTGAAGAGAAATTTAGGTAGGTGAAAAAAATGTGTGGAATTGTAGGTTATATAGGAAACAATAATGCGAAAGATGTAATCATTGATGGACTTAAGAAATTGGAATACAGAGGATATGACTCCGCTGGTATTGCAATAGTTAGAGATGGCAAATTAGAAGTAAAGAAGCATGTCGGTGGTATTGCAAATTTAGAAAATCTAATAGGTGATGATCCAATGGACAGCCATGTAGGCATAGGCCATACAAGATGGGCTACCCATGGTGCGCCATCAGACCTTAATGCTCATCCTCATATGAGCCAAGATGGAAAAATTGCAATAATCCATAATGGAATAATAGAGAACTATCAGGAACTAAAAAAGGAACTTGCAGAAAAGCACAATATAGTGTTCAAAACAGAAACTGACTCAGAGGTTATCGCTCATTTGGTAGGAGTACTTTATGAAGAGAAGAAGGACCTTTTAGATGCTGTATTTGCTGCTGTAGATAAAATGCGTGGAGCATATGCCATCGTTGCAATGGCTGAAGGCGAACCAGATAAACTTGTTGCTGTTCGTAAGGATGCACCATTAATAGTAGGCCTTGGCAAAGGAAGCAACTTTATAGCTTCAGACATACCGGCACTATTAAAGTATGTAAAAGAAATTTATCTAATTGAGAACAATGAAACTGTACTTGTTACAGCTGATGAAGTTACTATATTTGATGAAGATAGAAAGAAAGTGGACAGAGAAGTTTTCCACGTTACTTGGGATGTAGATGCAGCCGAAAAAGAAGGCTATGAGCACTTTATGCTTAAGGAAATCTATGAGCAGCCAAAGGGCCTTTCTGAAACATTAAATCGTCGTTTAGATGATACAGGTAAAATTAACCTTGAGGGAATAACCCTTACTAAAGAAGAAATAGAAAAGTTTAGCAAAGTATATATAGTGGCTTGTGGTACAGCTTATCATGCAGGATTAGTTGGCAAGTACATAATCGAGAAGCTAGTAAAAATACCTGTAGAGGTTGATGTGGCTTCGGAATTCCGATATAGAGATCCATTGATAGATGAAAACACTTTGTTCATAGCAATAAGCCAGTCTGGTGAAACTCTTGATACATTAGCGGCATTGAGAGAGGCAAAGAACAAAGGAGCAAGAGTATTGAGCGTAGTTAATGTTGTAGGTAGCTCAGTTGCTCGTGAATCTGACGATGTATTTTATACTTGGGCAGGTCCAGAAATCGCAGTTGCATCTACAAAGGCTTACACAACACAATTAATGTGTATGTATATGTTGGCGCTTTATATGGGTCTTGAAAAAGGAGAACTTACAAGAGAATTCTACGATCAATTCATTAAGGATTTGCAGGAAATGCCTGCCAAGCTTGAAGAATTTTTCAAGAAAACTCCAGAAATAGAAGAGTTGGCAAAACAGCTTTATAGCAAGGAGCAAGTATTCTTCATAGGAAGAGGTTTAGACTCCGCAGTTTCATATGAAGGTTCATTAAAGCTAAAAGAAATTTCATATATAAATTCCTTTGCGATAGCAGCAGGAGAGCTTAAACATGGAACTATAGCATTGATGGATCCTGCAAGCTTAGTAATAGCATTGGCTTGCCAAGACTTCTTATATGAAAAGACGGTTTCTAATATTCAAGAAATCAAAGCTAGAGGAGCATCCGTAATGGCCATTGCTAAAGAGGGCAACGAGTCTATATCTGAACAGAGTGACAAAATGATTTATATCCCTCAATGCAGAGATGAAATCGCACCTTTGATAAGCGTTGTTCCGCTTCAGCTATTTGCATATTATGTAGCGAAAGAAAGAGACTGCAATATAGATAAGCCAAAGAACTTGGCTAAATCGGTTACCGTAGAATAAGAGAGAAAAACCATGGAAAAATATGAAGTGAGAGATTTGTCCTTGGCGCCATCAGGCCATAGAAAAATCCAATGGGTTAAGGACAACATGCCTCTACTTAGAGGCCTTGAAGAAGAATATTCTAAAACTAAACCTTTTAAGGGTGTCAAAGTATCCCTTTCTGTCCACCTCGAAGCTAAGACAGCATATTTGTGCTTAGTCCTTGCGGCAGGTGGTGCAGATATGTCGGTTACAGGAAGTAACATTCTGAGCACACAAGATGATGTGGCTGCTGCATTGGCAGATAGTGGACTGAAAGTTTTTGCTTATCATGGAGCGACTGCAGAAGAATACGAAAGCCATATTGAAAAGTGTTTAGAGCATAAGCCTAATATAATAATTGATGACGGAGGAGACTTGGTTTCTTTCCTTCATGAAAAAAGACCAGATCTTATGACTGAGGTTTGGGGCGGATGTGAAGAAACTACCACTGGAGTTATTAGACTTAAGGCAATGGAAAAAGAAGGCGTTCTCAAATTCCCTATGGTAGCAGTTAATGACGCTGACTGCAAACATCTTTTCGACAATAGATATGGAACAGGACAATCTGTTTGGGATAGTATCATGAGAAATACTAACCTAATTATCGCTGCTAAAAAAGTGGTTGTAGTTGGTTACGGTTGGTGCTCACGAGGAATTGCCATGAGAGCAGCATCTCTTGGTGCACAAGTTATTGTTACAGAAATTGATCCAGTTAAGGCTATAGAAGCTAAGATGGATGGATTTTCTGTAATGCCTATAGCTAAGGCAGCACCGCTTGGGGATATCTTTGTAAGTGCTACAGGATGTTGCAAAACTATTACCACTGACCATATGATGACAATGAAAGATGGGGCAATACTTACAAACGCAGGACATTTTAATTGCGAAATTGACATGGACGCCCTTGAAATCTTTGCAGTAGAGAAAAAAGAACGTCGTAATAATATAATGGGATATAAATTGCCAAACGGCAAATGGGTAAATATAATTGGCGAAGGCAGACTTGTAAACATAGCTGCTGCCGATGGACACCCAGCAGAAATAATGGATTTGAGTTTTGCTGTGCAAGCAATGTCAGCAGAATACATAAGAGATAATTACAAAGAACTTCAAAACAAGGTGATAGATGTTTCAAAGGAAATGGACAATGTTATAGCTCGCAGAAAGCTTGCTGCATGGGACATAGAAATTGACAACTTAACACCTGAGCAAGAAGCCTATCTGAACAGTTGGCAGGTATAGGGGGCAAAACACATGAGTTTAACTTATAAGGAAATTAAAGAACAAGCCGCGATAGTTTGTAGTGAGTTGGTTGATATTGCTAAGTTGCAAGCAGGAAGCCTAATGGTAATTGGTTGTAGCTCCAGCGAAGTAATGGGCAAGCAAATTGGCAAGAACTCAGATATCAATGCAGCCGAGGCTATATATGAAGGCGTAATGAGTGTTCTTGAGCCTAAAGGTATATTTTTGGCAGTACAATGTTGCGAGCATTTGAACAGAGCAATAATTCTTGAAAAAGAAGCGCTACCAAGCGGAAAAGAAATTGTCAATGTAGTACCTCAGCCAAAAGCAGGTGGTTCTTTTGCAACCACAATGTACAACAAAGCTAAGTGCCCTGTAGCAGTAGAGAAAATAAAAGCTGATGCAGGAATTGATATAGGCGATACCTTGATAGGAATGCATCTTAAAAAAGTTGCTGTACCAGTAAGAGTGTCCCTTAAATCCATAGGGGAAGCTCATATAACTTGTGCAAGAACTAGACCTAAGTTTATAGGCGGCCCAAGAGCTATTTACAATGATAGCCTTTCGGGAGGAGAAATTCCTAGATAGATGTTTTTAAAATCATTAAAAAATCCCGCATATTGCGGGATTTTGAAGTTTTTGCTATTTAGCAGCAAAAGCTTGTAAGCGTTCCTTAGTTCTAACTTCGCCTAAGATTTGCTGTATTTGCCAAACGTCAGGAGATTGACTTCTGCCAATGAGGGCAATTCGAATTACAGTGCTCACATGACCAACATGGCCTTTATATTCCTCAGGATGTTTTTTGTAATCCTTAGGTTTAGCGGCATAACCCATGTCTTGTGCAATCTGACGAATCTTATTAAACCAAGTTTCTTGATCGTCTTGATGATCATATGCTTCCAGATATTTTTGAAGTATAGCAGACTTATCTTCTTTCGCTTCGGTAGGAACAGAATCCTCTATTTTAAACATATCATCAAAGAAGTAGCTGATATTTTCAATCATTTGCTGTGCGTAGATGTGATCTTTTCTTGGCTTGGCCTCTTGACGACCGATATCTAAAATGGTTTCAAGATATTTGCGGTCTTCGAATATATGAGAGACTTCTGGCTTGAACTGATCAGCCCATGCTTTTAGGAAGTCGTACAAATCGGAAGCACTAATGCGAAGCAAAACATCTTTGCTCACATCATTAAGCTTATTCAAATCGAAAAGGGCACCTGAGTTGCTCATTTTTTCTGTAGTAAATTCAAATTCTTCAATATCAGCATCAGGATTTGCTATTCGCCATTCTTCAAAATTTGAGTTTAAGATAGTAAGAAGATACTCTCTAACGGCCTCTGGGTGATATCCTAAATTGCGATAATAATCTAATGAAAGCTCAGGGTCCTCTCTCTTAGAAAGCTTACGCTTATTTCCCTCTGCATCTAATTTCATAAGCTGAGCAGTGTGACAATATGTAGGGATTTCCCAATCTAGCTTTTCAAAAAGTTCTACGTGTATAGGTAGAGATGGAAGCCATTCTGCGCCTCTAACCACATGTGTAGTTCTCATTAAGTGGTCATCTATTACGTGGGCAAAATGATAAGTAGGAATGCCATTAGCCTTAAGTAGGACTGTGTCTTGATCGTTGTAAGGCATGTTTAATGTGCCTCTTATGGCGTCTTCCGCTTGGAAACGCTTTATTTGATCTTCGGCAATGCTCATATCGCCATCTGATTTTAATCTAATTACATAGGGCAGTCCGGCCTCGAGCTTTTCAGCCGCCTGTGCAGGGCTCAAATCACGGCTTAGGGCCCATTTGCCATAGATACCAGGGTTTTCTTTGTTAGCTTCTTGTTGCGCTCTTATTGAGGATATTTCATCTTCTGTTAAGAAGCATGGATATGCCTTGCCTTCTGATACTAATTTTTTTGCGAAAGATTGATATATTGGGCCACGCATGCTTTGGGTATAACTACCATAATCGCCATGCTCACCGTCAATATTTACTCCCTCATCAAAGTTAATTCCAAAAAACTTCAAGGAATTTATTATAATTTCTACTGCGCCATCGACATAGCGTTTTTCATCGGTGTCTTCTATTCTCAAGAAAAAAACTCCGTCAGACTGGTGTGCAAGACGCTCGTCTGCAAATGCACCAAAAAGGTTGCCAAGATGGATGAACCCTGTAGGGCTTGGGCCTAATCTTGTAACCTTTGCGCTAGCAGGCAAGGTGCGAGCAGGGAACATATTTTCATACTCATCTGGAGTATTTGTTACATTTGGAAAAAGCATTTCTGCAAGCTGTTGATAATTCATATATAAGAACCTCCATGGTTATTTTTAACTAATTTATTATATATGGAAAAGCATTAAATAGCAACATCTTGAAGGGATTTGTTGCAGAAATATATTGGCAGTGAGAATGTATAAAACCTTTCGAGTTACAAGGCAACCCCCAAAAGCAAATATTTGACAACAACCTCAGAAAATGCTAACATAGTATTAATAAAGGGAACACCGCCTTTGATGGGGCGGCTTATCCAAAAAATGGTTTTAGAAAAGTCACCTAAATTCCCAAAGGAGTTAGGTGGCTTTCCTACTTCTTGCTGTTAAGCAAGGCAATAAGGGCTATTATTAGTAGACCTAACTGAAACAAGTCAGAGTAAGTTACCATAGCATCACCCCCCTTTATAGGGTAGTGATAAGCCACCAAACAGTGTTCCTTGAAGCGAAGTATATCATAAAAGAGAATAAGCAGAACGAAAAATTGCAAAAGAACCTTAAAAATGGTTTTTTAATGTAGAAAATCAGTGAAATAGTGAATTGGCAGATAAAAACAAAAGACTTTTAGTTTCGCTGTTGTATTTTTCGCAAGAGAAATACTTAAAAAATTTGCATTATTAAGGTGAAAAGTGATATAATTGTATATCATTTTGTAGAAAAGGGGACACAAAAATGGCAAGACTTTTAAAGAAAATTCCTAATTTTAAACTTCCAAAGTATAAGATGAGAGAAGTCGAAGAAATAGAAGAACTGAACATCGAATATACACCGGAAGTAATAGAGCAGCTTAAAAATAAAAGCAAAAAAGACAGTCAAGGTTATCCTGGGACTTCATATAAAACTATCAAAGAGATCTTTGAAAAAAGTATAGAGCAGTTTAAGGACAGACCTTTTATATTAGAAAAATTCGTCAAAAAGGCACCGTTTGAAGAAATCACTTATGGACAATTTGGCGAAGACGTTAAGAACTTAGGTGCAGGTTTATCAAAAGCCTTTAAACTTAAGGGTGAAAAAATCCTGATAATAGGAGAAACTACATACCAGTGGTATATTTCGTATATGGCACTATTGTGCGGCGTTGGAATTGCAGTTCCTACCGACAGAGAATTGCCAGAAAATGAGTTGGAAAATATAATTAAACGATCTGATGCTACAGCAATAATCTACTCTCCAAGAAAAAAGGATTTGATTAAAAAAGTAGGTAATCGTTGCCCCGGAGTCAAATATTTCATGGAAATGTATTCCGATGATAAAATTGAGGGCCGTTTTGTAGGACTTGAGTATGTTATGGAGGAAGGAAAGTTCCTTCGCGGCTTGGGATACACTGAATACGAGGATACAGAAATACAGCCAGACGAATTCGCAGTACTTATCTTCACAAGTGGAACAACTTCTGCGGCAAAAGGAGTTATGCTTTCAAACACTAACTTGGCATACAATATAAACTCTGTAACGCCTTATGTTTATCTGACACCAGAGGACAGACTATTTTCAGTATTGCCACTACATCATACATATGAGTCGACAATAGGATTTTTGTATCCGATGGCAGTTGGTGCTTCCGTGGCAGTTTGTCAAGGTCTTAAACATATCGCCAACGACATGAAGGAAACTTCACCAACAGCGATTATAGCAGTGCCTCTCTTAATAGAAACCTTGCACAAAAAAATTACACAAGGAATTGAAAAGAGCGGAAAGACAGCTGCTGTTAAGTATATGATTACTTTGACTAATGGTCTTAAAAACGTAGGAATAGATGTAAAACGCAAAGTATTTAAAGACATATATGAAAACTTAGGCGGAAATCTACGATTAGTAGTTACTGCTGCTGCCCCAATAGATGCCAAAGTTGGTATGTGGCTAGAAGATATAGGAGTGACTTTCCTACAAGGTTATGGACTTACAGAAACAGCACCAATAGCTGCCCTTACTCCTGATTTCGACACTCGTGTTGGATCAGCAGGAAAATCCGTTGTTTGGGATGAAATTATGATTTCTAACCCTAATGAAAACGGTGAGGGAGAAGTTCTTATAAAAGGAAAAACCGTAATGTTGGGTTACTATGAAGATCCTGAAACTACAGCTGAAGTAGTTAAAGATGGCTGGTTTAATTCAGGAGATATTGGATACTTAGACGAAGACGGATTCTTATATATAACTGGCCGAAGCAAAAATGTAATTGTTACCCAAAATGGTAAAAATATATACCCTGAAGAAATCGAAATTTTGCTTTCTAAGGTTGAAGAAATAAGCGAAGGCATGGTATATGGCAAAGAAGTTGTTGGCGAAAAAGAATTAGTTATAACAGCAAGAGTAATTCCAAACTACGAGTATATTGAAGAAACTCATGGTGAGGGACTGAGCGAAGAAGAAATATATAAAGTTGTTTGGGAGCAGATTAAGAAAGTTAATCGTAAGCTAAGCAACTACAAGACAATTAAGAAACTGGAAATTAAAAAAGGCCAGTTTGAAAAAACTAGCACAATGAAAATTAAGCGTTATTCAGAGCTAGCAGACGACAACAAATAAATCTATAAAAGCGGCAATCATTTCATTCATAAAAATTGAAAGATTGCTGTTTTTTTAAAGTCTGTCACAACTATGCTAATGTAATATTATATGCAATCAAAAGGCGAATCTATGTTGACCGATTTTGGGGTTATATATATAATATTTAGATAGGTTTGAAATTGGAAGGGACATTTAGATGAAGATCAAGACGAGAGATTTTATTTTATTCGGACAAACATTTGTGGCATTTATTCTGATGGAGATTGTTTTTAGAGCATTCACAGTCGGATATAGCGATGGTACTTATGTGGTGCCTAAAATCTGCATAGTAACACTTATTTATATTTCGCTAGCCGCAGTCGTATTATTTTTTAAAACGATTATAAAAGGCAAAAGCAGCAAGATTTTTTATGCTGTTATAATAGGATTCTTTGCGCTTGTATTCATGGCACAAACTGTTTACTATGAAATATTTGAAACATATTTTACTTTCTACTCTATGGTGAATGGAGGGCAAGTAGTAGAATTCATGCAAGTTATTATGGGAGCTATATGGGCATCAAAAATTCCTATGGCGTTGCTCCTTGCTATAGCAATAATAACAGTTGCATTAGGGGTTAGAAAAAAAGATAAAGCTGACAAGGAACAAAGAAGCAAAAAGCCGATACTCCTTGTAATGGTAACAATATGTATCGTCTCTATTTGTATCAGCATTGCAATAAGCTCAATAAAAGATGAAAATCCTAGAGCCCCGTATCAAGTTTTATATGGAACGGTAGAAATTGAGGAGTCCGTCAAATGCTCAGGTCTTGTCGGTGCAATGACTATAGATTTGTTTAAGCTAATGTTTGGATTTGAACCGAAAGTCGAAGTCGAAGGGCCTTACGTCGAACCTGAGTTAGGGGACAATGTTATAGAGGGGTTAGACTTTAAGAAGCTTTCCGAAGAAGAAAGCAATGAAACCATAAAAGTTATGCACGACTATTTTGGAACTCAAGAAGCTACAAAGAAGAATGATAAAACTGGAATTTTCGAAGGAAAAAACCTTATATTTATCACTGCTGAAAGTTTTTCGGATATTGCTATCGACCCAGTTTATACGCCGACTCTGTATAAGTTACAGACAGAGGGGTACACCTTCAATAATTTTTACAATCCAATTTGGGGAGTTAGCACACTTGATGGAGAGTACACGAGTTTACAGGGGTTGGTACCAAAACCTGGTGTTTGGTCAATGAAAGAGTCGAAGGACAATTCGTTGCCGTTTACCCTTGGACATCAATTTATGAACAAAGGATATGCCACTAAAGCATACCATAATCACAGCATATATTATTACAACAGAGACTTATCCCATCCTAATTTGGGTTATCAATTCAAAGGGCAGGATAGGGAATATAATTTCAAAAACACATGGCCTGAGTCAGACTTGGAAATGGTAGACAAGACTACTTCTGACTTTTTGACGCCAGATGAAAACGGTAGTATACAGCCTTTCCACATATACTACTTAACTGTAAGTGGCCATTTGGAATATAATTTTTA
>CAZUEH010000010.1:0-44265 GCA_964619315.1 uncultured Oscillospiraceae bacterium | reverse complement strand
TTCATTGGAAAATACCATAGAATTGTGATAGAATAATTGCTAAGATTAGACAAATGAATTTTGGAGGAAGCACATCGTGAAAATATATGGAAATATAAACTTTTTTTATTTTTTAATAAAAAATCTCTCCTTGTTAGGGCCTCATAGAAGAAAGATATTAGCCCTAAAGGCAGCGGGCAAAAAAGAAGAGGAAAGACAGGCAATCTACGAAGTATGCAATTATTTTGTAGATAAAGTAATGAAAAAACTCAACTGGAAAATGAACATCATAAATCCAGAAAATTTACCCGAAAAAGGCCCTGTGGTCTACGTTTCAAATCATCAGTCTTATGTTGACATTGCAGTTTTCTTGCATATACCAAAGCACCAGGTTGGGCTAATCGCCAAAGAGGAACTTACAAAGATCCCTATCTTTTCAAAATGGGCGCTCATAATTGAAGGCCTTTTCATAAAAAGAGGCGATGCAAGGGCTTCGTTGGCAACTATAAACGAAGGGGCGGAAAAGCTAAAAGACGGATATTCCCTAGTCATTTTCCCGGAGGGAACGAGAAGTCAGTCGATGGAAATGGGAGAGTTTAAGGCAGGAGCCATTAAGTTGGCCACCAAAGCAAAAGCCACAATCATACCAGCAACTATCAAAAACAGTTACAAGGCATTTGAAGAAAAGGGAACTATACAAAAGGATAAGACTATCGACATTCTGATTCACGAGGCTATAGATACAAGCAAGCTTGACAGAAAAGAGTTGGCAGAGCTGAATGATAGATTGGAAAATACCATAAGAAGGGGTTTATAAAATCAAAAGGGAGAATTCTGTAAAAGAGTTCTCCCTTTTTCGTAAGAAAAGCCCTCTCCCGATCAATTCGAGAGAGGGCTAAACATTAAGTATTAGTTAGATTCATTTTTAGTTCTTTTTAATAGGACCATAGCGCTACCTGCTGCCGCTATTAAGAATAGCAATGCCATAGGGCTGTTGTCCCCTGTTTTAGGAACGTTGCCTCCATTACCAGGTGCTGCTAAATTAGCAGACATAACTTGGCTATATGCTACTGAGTTATTTATTTCGCTAGTTGCATATACCATTACATAGTAGGTAGTGTCCTTGTCTAAACCGCTTAGAGCTTCGTCCAAAGCATAAGGAAAATCTGCATTGCCTTCCTTAACTACTACCTTTTTGCCAACAAGGTTGGTTGGTGACAACTTTGAGTCAGTAGATATGTAGTAGCCTATTTCGGAGGAATCTTCTACCATAGCGCTGCCTAGTGGCAGTGCAGCCTTAAGGTTTAATTTGTCAGAAGCAACGACTGTAAGCGAAGCGCTTGATATGGTTGGTGTTGTCTTTATGATTTTCACGGAGTCGCCATAAAGGTCGCATACATATAGCTCGTTACGAGCTTCGTTCAGTGCCAAACTGTTAAGTGCTAATGGATCGCCTAAACCAACTGAAGAAATTTCAGACACAGCAGTTGGATCCGATATGTCGAAAACACGGATGGATTTACTTGTTCCGTCAAGGGCATAAAGTCGACCGTCTTCTGTTGCAACCAATCCGCGTATATCTCCCACGTCAATATCCTCAATAAATTGGCCGGCATATAAATCAATAACGTTTAAATAATCTTCGTCGTCAGCAACATACATATGGGTGCCATTGGGATCAAGGGCAATACAGGAAGGAATCGCTGTCAAGGAAATCATTGCATTTTCGGCGTAATCAACCATGAGATAGCCCTCATCAGGATGGTTGTCGATAAATAGATCCTCCCCAAGAGCCATATAAGCAGTGCCGCTATCCGGGTCAACCACTACATCATAAAAGTAGAATTTTCTAGTATGCTGTGTTTTTTGGAAACAGAATTGGTCGTGGTATCTATTTCTGTAACCCAACCTGCATTTTCGCCTAAATACAGGACGTACAAAGTGCCGTCAGGAGCCAAATATAGCTTGTTAGTGTACCGTTGAACTTGGATAGCTCCAGCCTCTTCCCGTGTTTCGAGATCATAAACATAGACATAATCCTGATCTTTGCAAATAACATATGCATACTTAGACCCAATAGCAATGTCATGAGGATTGCTGCCTACGGACAAAGTGTCTATGACCTTTCTAGTCGACAGGTCAATAACGCTAACAGAAGAATCGTTGCTATTCACAACCCATAAAGTGTTTGTTGAATTGTCAAAGTCCAAAGCTGTAGGCACATCACCAACAGAAATGCTTGTCACAGCTTCTTCTGCAGGATCTGCTGCAAAAGCAGACATAGGGAACATTGATAATATCAAAATAACGATTAGTAGATATGATAACTTCTTTTTCATTTTAGAACCTCCCATAGTAGATTCTTGGTTTTTATGTACGATATTAGATACATAAAATATATCACGAATTAAATATGTATGCAATAAAAAAGTGGCAATAGGCGTGAAGCGATTGAAAAAGCTGGGGCTACCGACAAAAAAGACTATTGCCCCGAAGAATTCTTCAAGGGCAGTAGCCTAATATAAGTATTTATTTTAGAAAGGACAATCAAATATTATAAAGCATCTAAAACCATAAGATTGTTAGGTGCTAACTTGTAGCTTTAGCCTCCTCTAAGGTGAGGCTTATATCTTGCATTTTATCATCTCTTACGACAGTGAGTTTGACTTTATCGCCCACTTTGTGCTCTTGGATCTTTTGAATGAGCATTGCGGAGCTTGTAACTTTTTCATCATTTATCATATAAACCAGATCGCCAGCTTTTAGACCAGCAGCAGTGGCATTTTTGCCAGTAACCTCTTGTATATAGACACCCGTGTCTTTGACGCCGTATTTCATCGCCTCGGAAGCAGAGGTAAGGTCGACAATGGTTATTCCTGCTATAGGACGGTCTTTGACGTAACCGTTACTGATTAGAGAATCTGCAATAGATTTGACAGTGTCAGCAGGGATGGCGAAGCCTAGACCCTCAACATCTGAGCCTGAAGATTTGGCGACCACGAGCCCTATCAAATTACCATATTGATCAAATACTCCACCTCCGGAATTTCCCGGATTGACAGAGGCACTTATTTGAAGGAGAGACATTGGTTTACCCTCCAATGATATTTCTCTTTCGAGTCCACTTATGATACCTTCTGTTGCAGTGCCAGCCAAAGTCCCCAAAGGATTGCCAATAACGACTGACAAATCACCTACAGAGAGCTGAGTTTCATCTGAAATAGTAACAGGGATCAAGTCAGTAGCTTCTATTTTTAGTACGGCAATATCAGTTTGACTGTCTGCCGCCACCAAAGTAGCTTGGTGGGTTGTGCCATCGTGAAGGGTCACTGTTATAGTGCTAGCGCCTTCGATTACATGATTGTTAGTGAGAATGTAGCCGTCTTTGCTGTAGACGACACCGCTTCCAGCACCGTTTGTTACATATTGGCCCGCCCAAGAATCTGTAGACATTGACTCAGTGGTGATAGCAACCACGGAGTTTTCGTTCTTAGCAACAATCTCTTGTATAGAAAGTTCGCTTCCGGTGGCCTTAGTTAAATTGAAGTTGTTTGCGTTTATGTTTTTCCCTGAAGCAGAGTTGCCAAACAAGGACGCTGACAAGGCATATCCACCAGCGCCTAAAATTGTCGAAAAGATCATCACAAGAATTAAAGCAATAATAAAAGTTTTTTTAGTTACAAAAGATTCTTGCTTTGCGGGTTCTGGTTTTGCCGTATCATGCACGAGACTATTGAATTCCTCAAAATTGTCATCGCTTTCAGAAAACCTGTTCCAATCATCCATAAATAAGTCCCCCTTTTTATTAAATTATATTAGCTAATTGTGTATTTCCTGTGTAAAAATTATGGGAAATGTGATAAAATAAGTTGTTAAATTGGTATTAAAAAATAAAATTGTGTAGTTGAAGAAATTATGGAAAAAATGATTAAACGATATTCACAGTGGCAAGAAGCTAATTTGCCAACAGAATTAAAACGGGAAATTGAAGAAATCAAAGATGACAAGGACGAAATTTATGATAGATTTTGTCGTGACATGAACTTCGGAACATCAGGCCTAAGAAGTAAAATGGGTGTGGGAACAAACCGAATGAATCAAATAGTCATAAAAAGGGCTACCATGGGAGTGGCTGACTATTTGTTGTCAAAATATAAAAGACCAGTAGTAGTAATAGGCTATGATACAAGAATAAACTCTAAAGAATACGCGCAGGTTGTAGCCGAAAGCTTACAAAAAAGAGGAATAGACTCATACGTTTTTGGAGAACCAACACCGGTTCCAGTCGTTTCATTTGCTATTAGACATGCAAAAGCTAATTGTGGAATCATGATAACTGCAAGCCACAATCCAAAAGAATATAATGGATATAAAGTTTACGACCATTTTGGAAACCAGATAGACGAGAGAAAAGCACACATGGTCGAGGACTATATAAATAGTAGACCATATTTTGAAGACCTGACCGACGAAGATATAACCCCAGGAACAATTAAGACATGGGGTGAAGAAATAAGTGAAGCCTATTTGAAGGCGGTGGAAGCACAGACATTAGTTTGGACTGAGGATGCTGATGAAGTTCAAGAGGCATTGGCGAACCTAAATGTTGTCTACACCCCACTCAACGGAACGGGCAGAGAATGTGCAATGAAGGTTTTCGAGAGACTTGGAATAACTAATTTAACTCTCGTAAAAGAACAGTTTGACCACGATGGTAATTTTCCGACATGCCCATCGCCGAATCCAGAAAACGAAGAAACTTTTGCAACAGCATTAAAATATGTAGATGAAAACACAGATATAATAGTAGCTACAGATCCAGACAGCGACCGTATGGGCGTAATGGCCAGAAAAGATGGCGAGTTTTGTAGATTAACAGGAGACCAAGCAGGAATCCTAATGATGGACTATGTGTGTTGGTGTCATTCAAACCGTATAGGTGATAAAAATATGAGAGGCCAAAAGATGGTTTTCAAAAGTTTTGTATCATCACCGTTTGCGGAAGACTTGGCAAAAGCCTATCGAGTTCATTTAAAAAATGTGCCTACAGGATTTAAAAATATTGCTTTAGAGCTACAACTACTCAAAGAAGCAGGAAGAGAAAAAGATTTTCTCTTTGCCTTTGAAGAAAGCTTAGGCTATTTATATGGCAACTATACAAGAGACAAGGATGGTGTTTTGGCACTTCAAATGATATGCCTCATAAGTGCTTGCCTTAAAAAAGAAGGAAAGAGCCTATTCGATAGGCTGGAAGAACTGTATCAGGAGCATGGCTATGCAGAATCCAAGGCCATTTCCATAGAGTTCTTTGCAGAAAAGGACAGAGAAAAAATCAATCAAATTATGGAAGCTTTGTTTACAGGACAGCTTAGAAATCTTTTAGGACAAGGGCTAACTGTAGATGCTTCTCACTGTTGTGACGATATGTTTAGAGCAATGTTGCCAGGCGGACATCAAATTATTATAAGGCCATCTGGAACGGAACTTAAACTTAAAATCTATGCTTTCGCAAAGGGCAACTCAAGAGAACGTGCCCTAACTAATCTAAATGATATTTTAGACGAACTTTACAATTTTGCTAAGAGCATATGACATAAATAAAAATGGAGAAAATATATGAACAAAGTATTGACAGCTATAGATAAAAGTGGGTCTTTCCGTGTGTACCTGACTATAAGCACTGAAATGGTACAGGAAGCACAAGACATCCACCAGACTACGCCCGTGGCTACAGCGGCCCTTGGGAGAGTTTTGACAGGTGCGGGCCTTATGGGGCTCATGCTAAAGAACCCTCAAGATAAACTAACTGTAATTTTCAAAGGAGATGGTCCAGCAAAACAGGTTTTGGCCACTTCCAATGGACAAGGCAAAGTCAAAGGTTATATTGCAAACCCTGATGTGGACTTGCCGTTAAAGGAAAATGGCAAATTAGACGTAGGTGGCGCTATCGGCATTGGAGACCTTACAGTAATCAAAGATTTAGGACTAAAAAAACCATACATAGGAACAATTGCATTGGTATCAGGAGAAATTGCAGAAGATTTTGCTACCTATTATTATATTTCCGAGCAGCAAAACACCGCAGTTTCCTTAGGCGTCAAAATTGAAAGAGATTTAACCGTAGGCGCAGCAGGCGGAATGATAGTTCAAATGCTTCCAAACCCAGATGAAAAAGCTGTGGATGCCCTTGAAGCAGTAATTGGCAATATGGAACCTATAACCACCCTCATTGACAAAGCTCATGGCGATTCTCAAGAAAGCAGACTTAGAGCGTTGATATCTTTGATATTCAAAGACATGCCGGAGGAGTTTGCAATAGAAGAACTAGACATGATGAATATGGACTGGGAATGTGATTGCTCTGAAGAACGATTAGAAAGAGTATTGATGACCATAGGTGAAAACGACTTAAAAAGTATAATTGAAGAAGATGGAGAAGCAGAGATGGTTTGCCAATTCTGTTTGAAAAAATACAAATTCGACAAGACTCACCTAGAGAAACTTTTGGCAAGCATTGCCAAAGACAATTGAAAGGATTGTAAACATATAAAATGAAAGATATTACTTTAAAAATAATCGGAAAGCAAAACTACAAAGACATGGAAGAAGAGCAGATGGAGTTTGTAACCGATGGCAGACTATACACGAGAAACGACTCAATCTATGTAGTCTACGATGAGAGCGAAGTTTCTGGTATGGAAGGCTGCAAAACCACTATAAAGGTAAAAGACCAATCGGTCAAAATGAAAAGGTCGGGCGCTATGGGAATAGGAACCGAGCTTTATTTTGAAGAAGGCAAACGCTTCGGAGGTGTGTATCAGACACCATACGGCCCTATGGGAATCGAAGTGCTGACTGATTTCGTCAAGACCAATTTTGACATGGAAAAAGGTCAAGGGTCCATAGACGTTCAGTATCAAATAAGCATGGAAGGCCTCAGCGAAGGACGAAACAGAATTACGATAAACATAATGTAACATTATATGTAAAAGAGGGGGCAAGAAGTATGCATAAAAAAGGTTTTGATTCAGAAAAGTATATTGAAGAACAGTCCAAACACATTTTGGAAAGAATTAATCAAGATGACAGCGAAAGACTGTACCTTGAATTTGGCGGCAAATTAGTTCATGATAAGCATGCAATGCGTGTGCTTCCAGGATTTGACGAAAATGCCAAAATTAAACTGCTTGAAAAGTTAAAAGACAAGGCAGAAATAATCATCTGCATTTATGCAGGCGACATAGTTAACAGCAAAACCAGACAAGATTTTGGAATAACTTACGATCTTGAGGTTCTGAGACTTATAGATATCTTTCGTATGCACGACCTTAAAATCAACAGCGTAGTTGTGACTCGATACGAAGATTCCCCAGCGGTAAACAAGTTCATAAGCCGCCTAGAAAGAAGAGACATCAAGACATATAAGCACACCTACACCAAAGGATACCCAACAGATGTAGAGACCATAGTAAGCGAAGAAGGTTATGGAGCAAATCCATACATAGAAGTTACTAAGCCATTGGCTGTTGTTACTGGCCCTGGTGGCGGAAGTGGCAAGTTGGCCACATGCCTATCTCAGCTTTACCACGAATACAAACGAGGAACCAAAGTTAGATATGCCAAATTTGAGACATTCCCTATCTGGAATTTGCCTCTCAAGCACCCCGTAAACATTGCATATGAAGCAGCAACTGCCGATCTAAAAGATGTAAACATGATAGATTCATTCCATCTTGAGGCTTATGGTGACATGACCATTAACTACAACAGAGACTTAGAAGTGTTCCCTGTTGTAAAAAGAATTATTGAGAAGATAACTGGAGAATCCGAATACAAATCACCTACAGATATGGGTGTTAACCGTGCGGGTTTTTGCATATATGATGATGAAGTCGTTAAAGAGGCAGCAATTCAAGAAATTATTCGTCGTTTTATAATCGCAAAATGCGACTACAAAAAAGGCAAAATCACAGAGGATGCCTTGGAGCGTTCAGAACTTTTGATGAAAGAAGTTAACGCCAAAGAAGAGGATAGAGAAGTAGTTATCCCAGCGAGAGAATACGCAGAGTATAAACGTCGTTGTGATAAAAAATATATAAATGTAGTAGTTATGGCTATTGAAATGCCAGACGGAACTATTGTGACAGGTAGAAGTAGTCGCCGCATGGTAGCTGCCGCTGCCGCTGTACTCAACGGAGTCAAGAAATTGGCTGGAGTTGAGGACGATCAATATGTACTTGCTCCTAATGTATTTAGGGATATTCAAGATATGAAGGCTAACGTACTACAACATGATAGAACGAGCCTGAACTTAGAAGAAATATTGACAGCGCTATCGATTTCGGCAGAAATGAATCCTTGCGCTCAAAAGGCATCTCAAATGCTAGGAAAACTCAACGGTTGCAAGGCACACTGCACCGCCGTATTGAGCGAAAGAGATGAGCAAACACTTAGAAGCATGGGAATTGATGTGACATCAGACCCTGAATATGTAACAACCAATCTGTACTTTGCGTAATAGCGCAAAAATTTGCACGACTCGGAGAAAACATGACTAAAAAGACTTACAAAAGAAGAAAGATTAGCAAAACTAAAGAAACCCTTCATAGGAGAGAGGACCTAAAATATGTTCTCATACTTGAGGGACTTGGGGTCGGCCTTTTGGCCGGCCTAATTGTGTCTCTCTTTCGTTTTACTCTTCTAAAAGTAGAAGAGATGCGAAACCTATATGTCGAAGCGGCCGGACAAAAATTTTTAGTCCTGCTTCTTGGGCTTGGGATTTTAATATTTATCTTAGTATGTACCGTCGCAATCACTAAGCGAGAGATACTAAGTCAAGGCAGCGGTATCCCGCAGGTGGAGGCGGAGCTTATGGGCAAAGCCAATGCCAACTGGGTGCAGGTAATCATAGCGAAATTCTTGGGAAGCATCCTTGCTATCGGGGGCGGAATGTCTCTTGGAAGCGAGGGGCCAAGCGTTCAGCTTGGGGCGATGGCCGGCAAGGGGATTTCGAGGATTAACAACAGGCTCAAAACTGAGGAGAAGCTGCTTTTGACGTGTGGGGCTGGGGCCGGCCTTGCTGCGGCGTTCGGCGCACCACTCGCTGGAGTGGTCTTTACGCTGGAAGAACTTCACAAAAACTTTTCCAGAGAAGTATTGTTGACCACAATGGCTTCATGCATAACAGCCAATTGCATATCTTCATATATATTTGGCCTAAAACCCGTATTTGATTTTACGGTAGTTAACGGAATGCCTTTGAATCGCCTATGGATGGTACTCATACTTGGTATAATTCTCGGCGCATTTGGAGTCTTTTACAACAAGACAACGTTTTTCATGCAAGACGTTTTCAAAAAAATAAATCCTGTAGTTGCAAAAATCGTAATACCTTTTGTGATGATAGTAACATTAGCAATATTTTTGCCACACGCATTAGGAAGTGGAGCAGACCTTATTGAGCCAGCGGGACAAGGTGTTTTCAACATCAAAATGCTATTGATACTGCTTGTAGTTAAATATATTTCCTCGGCCCTAAGCTTCGGTAGCGGATTGCCGGGCGGCACATTCTTGCCAATGTTAGTTTTAGGGGCACTTTCCGGAGGGCTATTCACACAGGTTTTGAGTCCAGCAGTAGGCTACACCCAAACTTATGTGGAGTACTTCGTAATCTTAGGAATGGCGGGATACTTTAGTGCCATAGTAAGAGCACCGATTACAGGAATAATACTAATAAGCGAAATGACTGGAACTTTTTCCAACCTGCTTCCCCTTGCAATGGTGTCGTTGGTTGCCTATATGGTGGCAGACATGCTCAAAGGCGGACCTTTGTACGAACAGCTTACAGAAAGGCTCGTAGAAGGAGGAAAAGTCAAAAATATTCTAAGGAAAAGCAAAATCCTCATAGAGAGCGAAGTGTACTATGGATCCCTAATGGACGAAAGATCTTTATCGCACATAGACCTACCAGCGGGTTGCTTAGTAGTTTCGATTTTGAGAAACAACCACGAGATAGTTCCTCACGGAGGCACCACCATCAAAGCGGGTGACAAACTGGTAATCTTGTGTAACGAAGAAATAGTAATGGAAGTTCAGAAAGAACTGGACCAAAAGTGCCGAACAATGTTCAGTACCAAATAAACTGGAGCTTTAATAAAACAAAATATGGGATATCTCTCGGATAACGATTCCGGGGATATCCTTTTTTAAATGGATGATATGTCAAATGTCGGGGGGATGTCTGTATTGATTTCAAATTCTCGCAAAGGAAGTAAATGTTGGCAGAAATTTTAGTTGGACACGAATTGTACAACAGTATGGAGGAGCCATAATTCTTCGGCCAGCACAACATTTATTATAGTCCTTTTTTAATGGATCTATTCAAGGATTGGCCAGAATATAGTGGGCAAAATCCTTAAAAGCCAAACAATTTGTCTTTTAGTATAATATTTTCAACTGACAGTTGCTTCAACTATTAGCTTATTAGGTTTAACTTTAAGATTAGTAAGTTGAATTTATCACGAGCTGATAAAAAGGAGAAAACATGCCAAAAGACAAGAAAGAAGAAAAACTCAGAACCCTAGATCCAAAAGAGATGGGCCGAAGAGTTAAGAGCAGAAGAGAGGCAAAGTCCTTAAGCAGAGAAAAGCTAGCAGAGAAGCTGGACGTTTCCCCACAATTTGTAGCGGATATCGAGTATGGAAACAAAGGGATTTCCATTAAGAAATTGTATTTGTTGTGTCAGATTTTAGATGTTACAGCAGACTATATTTTGGCAGGCAACATATATTCCGAGGAAAACGTTGAAGCAATGCGAGTAAGCGAAGAAATTATGACTTTGTTACAACGGTGTGACACGAAGCAGCTTGAGGGAATTCGTACTATTGCAGAAGTATACGCAGATGGCGTCAGGATGAAATAAAAATTGTCAGTTATGAACCTAAAAATTACGGCATTTCTAAGAAAAAGACTCTGGTTCTTTTTCTTGGGGGTGCTGTTTTTTATAGTTCGAAAATCAAATTATTTTAGAGAGGAGAAACACAGAAGTCATGAAAGAAGAGTTTGAATATCAGTTCCAAAGGGAGGCAAGGATATTAAAATGTTATCCACACGTATTGTTTTACTTGAGTAAGTTCAACATAGAGGAGGATTTGCTGCAAGAAGCAATAAAAGATACCTTTGTGGAAGCTTTTCTGAATATGAGCAAGCTGAAAGACCCAAATAAGACCAAAGACTGGATGTTTAAAATAGCAAAGAAGGCAGGCCTTGAGCACGTCAGGAAAAGCAAAAATATTACAATAAAAGAATGCCCTTTTAATAATTTTGTGGTAAAATCAAGAAGGCGTGCAAAACTACTTTGCAACGCTGAAATAATTTCGCTAATAAAAAATGTAGAGAATGAAAATCTTTACATATATATAAGCAGGCTCGCGGAAAACGAAGAAAAGGTGTTGCTGCTCTATTTCCTTTATGGACACTCTCTAAAAGAGGTGGCAGTAATTATAGGAGAGAGCCTTGATGACACTAAAAGTATACTCCGCAAAGCAAGCCATAAGCTACGGGAAATGCTTGAAAAGGGAGATTCTTGTAATGAAAGAACAGAATTGTGAGAAAGATCTAAAAGAAAAGTTGGAAAACACGCCTTTTCCAGCCGCCACAGACAAAGGGCCATCTCAAGACACAATTAGAGAGTGGATTGCTATAGCTGAAAAAAGACGTGCCCAAAGGACAAAAAAAAGAAAGCTAATTGCACTTGCAGTGATTATTTGCGTAGTCATAGGTGCCATTTTCATAATTCGTCCGTTCTGAAGTGTTGAAGCAATTTATAACGAGTATATGTGACCCGTCGAAAAACGGCTAAAAACCACCTTTTGTACAGAAGAAAAAACACAAGAAATTACAGAAAGGGGTTACATTTCATTTTTTTTATGTTATAATTGTTGTGTTATTCGGTTAATTTTTTAACAAAAATAATTGAAAGATTTTTATATTTTTAAGGAGGCAAATTTCAAATGAAGAAAATTGGTGTATTAGGTACTGGTACTATGGGAGCTGGAATCATTCAGGTTTTAGCACAGAACGGTTATGAAGTAGTAATGAGAGCAAGAAGAGAATCTTCCGTAGAGAAGGGTCTTGCTACAGTTAAGAAGAATCTTGACAAAATGGTTGCTAGAGAAAAAATGACCGCAGAAGTTGCTGCAGAAGTTTTCGGAAGAATCACTGGTTCAACTGATATCAACATCATCGCTGATGCTGATTTAGTTATCGAAGCAGCTACAGAAGAAATGGAATCAAAGAAGGCGTTGTTCGCAGAATTAGACAAGCTTTGCAAGCCTGAAACTATTATCGCAACAAACACTTCTTCCCTATCAATAACAGAAATCGCAGCTGCAACCGAAAGACCTGACAGAGTTATCGGTATGCACTTCTTCAATCCAGTTCCAGCTATGAAATTGGTTGAAATCATCAAAGGTCTTACAACTTCTGACGAAACTAAGGACACAATCCTTGCTTTAACAGAAGCGTTAGGAAAGAGCCCTGTAGAAGTTGCAGAAGCTCCTGGATTCGTAGTAAACAGAATCTTAATTCCACTAATCAACGAAGGTATTGGCATTTTAGCTGACGGCGTTGCAGATGCTAAGGGTATCGACACAGCAATGAAGCTTGGTGCTAACCACCCAATGGGACCTCTAGAATTAGGAGACTTAATTGGACTTGACGTTTGTCTTGCAATTATGGAAACTCTTTACTCAGAATACGGTGATCCTAAATACAGACCACACGTATTGTTGAAGAAGATGGTAAGAGCTAACAAACTAGGCAGAAAAACTGGAGTAGGTTTCTACGACTATTCAAAATAAGATTTACTGCTAAGCTAGCATAAATATGAACCACAAGCCACCTCTATGGGCGACCAAAGAGGTGGCATTTTTTTATTTTTGTAGCCGAATTAGGTGGCGGGGCGCAAAATGTATACTCGATTTGCCCAAATAGTCCAACTCGAGTGGTAGGGTGTATACTCATTTCGCTCAAAATGTTCGGTTCGAGTATACGAATCCCGAACATACCTCTTGAACTTGCGACAAAACGTATACTCTTTTCAGCAAAAAAGCTCAAATCGAGTATAGAAATGATGATGATACTCCTTGAGCCTAAGCCAAAACGTATACTCGTTTCGTTAAAAAAGAGCGGTTCGAGTATACGGCCGTATACTCATTCAATACAAAAACCTCAATTCGAGTATACATCTCCTCGAATTTTACACTCCCGCAAACCCACCCTTTCGCAAACACCCCTCCGCTCAGCCGGAGAAAATGTATAATATTAGCCAATTTTGCATATTTTTAGCCCATAAATGCATAAAAGTGAAAAAATATTCAAAAAAATCTATTTTTATGCTTGACAAGTGCATAATTAAGCAGTAATATGTGCGTATTGCAAAACAACTTATGCAATGGTCGGCATTTTAAAAGCGTGCCAAAAGGCAGCTGACAAAAGTCGATTTGAGAGGAGAACTACAAGAAATGATAATGAAAAATTATCCCTACACCATTGAAAAAGAATCGATGAGAAATCCTTTCGTAGGAATTCCGACATTTTTGATGGCGCCCATGTGTGCAGACATTGAAGAATTAGATGCAGACATTGCGGTGATAGGCATGCCCTATGACATGGGAACATCCGTCAAAACCGGAGCCAGATTCGGGCCGCGAGGAGTCAGAGAAGCTTCCACATATAACGCCTATGCCCATGAGGGTTGGTATGATCCACTAAGAGATGAAATGTTTCTGGGGGAACCGTGGAAAATCGTAGATTGTGGTGATATAGATGTATTGCACACCGTTTACGAAAGAAGCTTCAAAAACTGCGAAGCGGCGGTAAGAAAAATCCTTTCCAAAGGAGCGATTCCTTTTACGATTGGAGGGGATCATGCAATAACAACACCCATTTTGAGAGCCTTCGACTGCTACCAGGATGTGTGCGTCATACAGTTTGATGCGCATCTGGACTTCACCTATAAGCCATTTGGCATAGAAGAAGGCCCTGGAAGTCCTATGAGAAGAGCCTCCGAGATGGCTCATATAGGAAAAATAATGCAGATAGGCATGAGAGGGATTGGAAGCTCACAGTATTCGGACTTTCAAGATGCTAAAGCAAATGGAAATACAATAATAACGTCGAAGGAAGTCAGACAGATGGGCGTTAATCACGTTATTTCCAAAATCCCAACAGCAAAAAAATACTATATAACCTTTGACATTGACGGTCTTGACCCGTCCATTGCAAACGGAACCGGATCACCTGTACCATTTGGCCTTTATTATGAAGAGGCTAGTGCAATAATCGAAGCGGTTGCAGCCAAAGGAGATATAGTGGGAATGGACATTACGGAGGTTTCGCCCCCAAATGACAACAACGATATGACAAGCATGTACGCAGCACAGTTGCTTCTTGATGCAATGTCATTTTTAACAAAAGCGAAAGAAAATAAAAAATAATTAAATGTAAATTCAGGAGGAAAGAAAAATGAAAAAATCAGTTAAGGTATTAGCTGTAGTTATGATAATGGTATTGGCAATAGGCGCAATGGCAGGCTGCAGTAACAATGAAGACAAAGAAGTTAAAACTTATATCGCAGCAACAGAACCTACTTACCCACCGTTCGACTCAACAGATGATGATGGAAATATTATTGGATTCGACATGGACCTTTTAGATGCTATCGCTGAAGACCAAGGATTTAAAGTAGAATATCAAGCATTTGAATTTGATGCTATCGTGCCGGCTGTAAATGCTGGAAATGCAGACATAGTAGCAGCAGCAATGAACGTTACATCAGAGCGTGCAGAAAAAGTTACTTTTACTGACAAATACTTTGATAGCGGCAAAGTTATCTTAGTTAAAAAAGACAACGATACTATTAAGACTGCTGAAGACATAACAAAAAACATGAAAGTTGCCGCGCAGATAGGAACTACAGAAGGCGACTATGTACAGGGACTTGCAGCTGAAGGAAAAATCAAAGAAGCAGTTATCCTTAACCAGACAACACAGTGCATTATGCAGTTACAAAATGGAGACATCGACGCAATCGTAATGGACGCTCCTGTGGCAGTATACTATCAGGCAAAATATGCTGACGAAATCAAACAGTTAGACGCACTTATCGACCCAGCAGAAATGGCTTTCGCAGTAGCAAAAGACAACACTGAGCTTTTAGAAAAAATCAATGCAGGACTTAAGAACGTAAAAGCAAGTGGCAAATACGACGAACTTGTTAAGAAATGGTTCGCAGAATAAAATCGCTTAATACTTAATAGCAACTGATAAAATTAAACTCCTTCAACCTCACAACTGAGTTGGAGGAGTTTTGCTTTGCAATCCATTTAAAAAATTGAAGTGGGATTACAGATTGATTTTTCAAGGGATTTTCTTGCTTTTTTTCAGACAGGAGTATATCATATAAACAGTATAAATTCTAAAAACGACAATTCTTAAATATGTAGAAAGGTGCAGGATTCTAAAACCAAACCTGCAAAAGGTAACATAATGGCTGAAAAAGTATTAGAGCCTGAAGACATGGCAGGAGAATGCCAATCAAACGAAACGACAACCCCTCTAAACGAAACTGAAACCCCAAAAGCTAACTCACAACCTAAAAATAACAAAGAAGAGATAAGACCTGAAGTGGAAGGTATCTTAGAGGTACAAGAAGAAAACAACTTCGGATTTTTAAGGTTCTCTAATTTTCTTACTAGCGAAAAGGATATTTATGTTTCACCAACTCAAATTCGTCGATTTAATTTGAAGACAGGGGATAAAATAAAAGGAATAACAAGACTTCCAAAGGAAGGCGAAAGATTTGGAGCATTGCTATATGTGGTAACTGTCAATGGCGACGAGCCGGGAGTTGCTATGAGAAGACCTGATTTTGACGATTTGACACCGATTTTTCCGAATCAAAGATTCAGACTAGAAAACGGCAGCAAAGAACTTTCCATGAGATTGATAGATCTTGTTGCACCTATCGGAAAAGGCCAAAGAGGACTAATTGTAGCACCACCAAAAGCGGGCAAGACTGTACTGCTAAAAACCATAGCCAATGCAATCGAAGTCAGCAACCCTGACATCGAACTTATTGTACTTTTGGTTGATGAAAGACCTGAAGAAGTTACAGACATGAAGCGTTCCCTGAAAGGGGGAGAGGTTATATATTCAACATTTGACGAACTTCCACAGCACCATGTCAAAGTAGCCGAAATGGTTTTAGCTCGTGCCCAGAGATTGGTTGAGCAGGGCAAAGATGTGGTAATATTACTTGATAGTATAACAAGGCTTGCAAGAGCATATAATATGGTAGTACCTGCTTCTGGAAGAACCCTTTCCGGAGGGCTTGACCCAGGGGCACTTCACAAACCAAAGAAATTTTTCGGGGCAGCTCGAAAGATGGAAGAAGGGGGAAGCATTACAATCTTAGCTACTGCGCTGGTTGAAACAGGAAGCAGAATGGACGATGTAATCTTTGAGGAGTTTAAGGGTACAGGCAACATGGAATTGCACCTCGATAGAAAGCTGTCAGAAAAAAGAATTTTCCCAGCTATCAGCTTGAACAAATCAGGAACTCGAAGAGAGGATTTGTTGATGGATCAGGAAGAATTAGAGGCTATATGGGCAATGAGGAGAGCCCTTTCAAACAACAACCCTCAGGAAGTTACAGAAACTATAATAGAAAACCTGGCGCATACAAGAAACAACAAGGATTTCATACAAGTTATCAAAAAGGTGATGCTTGACGACTAAGTATAAATGGGGAGAAAAATGGATTTAAAGAAGATTTTCTTAAAAGATGCGTGTGCAACTTCAATAGGTGGACAGGCCATAATGGAGGGCATCATGATGCGAAGCCCCGAAAAAACGGCTGTTGCAATTCGCCTTGCAGACGGTAGCATACACATGAAGACGCAAGCCACACCAGCTCAAAGCAAGTGGAGCAAAATACCAATTATAAGAGGAGTGGTAAACTTTGTAGCATCGCTGGTGCAAGGGACCAAAACCCTTTTGTATTCGGCCGACATTTTAGAAGAAAACTATCCAGAAGAGTTTGAGAAGGATAAGTTTGATATATGGATAGAAGAAAAGTTTGGAAAGGAAAAAGCATGGAAAATTCTTATGTTCTTTTCTGTAGTTTTAGCGATTCTGTTGGCAGTAGGAATATTTATGTTATTGCCTACAGTCGGAGTGGGGCTGCTTTCCAAGCTTACAGGGAGCATATTAGTACTAAATCTGGCTGAAGGAGTAGTTAGGCTCGGCATATTCATTCTATATGTAGCGCTAATTGCCAAGATGCCAGACATTAAGCGAGTTTTTCAATATCACGGGGCTGAACACAAAACGATACACTGTTTTGAAAGTGGCAAAGAGCTAACTCCACAAAACGCACAAGAGTTTTATACTCTTCACCCAAGATGTGGAACGAGCTTTTTGATGTTCGTAATGGTTATATCTCTGTTAGTACACGCTGTTATGGGATGGCCAAATGTATGGCTTAGAATCTTATCAAGACTTTTAGTCTTGCCTTTAATAGCAGGGATCTCATACGAGCTTCTTAAGTGGGCAGGGCGAAGCGATAACTGGTTTGTCAAAATACTTAGCTTGCCGGGAATATATCTTCAAAAACTTACTACTAACGAACCGGACGAGAAGCAGCTTGAAGTAGCGATAGCGGCACTTAAGGCCGTTTTGCCTGACAATGATACCCCGTATTTTGAAGGGCTTTGTGATTTAAATGGTAACCCAATAGAACAAGAGGAGAAAGAAGATGAGTTTGCCACTGAAAGAATTGATTAACATAGGACAAAAACAACTTGAAGATGCAGGAATCACCGATGCAGCAAGAGATGCAAAAGAGCTTTATTGCTTCTTGGCCAAACTTGATGAAGTAGGCTTTATGATGCACTGGCAAGATATACTTCAAGACAGTCAATGTGAAGGATATTTTGAACTTGTAGAACGAAGAGCAGCGGGAGAACCGTTTCAATATATTACAGGAACACAGGAGTTTATGGGACTGCCATTTATAGTCAACCCAAGCGTGTTGATTCCAAGACAAGACACAGAAACCATGGTTGAAGACGCAGTTGAAATCATCAACAAAGGAACATTAAGAGGCGAACCACTTAGCAAAGGGGCAAACATTAAAGAGGTTTTGGACCTTTGTAGTGGAAGTGGGGCAATAGGCGTTTCTATAGCCAAGTTATGCCCTAAGACAAAGGTGACTTGTTCAGATGTCAGCGACGAGGCACTAAAAGTTGCTAGCCAAAACGCTAATGCCAACGGATGCAAATCCATAAAATTCCAAAAGAGCGACTTGCTTGAAGCGTTTTGTGGCAAGATAGGAAAGAAAAAGTTTGACTTGATAATTTCCAACCCGCCATATATAGAAAGCAGCGTAATACCAACATTGCAAAGAGAAGTTAAGGACCACGAGCCAATGATGGCATTAGACGGCGGAGAAGACGGTTTAGACTTTTACCGTCAAATTTGCAGTGAGGCAGCGGGTCATCTCAACAAAAATGGCTTGATTATGTTAGAAATCGGATACAATCAAGGGGAGACTGTGACGTCACTTTTAGAAGCAACCGAAAGGTTCGAAAATATAATTTGCCTCAAAGATCTGGCGAGAAAAGATAGAATAGTAGTCGCAACACTACAAGGCAAGAAGAAAAAGTAAAGAAGTGTGGTGCTGGAAACATTGAAAAACTTACAATTTTCCCCAAAAACCACTTGCTTTCAACGGATAGCCGTGATATATTATAATGGCTGTAAAGATAGACAGCAAATTTATGTCGGGATTTATGACACACAAAATGAGTCAAGATAATACCAGCCTGACAAGAAAGAGGTAAAAAGCATGAAGGAAGGAATCCATCCTGATTATAAGGAATGTAAAGTAACTTGCGCATGTGGTAACGCTTTCGTTACAAAGTCAACTAAAGAAGACTTAAGACTAGAAGTATGTTCAGCGTGTCACCCATTCTTCACAGGTCAGCAGAAGTTCTTGAACAGAGGCGGCCGTGTTGAAAAATTCAAGACCAAGTACAACATTGACTAATAATCAAACGACTAACCGGAATTATATTCCGGTTTTTTTATAGGTATCGGCATATGAAAAAGGTTGAAGAAACAAGCTTTTGTGTTTAATTTTCGCCGTAATTATGCTTGCCATACTTTTCAATGAAAATAAACTATGATACAATAAAAGTTGTGTAGTTAAAATAAGGCTAGATTTAAGTTTAAGGAGAACAAGATGTTCGATAAATTAGATTTCATATTGGAAAAATATCAAGAACTTTCAATGAAAGTGTCAGACCCCGATGTGATAAACAATCAACCACTGTGGCAAAAGCACATCAAGGAAATGGGCGAGATTGAGCCAATTGTCAACAAATACAGTGAATATAAAAAGGCAAAAGCAAGCGTAGCCGAAGCTAAAGAAATGTTAGAATCAGGCGACGAAGACCTAAAAGAACTTGCGAAGATGGAACTTGCCGAGCTGGAAGACAAAATTCCAGAGATGGAAAGTGACCTCAAAGTTCTGTTGCTTCCTAAAGACCCCAACGATGACAAAAACGTAATCCTTGAAATCCGTGCAGGAACAGGCGGCGAAGAAGCTGCATTGTTTGGACAGAATCTTTTGCGTATGTATTTGAGATACGCAGAAAGAAGAGGATGGAAAGCAGAAATAATGGATGCCAATGATACAGGCATAGGTGGAATCAAAGAAGCCAGCGTGTTGATAAAAGGTAAAGGAGCTTATTCTAGATTAAAATACGAAAGCGGAACTCACAGAGTACAGAGAGTCCCTGAAACTGAAAGCTCTGGCAGAATTCACACTTCAGCTGCTACAGTAGCGGTACTTCCAGAAGTAGACGATGTAGAAATCGAAATCAATCCAAACGATGTAAGAGTTGATGTTTACCGTTCATCTGGAAACGGAGGACAGTGTGTAAACACCACCGACTCAGCAGTAAGATTGACCCATATACCATCAGGACTTGTAGTTACTTGCCAAGATGAAAAATCACAGATAAAGAACAAAGACAAAGCCTTTAAGGTTTTACGTTCAAGACTATATGACCTAAAACTTCAAGAGCAGAATGATGAAATTTCCGCAGAAAGGCGAAGCCAAGTAGGATCAGGAGATAGAAGTGAAAGAATAAGAACCTATAATTTTCCACAGGGAAGAGTTACGGACCACAGAATCGGTATGACAATTTATAAGCTGGACGGATTCTTAGATGGAGAAATAGACGAAATAGTTGATGGCATGATTACCAGCGATCAAGCAGAAAAGATGAAGAATTTATAATGGAACCCAAAGAGACAAGAATTTTAGGAACAACAGAAGATGACATAAAAGAAGCTGCTAAGATTATTATAGACGGAGGCCTTGTGGCATTTCCAACCGAAACCGTTTACGGACTAGGCGCCAATGCACTAAACAGTGAGGCAGTAGCCAAGGTGTATGAAGCAAAGGGAAGACCTAGTGATAATCCAATGATTGTGCATATTGCAAGACAAAAGCACATGGAAAAGCTGACAGATAGCATAACAAAAGATATGCAAAAACTCATGGACGCATTTTGGCCGGGGCCGTTGACATTGATAGTTCCCGCTACAGAAAAAGTGCCAAGAGTGACTACCGGAGGTTTAGACACAGTTGCAGTTAGAATGCCTGACAATGAAACTACTTTAGCCCTCATCCTTGAGGTGGGAGACCCTATAGTGGGGCCAAGTGCCAACCTTTCAGGGCAACCAAGCCCTACCACAGCATCGCATGTAGACGATGATCTTCATGATAGAATAGATGCTATAATTCAGGGCGAAGATTGCAGAGTCGGCATAGAGTCAACAGTAGTCGACATGACTTCAAAAGTACCAATGATTTTGCGTCCAGGAATTATAACTGTAGATCAGCTTGCTGAGGTACTCGGCAAGGAAGTTGTAATAGACCCTGCAATTTTATATGTGGAAGAAAATTTTGATGAAGATGGCGTCAACAATGAATTGAAGCCAAAATCACCAGGAATGAAATATAAGCACTATGCACCAAAAGCTGAGATGATAATTTTTCATGGCGATCCAGAAAAAGTTCGTCTTGCAATTGCCGAAGAAAAAATGCAAAGAGTGCAGTTCGGCCAAAAGGTAGGAGTCTTAATATATGATTCAACTAGACCTGAGGAAGCTGCTCATGATTTCTTTGGGCAACTTAGGGCTTTTGACAAGAGTGGAATGGATGTTATAATCGCCACAGCCCTTGAAGAAGATGGAGTTGGCCTTGCAGTTATGAATAGAATGTTCAAATCTGCGGGGTATAATATAAGAGAAATAAAATAGAGAGGTAAGACTATGAAGATAGCAGTTGCCTGCGACCATGGCGGATTTGAGTTAAAAAATCAAATCATCGACCATCTCCTCAAAAGAGGGGAAGATGTTATTAACTTAGGTACAGATTCAGACGCATCCGTTGACTATCCTTTTTATGGGCAGCTTTGCGGACAGGTGGTTATTTCTGGAGAAGCGGACCTTGGAATTGTTGTATGCGGAACAGGAATAGGAATTTCTATAGCAGCCAACAAAGTTAAAGGAATACGCTGCGGGCTGTGCACCTCTGTTGAAATGGCACACCTTACAAAACAGCACAATAATGCTAACATATTGGCTCTTGGAGGCAGAACCACTTCTGTGGAATTGGCTCTAAAAATAGTTGATGAGTGGCTCGACACACCATTTGAAGGTGGGCGTCATCAGCGTAGAGTTGATATGCTTGATCAATTATAAAATCTTATATATGATGAGGAGAAGAAAAATGGGGAAAGTATACGTATTCGATCATCCGTTGATTCAGCACAAAACTGCATTGATGAGAAAAACTGATACTACAGTAAAGGAATTCAGAGAGTTAGCAAAAGAAGTTGCAATGCTCATGGGTTTTGAAGCAACTAGAGACCTTGCATTAGAAGAGGTAGAAATCGACACTCCAATTTGCAAGACTAAAATGAATATGTTAAAGGGTGAAGATATCGCTATAGTTCCTATTTTAAGAGCAGGATTAGGATTTGTAGATGGAATGCTTGCATTGGTTCCAAATGCAAAAGTGGGACATATAGGTCTTTATAGAGACCCAGAGACTCACGAACCTGTTGAATATTATTGCAAGTTACCAGTGGATATTGAAAAGAGAAAGATTTTCGTTGTGGACCCTATGCTTGCTACCGGCGGCAGTGCAGTTGCAGCAATTGACTTTATCAAACAAAGAGGAGGCAAGGACATTGTGTTCATGTGCCTGATTGCTGCCCCTGAGGGAATTGAAGTTTTGCAAAATGCGCATCCAGATGTTGACATATATATTGCAGCTAAAGATGAAAAGCTTGATGACCATGCGTATATAGTTCCAGGTCTTGGAGATGCCGGAGATAGATTGTACGGAACAAAATAGTGAATAAGGAATCAGACAAATGAGTGCAAAGAGAGACCCTGCGGTATTTATTAACAGACCCCGGGATGTGTCCAATCTCTAAAAAAGATTGATGTTAATATTTATTGAGATTTGAAGGAGTAACAAAAATGAATTTTGATTTTATACCTGATGACGTAAGCAAATTTGATAACGTTTACGACGTCTTAAAAGAAAGAGGCTTCATTGAGCAGTCTACTAACGAAGAGAAAGTTCGTCAACTGCTACAAGAGGAGAAAGTTAAATTTTATATTGGCTTTGACCCTACAGCAGATTGCCTTCATGTAGGCCATTTTATGCAGGTTATCATAATGATGTACATGCAAAAGTTTGGTCATACTCCAGTCGTTCTCTTAGGCGGCGGTACTGGAATGATAGGCGACCCGTCAGGCAGAAGCGACATGCGTCAGATTATGACCATAGATACTATTGAACATAACTGTAACCAGTTCAAAAAACTTTTCGAGCAGTTCTTAGAGTTTGATGACGAATGGCAATATGTAGGCAACGAAGGGGTCTTTGTGCCTGGCCATGAAAACAAAGAACCAGAAAAAGGTAAAGCTATATCAGTCAACAATGCTCGTTGGCTTAGACCTTTGAACTATATAGATTTCTTAAGAGAAATCGGTTCCCTTTTCAACATAAACACCATGCTTCGTGCAGAGTGCTTTAAGCAGAGAATGGAAAGAGAAGGCGGACTAACCATGTTTGAGCTGAACTACATGCTTATGCAGAGCTACGACTTTATGGTAATGGCTCGTGACTTCGATGTTAAGATTCAGTTTGGCGGAAATGACCAATGGTCCAACGTAATCGGCGGAGTAGATCTTACCCGCAAAAAGATTGGCAAAGAAGTTTACGGTATGACATTCTCCCTTTTGACAAATTCAGAAGGCGACAAGATGGGCAAAACTGCCAAAGGCGCTCTTTGGCTTAACCCTGAAAAAACAAGTCCTTACGAATTCTTCCAATACTGGAGAAATGTAGGCGATGCAGATGTAAACAAATGCCTAAGAATGTTGACTTTCCTACCAATGGAAGAAGTTGAAAGATTGTCATCACTTGAAGGTGCTGAGATCAATAAGGCTAAAGAAATTCTTGCTTTCCAAGTAACTAAACTAGTTCATGGCGAAGAAGAAGCTCAAAAGGCTTTGGAAGGCGCAAGAGCTGCCTTTTCCGGAGGCGGAAGCATGGACAATATTCCTACTACAAAGATGGACAAAGCTCTCTTTGAGGGCGAAGGCCAAGGCATCGTAAGCCTAATCAAAGAGTTAGGATTGGTTCCAAGCAATAGTGAAGGATTCAGAACCATAGAACAAGGCGGCTTAACCGTAGGCGGCAACAAGGTTACAGACAAGAAAATGAATGTAACTGTAGCCATGTTCGAAGATGGCAAACTGCTTTTCCAAAAAGGCAAGAAAAAGTTCCACATCATAGAAATATAAAAAATCATTATAAAACCCTGACGGCAAAACAACGCGGTCAGGGTTTTTCTATTAAGGAATACTATCCTAATTATTCTCGTTTTCTTCTATTTGAGCATCTCTCTTAGCAACATCCTCTGCACGATCTTTCATCAATTCTTGCTCTTTATAAATAATCGTTCTAAGATTTGCTAACTTTGGGTTTTTTCCTGTATAAAACTCTTCGATATTCCCTCGTTTCTTATCCTCATCTCCTTCGGCGGCTTTCCATGGCATAGGATTCATGCCAGAATAAGAAGCTAAGGTTTCGTCTAAATCTGATTTTTTGTCGGAACTTTTTCTTTTGTTTTTCCAACAGCAGAGACAATCATACCAGCAACAATTAAGCAGATAAAGATAAAAAGTATTCCCCATGTATCTGAAAAGAACATTAAAATTCCTTCACAAAAGTTACTCATTACAAACCTCCTGACTAAATACGGAACAGATAGATGTATATACATCTAAACTTAAACTTTTGTTTATAATATAATCATACCCCCCTAATGTTTTGTAACAGCAAATTTTTAATTTCTTTGATTTTGCGATAGGCGAGTCAAAAGACCTGACAATCAGCACAACCGTTAGAATTGAAAAAGGTTTTTTTTTATGGTACAATAATGAGTGGATTATATCGATAATACCAAAAGCAAGTGGCCGCATGGCCATTACTAAAGTTAAACAGGTGAGCAATATGGGCAAAAAGGGGAAACGACTTAGGGAGTTCGAGAAGAACAACCGAGTAATCAATCTTCCTGAAGCACAAAAGAAAAGGGAAGCGCGACGCAAGAACCTAGGCACTAAAAAACCGCTTGATATAGAGGAAGACCAGACTACGGCAGGGTCACCCGAAAAGCGTAAGAAAAAAAGAAACAAGATAGTGAACATAAAAAGATTTGTTGGTTGCGTAATAGCAGTGATATTTATTGCGTCAATTAGCATGTCCGCTATTAAAATATTCAAACTAAAGAGCGAAGAAGATCTACTTCTTGCAAAAAAAGCAGAGCTTATAAAACTAAAAGAGGGTCTTACCGCAGAGATGGAGCATATAAACTCAACCGAGTATATAGAACGCTATGCTCGTAAGGAACTAAAGATGATCAAGAGTGGCGAAATTCTCTACCTCACCTCAGATGATGAAAAAGATGAGAACGAGGAAAAAGAATCGGAGTAATATGGATAAACTAAAAATAAAAGAGGCAATAGTTGTAGAGGGTAGAGATGACACAGCGGCACTTCGCCCAGTTACAGACGCCTTAATAATAGAGACCCATGGCTTTGGAATAAAAGCAGGAACGTGGCAGCTTTTGCAAAAGGCTTACGATGAAAAGGGCCTGATAATTCTTACGGACCCCGATTTTTCTGGAGAAAAAATTAGACAAAGGCTTATGGAAAGATTTCCAAATAGCAAACATGCCTATATTTCCCGCAGCAAAGCTACAAAAGAAGGCGACATAGGCGTTGAAAACGCGACGGTTCAAGATTTGACAGAAGTGCTTCAAAAAATCTGCACTATGGAAACATCGGCAGGTGATTTTACCCACGAAGATTTGGACGAAGCTGGACTGATAGGCACAAAAGAAGCAAAAGTACTTCGCCAAAAGGTGGGGGAAATACTTGGAATAGGATATGGTAACGGAAACAGTTTTCTCAAGAAGCTAAACAGCTTTGGAGTCACTAGAGAGAAGTTTTATGAGGCCACATCAAAAGCAAAGGAAGAATGCAGATGAAACTTTATGAACCTTCTACAATAAGGACAATCAGAGAAGAACATGGATTTAGATTTACCAAAAGTCTAGGCCAAAACTTTCTGATCGACAAGAATATAATTGACTACATAGTGGATGGCGCCGAAATAGAACCTGAAGATACGGTTATAGAAATCGGCCCAGGGGTAGGAGCGATAACTTATGAAGCAGCCAAAGTTGCCAAAAAAGTAATCGCAATAGAAATAGATAAAAACCTGATTCCCATATTAAACGAGACATTAAGGGAATTTGATAATGTAGAAATAATCAACGAAGACGTTTTAAAACTTGATATAAACAAAGTAATTGCAGATAATGGTGGAGGTCAAGTCAAGATTCTTGGAAATCTACCATACTATATAACTACTCCAATTATCATGAAATTGTTTGAGGAAGGCGTCAAAGCCCAAAGCATAACCATAATGATGCAAAAGGAAGTAGCAGATAGAATCAATGCAAAGCCGAAAACTAAGGCATATGGTGGATTGTCAGTAGCAGTACAATATTATTGCACTGTCGAGAAGCTGGCAGACGTTCCAAGAAGTTCTTTTGTGCCGCAGCCGAATATCGACTCAGTGGTGATAAGGCTGGACATTAGAAAAAGCAGACCTGTTGAAATAACAAACGAGAAACTGTTTTTCGACTGCATTCGTGCCGGATTTGGGCAAAGAAGAAAAACTCTATTTAATTCATTACAAACCTTGCAGGGGGCTAGCAAGGAAATAATAAGAGATAGCTTAGGGGCCGCAGGGGTGGACCCAATAAGAAGGGCAGAAACTCTAACCATAGAGGAATTTGCTAAAATATCAGACGAGGTGGATAAGAGATTATGAGCAAAGAATTTGATAAAAATCAAAACAAAGAAGAAAACAAAGAAGTGAATAACGAAAACCCGAAAGAAAAAGCGGAGACTAAGCACTTTGACAAGTTCGGCAAATTAGACAAAAAAGTAGATGAGAAAATTCATGAAGTAGAATCCATGAGCAAAAGACAGCTTGCGTTCAAAGCGCTACACAACAGCTTTGCAGGGGCGGCCATATGGGCGTTTTTTCTCAACCTAATAATAGAAACTCTTGGAAGAGTTCCAACTACCTCGATTCTTGGGGGAATCGAGTTTTTGTTCAAAGATCCGACTGTGTTTTTCTATAACACTTTGATAATATTTGCGACCCTTGTTATTGCAGGAGTGTTCAAAAGAAGGCTCTTCGTATTTACCATAGTGTCGTTGTTTTGGCTAATAATAGGAATAGCCAACGGAGTAATTTTGTTCCAGAGAATGACGCCGTTTACTGTCAAGGATTTGAGCATAATCGAAGACGGCATAACCATAGTGAGTAACTATATGTCGACGTGGCAAATAGGACTGGCGGCAGTTGGAATTCTTGGCGCAGTGGCTCTATTGGTGGTATTGTTCATCAAAGGTCCTAAGAAAAAGGAACAAGTTAAGTGGAAAAGAAACCTAATAGCTGTAGGACTTGTAATTCTTGTTACTTTCGGAGCAACATCAGTGATGGTTAGAACCGGAAAGGTTGAGACTTTCTTCGGTAACTTGGCATATGCCTATAGAGACTACGGCGTTGTGTATTGCTTTACCAACACTTGGATGAACACTGGTATTAGTAAACCAGACAATTATAACGAGGAAAGCATTTTAGGAATGTTTAATCCCTCTGAGCTTGGAAAAGATAATGCCATGCTTCTTGAGCAAAAAGATGAGGATGAAAAACACCCTAATATTATATTCTTACAATTAGAGTCGTTTATAGACCCGGCGACAGTCAATACTATAGAAACATCAGAGGATGCTTGCCCGAACTTTAGAAAGCTTCTAAAGAATTATCCGTCAGGGCAACTTACTGTACCGGCTTGCGGTGCGGGAACAGCAAACGTAGAGTTTGAAGTTATGACAGGATTGAGTGCCAAATTCTTTGGCCCAGGAGAATATCCTTACAAATCAATCCTGACAGAAAAAACTATAGAAACATTGGGCTATGACCTAAAATCATTAGGCTATTCCACCCATGCTATCCATAACCACAGAGCAGTTTTCTATAACAGAAATACTGTATTTGCAAATATGGGATTAGATACATTCACAAGTATCGAGTACATGAGCGATGTTGAGAAAACACCGAAGAACTGGGCTAAGGACGATCCTCTTGTGGAGTGCATGACAGACGCTCTTGAGTCTACAGAATCGAGAGACATGATTTATACTATCTCTGTTCAAGGCCACGGAAAATATCCACCAGAGCAGATATTACAAAACCCTAAGATAAAAGTAACATCAGCCGCTGACGAAGAAAGCAAATGGAAGTTTGAATATTACGTAAACCAAATATATGAAATGGACCAATTCATAGGCAGACTTACAGATGAGTTGAGCAAGTATGATGAACCTGTAGTTTTAGTAATGTATGGTGACCATATTCCAGCTATCGATATGGTAGAGGAAGATTTGGATAACAAAAATCTTTATGGTACAGAATATGTAATCTGGAGCAACTTTGACCTTGATGGTGACGATGAAGATATGTACGCATATCAGCTGGCATCTCACGTTCTCGAGTTGTTAGACATGCAGATAGGAACAGTATTCACATATCAGCAGAATCATAAGAACAGCGAAACATATCTGCAAGACCTAAAAGCGTTGGGATATGATATGCTTTATGGAAACTATTTTATATATGGCGGAAATAACCCATTTGAACCTACGAAGATGAGAATGGGCGTAAAGGATATCAAAATAAAAGAAGTAGTCAAAATTGGCGACAAGTACTATATCAAAGGCGAAAACTTTACTGAATACAGCAAGGTAACCTTAAACGGAGAGTCCTTAAAAACTATCTATTTAGGCTCCAATATCCTTGGGTTGTTAGAAGATGTTGATCCTGATGACGCTGCAAACATGAAGGTAAGCCAGATTGAAAACAAGAGCAAAGAGATTTTGAGTACTACCGAATAGCAAAGAAAAGAGAAACTCGATAGGAGGGTGATTCAATGAAAACTATTGTTACCCAAAGACTGATGTTGACTCCTTGGAAAGACAGCCAAGAAGATGCAGAGGGGCTTTATGCTTATGCAAAAGACCCAGAAGTTGGCCCAATGGCTGGTTGGCCTCCTCACAAGAACGTAGAGGAGTCTAAAGAAATTATCCTGACTTTGTTTGTTCCTCACAACGTGTGGGCAATAAGAGAAAAAGATACTGGCAAAGTTGTGGGAAGTATTGGCCTTGAAAATGACAGGCGAAGAGAAAACGTAAACAGCAAAGAACTAGGGTATTCCCTCGCCAAAGAGGCATGGGGCAAAGGCTATATGACAGAAGCAGCCCATGCTATAATGGATTACGCTTTTGAGGAGTTTGACCTGACGGTCATGGGCATATGCACATCTCCCAATAACAAGCGCTCACAGCGAGTTATAGAAAAATGCGGATTCAAATATGAAGGATGCCAGAGAAGAGGCTATCACATTTTTGACGGTAGCGACAGAGATAATTTGCTTTACTCTATCTTAAGAGAAGAGTGGGAACAACTAAAAAAATAAAACGAAAGCCGAGAAATGTATTGCGCATACTCGGCTTTTTCTGTAAAAAAATATCCTTTCACTTTTTTTACACAAACTTGTGATATACTAAAGCATATATTTTTAGAAAGGTAAAAACGATGATTAAGCTTAGAAACTTTTTAATCAAACTTTTTTTAGTGGCGCTTGCAATAGTGTTGCTAATAGCAATGGCAAGTGTTTTTATAAACTATAATGTCAAACAAAATACAGAAGATGACATTGCCTATAAGGTGATAGGGGAAGTTGAGATAGATGCGACCACACGGCAAGAACTAATCGAGTTTGAAGCAGATTGCGTGTTGGTCTTAGGAGCGGGAATCAAGGACGCAAACACTCCAAGTCCTATGCTTAGGGATAGATTGGATGTAGGAATAGAGCTTTATAAGCAAGGGATTGCGCCTAAGCTACTGCTAACTGGCGACAATGGTCAGTTAGAACACAATGAGATTCACGTTATGCTCAACTATGTCAAAGATGCAGGCGTTCCCGAAGAGGACATCTTTTGTGACCATGCAGGGTTTTCCACATACGATTCAATGTATAGAGCATCGAGCATTTTCGACGTACAAAAGGCAATCGTTGTAACTCAAGAGTATCATCAATACAGGGCTCTTTATCTCGGTAAGAAACTAGGACTTGAGGTCAAGGGCGTTTCTTCTGACCAGAAATACTATTCGGGGCAAGCATATAGAGATTTCAGAGAATTTTTAGCCAGAAACAAAGACTTTATAAAAGCGTTTGTAAAGGCAGACCCAGAACTTGGGGGCGAAAAAATACCTATCAGTGGTAGCGGCGTAATAAGCCACGGAGAATAATGAAACAAAAATAGAGGACGAAAGTCCTCTATTTTTTATTGTATAAATATTTAACCGATGTAATAGTCAGCAGCTAAGATTAGGCAAAAGCCGACCAAAAAGCCATAAGTAACTCCTCGCCCCTCATCGTCAGAATGAGACTCTGGAATCATTTCGTGGATTATAACATATAACATTGCGCCTCCTGCAAATGACAGGGCAAACGGCAATATGGAGGATGCAATTGTTATAGCAAAATAACCTACAAAAGTGCCGACTACTTCGATAAGCCCAGTAATTAAGGCTAAGATGAAGGCACGGCGCTTGCTCACTCCTGCAACTAACATAGGTGAAATGATTACCATTCCTTCAGGCACATTTTGTAGGGCGATTGAACCCGCTATGGTTAGAGCCTCCGCTATATTTCCAGAGCCAAAACCAACACCAGCCGCAACTCCCTCAGGAAAATTGTGGATAGCGATAGCCGATACAAAGAGCATTACTTTGCCAAGACTATCAGATGCAGGCACTTGAGAATGAGAATCCACCCCTGCTAATTTGTGCAAATGGGGAACCACCTTATCTAAGAGTGTCATGGCGACAGCTCCACAGAAAATTCCCACAACGGTTGTTAACACCGGCCACGATTCTGCAAAATCCAAAGATGGCAAAATCAGCCCAAAAACCGAAGCCGCAAGCATTACGCCAGCAGCAAAAGCCAAAACGATATTGCTAAATTTTTGGGAAATATTTTTGAACAAAAACCCCAAAAGAGAACCGATGACTGTTGCACCACCTACTCCTAATGCAGTTAAAATTACTATTTTCATAACTACCTCTCGCTTGTTTATATAGTAATATAATACCACATTTTTACAAGCTAAAGACAAGTTATATTATTTGTTACCTTCCAAAAAGTCTTTTATCTCTTTGAACCTGTCGTCAGGCAGACCTAACTTCTTCTTGAATTTGTCGTCATCGATTCTTGCAACTTCAAGTTTATCTGGGGCAATAGTTGCAATGGCAGCTTTGACTTTTTCCAAAGAAGCATCATCGTCGTTATAGCCATGCACTATTGTTGGCTCAAGGATAAAGATGCCTTTATACTGTTTTTTGAAATTGGACATGTTGTCAATGTATTCCTGCAAAGTGTAGCCATCAACAGGTCGTTGAAGCTTCTGGAAGGCTTCTTCGGTAATGATTTTTAATTCGCCAACAACTTCGTCAAACTGGTTAGCAATGGCCATATACTCTGGTCGTCCGAGCAAATACCCATTGGAGAAAAGCTTGACTAAAGCACCTTTGCTCTTTACAAAATCAGCGATTTGAAGAATTTTACCATGCAAAATTCCTTCGCCTTTAGAGTTGATAAATACCAAGTCGGCATTGGTCTCTTCCATCTTTTGCCCGAGTGTTACCAAAGAGTCGTCAATTGGCTCAAAGGAAGCAGGGGCAGCAGCTTTAATTTTTGATCTGCCAACAGGGCAGAAGACACAGTCAAAATTGCAGTACTTTTCTGGGAGGATGTTTACCTCTAATACTCGTTTTCCGCCATCAACATAGACCTCTTTAAAATTAAAATAATTCATAATGTTACACCTACTCTTTCTCTAATTGTTTTTTCGACAACTTAATATATATGAAAAATCCGACGAATGATACAAGGATTTCCGTAACAGGAAATGAAAGCCATACGCCAGTTAGTCCCCATAGTGTTGACAATAGGAATGCCACAGGAATAATGATAACAAGGCCACGCAACAAAGACACGAGGTGCGCAGGCAAAGGGCTTTCCGTAGATGTAAAAAATACGGAAACGATAATGTTGAACCCTACAAAAGGAAGGGCAGTAAAGTACAGTTTCAAGCCGTATGTTGCGATATCCTGCAATTGTTGGCTGCTCTCGCTGTTGAATATTTGAGCAATCCAATCCGCTCCAAAGAATGTAAGGGCGTAAGTGACACATGAAAGCAAAACCATTGCCACTATTGAATAGCGAAAAAGAGTTCGCCCCTCGTGGGAAGCGTCTACCCCATGAGCGTTGCTGATTAAAGGCTGCACTCCTTGGGCCATTCCTGTATAGATAGCCACCAAGACAAGCGACAGATTTGCAACGATACCATATGCAGCAACTCCTACGTTTCCTTGAAGGTTAAGAATGATGACGTTGAACACGATGATTACCAGGCCAGATGCGACTTCTGTAATCAAAGAGGGAAATCCTAACGCCAAAATAAACTTTGTAATTGCAAAGCTTGGTTTCGTTTTGACCAATCTAAAACGCTCATCCTTTTTAATAAGATGAGGGGAAAGTATTGCGATGCTTATAATCGGTGCAAGACCAGTGGCAAATACAGCCCCAAATATGTCCATATTCATGGGAAAAATAAATATATAATCTAGGAGGATGTTTGAAAGGCTTCCTCCCAACATCCCAAGCATTGAGAGTTTGGGATTGCCGTCATTTCTCACAAAACAAATGAGGATGTCATTAAATATAAAGGCAGGGGAAAACAATAGAAGAACCTTCAAGTAAGTATCTGTCATCTCAAAGACACTCGCATCAGCCCCTAATAATCCCGTGATTTGCTTCGACAAAAAAATCCCGACAAGCACAAATATGAGAGCACATATTGCACCCATCATCGTGGTGTTTGTAAAAAACTTGTTTGCGTCATTTCGCTTGCCTTGGCTGGTGGTTATCGCATACTTAGTTGCTCCACCCATTCCTAGCATTAAACCAATACCATGTATAAAGCTGTAAATCGGGATAGCTAATGTCAGTGCTGCCAAACCGCTGGTGCCAAGACCTTTGGACACGAAAAAAGTGTCGGCAAGGATGTAACACGAAAGGCCTATCATACCTAACACATTGAGGGATGAATACTTGGCAAAGTCTCTAAAAAGTTGTTTGTTTTTCATAAGTCCTCTTAATATAAAAAACACTGAATTCCGTATCTTCTAAGACCTAACGATACGAAAGTCAGCGCTGCTGTGCTCTTACCCGGTGGCAAGCATAATTATTAATTTATGTCATTGTAACACAAGATTTTTTGATTTACAACTATTGATTTATTTCCAAATCTTTCTTGCCTTTGGGTCTGCTTCTAAGCATTGATCTCTCAACGCTTCAAGTTTTGGAGTGTAGTCCTCAGTAGGGTCCTTGAATTTTAGGGTCTTTATAACTAATTGCTCAAAAGAATCTTCCCCATGCTGATTCCAAAGTTGCTGTAGTTGTTTGTTTGGATGACTTCCGCCAATCAGTTTCCAACGAGTGCCGTTAAAATCTGCGGGCATATCTTTGGAGGCACCTAAAAAAGATTCTCCTGTAGCCTTGCAGTGAAACGAAATAACGCCCATTTCTGGACAACGATTTTTCCATTGGTCTAAAAGTTCTTTTCTTCTTGTTGTATCCATTTTGTTCACCTCTGTACTATAGTATATTGCAAAAAGCCAATACAAGCAATCTACGCTCCGTAGAGAAAAGCTGGGAAGTTTTTGTAGATATTGTGAAGAATGATTTTTTTAATTGACTTAGAGGTCAGAAATTGGTACTATACTTAAAGAATTTTAATTAAAATAATTTAAGTAAAATTCTTTAATAAAACTTGATTATGATTTAAAGGAGAAATAAAAATGAATTTTGACAAAGTTAAAGAAACAATGGTAGACACTTTAGGATGTGACGAAGAAAAGATCACTATGGAAGCAAAGCTTGCTGAAGATTTGAGCATCGATTCACTAGATGCCGTTGAACTAGTAATGGCTTTGGAAGAAGCGTTTGGAATAAAGATTCCTGATGAAGAATTGGCTAACATGAAAACTGTTGGAAACATTGTAGAGTGTGTTGAAAAGTATCAGGCATAAATTATGGAACGAAAAGAGATATTTAAAATCATCTCCAAATTTGAGGAGTCTTGTCTCACTTTCTTAGAAATTGAGGAAGACTCTTTCAAACTAAAAATGGAAAAGCCAGACAAGCAGGCAGTAGCGCAAGACGCTGCTCTTAACGTGGCGCAACCAGCACCGCAGCCGAAGGCTAAGCCGGCAGAACCACAATTGCCCGAAGACAATGGATTTAAAAAGGCAAAATCTCCAATCGTAGGAGTATTTTATCAGTCCCCAGCACCGGGAGAACCTCCTTTTGCTGTGTTAGGCCAAAAGGTAGAAAAAGGTCAGGTTATTTGTTTGGTAGAAGCGATGAAGATGATTAACGAATTAAAATCGCCAATAGAAGGGGTAGTCAAAGCCATTCATGGCGTAGATGGTCAGCTCGTAGAATTTGACCAAGTATTATTTGAGGTTGAACCATGTTGAAAAAAGTGTTAGTTGCTAATAGGGGTGAAATCGCAGTTAGAATTATCAGGGAATGTATGGACGCCGCAATTGGAACGGTGGCCATATATTCTACTGCTGATAAACAGGCGCTTCACGCAATCATGGCAAGTAAATCAATTTGCATTGGCGGACCGAGAGCTTCGGAAAGCTATCTAAATATAAACAATATCATTGAAGCAGCCAAAGCCACAGGATGTGACGCAATACATCCGGGATTTGGCTTTCTTTCAGAAAGTAGCAAATTTGCAAAACAATGTGAAGAAAACGGCATCAAGTTTATTGGGCCTTCTTCTCATGTTATTGAGCAGATGGGCAACAAAGCCGCAGCTAGAAAACTTATGGAAGGGGCAGGCGTTCCAGTTGTTCCTGGTTCAGATGGACCGGTAGCAACTGCCGAGGAAGCCGCAGCCATAGCCGAAGAAATCGGCTACCCTGTATTGATGAAAGCATCAGCAGGCGGCGGCGGAAGAGGTATGAGAAAAGCATATAACAAAGAGGAAGCCCTTGCAGGGTTTACCGCAGGCTCCACCGAAGCAGAAAGCTGCTTTGGCAATGGAGAAATGTATGTAGAAAAACTAATCGAAAACCCAAGACACATTGAGTTTCAGATTTTGGCAGATAGCCAAGGCAACACGATTCACTTAGGTGAACGTGACTGCTCTATACAAAGAAGAAATCAGAAGTTGCTAGAAGAAGCACCAGCATGGGGACTTAGCGAAGAGCTTAGGAACCAAATGGGTGAGGCAGCAGTAAAAGCTGCAAAGGCAGCAGGATATGAAAACGCAGGAACTATTGAGTTTGTAGTAGACAAAGAAGACAACTTCTATTTTATTGAGATGAATACCAGAATACAGGTGGAACATCCAGTTACAGAAATGGTTACAGGTGTGAACATCGTCAAGGAACAATTGAGAGTCGCATCAGGGCTTCCGTTGAGTTTTGCTGGTGAGGACATCAAGTTTGAGGGTCATGCAATAGAATGTAGAATTACTGCGGAAGATGTATTCGACAATTTTGCGCCGTGTCCGGGCAAGGTGGACTTTATTCACTTTCCGGCGGGAGCGGGGATTAGAGTCGATAGTGCTTTGTACAACGGTTGTGAAATCAGCCCGTTCTATGACTCTATGGTAGCAAAGATTATTGTCAAAGGTGACACTCGCCTTGACGCAGTTAGACGAATGAGAAGAGCATTGGAAGAAACGGTAATCAAAGGGGTTAAGACCACCTTGCCTATCCAGCACTTGCTCATGTTCAATGGGGATTTTTTGAGAGGTTCATACGATACGGGCTTCATTGAAAAACATTTGAAACAGCTGCTGGGCATTTGTGAAGCAGCAGGAGGAAAGAATGAATCCGTTTAGTGAGAAGAAAACTTTTCTCAAAGCATTGAGAAACTTAAATCAAAAAAATAATATAACTTGTCCAAACTGTAAGGACAAAGTAACGGAAGAAAGATTGGCAGAGCATTTGTATGTGTGCCCCATTTGTGGACATCACTGCGATATTCCTGCTATGTATAGAATAAAAACTTTTGTAGACCCTAAGTCCTTTAGAGAAATCTGTGGAAGCATTAGGGGCGGCAACCCGTTAGGGTTTCCGGGCTATGATGAGAAACTTGCTGATCAGAGAAAGAAGACTTCTCTTAGAGAGGCAGTCATCGTAGGCACAGGTAGGGTTAAGGGAAGAAAAGCAGTAATTTGTGTCATGGATAATAGATTTATGATGGGGAGCATGGGAACGGCAGTTGGGGAGAAAATCACTAGAGCTTGCGAGTATGCGACCAGAAGCAAATTACCTTTGGTCATCTTTTGCGCATCGGGTGGTGCGAGGATGCAGGAGGGGATTCTTTCTTTGTTCCAGATGGCCAAAACTTCTGCGGCTGTGGCAAGACACAGCGAAGAAGGACTTTTGCATATTTCTGTATTGACGAATCCTACCACTGGTGGGGTTACGGCAAGCTTTGCAAGCTTGGGAGATATTATTTTGGCAGAACCAAAAGCATTGATTGGATTTGCAGGGCCAAGAGTCATAGAGCAAACAATCAAGCAGGAACTTCCAGAGGGCTTTCAGAGAGCAGAATATTTGCAAGAACATGGCTTTGTAGATGCTATTGTCAATAGAGAACAGATGAGACAAAAAGTAGGACTGCTATTGAAACTACATGATAGGAGGGCCAGAAAATGAGAATAAGTAAAATCTCAGCAGCACAAAGAGTTGAACTGGCTAGAGCACCAGGAAGACCTACCACCAAAGATTATATAAATGCAATATTTGACGATGTCTTTCCGCTGTCAGGCGACAGAAAAAATGGTGAGGATCAAAGCATACTCGGAGGAATTGCTTCCTTTCATGGTATTCCAGTAACAGTAATTGGACATCAAAAAGGTGCAGACTTAGAAGAAAACTTGAAATACAGATTTGGGATGCCAAATCCAGAAGGATATAGAAAAGCAGAAAGACTGATGCTACAAGCAGAAAAATTTCGCAGACCCGTCATCACATTCATTGATACTCCGGGAGCATATCCGGGGCTTGAAGCCGAACAAAGAGGACAAGGCGAAGCTATTGCCAAATCTATAGCCGTAATGAGTAGGTTAAAAGTACCTACAATAGCGGTCTTCATTGGAGAAGGTGGAAGCGGCGGAGCATTAGCAATCGGCGTTGCCGACAGAACTATCATGCTGGAAAACAGCATATTCTCTATCCTATCGCCAGAAGGCTTTGCGTCGATCCTTTGGAAAGATGCATCAAGATGGCAAGAGGCTTGTGAAGCGATGAAGCTGACAGCAATGGACTTGAAAAAGTTGGGTATCTGCGACGTGGTAATTCCTGAAACACAAGGAGGCGCTCACGCAGCAGGAGACTATATCTTCTTTGCAGTGGAAAAGACCATCGAAGACAATTTGCTACCCTTGCTAAAGGTGCGAGGCGACACTTTGATGAAAGATAGATACAAGAAGCTACGAAATGTAGGTAATTTTAAGAAAAATACGGAGAAATAAACCATGGCAGGAATTAAGATAATCGGTCTTGGCAGATCCGAGGGAAACCAAGTGGTTACTAACGATGATTTAGCTAAGATTGTGGATACAAATGATCAGTGGATTCAAGAAAAAACAGGCATTAAGTCTCGTTTCTTTGCAGAAAACAAGACTAACGAAGACATGGCTGTAGAAGCTGCTGAAAAAGCAATAAAGCAATCAGGTATAAAAAACGAAGACATTTCTATGATGTTTGTCTGCACTTTTACCCCAGATGATTTTACACCAGCAGTAGCTTGTAGCGTATTAGGAAGACTGGGATTAAAAGAAACAACCCTTGCAGTTGACCTTAACGGCGCTTGCTCTGGATTTATTTATGGGTGCAATATAGCCAGCGGTATGCTAACAGCAGCAAAAGGTGGCAACGCACTAGTAATAGGAAGCGAAAAGATTTCTCCATTGATGGATATGACAGACAGAGCTACTTGCGTTCTCTTTGGAGATGGAGCAGGAGCAGCAGTTTTGACTTATGACGAAAATGCAGAATTTACATATTACGGTGGATGTTCATCGAATCATGACATTCTTTACTGTGGAAAAAATGGCGAAAGCATCAAGATGGAAGGCCAAGAGGTTTATAGATTTGCAGTAAGCAAAGTGCCTGAATGTATCAATAAGGTTTTGGAATTAGCCGAATTGACAGACAAAGATATTGACTACTTCGTTTGTCACCAAGCCAACGAGAGAATCATTGACAATGCTGCCAGAAGAATATCAAAAGACAAAGAGAAGTTCTATAAGAACTTGTACAACTATGGCAATACATCAGCGGCTAGCATTCCGATAGCCCTTAGTGAAATGGACGACGAAGGATTGTTGAAACCGGGGACAAAAGTTATTTGTACTGGCTTTGGCGCAGGACTTACTTACGGAAGCATGTTCATTGAGATTTAAGAAACGAGGCAAAAGTGATGAATATAAATAAGACTTTAAATATCAAATTTCCGATCTTTCAGGGAGGAATGGCAAACATTGCTACAGGCGAATTTGCTGCCGCAGTTTCTAACGCAGGAGCACTCGGAACTATAGGTGCTGGTGGAATGGATGCTGAAACACTGAGAGAACATATAAAAATCGCAAAGAGTTTGACTGACAAGCCTTTCTGCGTAAACATTATGATGATGAATCCTGACTTGGACAACATTGCAAAAGTTGTTGCAGAAGAAAAGGTTGAAGTCGTAACCACTGGAGCAGGCAATCCGGGAAAATACGTAGAAATGTGGAAAGAAGCAGGAATCAAAATATTTCCTGTCGTTTCCTCAGTAGCTTTGGCAAAAAGACTTGCTGAGTCAGGAGTTGACGGACTCATTGCAGAGGGTTGCGAAGCAGGAGGACATATTGGAGAATTAACCACTATGGCCATATTGCCACAGGTCTGTGATGCGGTAGATATACCGGTAATTGCAGCAGGCGGAATCGCTGGCGGCAGACAGATGAAAGCGGCAGAAATCCTTGGAGCAAGCGGCGTGCAGATTGGAACAATTCTATTGGCAAGCGAAGAATGTCCGATTCACCAAAACTACAAAGACGCTATCGTTAAAGCAAAAGATAACGATACGATTGTAACAGGAAGAATTTCGGGAGCTCCTGTAAGATGCCTCAAAAACCCTATGACTAGAGAATACGTTAAACAGGAAAAGGCAGGGGTAGAACTAATGGAACTAGAAAAGTTCACCCTAGGCTCTCTTAGAAAAGCAGTAGTGGATGGAGATGTTAAAAACGGTTCATTGATGGCTGGACAAGTTTCAGGAATAGTAAAAGAAATCCTCCCAGTTGGAGAGATATTGGAGAAGATGGTGAAAGAATATGAAAACATTAAATAATCTATCGATCCCTATAATTCAAGGGGGCATGGGAGTTGGAATTTCCCTTGGAGGCTTAGCAGGTGCTGTAGCAGCTTGCGGTGGAATGGGAGTGATTTCTACAGCCAATATTGGTTTTAGAGAAGATGACTTTTGGACTAATACACAAGAAGCCAACAGAAGAGCACTTACAAAGGAAATAAAAAAGGCCCAAAAGATTGCAAACGGCAAAGGCCTAATTGGTATAAATGCAATGGTTGCAACAACTAATTTTGCAGACATGGTAAAAACCGCTTGCGAAGCAGGAATAGATGCAATTATTGCTGGAGCAGGTATACCACTAGAGTTGCCTGAAATCGTAAAAGATTTTAAGGTTATGATTGCTCCGATTATGTCCAGTGGACGAGGTGCAAAAACCATTTGTAAACTTTGGAAGAAAAGATATGATCGAAGCCCAGACTTCATAGTAGTTGAAGGCAGTGATGCGGGAGGACATTTAGGATTTTCCCAAGATGAGTTAGAAGAACAAACAACTCAACCATTGGAACAAATTCTTACAGATGTAATCGCTGGAGTAGACGACGTTCCAGTATTTTGTGGAGGCGGAGTTTTTGACAAAGCAGACATTGAAAAAAGCTTATCCCTTGGAGCGAGAGGTGTACAAATCGGCACAAGATTCATAGCAACCGAAGAATGTGATGCAAGTCAAGGCTATAAGGATGCAATCATCGCTGCAAAAGGGGAAGATGTAACAATATTAAAAAGCCCTGTGGGCATGCCGGGAAGAGGACTGAAAACACCGTTAATTGCTAAAGCAAAAAGCGGAGAGCGTTTCCCAGCACAAATATGCATCGGATGTATTCATTCTTGTAACCCACAAACAACACCTTATTGTATCAATCGGGCGTTGATAGATGCGTTTTATGGAAAAAATGAAACAGGCCTGTTCTTCTGCGGAAGCAACGTAGGCAGAATCAATAAAATGACAACAGTAGAAGAATTAATAGAGGAATTGAAATAATGAAATTAGGAATATTATTTGCAGGTCAAGGAAGCCAGACCGTAGGAATGGGCAAAGACCTATATGAAAACTGTCAAACTTTTAAAACCATATTTGATTTGCTGCCTGATGAGCAAAAGACCATCGCCTTTGAAGGCCCTATAGAAGCCCTATCAGACACAAGAAACACACAACCAATAATGGTAGCATTTGCTGCTGGAGTAATGGCAGAGCTATCAAAAGCCGGCATTAAACCAGAGATGGCAGCAGGGTTAAGTCTTGGAGAATATTCAGCACTTCATAGCGCAGGAGTTTTCGAAGCAGAAACAGCAATTAAGTTGGTTACTCGTAGGGCCTTAGAAATGCACCAAGCAGCCAAAGGTGTAAACTGTAAGATGTCGGCGGTACTTAACTTTGATGGACAGCTTTTGGCAGAATGTTGCGAAGAAGCTTCCAAAGCAGGAATCGTTCAGATTGCAAACTATAATTGTCCGGGACAGATCGTAATTGCTGGTGAAGCAGATGCAGTCGATAAGGCAGTGGAGCTTGCTACAGAAAAAGGAGCGAAGAGATGTGTGCCACTTCCTGTAAGCGGCCCTTTCCACACAGTGTTTATGGAGCCTGCTGGTCAAGAACTTAAAAAGGTGTTCGAGCAAATCGACTTTGGCAAAATGGAATTTCCAGTAATTTTCAACGCTAGCGGAAAAGAAAAAGATGACAATCAGAGTATTTCAGAATTACTAGTTAAGCAAGTTTCAAGCAGCGTATGTTTTGAAGATACAATTAGGTATATGAATGAAGCAGGTATAGATACAGTCATCGAAGTAGGGCCGGGAAAAGCCTTGTCCGGTTTCGTGAGAAAAACCTGCAAAGAAATGAAGGTTCTCAATATTGAAACCTTTGAAGATCTTGCAAAGGTCATTGAGACCTTGAAAGGAGAAGCATAAATGAAAGGTAGAACAGCCATTGTAACTGGCGGAAGTCGAGGAATCGGCAGAGCTGTATGTGAAAAACTGGCAGCAGCAGGAGCCAATGTAGTAATCAACTATGCAGGCAATGAAGTAGCTGCAAAGGAAACGGAAGTGGCATGCCAAGCAGTAGGGGCAAAAACCCTTATTGTTAAAGGCGATGTGGCCGTAAGCCAAGATTGTGCAAAAATCGTTGACGAAGCGGTTAAAACCTTTGGCGCAGTAGATATCCTGATTAACAATGCAGGGATCACTCGTGACAACTTGCTTATGCGAATGACGGATGAAGAATTTGATCAGGTAATAGCAACAAATCTCAGAGGAACATATTCCATGATGAAAGCAGTGAGCCGTGTTATGATGAAAAGCCGTTATGGCAGAATTGTAAACATGTCAAGCGTCGTTGGACTTATGGGAAATGCAGGACAAGTCAATTATGCAGCAAGCAAAGCAGGCGTTATCGGAATGAGTAAGTCATTTGCTAGAGAAATAGCTACTCGTGGAATTACAGTCAATGCAATAGCCCCTGGGTTTATACAAACAGAGATGACTGAGGCGCTCCCAGAGGAAGCCGTCAAAACTTTATCCGAAAGCATCCCAATGAAAGCATTAGGACAAGTAGCGGATGTTGCAAATGCTGTTGCATTCTTAGCAAAAGAAGAAAGCGGATACATAACAGGACAAATAATCAATGTAGACGGTGGAATGGCAATGTAGCCAAAAAACTTTCGCCAATATAATATGTTAACTATCATTTATTTTAAAGGAAAAAATATGGAAAAGAGAAGAGTAGTAATCACAGGAATGGGAGCAGTTTCTCCTATAGGAAACACCACTAATGAAATGTGGAAAAACGCTAAAGGCGGATTATGTGGTATCGACTATATTAAAAGCTTCGATACAGAAAACCATAAGGTAAAAATCGCAGGCGAGTTAAAAAACTTTAATATTGAAGACCATATGGATAAAATGCAGGCAAGAAGAACAGCCAAATTCAGTCAGTACGCAATTGTCGCGGCAAGAGAAGCAATGGCACAAAGCGGACTTGACATGACAAAGGTAAATGCAAACAGATGCGGCAGCAACGTTTCCAGCGGAATCGGTGGACTTGGAGTAATAGAAGAAGAACACTCCAAGGGATTAAAGAGAGGCTTTGATCGTATATCACCGCTATTTGTTCCAATGGCAATCACTAATATGGCAGCTGGACTTGTAGCGATAGAATTTGGACTAAGGGGAAGCTGCACTTGTGTAGTTACTGCTTGCGCATCAGGAACCAATGCAATCGGTGAAGCTTTTAGACAAATAAGAGATGGCTATGCAGATGTGATGGTAACAGGTGGAGCAGAAAGCTGCATCAGCGAACTTGGCATCGGTGGATTTACCTCCATGAAAGCCTTAAACGAAGAAGAAAATCCAAAGAGAGCATCAATCCCATTTGACAAGGAAAGAGGCGGCTTTGTTATGGGCGAAGGTGCAGGAGTCCTCGTATTAGAAGACTATCAGCACGCTGTTGCAAGAGGAGCAAATATCTTAGGAGAAGTTGTTGGATATGGTGTAAGCTGTGATGCTAACCATATGACAGCACCACTTGAAGATGGCAGCGGAGCAGCAGCTTGCATGGTAAATGCTATTGAAGATGCAGGAATCAAGGCATCAGAAGTAGGCTATATCAATGCTCATGGAACAGCGACTCCTCTCAATGACAAATGCGAGACAGCAGCAGTCAAATCGGCATTTGGCGATGCGGCGAAAACCCTTGCAATTTCATCAACTAAGTCTATGACAGGCCACTTGCTCGGAGCGTCAGGTGCTATTGAAGCTATCTTTGCCACATCAGCATTACAGGATCAGTTTGCACCACCGACAGTTGGCTATGAAGTTCCAGACCCAGACTGCGACCTTGATATTATTCCAAATAAAGGCCGCAAGATTGAAACAGAATATGCCATGTCAAACTCCTTGGGATTTGGTGGTCATAACGCATCCTTGATTTTTAGGAGGGTGAAATAATGGAACTTAATTCCAATCAAATACAAGAATTGATACCTCACAGATACCCATTCTTGTTAGTAGATAAAATCGTAGATATGGAAGTTGGAAAGTGGGCAAAAGGAATCAAATGCGTTTCAGCCAATGAAATGCAGTTCTTAGGTCATTTCCCAGAAAAGCACATCATGCCCGGAGTTTTGATTATGGAAGCCTTAGCACAGACTGGCGCAGTAGCGATTCTTTCCGAGACAGAAAACAAAGGAAAAATCGTCGTGTTTGGTGGCATCAAAAACTGCCGTTTCAAACAGCAGGTCGTGCCAGGAGACGTATTAGAGCTATATTGCGAAATGACAGAAAGACGTGGTCCAATTGGCTATGGCAAAGCTGTCGCAAAAGTGGGAGACAAGATAGCTGCACAAGGAGAAATCTCTTTTGTTATCACGGACTAAACACATAATTGCAAAGGTTCAAAATTTTTGGTACAATGTGGGCAAAGGAGTGATATAGGATGCTGGAAAAAAGTTTTGCAGATGTCTACACAAAATTCAAAATGAGTCTTTACACTAAGATTTTCCACCAAGGGGTGCCAGTGCAAGAAAGCTTATCGGCTATTGAGGTTCTTTGTGTGGAGGTAATCTATGCGATGGGCAGACCTACCATAAACGAATTTGCGTCCTTTGCGCAGGTATCTGCTCCTAACGCTGCTTACAAAATTAGCAACCTTATTAAAAAAGGCTATGTCAAAAAAGTTCGAAACGAAATGGACAAGCGAGAATATCACTTAGAAGTTACAGATACGTACATGAAAAACTACGGAGCTACATATGACTATATAGATGTGGTAATGAAGCGAATTCGTGAAAGATTTTCGCCAGAGCAAGTCAAAGAGTTAGAACAAATTTTAGACGTAATAGATACCGAATTGATGCAGGAGGTAGACTTAAGTCACCCGGTAGCATTCAAATCGGCAAAAGAAATTTAAGACTATATAACAAAACCCGAAGCAGATAAATCTACTTCGCAATAAAGTCTAACTTTTGGGGGTCACATCAAA
>CAZUEH010000009.1:46157-51104 GCA_964619315.1 uncultured Oscillospiraceae bacterium | reverse complement strand
ACCGACCTCCTAATCGTTAGTTTTTTAGGTCTAACTTTTGGGGGTCGGTTCACCGCTAAGAGGGGTTGTTTGTGCAGAAGATACAATATTTCAAATAGTTTAGCAACGATAAACTTGGAATTGCAACATGTATACATGATTATAAATAAACTCGAAAAAACTGGGGACAAATTGTCCCCAGTCAAAAGTCAGCTTTTATTGAATTTTCAATACTACAGTGTAGCTGTAGCATTTATTTTGTTACATCAGAGATGTAGCTAAGTCTAAAAGTTCCGTTAAGTTCTAACAAGGCCTCTATTGCTGCAGGATCAGTAATGGAACCGATGTCCTTATTACCAGAATTTAGGCCGAACAGCCACGAAAGATCGGAGGCCACTTCTGGCTGGAAATGCTCTATAGATACGCCGGTGAAGTTGTAGGTGCTAATCATATCACTTACTGCTTCTTCATATGTACCAACCATGTCAACGAGACCGTTTTGCGCCGCCTGCTGTGCAGAGTAGATTCTGCCATCAGCCAAGACCTTTACCTGATCAACACTCATGCCTCTACCATCAGCCACTATATTTACAAACTGTTCATAAGCTTCATCTACTAAAGCTTGAAAAATAGCTTTTTGCTCTGCAGACATAGGATCAGTGTTACTACCCATAGCTTTGTTCGCACCAGAGGTTATGGTTTCTGTTTTAATACCCAAGTTGCTAAGAAGCCCACTTAGGTCTATAAAGTTACCCATAGTTACGCCGATTGAGCCAGTCCAGCAGTTTCTGTTAGCTATTATCTTGTCGCACGGAGCGGAGATGTAGTAGCCTCCTGAAGTGGCTTGGGATTGCATGGAAGAGTAAACAGGACGTCCTGTTTGATCTTGATATTCTTTGATTTTCAGGTAAAGCTCATCGGAAGCATATACGCTGCCACCAGGAGTATTTACATAGAGAATCATACCTTTGTTGTCATTGTCTTGCATCATAGAATCTATGGCATTGAGCAAATATCTGTGATTGTATAATCCCGTACCATATTCATCTATAGTGTCTTGAACATACAAAACTCCGATGTAATCATGACCAAAATTTGTCGAAACCACAGAGGAATCTTTATTGCCTAACACGTTGTCAACGATGCGACTGCAACCGACCCCAAGAAATATTATGCCTAAAATAATTGCGGCAATTATTATAAGTGCTTTTCCCCAAGTTGGAATCCGCTTTCTAACTCCATATTCCGAGTCATCATAAGAAGAATATTTATCATCAGAAAATCGTCCACCCGAGTAGTATTGTACTTGTTTATTTTCTTTATCAAATCGATCCAAAATGAAAACCGTCCTTTCCCCTTAGTAGAAATTTATAGAGTAATTGTACCACGAAACAAGCAGGTTGGAAAGAGGCAAAAGTACAGGCAAAAGTAAACCAGTGGAACATGTTGACAGTGTACTACTGCGTATGGTACACTAAAGAGGAAAAGGGAGGATAAACTATGTTTCAGCTTGATTTGCGAAATGACAAATCAATATATGAACAGATTATCGACAAGTTCAAAGAACTGATAATGCTGGAAAAGATTAAGTGTGGAGAAAAAATGCCGTCGGTTAGAGAACTTTCTAAGAAGTTAGGCGTCAATCCAAACACTATCCAAAAAGCTTATAGGGAACTTGAACGTCAAGGATATGTGTATACTGCTTCAGGAGTGGGGACCTTTGTTGCAGACAAAAAAGACATTTTTCCTGATGACGATGATTTGAAAAAAGCAAAGGAGGCCATAAGTGAGGCCTTCAGAGATTTGCTGTTTTTGGGACTTAGTTTTGAGGAAGCTTATAAAATTGCTGTTGAAACCATTAAGGAAAGGGAGAAAGATCTGTGATCAAGATAGAAAATCTTTGCAAAGCATACGACGGTACAAAGGTACTGGACAACTTTAGCTTGTCGGTGCCAAAGGGTTCTGTTTATGGTCTTATGGGTCTTAACGGAGCGGGAAAAACCACGGTGATAAAACACTTGGCCGGGTTTATTACTCAAGACCAAGGCACAATCACCATTGATAACCAGCCAATAGTTGACAACGAAGAACTTAAGGCAAGAGTGCTTATCATACCCGATGAAGTCTTCTTCTTTAGGGGATACAGCCTAAAAAACATGATGGGGTATTATAAAAATATATATAAGAATTGGAACGAAGAAACTTTTGAAGCGATGATAAAAGATTTTGGAATAGATATCACGAAGAATTTGAGAAAGTTTTCTAAGGGAATGATAAAGCAAGCTGCATTTTGCTTGGCTATGGCTGCAACTCCCGACTATCTGATTTTAGACGAACCAATAGATGGACTCGATCCTATCGCACGCAGAAAGCTATGGCATTACATAATGGGGGATGTTGCAGAACGTCAAATGACTGTGTTAATCTCATCTCATAATGCTAGAGAAATGGAAGATGCCTGCGACTACATTGGTATTATAGCTAAGGGGAAGATGATTTTCGAAGGTTGCCTCTTAGACTTGATGCCAACTTCTATAGAACAAATATTCATTGAAAAGCTAGGAGGTGAAGAAATTGGAGAATAGAAATTATTTTTCATTTTGCAAGCCCCTTATAAAAGAGTGCTTTAAGATGTATTGGTATATACCGGCATTATCCTTCGTATTGTATTTTTTTGTCGGTATATTCCCGATACTCTCTAATTTGTCTGAAACCATGCCATTACAAGAGCATGTTTGGACATCCCTGAAAAATCTTAGACTTGTATATATGTTGCTAATGTGCGTGGTTCCTATAGGCACAGCAATAATAATGATGGGATTTTTGCACAAAAGCTCAAAAGCATTGATGCTTCACGTGCAGCCACTTTCAAAAAATAGAATATTCAATTCCTACTATATCAGCGGCTTGGCACTTTGCGTCATACCGATTTTGCTTATGACTGTGCTTTACGCCCTAGTAATACCAAAAGTGGAGACAGTAGGCTTTGGCGCCGTCGCAAATTGGATGCTGGTATCCTTTGTTGTAATAACTTTCTTCTACGGAATAACAGTCCTTATTGGCTCATTGACCGGCAATTCCACCATGAACTTTTTGATGACTGGGGCAATGCTACTGGTAATCCCTATCATTTTAGTGATTATAAATACTTATGGCCAAACTTTTATTGTAGGATATTATGAAATGCCGCAATGGGTATTACTTGCAGTAAATTCAAATCCAATATTGGCTATGATGTTTTATTATGAGGGCATTAAATCAAAAGCTTGCGTCCTTTATTTGTTAATTGGAATAATCGCGTCTGCGCTAGCCAGACTAATATATAAAACGAGAAAATTAGAACTTATTGGAAACTCAATGCTTTCCGAAACTTTTGAGGAAGTCTGCACTTACCTGTTCGCATTTGTGGGTATGAGCATATTTGGACTTCTCACATGGGCCTTTAGCAGCTCAATAGTTCTGACAGTATTGGCCATGATAGTTGGAACACTATTCGCTTTTGCTATAGTCAAAATTATAATGAACAGAAGCATAAAGATAGTAAACAAGAAGCTAATTCGCTCACTTTTGATATACTTTGCAATGGCGACGGTGTTTGTAGCAGTCGTGGTGTTCGACATTACAGGCATGACAAGCAGAGTGCCAGTAGCTAACGAAATAGAGTCTGTCGAAATTACTAATATCGTCTCCGGTTATGAGGAAACTTCATTAGGTTTTAGCGGCAGTATTCCAGAAGAGTTTGGAGATATCAATCCAGTGCTTTCATCACCTGAATCAATAGAGCTCGCTCTAAAACTCCACAATTATATTCTTGAGAATAAGATATATACGGATATTTATCAAGATTCAACCTATAGTGATGTAGCTCTTTATGATGTGTTTGGTTCAGAAGCTTATGTCGGAAGCGAATTCATAAATCTAAGATATAATCTTAAGAATGGGCAACATATAAACAGAAGTTATGAGATAATTTTAGACGATCAAGTGATTCAGCTAATTGAGGACCTACTTACTTGTGAAGAATACAAGGAAAATAGAAAAATCACTTCATGCATAGATTTGGAAAAAATAAGCCACATTGAAATCGCAGGTGTCAACGATAGCTACGAAGAATATTATGACGAGCATTATGACACTGAAAACCAATACGCTTTGAACAGTGGAAGCATGGCTGTAATCGAAAACCCAGCCATGATAAAGAAAATTCTTACAGCGTGGGATGAGGACATGAACAAGTGGGGCTACAAGGAAAACAACAGAAGCCTAACCCCGTATGACGAGCTAGCGTATATTGACATTATATTTAAAATTGAAAAGGCAGGTTCTTCCAAGAAAAAGGAGTCCAATGCGGAAGCAAGGGAATATGCCTTGACTGTCTACATAACGGAAATAGACGAATACACAATTGACTGTCTGGTTAAAAGTGGCTACGGACAAACTGTAGGAGTAAAGTAGCATGAAAAGTAGTAAAGGCCAAAACACAAAACAATATAAAACTATAATAATAGGCGCAGGGGCTTCAGGGCTCTACTGCGCCTGCAGTTTAAGTAAGGCTGCAATGCCCGCACTTATACTGGAAAGAACAAACAAGCCAGGAACAAAGCTCTTGATGGCTGGGGGCGGGCAATGCAACGTTACCCACGGCGGCTCCATAAAAGACTTCGTGTCCCACTACGGCAAAAATGGCAAAAAGATACGCGGCGTACTGCAAAAACACAATAATCTAGAATTACACCGCTTCTTTGAAAGCCTCTCCATTCATTTAGTCGAGCGAGAAGACGGCAAGATATTCCCTGCCTCCATGAGAGGTCGTGACATCTTAGACGCTCTCCTTGCAGAAATATCTCGCAAAGGCGTTGAAACAAAGTACAATGCTAAAGTAGTAGAAATAATTGCGAGCCAGGAAAGGGGCGACTTGTCAAAAGCAAATGCAAGCGAAACCTCTAACGCAGCGAATGCCAGCGCATA
>CAZUEH010000009.1:0-46057 GCA_964619315.1 uncultured Oscillospiraceae bacterium | reverse complement strand
GTGGTTAGAGGCACTGTGTCTGCGAATGCCGAAATCCGCCTCGGAGCGAACAATTCGCCGAATGTCGAAATTTGTCGAAACGAAGAAAAGGGGCAGGGCGCTGATGACTTGCCGAATGTCGAAATTTGTCGAAAGACCAACTTGCGCTTCACAGTCAAAACCCAAGACGACAGATTCAGTTGCGACAATTTGGTGATAGCAACAGGCGGCTGTTCATATCCCACAACGGGGTCAGACGGCCAAATGTTTGAAATTTTAAGGCGAGACTTAAACGTTGAAATAGCAAAGCCATCACCGGCGCTTACTTCGGTAAAAGCAGAAAAATATCCATACGAACAGTTAACGGGAATAGGGTTCAAAGAAGTGAGCCTTAAAATAACCACTGGCAAAGAGGTCTATAATTGTCAGGGCGATTTGCTTTTTGCTGGGCAAAAACTCTCCGGCCCGGTGATTTTGAACAACTCCAGGTATATGGAGGTCGGCAGCATTTTGCAAATCAACTACATTAGTCCGACGACCGGGCCGGAGGCCATTGCCCGGTTCAAGGCGGAGTTCCCGGGCAATGGCAAATCGCCCCAGACATACGTTGGCGAAAATTTCAATTTGCCAAAGCGATTTGTTCAGAAGATAGTTGATGATTTAAACATTGGCCAACGCAAAGTGTCCCACTTGACAGGAGCAGAGATGAAGGCTCTAGCCGTTGCATTGACAGAAGCACCCTTGAAGATATCTTCTTTGAGCGGATTTAAGGAAGCAATGGTTACAAGAGGCGGAGTTGCCTTGAGCCAAATAAAATTCCCCAAAATGGAATCGGCGACATTCAAGGGATTATACTTTATAGGTGAAGCGGTAGACATTGATGGAGACACAGGCGGATATAATTTACAGTTTGCTTATTCATCGGCCAGAGCGGCAGCGGATAATATAGAATAAAATGTGGAGTAGGGGATTTTGAGAAAATTCCTACTCTTCTTTTTATATCACAATGATAAGCTATAGAAGAGCGTATACTCGTATTGCTTTTTTTAACCCAAACGAGTATACAGGTAGCCACTCAAAACCCTTGTTTTCGTCCAAACGAGTATACATGTATCCACTTATCTAATCCCATCTACAAAGCTGAAAGCGTTTTGGACAAGAAATGTGATATTTTTCGCCTCAAAACGCAACATTTCAAGCAAAAAGCCTTGACACCCCCCTGCTGCAAGTGGTAAACTAATCAGGTGTCAAGGCAATCTGCTTAACAGATGGACAAAGTTTGGCACTAACAACTAAAAGCTCGTAGCATTAAGATGCTACGCACCTTAATGCCCAGAGGAAGATAATCATGGTTGACGAAATTACAAAAGCCAGTCTGTTATATGACTTTTATGGGGCGCTGCTCACAGAGAAGCAACGCAAGGTTATGGGACTTTATCATGAAGAGAATTTGTCCCTTTCCGAAATAGCGGAAGAGTTTGGTGTATCGAGACAGGCAGTGCATGACGCTTTGAAAAAAGCCGAGCAGGCACTGGAAGATTACGAAAGCAAATTAAAACTTATAGATAAATTAGTCAAAACAGAAGATGCCCTCACCAAAATCGAAACAGAGATTGAAAGCCTTGAGGCTATTTCTTCTGACAAACGAGCGGCAGCTCATCTAAAAAAAATTAGAACAGTTATTAAAAGCCTTGAAGACTAAGGAGAAAATATGGCGTTTGAATCATTATCTGAAAAACTTCAAAGTACCTTTAAAAAGCTAAAAGGCAAAGGCGTATTGACAGAGGCAGACATTGACCAAGCGATGCGTGAGGTTAAGTTGGCACTTTTGGAAGCCGATGTAAACTTTAAGATTGTAAAGGACTTTGTGGCAGAGGTCAAAGAAAAATGCTTAGGCCAAGAGGTTCTTAAGAGTCTTACACCAGGCCAGCAAGTTATAAAGATTGTAAACGATCAACTTACTGACTTGATGGGTGGTACGGGTAGCAAATTGACCTTTTCACCTAGCGGGTTCACAGTACTTTTGATGGTAGGATTGCAAGGTACAGGTAAGACTACGACTTGCGGTAAACTAGCAAGTTATTTGAAGAAAAACGGTAAGAAGCCAATGCTTTGCGCCTGTGACATATATAGGCCAGCTGCTATTGATCAGTTGGAAATTGTAGGAAAATCCGTCGACGTACCAGTGTATGTAGATAGAGATAATAAAAAGGCAGAGGATATTGCCTTAAAAGCTCGTGCCGAAGCAGAGAAAAAAGGATTTGATGTTCTCATTGTGGATACGGCAGGTAGACTTCAAATCGATGAAGAATTGATGGAAGAGTTGGCAAGAGTTAAAAAGGCAGTTAAGCCACATGAAATTTTGTTGGTGGTAGATGCGCTGACAGGTCAAGATGCAGTTAATGCGGCCGAAGGTTTCGACCAGAAGATGGGCATAGACGGTATCATAATGACAAAGATGGATGGTGACTCACGAGGCGGTGCTGCACTTTCTGCAAAGAAAGTTACTGGCAAACCGGTTAAGTTTGTGGGTATGGGCGAAAAACTTGATGCCCTCGAACCTTTCCACCCAGATAGAATGGCAAGCAGAATCCTAGGAATGGGAGACATGCTTTCATTAATAGAAAAAGCTCAAGAAAGCTATGATGATGAGCAGGCAACCAAACTGGAAAAGAAACTTCGCAAGAATGAATTCACTCTTGAGGATTATCTGGAACAGATGGGTCAAATGCAGAAGATGGGCGGGCTTGGCAAAATGCTAGAAATGATGCCCGGTCTCGGAAACAAAAAGGTAAGCGAAGGCGAAATCGAAAAAGGCGAAAAAGAGCTGCAACAGATGGAAGCCATAATCTATTCAATGACGCTGGAAGAGCGAAGAGACCCTAAGGTACTCAACGCCAGCAGAAGAAGAAGAATCGCTGCCGGATCAGGACAGCCTGTTAGCAAAATCAATGGCTTGATCAAGAAGTATGAGGATACAAAAAAGCTGATGAAGCAGTTTAACAATCCTGGCTTCATGAAGAAAAATAAAAATTTAAGAGGATTATTTTAAGGAGGAAACACAAAATGGTAAAGATTAGATTAAAGAGAATGGGAGCTCATAAGAAGCCTTTTTACAGAATAGTAGTAGCAGACGTAAGAGCACCTAGAGATGGCAAATTCATTGAAGAAATTGGTTACTATGATCCAATGAAGGAACCAAAAGAAATTAAAATAAACGAGGAAATCGCTCAGAAATGGTTAAGCACTGGAGCGCAGCCTACAGATACAGTGAAAGCTTTATTTAAGAAAGCCGGAGTTTTGAAATAACGAGAAAGCGGTGAAAACTAATGACTAAACTGGTTGAAGCAATCGCAAAGTCACTCGTTGATAATCCCGATGGTGTTGAAGTGACTGAAACAGACGGTCGACAAGGAACAGTTATCCGCCTCAAAGTAGCTCCAAGCGATATGGGTAAGGTAATCGGCAAGCAGGGAAGAATTGCAAAAGCTTTCCGTACTGTTGTCAATGCCGCAGCGACAAAAGAAAATAGAAAAGTGACAGTGGAAATTGTAAAAGAATAGTTTCAAAAGATAAAGTAGGCACATATTTACCATGGGGTATTTATGTGCCTATAATAATAACCGAACCAACTGTTTTAGAGAAACCAGAGGAAACATGGAAAAGATTAAAATTGGAAAAATAGTAAACGCTGTAGCCTTAAGAGGTGAAGTGAAAATATATCATTACTCCGACTATAAGGAGAGATTTGAAGACTTTGATAGCATTATCGTCGAAGGACGAAAAGGATCAAAGGAATATGAGATTGAAAATATCAGGTATCAGAAGGACGTGGTTATTGCCAAGTTAAAAGGCGTAGATGACCGTACTGGAGCAGAGAACTTAAAAGAGTCAGATGTGTTCATTACAGAAGAAGAATTGCGTTCTTTGCCAGAAGACACCTTTTATATAAGAGATTTAATAGGATGCGTGGTCAAGGATCAGCAAAGCGGACAGGTTATAGGAACTATCAGCGATGTTTTTCAGAATACGGCGCAAGACTTGTATCAAGTGGAATTAGAAAAAGGTGGACAAGCCTTGATTCCTGCTGTGGAGCAATTCGTTAAATCCGTCGATATAAACGAAAGAACTGTAATTGTCGACCTTATCCCAGGTCTTGTAGAAGGCTTTTAATTAAAGACGAAACCCACGGAGATGTAAAATGAAAATCAATATTTTGACCTTATTTCCAGAAATGTTTACGGCTGTGACAGAAAGCAGCATTTTAGGCAAAGCTAGAGATAAGGGGATTTTGGACATCAACTTAATAAATATCAGAGATTTTAGCAATGATAAACATAACAAGGCAGATGATACTCCTTTTGGTGGAGGCCCTGGAATGGTTATGCTTGCAGACCCTATTTTTGGTGCGTTGAATTCAGTAGACGCAAAGGGCAAAAAAGTAATATACATGTCGCCAAGAGGACAGGTTTTGAACCATGACAAAATACGGGAACTTGCAGCTGATGAGGAGATTGTCATACTTTGCGGGCATTATGAGGGCGTAGATCAACGAGCCATTGACCATTGGCAAATGGAGGAGATTTCCATAGGGGATTATATCCTTACAGGTGGAGAACTGCCAGCAATGGTGTTAGTGGATGCAGTTGCAAGGTTCATTCCTGATGTGCTGGGCAATGCTTTATCAACAGCGGATGAGTCTATATATTCAGGGCTTTTGGAGTGTGATAAGTACACTAAGCCTAGAGAATATGAGAACATGCAGGTGCCAGAGGTTTTGACAAACGGCAATCATAAGCTGATACATCTTTGGCAATATGAAAATGCTTTGAGTCTTACAAAAGAGAGACGACCAGATTTATGGGCCGCTTATCTCGAAAAGGAAAAAAGCCTCACAAAAGACGAGGAAAAAATATTACAAAAGGTTGTGGCAAAACCCCTTTAGATAGGTTGTATTACACAATATTTCGTGGTAAAATGCTATTGAGGGGAAAACATGAAAAAAACGAAAAGCAACTTTAAACCAAAAAAAGGATTATTGGTTTTTATAGCCTTGTTTATCCTTTTATATATAATAATTTATGTCGTACCAACAGTATTTGACATTTTCAATCAAACTTATGTTGCTCAGTATGGCACTTTAGATATCAAAGAAGAGACAGAATGTGTATTTGTAAGGGATGAGCAGGTGTACAAAGCACCGTCGGGTGGTACGGTAGATAGAAAGGCTGAAGAAGGAGAACTTTTGAGGTCTGAAACCTTAGCAGTTACTGTAGGAAACCATGAGCAGTATATTGAAAAAAAGGGAATCATTAGCTACCGTTACGACGGGTACGAGAATAAGATAAATACGGAAAACATGACTCTCCTAAAAAAATCCTTCTTAAAAGAGTATCAAGAAAAGCAGGGTACTACTAAAGAAGCGATTTCTGGCACAGCGGAGTCAGGTGATGTTATTTTTAAAATTATAGACAATAGCCAATGGTGTTTAGTGTACTGGCTCAGCGAAGAAGATGCTGCGATTTTTGAAGAAGGAAGAGGAGTATCCGTCAAAGTTGATGAAGATGTAACAGTTAAAATGACCGTCAAGAGCATAACGAAGCAAGGCGACGATGTGCAAATAATCTTGTCTTGTAACAGAAACTATGATGGCTTTGACAAACACAGAATCAAACACTGCACTATTGTTGCATCGAGTTATAGCGGAATCATTCTAAATACTGACAGCATAGTTGAAAAAGATGGTGTCAAGGGAGTTTTTGTGGTAGACAAGTTTAACAATGAGAACTTTACACCAATAAAAATACTTTCCTCACAGGGTGACAAGACGGTTATAGAAAAGAACTATTTCCATGACGCAGAAGGTAACAGAGTAGAGTCTGTGCAGACCTATTCTGAAATTTTAAAACAAGCTAAAAAATAGATAATGTTGGCAAAGAGGTGAGTTAGATGTCAATCGGATCAAACATCGAGTATATCAAAGAACTAAAAAACAATGCTGCTAAAAAATCAGGCAGAGATGGAGAAGAAGTTCTTCTTGTGGCAGTAACTAAACTTCATGGTGTGGATGAAATCAACGAAGCCATTAGCTGTGGAATTACTGACATAGGCGAAAACAAAGTACAAGAGATAATGGACAAATATGACCATGTAGACCCTGTCAAATGGCACCTTATAGGACATTTGCAGACTAACAAGGTCAAATATATAATTGACAAAGTTTCAATGATACATTCTGTGGATTCGTTGAAATTAGCCAAGGAAATCAATAAGAGAGCGGAGCAACACAACCTGACAATGGATGTACTGATTCAGGTTAATTCTGCTATGGAAGAAAGCAAGTTTGGAATTACAACTAACGAGACAGGTCAAATGATACAGGATATACTTGATGAATGTCCTAATATCAAAATCAAAGGACTTATGTGTATAGCTCCTTTTGAAGATGATCCAGAGGATGCGAGAGTATATTTTGCGGAAGTTAAAAAACTGTACGACGAGTACAGCAAGATAGAAAACCAAAATATTGACTTCAAGTATCTTTCAATGGGCATGTCAAATGACTTTGAAGTAGCGATAGAAGAAGGTTCCAATCTAATACGCGTAGGTACGTCGATTTTTGGAACGAGAGATTATTCACAAAAAATGGGCTAAAATGAGGAGGGAACGAGCAATGGGATTTGGAGACACTTTTAAAAAGTTGGTAGGAATTGAAGAAGTAGACGAAGACTTTGAAGAGGAAGAAGTTCAGGTTGAAAAAGAAAGATTAAGCCGAGAAAGCATCAGAAGACCTCAAGTAGAATATTCTACGCCTAAACCTATGGGGGATACTTCTAAGGCTGTACCTATAGAAAAAAGAATTTCTGTAGCAGGAACCAGCGCATTTAAGCTGGTAGTTATTGAGCCTAAAAGCTTTGATGAATGCCCTAAACTTGTAGATAGCCTAAAGGGAAGAAGACCTGTAATAATCAACTTAGAAAAAATCGAGACTGAAAGTGCCAAAAAAATCTTCGATTTTTTGAGTGGCGCCACATATGCTTTAAATGGAAATGTTCAGAAGGTAGCGAACAATATCTTTATTTTTGCACCTGAGAGCGTTGATATATCAGCTAATCAAGATGAAAGGGGATTCGACTTCGGAGGAAACAAAAATCCTTGGAGGTAGAAAAAAGGGGGAATATGGAAGTAATATTGATTTATGCAGTACGTATGTTTTGTGAGATTTTGGTGGGGTTACTGATAGCACAGGCTCTAATGAGCTGGTTTGTCAGAGATGTTACGAGTACTTTTGGTAAGATTTATTTGGCCCTTGTAAGATTCACAGAGCCTATAGTTATGCCTTTTAGAAAGCTACTAAGTAGATTCAATACTGGAATGATAGACTTTTCCGTGTTACTTGCTATAGTAGTGATTCAAATGGCCGGAAATATGATAATAAGATTTATTGTAATGTTTTTTTAAAGTACACACCTAGGGGAGGAAGAAATGATTACACCTGCTGACATTGAGTACAAAGAGTTTACAAGATCGGTAAGAGGCTATAAAGAAGAAGAAGTTGATGGTTTCCTCGATTTGATAATCGTGGATATGGAAAACCTAATAAGAGAAAACAAAAAATTGAAGTTAGAACTGGAAAAGGCAAATAGCCAAGTAAATCAGCATGTAGACACAGAAACTTCTGTATATGAAACACTTGAGGCTGCCAAATCACTGATGAATGATATAGCTGCAAGTGCTGAACGCAGAGCCGAAGTGCTTTTGAAAAATGCAGAGCTTGAGGCTGCGCTTATAACCAAGTCGGCAAAAGAATCAATTTCAAGCCTGACGGAAGAGGGAAATCGCTTGAGAGGGCGAGTTGACACCTTAAAAAACAGATATAAAAAACTTTTAGAAGATGAACTTGAAAAAGTAGCCTATTCTGGAAATGACATCTTTGAAGAATTCGAAAAAGAATTCATACCTGCATCTATGACATATACTGATTTGTCAAGAAGCAATGAGTATGTTGGGGAAAAGTCCAAAGAGACTAAGCAAGATCTTTCTAAAACTATAGTAAATATTAGAGAGTAAGGGGGAATTTGGCTAAGGCCAATAAGCAAGATGAAGAGATTCAGGTATCTGTGGGTAGTAGGGATTATATTGTTCGATCAACTCATAAAACTTCTCATTAGAAGTAGTATGTATATAGGTGAGAGCATACCTATAATTAAGGACCTTTTTCATATAACCTATGTGCAAAACAGAGGTGGTGCTTTTAGCCTCTTTTCGGACTATGGTGTAATGCTCATAATTATACCCATTGTGGCTATAATTTTAGGGATTTGGTATATGAAAAAACACCAACATTGTCATTGGACATTAACTTGCTCTCTGTGCTTGATAATTTCTGGCGGAGTCGGAAATTTGATAGACAGAATGGCGTTCGGATTCGTAACAGATATGTTTGACTTTAGATTTTTCCCTGTGTTTAATATAGCAGATATGGCTGTATGTATTGGGGCGGGGTTAATGATACTTTACATGTTTGCGTTTGCTGACAAAGACGAACTTGCAACGCCTGAACCATAGAGGACAAATTCTAATTAGGTTTTGGAATGACTGGGATATAGAAACGCTTATGAAAGATTCACAAAGCTACACATTTTTAATAGACCAAGAAAGCAAGGGCACTAGATTAGATTTAGTGCTTTCTTTGCAGTTAGAAGAAGTATCTCGAAGCTTTGTACAAAAACTGTTGGAGCAAGGTCAAGTCAAGGTCAATGGCCAAGAATGCACAACGAAAAAATACAAGGTTTCAGAAGGAGACTCGATAGAAATATTGATTCCCGAGCCTAAAGAACTTAAAATCGAGCCGGAAAATCTTTCTCTCGATATAGTTTATGAGGATGATGATCTTTTAGTAATAAACAAACAAAGAGGAATGGTTGTACATCCTGCACCAGGCAATGAAGATGGAACGTTAGTTAATGGAATAATGTATCACTGTGGTGATCGTCTTTCCTCCATCAACGGAGTCATAAGACCGGGAATTGTACACAGAATAGATAAGGATACAAGCGGACTTTTAGTTGTTGCCAAAAATGATATTGCCCATGAATCATTGTCAGCACAACTTGCAGCCCATACTATAGTTAGGCGATATGAGGCCTTGGTCTTTAATAATTTTGTTGAAGACAAAGGAACTGTTGATTTGCCCATAGGTAGAGATTCTAATAACAGATTACGTCAGGCCGTCGTGTTAGACGGTAAACAAACTTCTAGAAATGCAGTTACTCATTGGAGCGTTATAGAAAGATTTGGAAGCTATACTCTCATTGAGGCACAGCTTGAAACAGGCAGGACCCATCAAATTAGAGTTCATATGGCTTATATCAAACATCCTTTAGTGGGGGACTTTGTATACGGCCCTAAAAAGCAGCCATTTAAGGTGGAGGGGCAGTTGCTTCATGCCAAAATCTTAGGGTTTATACATCCTAAGACAGGAGAATACATGGAGTTTGAAACTCCTCGCCCTGAAATTTTTGAAGAAACACTTCAAAAGTTAAGAGGATAGAAAAGAGAAAAAGATATGGAAAAGGTAACTTTAAAGCCAGGCACACTGCTTAGCCCAGTGCCTGCTGTAATGGTGTCTTGTGGACAAGGCGAAGAAAAAAATATAATTACTATAGGTTGGACTGGAATAATCAATTCACAGCCGCCGATGACATATGTTTCCGTGCGAAAGTCACGTCATTCTCACTCAATAATTAGCAAAGAGGGAGAGTTTGTAATAAATTTGACTACCGAGGATTTGGCTTTTGCTACTGATTGGTGTGGAGTTAAATCAGGCGCAGACGTAGATAAATTCAAGGAAATGAAACTTACCCCTGTCGATGGTGAAGAAGTCGCTTGTCCGATGATAGGAGAGTCTCCAGTAAACCTTGAGTGCAAGGTCAAGGAAGTACACGAATATCCAACTCACGATATGTTTGTGGCAGAAATAGTCAAACTACATGTTAATAAATCAATAATCGAAGAAGATGGAAGTTTTGGTCTTGTTAATGCTGGCTTGGTTGCTTATGTACACGGTGAGTATTATGGAATCAAAAGAGGGCCGATAGGTCACTTTGGATTTTCAGTAATGAAAGCAAAGACTAAAAAAAGACTTAACAAAGAAAAGCATCAAAAGCGTGTCAACAATAATCAAAACAAAAGGAAAAAGAAAGGACAACCAGTCCGATAAGACTAGCGTCCCTTCCTTGGGAACTAATTGCAAATTGTAGAATTAAGATAGGGCTCATTTGAGATTTTCATAATTATTAAATTGTATTGTTAATTGCATCAAGAGGGAAGCGTTTCATGGCGCCACCTCTGAGCCAATCAAAACTACCTTTCCTGATGCTTATCACGAGGACTTTCTTTGATGTAATCAATGCAATCCTCACAGACATAACCACATTTAAAGGTTATATTATTGTGAATGTTCCCGCATAGTGAACAACGATGTTGACTCATGTCTATACCTCCTTTTTTCACATCAACGCAATCCTTGCGATGTGCTCTCATAATACCCGTTTATTCAAAAGAAGAAAACAAAAAAGGTGATAAAATGTAAAAATAAGACTAACAATGCGAAATTTTGGTAAAATCATGCAAAACCAAGAGGAGGTGTTATTATGTCTATGATTAAAATAGAAAATCTTAGCTTTACCTATCCGGGAAGCTATGACCCTATATTCGAGAACGTAAATTTTCAGTTAGATACTGACTGGAAGCTTGGCTTTATAGGCCGAAATGGGAGAGGAAAGACTACTTTTTTCAATCTTCTTCTAAAAAAGTATCCATACGAGGGAAAAATACACAGTTCAGTAAATTTTGACTATTTCCCTTATGAAGTAAAAGATAAAACTATGATGACGGAAAATATATTGAAAGAAGCTTCGGATTTCGCTGAAAGTTGGGAAATAATGAAAGAACTTTCATATTTAGATGTTGACCCTGAAGTGTTGTGGAGACCTTTTAATACTCTCTCCAATGGGGAACAGGTAAAGGTTCTTTTGGCGGCACTGTTTCTAAAAAAAGGCAACTTTCTGCTTATCGACGAACCTACGAACCACTTGGATTCTGGCGGAAGAACTATTTTGGCGGAGTACTTAAAAAGAAAAAAGGGATTTATCTTGATATCCCATGATAGAGCGTTTTTAGATCAATGCGTGGATCATATTGTGTCCATAAACAGGGCAGGAATTGAGGTACAAGCTGGAAACTTTTCATCTTGGTTCACTAACTTTGATAGACAACAACAGTTTGAAATGGGACAAAGCGAACGTCTAAAAAAAGATGTTAGCAGGTTAGAAAAAGCTGCTGGCCGCACAGCAAGATGGTCTGACAAAGTTGAAGCATCTAAAATAGGGGCGGCAGACAAAGGCTTCGTTGGCCATAAGTCAGCTAAAATGATGAAACGCTCCAAGACTGTTGAGGCTCGCCGAAACAAAGCTGTAAAAGAAAAATCGGAACTTCTCAAGAATTTTGAAAGGACAGATAATCTTAAACTATTGCCGTTGCAATACAGGGCGGATAGGATTGCTACCTTCGAGAATATCAAAATAATGTATGACCAAAGACAAGTTTGCGATGACATTTCCTTTGATATAAATAGAGGAGAACGAATTTTGCTCAAAGGCAATAACGGAAGCGGCAAGAGTAGCTTGCTAAAATTGTTATTGGGCGATGAGATAAAACACGAGGGCAACCTTTCCATTGGATCGGGCCTTATAATATCATATGTATCTCAAAGTACAGATCATCTTGAAGGGTATCTTACAGATTATGCTCAGAAGATTGATATTGATGAAAGCAAGTTCAAAACCATATTGCGAAAAATGGATTTTGAAAGAGTTCAGTTTGAAAAGGGTATGGCGGATTTTTCTGACGGACAAAAGAAAAAAGTGCTAATAGCAACTAGCCTTTGTCAAAGTGCGCACTTGTATGTGTGGGATGAGCCGTTAAACTTTATTGATGTATTTACACGTATGCAGATAGAGGCTTTGCTTGAAGAGTTCTCGCCTACGATGATATTTGTAGAGCATGACAGCGCTTTTCAGCAGGCTATAGCCACAAAGACAATAGAATTATAGAAAAGTTCCAATTAACAATTAAAATAATGATTTTTTTAAAACGGGAGTACAAATGTACTCCCGAATCGCATTTTTGACAAGAAAAGTGTCTGCCATGTGGCAAACACTTTGTGTTATTACTCAGGAAGTTTAGGGTTAACCCAAACTGTCTTGTTGTTGGTGAATATGACCATTCCGGGTTTGGCACCAGAAGGTTTTTTGACATGTTTGACTTGAACATAGTCAACTGGGACATTTTCAGAAGTTTTACCTTTGCTGTGGTATGCGGCGATAGCAGCAGTAGCAAGGATATTCTCTTCTCCCGGGTCAAGGCCAGCGTTTTGTAAGATTACATGGGAGCCGGGTATGTCTTTTGTGTGAAACCAAGTGTCTTTGGAAGATGCTGTCTTTAAAGTTAAAACATCATTTTCTTTATTGTTTCTGCCGGCCAATACATTCATTCCATTTGGGAGGGTGTATTTGTATGGCTCAGGTTTGAATTTCTTTTCTTTGAATCCACCTGGGATTTTGCGTTTTCTCACATAGCCAGTTTCTTCAAGTTCTTTGCGTAGGCCATCTATCTGTTCGATCTCCTCTGAAGTTTCAAGATATGAAAGAACAGAGCTCAAATAGTTTATTTCCTGATCGTTAGCATCAAGCTGGAGGTGTTTTTCCTTAATGGCAGTTTTGGATTTGCCATACTTTTTGAAATAGCTTTGTGCATTTTTTGAAGGACTGAAACGGGAATCCAAAGGGATTGTTACATCAGCACCATCATAATAGTTAGTAACGGTTACTTTTTTAGAACCGGGTTTTATTGCATGAAGGTTAGCCGTAAGAAGTTCACCAAAAAGCCTAAGGTCTTCGGAGTTTTCTGCTTTTAGCAAGTCCTCTTTCAATCTTTGTTTTTTTAGATTTAACTTGTCAAGTTGAGCTAAAACGGTTCGAATCAAGTCTGAGGACTTTTGACGAATGCGATTTGTGCTTTCCTTGTGGTTATAATAATACTCTAAGCAGTGGCTCAAAGTGTCGAATTCTCGTTTTTGACAAACCTCCTCATACTCAGTTAGAGGAATTAGGTGAAACTCCTTAGGAGCACCCTTTTCATCGGAGTAAACCGCTGGCATAGTGTTGCCATCTTCTATTGAAGTGATTACTGATTTTAAAAATTCATAAGGGTTTTGGCGTTTGGCCACTTCCTCTGCAAAGGATGGAGAGATGCCACCAATGTTACCGCTGATTGCTTTTGAGCCTATTGGATTTATTGAATCCCAGCTTTGCTGAGTTAAATCCTTAAAAGGAATTTTATCTTGGGCAGGTGGATACTTGTATACAATGCCCGGCAAAAGCTGTCTAAATCTATTAACATCTATAGAAACATGTTTAATAGAATCGATGATTTTGCCAGTTGCAATATCTACGAGAATAATATTGCTGTGCTTTCCCATGATTTCAAATATTAGTTTCTTGGAAACTGTAAAACCAAGTTCGTTCAAAGTTTCTACACAAATTTCCAAGATTCTTTCGGAATCCTTTTGAGATACTTGAGTAATCCTTGCGCCTTGCAAATGCTTTCTTAGAAGCATGCAAAAAGAAAGTGGAGCAGGTGGATTAGGCAAGCTACCGTCTATAATATGCACTCTTGCAGATGCAGAGTTAACAGAAGCATATAGCTTAACGTTTCCTTGCTTTGTGTATATATTAAAGACAAGTTCATCAGCTTCTGGCTGATATATTTTGTCAATTTTTCCTGTTAAAATTTTTGACTCTAGCTCTTTTGCCACAGCCATAGTTATGATTCCATCAAATGCCATAATAGCTCCTTTCGCTTCTCAAGCATTTTATCACGGGAGAAAGATTGTTGCAAGGTAAGCCCTATTGCAAAACGCAGTGTTTTCGTGTAAAATGAACCTGTTATCATAGATTAGGAAAAGAGGAAAAAAATCAGATGATAAAAAGTATGACAGGATTTGGTAGGAGCGAGAACAACGATGGAAAGCGAAATATCATTGTAGAAATTAAAGCAGTAAACCACAGATACTCGGATGTGTCTATTAAGATGCCAAGAAGATATGGATTTGTTGAGGACAAAATTAAGACAACAGTCAAAACTAGACTTCGCCGAGGAAAAGCAGATGTTTCCATCATGGTGGAAAACATCACAGAGAACGATATAAATATCAAGTTGAATGAGCCAATAGCTCGTCAATATTATGAAAACTTAAAAACTTTGCAGCAAAACTTTGAACTTGAGGGTGAACTTTCACTTCAACTTTTGGCTAACATGCCAGATGTAATGAAAGCTATTCCTGATGTTGAGGACGAAGAGGCAATTGCGAAAGCTATTTTGATTCCGGTAGAGGAAGCGGCAGCGAACTTAGAAAAGATGCGCCAAATCGAGGGAGAAAAGCTAGCAGAGGACTTACTTGCAAAAGGTGATAACATAAAAGTCCTTTTAGATCAGATTGCACAGAGGTCTCCAATGATAGTTTCGGACTACAAAAATAAATTGAGAGATCGTATCAGCGATTTATTGTCAGGCAATGCGGCAATTCCAGAGGAAAGAATTCTAACTGAGGCAGCAATATTTGCCGACAAATGTTCAATAGACGAGGAAATCACAAGACTTAACAGCCATCTTATTCAGATGAAAAAAATCGTAGAAAGTGCGACTGAAGCAGAGGGCAAAAAATTAGATTTCTTAGTTCAAGAAATGAATAGAGAGGCTAATACTATAGGTTCAAAAGCAAATGACATTACGGTTACTGGCCACATGCTTGAAATAAAAAGTGAAATTGAGAAGATTAGAGAGCAAGTGCAGAATATAGAATAACTCTTGAAACGTTTTGGAGATTGTGGTAGAATGATTATTCATAATAAAAGCTTTCAGTAAGCAAAATGAGAATATTTCACAAAACAGGAGTTCAAAATGAATCCCACAGAAAAACATCCAGGCAAACTATTTGTTCTTTCTGGCCCATCAGGCGCTGGCAAAGGAACCATATGCAAAAAACTCTTAGAAGACGCAAGCGAACTCGAACTTTCGGTTTCCATGACAACTCGCCCAATAAGAGTGGGGGAAACAGAAGGGGTCAGCTACTTCTTTACAGAGCAAGAAATTTTTGAAGAGCATATAAATAGCGGCAATCTGCTAGAGTATGCCCAAGTATATGGCAATTACTATGGGACGCCTAAAGAACCAGTTCTCGAAAAATTAGAACAGGGCATAGATGTTATTTTGGAAATTGACATGCAAGGGGCTCTCAAGGTGAAAGAAAACTATCCTGGTGGCGTATTTATATTTATATTACCGCCGTCAATGTCAGTTTTGAGAAAGCGTCTTACAGGTCGAGGAACAGAAACTGCGGAAGCCATTGAGCTTCGTTTAGGAGAAACACTTAAAGAACTTTCGTATATAGATAAATACGATTATTGCGTAGTAAACGGTGTCTTAGAAGAGGCCGTGGCAAGGGTAAAGGCAATATTAGTGGCTGAACACTCAAAAGTAGCCTTTACACCAGAAGAACTTATTGAAAGTTACAAGGAGGAAGCATAATGTTATATCCATCAATTAATGAAATTAGAAAAAAAGCAGATAGCAGATACACTGTAGTAATACTGGCAGCAAAGCGTGCTAGAGATATTATTGACGGCAAACCAATCCTAACAGAGGAAGATACTGAAAAACCAGTATCCATAGCTGCAAACGAAATAGCAGAAGATTTGATCACCTACAAAAGAGAAGAAATGTAGCATTATCATATAACAAAGAAACACCTACAATAACCATATAAGATGGTAATTGTAGGTGTTTTTTCGTATACACCCTTATGAACTGCGCTGTGTCAAGACTGTTATTAAAGTAAAATCGAAAAATGTCGAAAGCTGAGAGAAAAAGTCGAAGAATAGTTGAAGTATCACAAAATAGACAAATGTATAATAAAGCAAAGAACAGTTTGGAGCGACACCTATTAGATATTGTTAAGAAAGGAGTTAGTTTTGGAAAAATTTGTGCCTGTGATTACGAGTGCTTATGTGAAAAAAATCGATATAGAGGATATCGTTTATTTGGAACAGCGACAGAGGAGACTAGCTGTTATCACACAAGATGAAACGTATGTGTGCTATGAGCGAATTGAAAGTTTAGAGCGGCAGCTCGATGAAAGGTTTTACTACTCATTAAAAAAGTTGGTTGTAAATTTGGAAAAAATCATTCTAGCAAAGAACCAGAGTATTACCTTTCAAAATGGAGATAGAATAATGCTCGGACGGGAAAGTTATATAAGAACAAAACAAAGTTATGCAGCATATTTGAGAAAACTGCTGTAAAGAGTAAGTAATGCAGATCTAACTTCTGCAAACACATTGGAAATTGACTTTTTACGCCAAAACAATTATTATTATAGGACTAACAATAAACTAAAAAAGGTGGCAAGATGAAATGAAGGAGAACAACATTATCAAAAAATAGGATTTGCGTGGAGAAAAAGACTATCATTTTGACAGATGGAGCATTGCTATGATCTTCGTATTGATATTAGTATTCGGAGGCGTTTTCGGATTTATATACGAAGAAATCTTTTATAGGGTAGACTTGGGATATTTTACAAAAAGAGGTACAACTTTTGGCCCGTGGATACCGATTTATGCAGCGGGTGCCGCATTAATGACCATATTCGCATATCGTTTTAGAAAGAGGCCTCTTGTGGTTTTCGTATTAAGCGGATTCCTTTGTGGAGCACTGGAATACACAGTTGGCTACTTGCTGTTTCACCTACAGGGTGTTAGGCTGTGGGATTACAATGTAGAGATATGGAACTGGGGAAATATAGACGGATTTATATGTTTCCGCTCTGTAATGTTTTTCGCAATATCTGGGTTGTTCCTTGTATATGTAGTGGTGCCTGTACTAAAGAAACTTGCTTCCGGTTGGTCAAAACCTGTACTAAGTGCAGTGGCACTGATTCCAGGGATAGCCTTCTTGTTGGATATAGTAATAAGTAACATTCTACATTGACTTAATATTTTCAAAAAAACCTTGCAATTTCAATGCGTTTGTTGTATAGTATTTGAGTGACTCATAACAAGTGAGTCGAAAATATAACTGACACACCGATCGATATTGGTTGCCGCGAGTCCCTGATATAAGGGTGCACAATGAAGCTGATGACAGCTTTCGCAAGTGGTGTTTCGATATGGTGGAAGTAAAAACCAGGAGGAAATAAAAATGGCAGTAATTTCAATGAAGCAATTGCTAGAAGCAGGTGTACACTTTGGACACCAGACAAGAAGATGGAACCCTAAGATGGCTCCTTATATCTTTACAGAAAGAAATGGAATCTACATCATCGACTTACAGAAGACAGTAAGAAAAATTGATGAAGCGTATGCTTTCATTAGAAGCGTTGCTGAAACAGGCAAACCAGTTCTTTTTGTAGGAACAAAAAAGCAGGCTCAGCAGGCAATAACTGATGAGGCTACTAGATGTGGACAGTATTTCGTAAGCGAAAGATGGTTAGGCGGAATGCTTACAAACCACAAAACTATTGGCACAAGAATCAAGAGATTAGCTGATCTTCACAGAATGGAAGAAGATGGTACTTTTGATAAGCTTGCTAAAAAAGAAGTAGTTAAACTTAGACTACAGATGGACAGACTTGAAAAGTTCTTAGGCGGTATCAAGGATATGCCTGGCATGCCTGGCGCTCTATTCGTTGTAGACCCTAAGAAGGAAAGAATCGCAGTTAAAGAAGCAAGAATTCTTGGAATTCCTATCGTAGGTATCGTAGATACAAACTGTGATCCAGATGATGTTGATTATATAATTCCTGCAAATGACGATGCAATCAGAGCTGTAAAGCTAATCGCAAGCAGAATGGCAGACGCTGTTATGGAAGCTAATCAGGGCGAAAGCTTTGACGAAGGAACTGCAACAGAAGAAGCTCCTGCAGAAGTTAAAGAAGCGGCAGCAGACGCTGAATAATTCGTCGACAAATTTTCAGAAATATATAACAGGAGGACATAAAAATGGCAGTAACTGCACAAATGGTAAAAGAATTAAGAGAAATGACCGGAGCAGGCATGATGGACTGCAAAAAGGTTTTAGTTGAAACCGACGGTGATATAGATAAAGCAGTTGAATTACTAAGAGAAAAAGGCTTGGCAAAAGCAGCTAAAAAAGCTGGTAGAGTTGCAGCTGAAGGTCTTGTAAGAGTTGCTTTCTCAGAAGACAACAAAGTTGCTTCAGTTGTAGAAGTAAACTCAGAAACAGACTTCGTTGCTAAAAACGAAGAGTTCGTTGAATTCGTAGAAACTCTAGCTACTATGGCTTTAACAGCTAATAGCGATGATATCGAAGATTTCAAAGCACTTCCTTACGAAGGCGAAGGAACTGTTGCAGATGCTCTTAACAACAAAATCGCTAAGATTGGCGAAAATATGAACGTTAGAAGATTCCACAAGATGGCAGCTCCTGGCGTTGTTTACAGTGGATATATCCACGGCGCAGGCAAGATCGGCGTTGTTGTTGGAATCGAAACTGAAGCTACAGCAGACGAAATCGCAGTATGCGCAAAAGACGTTGCAATGCAGGTAGCATCAATGAACCCTAAGTTTGTTGATGAAACTCAGGTAGATCAAGTTTGGCTTGAATCTGAAAAAGAAATCGCTAAACAGCTTCTTCTAAACGAAGGTAAGCCTGAAGCTATGTTGGAAAAAATCATTCCAGGCAAAGTTAAAGCTATCCTTAAGGAAGTTTGCTTAGTAGATCAGAAGTTCGTTAAAAATAGTGACATGACAGTTGCACAGTATGTTGACAGTGTAGCTAAAGAAATCGGCAAGCCTATGAAGGTTGTTGATATGGTCAGATATGAAGTAGGTGAAGGTATAGAAAAGGCAGAGGAAAACTTTGCTGAAGAAGTTGCTAAGCAGATGGCAAAATAATCTATACTAATTTTCACGAGCTAATAAACACCCTGCGACAATATGTTTCAGGGTGTTGTTGTTTAGAAAAGGAGAGTTAAGGCTATGAAGGACATAAAAGATAATTGTCGTGCAGCATTAGTTCAGGCTGAACCTTGTATGTTTGATAAGGATGCCTGCTTACAAAAGGCACTAAAATATATAAAGGAAGCCTCCAAAGAAAATGCTGATTTAATTGTATTTCCAGAGTTATTTATTCCGGGATACCCAATAGGCATGAATTTTGGATTTAGTATGGGCAAGAGAAATGACGCAGGAAGAAAAGACTGGAAAAGATACTACGATGCATCCATAGTTGCAGGCAGTGTTGAACTTGAAACATTAGCAGAAGCGGCCAAAGAAGCAAAAGCTTATATTAGCATCGGTTTTTCAGAGCGAGATGAGATAAATGGAACATTGTACAACAGTAATGCAATGATTTCTCCTGATGGTGAGTGTCTAATCCACAGAAAGCTAAAACCTACAGGGACTGAAAGAGTTATGTGGGGAGATGCAAACAAAGACTATTTCCCAGTCATGGAAACTCCGTGGGGTCCTATGGGCAATTTGATTTGCTGGGAAAGCTATATGCCGTTAGCGAGAGTTGCCCTTTATCAAAAGGGAATTACGATATATATTTCTCCAAATACAAACGACAATTCGGAGTGGCAAGCTACAATACAGCACATTGCTATCGAAGGAAAATGTTATTTTATCAACAGCGATATGATAGTAACAAAATCATCATATCCAGATGACTTGGCAACTTCTGAGGACATTGCCGACTTGCCAGAAGCTGTATGCCGTGGAGGAAGCTGTATCATCGATCCATTCGGCCATTACGTGATGGGACCTGTGTGGGACAAAGAAACAATTATATATGCAGATCTTGATATGCAATTGGCAGCATCAAGTAGAATGGAACATGATGCAATAGGCCACTACGCAAGACCTGATGTCCTTGAATTAATTGTAAAAGAATAATAGTTCTTAGTTTTAAGATTTCATCCTTGCATAGTAAGAATAGTTGATTTAAGATATAAACATAAAATTAAAGCACATATTATCAATTGCAATGGCAAAGGAGAGTAAACTATGGCTAATATTTTGTTTAGACAGGCAGAACGCAAAGATGTAGATTTAATTTTTGAATTTGTAGTAGCGTTGGCAACTTATGAAAACTTAGAAAACGAACTAACTGTAACACCACAACTATTAGAAGACTGGATATTTGACAAAGATAGAGCAGAAGTAATATTTGCCGTTGAAGATGGAAAGGAAGTAGGATTTGCGTTTTATTTCTACAATTTTTCAACAGTTCTTGGACGTCCAGGCCTTTATCTTGAAGATCTATTTGTACTTCCAGAATATCGTGGGCATGGTCATGGCAAGGCCCTTTTGAAAAAGTTGGCAAAGACTGCTGTAGAAAAAAATTGCGGACGATTTGAATGGGTGTGCCTCGATTGGAACAAATCAAGCATAGATTTTTATTTATCCTTAGGGGCAAAACCATTAGATGAATGGACTACATACAGAGTGGCTGACGATAATTTGCTTGAATTGGCGAAGTAAACTAATCGATTAAAATAGTAACATATATATAAGTAAATATACACTAAAATGCTTAAAGAGAAATAAAGAATTAAGGCATTGTTTTTGGGAAAGCATAGAGTATTCATGTAAAAAATTGCCATAATCTAGGGCAAAGAGATAAAGATTCGGATGTATACAAAAATTATTTTTATATACGCTTGACGCAAAAATTATTGTGTGGTAATGTGCTTTTTGTGAAAAAAACCAATGTAAAAGGCTTCAAGATTGTTGACGGGGGATAAAAAAATGAATAATTATACAGAAATTCTAAAAACAGCCGAAGAAAAAATCAAATCAAACTTAGAAGAACTCGCTGCTTTAAGTGATAATATTGCAGATAATCCTGAAATAGCAGAGCACGAATTTGAAACATCTAAGAAGTTAGTTGAAACATTAAAATCTAAAGGGTTTGATACTGAGTATCCTTTCGCAGGAATTGAAACAGCTTTTAAGGCTACTTATGGAGCCAATAATCATAAACATAAGATAGCGATTTTGGCAGAGTATGACGCACTACCTGGTATTGGACACGCTTGTGGACATAATCTAAGTGGGGCTATCAGTTTGCTTGCTGGAATAGCTATGACAGAGCTTCAAGATGAACTTGATTGTGACATCCACGTAATCGGTACTCCAGCAGAGGAGGAAGATGGCGCAAAATGTTACATGAGCGAAGATGGAGTTTTCAAAGACTATGACCTAGCTATAATGGTTCATCTTTATAACCAAAACTTGATTTTCTGCAAGCTAAACAGCCTTGCATCTATGAGCTATACTTTCAACGGCAAAGCGTCGCATGCGGGAGCTTCTCCTTGGGAGGGACAAAACGCATTAAATGCTGCGCAACTTATGATGCACGGTGTGGATTGCATTCGTGGATGCTGTGAGCCAGATACCAGACTTAATTCGATCCTTTTTAAAGGTGGTACCGCAGGTGGTAGTATTCCTGATGAAGCCCGAATTGAGACTTGGATGAGACATCCAGAATACCCTTATCTTTTGAAACTTTTGGAAAGAGTTGAAAACTGTGCAAAGGGCGGAGCCTTAATGGCTGAATGCTCTTACGAAGGAAATCTTACCACTAAGATGTTTAAGGGTATGAACAGAAACAAGACTGGCGAAAAAGCCGTTGAAGAAGTTTTCGGTGAACTTGGAATTGAAATCAATGGCGACCATAATAAAATGTTTGGATCTTCCGACATAGGTAATGTAAGCTTTGAATGTCCAGCACTTCATCCAACACTTCAGTTGGTGGAGCGAGATGTTACAATTCATACAGAAGAATTTTTAGCGGCGGTCAAAGGCCCTAAGGCTCACGAAGCTCTTGGAGATGGAGCCAAATTAATAGTAGGTACTATAGCTAAGATATTTAGTGATGAGGAAAAAATCAAAAAGCTGAAAGAAGATTTTAGCGCATAAACTGTTTTTGTACACGATGTGTATGAAATATATTCGCTTTGCTCAAACCTTTATACAACAAAGCGAGAGCCCTTCAGGGATTATGAAGGACATTAAACGTTATTTTTAGCCTTTTATTTTTATTTTAAGGCAACCAAATTTCATAGGAGGTTTATTTATGGAAACCAAGAAGAAATTTAATGTGCCACACGTCTATATTTTATTGTTGGCACTAATCCTAATCTTCTCCGTTCTTTCCTACGTAATTCCTGCTGGTTCATACGAGATGATGACTATCATCGACAATCCAGAAACAGGACATGAAAGAACCGTAGTTGATCCGGACACATTCACTTACATGGAAAAGACTCCTGTAACATTATTGCAGCTATTAACTTCCGTACCTCGTGGTATGCAAGAATGCGCACAAATCATTTTCTTCATCTTTATCGTAGGTGGAGCAATGACAGTGTTACAAGAAACCAAAGCCATTGAAGCAGGAATGGGAAGACTCATCAAAGGGCTCAAGGGTAAAACTTGGGTTGTAATCCCAGTTGTAATGATTTTCTTCTCACTTTGCGGATCAGTATTCGGAATGGCAGAGGAAACTATACCGTTCATCCCAATCTTCGTATCACTGATGATTGCGGCGGGATATGACTCCATTACTGGTGCAGGTATCGTACTTTGCGGTGCTGGTGCTGGTTTCTCTGGAGCATTCATCAACCCATTCACAGTACAAGTTGCACAAGGTATCGCCCAGGTAGAATTACTTTCTGGTATGGGATTCCGTCTTGTAATGTACGCTTGTATGGTTGGACTTACAGTAGGATTTATGTTAATGTATGCAAATAAAGTTAAGAAGAACCCTACTTTATCTGTAATGCATGCAGAAGATCAGAAGAGAGAAGATGTAGTAGACTTAGAAGTACTTCCAGAATTCACTGGAAGAAGAAAAGGCATCCTAGTAGTATTCTGCATCGCGATCATTTTCCTAGTATACTCCGTAGTTACATGGGGTTGGTATATGGACGAAATCGCTGCTATCTTCTTCGCAATGTCCATGATAGTTGCAGTTATTGACAAAGACATGGGCTTCAACAGCTACGCTACTACTTTTGGTGGTGGTATGGCTGACATCGCAACAGGCGCTTTAGTAGTTGGTTTTGCACGTGGTATCTTGGTAGTAATGACAGATGGTAACATCCTTCATACTATTCTTAATGCTTGTGCTGGATTCCTTGCTGGACTTCCATCAATGGTATCTGCAATAGGAATGTACATATTCCAGTGCTTACTTAACTTCATCGTACCGTCAGGTTCAGGCCAGGCGGCAGTATCAATGCCAATTTTGGCTCCACTTTCAGACTTGGTAGGAGTAAGCCGTCAGACCGCTTGCGTAGCATTCCAGTTAGGTGATGGTATTTCAAACATATTCACACCAACTTCAGGATACTTCATGGCTGGTCTTGCACTTGCTAAGATTCCTTGGGCTAAGTGGGCTAAATGGATCCTTCCATTGGTTGGCTTACAGTACTTACTTGGAGCAGTATTCGTAGCAGCTGCACACATTATGGGATTACAGTAATTCCTGGAATTCTATACTTGCAACTAATGCATGAATAAATGAAGCATTTAAGTGGCATGACCTTAAGCCTAGCTCAAGTGCATGCCACTTTATGTATAATTAAAGGAAAACAATATGTTAATTACATTAATTTACTTAGCACCAATCATAATATCAATTATTGCACTCATCATAGATTTTAGAAGAGGCATCAACAAAAGAGCACTATTAGTTGCAGGGGCGGCGACCATGATAGTGGAAATGTTTGCGATGAAATACATTGCAAATACCTGGTATGTGTTCTGCTTCTCCATTTTCGTGCCTTTGGCTGTAATATATACAGCGATTTCTCTTTACCTTTCAATCAAAGAAGATAAAGAAAACAAGGAGGGAAAATAGATGGATATAAGCCCTTTAGTATCACTACAAATATTCGGCTATATAATGATAGCAATGATGTTGCAGCTTTTAGTAATTGGCTCAATTATTCAACGCGGAAAAGAAAGCTTCCTTGCTGATTTTCAGAAAAAAGGAATCACGAATATGCCGATGTATTGCAAAATGTTTGGAAACAGACTTATTTTGTTAGGCATTATCGCAGGAGCATGCGCTTGGTTTGCTTTAAAAGCGACAGAAGCAACATTATCACCAATTATTATTTTTGGACTTGGAATTGTTCTGGTCATCGTCTTAATGATAATAGACCATGCCAAATATTCTAAATAATCGATAGGAGAGACTTGAATGTTAGACATACTAATTACATCAGGCCAGTACCCTGACTTTGAAAAAAAACAATTGATAGAAGCCAATATTGGCATTTTAAATGGGAAAATAACTTATGTAGGTAATGAAGAATTACCTGCTAAGAAGACTATAGACGCAAAAGGAAAAATCGTATCACCGGGATTCATCGACATTCACATGCACGAGGAAAAAGTGAGCGAAGGAGATGAGTGGGTAATAGCCAAGATGATGGCAAGACAAGGAGTAACCTTGGCTGTTGGCGGCAACTGTGGCGTTATGAACCAACCTCTCAAAGAATTTAAAGCTATGATGAATAGACTTGGGGGTGCGCCAGTCAACTATATTATACTTTCTGGCTACAACTACTATAGACATGACGTATTAGGCTTTGGCCATTATGACAAAACCGATAAGGCTGTCTGGGATAAAATAAGGGGATATATGCTGGAAGACTTAGATGAGGGTGCTTTTGGTATTTCCCTTGGAATAGAGTACGACCCAGGTATGACCACAGAAGAAATCAAATACGCTACTCAATTAAAGGATGACGAACATCTTTTGGTTACTGCTCATTACAGAGAGGACGGCAGCAATGCTGTCAAAGCAATCGAAGAAATGATTGAAGTACAAGAAGCGATGGACAAAAAGTTCCAAGTTTCTCACTTGTCTTCCTGCGCGGCATTAGGCCAAATGGGAGAGGCTTTGAAGGTAATCAACGAGGAGACTCGCAAAAATCCAAAGTTCAACTATGACACTTATCCATACAACGCGTTCTCTACAACCATTGGTTCAACAGTGTTTGAAGACGGTTGCTTAGAAGACTGGGGCAAAACATACAGCGATATATTGCTTACAGAAGAGCCATATAAGAATGTGTTCTGCACCAAAGAAATATTTGAAGATGCGAGAGAGAAGTATCCACAAATGTTAGCGGTTGCTTTTGTAATGAATGAAGATGAAATTGCTGAAGCCATTGCTAATCCAGTAGGTATGATAGCTTCTGACGGAATTATCAACAATGGTATGGGCCACCCTAGAGCCGCAGGTTCTTTCCCTAGAGTCTTAGGTAAGTATGTAAGAGAAGAGGGGAAGTTAAGCCTAATTGATGCTCTTAGGAAGATGACTTTGGAACCAGCAAAACGCCTTGAAATTGAATCCAGAAAAGGAATAATCAAAGAAGGCGCAGATGCAGATATTACAATATTTGACCCTGACACTATAATGGATGGGCCAACATTCCAAGATATCAATATTCCAAACAAAGGGATAAATCACGTAATTGTTAATGGTATAGAAACTGTCAAGGAAAACGAAATCCTTACAGAAACTTCAGGAAAGTTCATATCATATTTTGACAGATAAGCAAAAGGAAGTGCTAAAATAGCACTTCCTTTTTTATTGAGCTTAATCTTGGCATATTGCCAATGCTATATCCATATAAATATTTGCGCCATCTATCAGCTCTTGTTTGCCAATCTTTTCATGGATAGAGTGAGCAAGGGTTAAGTCCCCAGGCCCCATAATAATACATTGGCTATTGGTTCCTGCCGACATAAAGCCTGCGTCTGACCAGGCAGGGAATCGTGACAGAACTGGCGTGATTCCATTTTTTATAAGGGCCGCTTTCGCTGCTACAACCACTCCTGAACTTTCATCAGTACAGAATGGTATATGTGGCAAGGTTTCCCCATTAAAAACATCTTTAATTTCGGCTTCAAACTTAGGGTCTTCTTGGTGAAGCTCATCTATCAACTGCTGCAATTCGCTATAAACTTGCTTAATAGTTTCTGAAGTTAGACATCTCCTGTCTAATCGTAGGGAGCAGTGGTCTGGAACTGTGCTAGGTTGATCTCCGCCAGTTATTGTGCCGATATTCAAGGTGGCTTCTCCTAGAATTGGATGTGTACGAGTGGCTAGTTTAGGCAAATACTCGGTTTCCAGTTTGTGTATAAATCTGCTGGCCATCATAATAGCATTGACTCCATCCTTTTGAGCCCCTCCGTGAACTTTTTTCCCTTTGAAGGAAACTTCTATCCACTCTAAGCCTTTGTGGCCAAGATCGATATTCATTGTTGAAGGCTCTCCGATGATTGAGTAAGTTGCCTCAGGACCTGTTTCTATTAGATTTGCGGTACCGATACCAGCTTCTTCCTCATCAGCAACGCCACAGAAAATAAGGTCTCCCTTTAATTTTGTGCCACTTTTTTTGATAGTCGCCATTGCCCACATCATACATGCAAGCGGGCCTTTCATATCACAAGCGCCTCGCCCGTAAACATATTCCTCATCTTCCCAAGGCTCAAATGCTTTTTCAAAATCGTATGCTGGGACTGTGTCCATATGACCCGTCAAAAGCAGGGAAGGATGATTTTTGCTGTTTGTTCCTTCTAAAACGGCAAAAGTATTGTACCTGCCAGGAGTTATTTCCTTTCTATATGCTTTGATGTCATTTGCTAGGAAAAAATCCAAAATGTATTGGGATATTTCTTCTTCTTGGTTGTCCATAAAGGAATAGCTTTTAATTGCAACCATTTCTGAAGTGAGTTTAACTACATCTAATGTTTCAAATGATTCGTACATATGCGCCTCCAAAAACCAGTCATACATTTTCTCATAGTAGCCAAGCCTTAAGCACTTGACTTGCCACTTTTCTTAGCACCAATTATAGCACAATTGGCCGTGGAAACAATAGCAATTTAATTCTATTTATAAGACCTCTGCGAAGGGTGTTGAACAAAAAAAGGGTGCAAAATTTCCTCAAATGTAGTATAATGTGCTTTGTCTACTTGCTATATGACGACTAATGGAGGACGATAATGAATCAAAGTAGATTTGACATTTTTAAAAATTCTATTGCAGCTACTTTTGGCCTTATGCTCTTTGCAGTAGGAACCTACCTTATAATACAGGCAAACATAGGTGTAGATCCATGGGATGCTTTTAGCCTTGGGCTTGCCAAGCAGTGGGGAATCCTTTATGGAGATGCGTCCATAATTATCTCTTTTGCAGTTATAGGGGTAGACCTTCTTCTAAAAGAGAAAATAGGCATTGGAACCGTATTAGATGCCATAGTAGTTGGAAAGACAGTCGATCTTCTTAATTGGATTGATTTAGTGCCGCCACAAGAGAACTTGTGGGCAGGAATAGCCATGTTGATGGTGGGATTTTTGATAGCTGGATTTTCCCAATACATGTATATGAAAGCAGGACTTAGCTGTGGCCCAAGGGATGCTATGCAGGTGGCCATTGCCCGTAGACTTCACAAGATTCCTATAGGCGGAGTAAACGTAATTATACTTGCAGTAGTCTTGGTAGTAGGTTGGCAACTTGGTGGACCAATCGGCATAGGAACTATTATATCTCCATTTGCCGCTGGAGGAATGCAACAACTTGCATTTAGCCTGATGAAGTTTGAACCTAAAACAGTACAACACCAAGATTTCATAGAAAGCTGTAAAATCTTATTTGGAAAAACGAGGGGAGCAAAAGATGAACAAGGCCGATAAAAAGAACATAAGAACTGCTAAAATATTGTTTGCAGTGATATTTCTGCTTGTTGTTACAGGAATATTATTGAGGATGTATAATCCACAAGTTACAGTGGACAAAGACGATATTTTGACTGAGGAAATAAAAAACCAAATCTCACTCGAATTGCGTAATAACCGTACAGAGACTAGCGACACTGTCGAGTTAAGCGAAATGACAGGAGACGATGTTGTTGAAAAAGTTTACTTTGTAAGAATAAATCATGACAAAGATATGGATATGCTTTTTAGAACCGATGTTTTAGGAGCTACTGATGGAATATCTGAAGCATTAAAAATGGAAATCTATGATGCAACTCATGAAGAAATGATTTATGAGGGAAGCCTCAAAGATGCGGATAACAAAGTGATAGCTATGCCGCAGACCGCTAACGGATCCAAGAAGAATGACACTAGATATTATATCAAACTATTCTTCAGTGCACCGGTAGGAGATAAGTACGAAACATCTCAAGCAGAGGTTGTATTCAACTGGTATGTTAACGAAGAAGATGTAGAGCACTTGCTAACTACTAAGACAGGAGATTTAAAGGTTATACTTTACTCTTTCCTTGGAGCATTGGCACTAGTAATCTTCATATTGGTAGTATTTAGAAAACACATAAAACTTGAAGCTTTTGGTGGAGCACCAAAAACTGAGGAAGCTGATGATGAGCAAGAGACTCAAGAACTAAAAGAGGCAGAAGCCCTTGAAGATGGAGAGTCAAAAGAATAATAAGATAAAAACAAAGGCTTGAGAATACATTCTCAAGCCTTTTTACGTGGCAAAACTAATCTATTTTAGCCTTAGGCAAGCTCCATCTAAAATGTGCGGCACACAGTCTAAGAGTAATTACAACGGCAGTACCAGCCAACATGGAAGTGGTGCTTCCAAGCTGTGGCCAACACATCACACAGACAAGTGCTCCTATTATAGAAGCGCATGCATAGACGTGTTTTACGAACACATACGGTGGATTACCAGCCATAATATCACGCATTACTCCTCCGCCAACTCCAGTTATTACTCCAACGAATATCAGCAGAAACATGCTATGGTCGGAGTCTATAGAATACGCGGTATTTATACCGATGACAGTAAAAACACCAAGGCCGATTGAGTCGGCTAGTAGCATTATAATTTCGGAACCTTTGATGCTAAAAGAAGGGGACTTTTTGACTACCACGAAAAACAAAATGGATACAAGAATGGCAATAGTCGCATATATTGGATTTTGAAAAGTCATAGGTGGAGTAATCCCTAATATCAAGTCTCTAATTATACCGCCGCCGACAGCGGTGGCAAGACCCAATATGGAAACTCCGAATATATCCATACCTTTTCTCAATCCGGTGATTGCACCAGAAGCGGCAAAGGCAGTAGTTCCAATAATTTCAAATATTAGTAAGATAGTAACAGACATGGTAACCTCCTTAATAAAACCAGACATTAGAGTACAAAAAAAGTGTGCAAACTAAGTAAGCACACTCTGTCTATTTACCTGAAAGATTCTTCGCAACTAGCGAATTGCTTCATCGGTGGTTTTCACACTTTCCAGAGGTCTGTCCAAAAGCGGTCCTTTTACCTGAGAGTTTGGCCCCTTCGGTGACATCGCTACGATGTACTCTCCCGCCTTTATCATCCAGCCAAGAAAAGTATATCATTTGAAAGGTGAAAATGTCAATAGCATAAAAATACGAACTAAAAAAAGATGAAAGAATATAACGTTCGACATATGGCGAACGCATGATAAAAAGTTGGTAAGTTTTATTGGCTTTTCTATTGACAATGATTTTATCGAATTGCTATAATAAAAGTAATTGATAGAGCTTTTTTGTGGCTAAAAAATACTGCCCCAAAAACTCAGAATTTGAGTCAGATTGGTGTGCTTGTTTCATGAGAAAATGCAAGTGTGCCGTTAATTATTTTGGAGGATTACCAATGAAAAAAATAGGAATCGTAATGGGATCTGACAGCGATTTGCCAGTGGCAGAAAAAGCTGTAGACACTCTTAAAGAATTAGGCGTACCATTTGAGGTACACGTGTATTCCGCACACAGAACTCCTGTAGAAGCAGCACAATTTTCGTTAACAGCAAGAGAAAACGGATTTGGAGCAATTATAGCTTTCGCAGGTAAAGCAGCTCATCTGGCAGGAGCGTTAGCTGCTAACACAACACTACCTGTTATAGGAGTACCTATAAAATCATCGACTTTAGACGGCATTGATGCCCTCTTGTCAACTGTACAAATGCCACAAGGGATACCTGTAGCAACAGTTGCCATAGACGGAGCAGTCAATGCCGCATTACTTTCTGTACAGATGTTGGCCATAGAGGACCAAGAAGCAGCACAAAAGCTTTTGGAAAAGCGTCAGAAAGATGCTAAAAAAGTTTTAGAAAAAGATGCCTTAATTTCTGCAAAGTTTTAGAGACAATAAGGACATACTAACAAATTGCAAATAATTTTTAATCAAGAATATAAAGGAGCATGAAAACGATGAAACAGAATCTAGTTTACACAGGAAAAACCAAAAACGTATTTGAATTAGAAAACGGCAACTTTCTTTTGAAATTTAAAGATGATTGCACTGGAAAAGATGGAGTATTTGATCCAGGCGAAAATGCAATTGGACTTACTATTGAAGGTGTTGGCGATGTAAATCTACGCATGTCCATATATTTCTTCGAAAAAATCAATGCAGCTGGAATCAGCACTCACTATGTCAATGCAGATCTAAAAGAAACTACAATGGAAGTTCTTCCTGCAAAGGTATTTGGACAAGGCCTTGAAGTTATTTGTAGACACAAAGCAGTAGGAAGCTTTTTCCGTCGTTATGGTGAATACATCGAAGAAGGTGCAGATTTGCCAGCGTATGTTGAAACAACATTTAAGAATGACGAAAAAGGCGATCCACTAGTTACTAAAGATGGATTGGTTGCTTTAGGAGTTATGACAGAAGCGCAGTATGATGACATTAAAGTTATGACACAGAAGATTACTCAGATAGTAGCGGATGATCTAAAGGCAAAAGGCTTAGACCTCTATGATATTAAATTCGAATTCGGATATGACAAAGACGGCAAAGTTATGCTTATTGATGAAATCGCATCAGGAAACATGCGTGTTTACAAAGATGGTAAGTACATCGGTCCAATGACTCTGTCAGAACTTTTCTTCGCATAATTAGATATATTTTGAACGAAAGATTGAAATTAGAACAATAAAGAAAGAAACATTAGGAGGAAGTAATGGGCGGATTTTTTGGAGTAGCTTCAAAGGAAGACTGTATGCTTGACGTGTTCTTTGGAGTGGACTACCATTCCCACCTGGGAACTCGCCGTGGAGGTCTTGCGGCTTACGATAAAGAAATAGGATTACAAAGGGAAATACATAACATACAGAATTCACCTTTTAGAACAAAATTTGAAAATATATTTGACGAGATGCAAGGGACATCAGCGATTGGTTGCATTAGCGATTCTGATCCGCAGCCCCTTTTGATTCGTTCAAAACTTGGCACTTATGCCATATGCATCGTAGGACGTATAAACAACACAGACCAGCTTTTGGAAAGCTATTTTCTAAACAGCGGTGGCCATTTTGACGCTATGACTGGTGGCAAGATAAACTCTACAGAATTAGTGGCTGCTTTGATAAATCAAAGAGAGAGTTTCACAGAGGGAATCAAGTTTGCACAAGAATCTATAGAGGGAACTGCTTCTATCCTCATACTAAAAGGCGATGGAACTATAATTGCTGCAAGAGATAAAATAGGACGAATTCCTGTTTTAATAGGCAAGAGTGAGGATGGACATTGTGTTTCCTTTGAGTCCTTTGCGTATAAAAAATTGGGTTACGAAGATGAAAAAGAATTAGGACCTGGCGAAATAGTAGAAATCACTGCCAATACTATCAAGCAACTCAATCCTCCAGGAAAAGAAATGAAAATCTGCGCATTCCTTTGGTCATATTATGGATATCCAACTTCCAATTATGAGGGAGTGAATGTGGAAGTGATGCGTTATGAAAACGGCAAAATCATGGCCCAAAATGATGCAAAATATTGCAAGGCAGAAGACATAGACTATGTATGTGGCGTACCCGATTCGGGAACTCCTCATGCTATAGGTTATGCAAACGAAAGAAACGTTCAATTCGCTCGACCATTTATAAAATATACGCCGACTTGGCCAAGAAGCTTTATGCCAACTAACCAAAAAGAGCGTAACAAAGTTGCTAAGATGAAGCAAATTCCAGTACACGAGCTTATTCAAGATAAAAATCTATTGTTTGTGGATGATTCCATAGTCAGAGGAACACAACTAAAAGAAACAGTAGAATTCCTATATGAAAATGGCGCAAAAGCAGTACATATGCGCTCTGCTTGCCCTCCTATTATGTATGGGTGCAAGTATTTGAATTTTTCCTCAGCAAGAAATGAGATGGAACTTATAGCAAGACGTGTTATAGTAGAACTTGAGGGAGAAGAAGGCCTAAAATACGCCGATGAATACAGCGATTTCGAAACGGAAAGAGGCCAAGCATTTAGAAAAACCATATGCGACAAGTTTCAGTTTGACTCTCTAGAATTCCAGACATTAGATGGCATTATAGAAGCAATAGGCGTTGAGCCATGTAAACTTTGTACTTATTGTTGGAGCGGAAAGGAATAAATACCATGAGCAATAAATCAAAATCTGACAGCTACGCAGCAGCAGGGGTGGACATAACTGCCGGTTATAAAGCAGTTGAGTTGATGAAGAAGCACGTAGCTAGAACTATGATAGAGGGGAAAAGTGCAGATATAGGAGGTTTCGGAGGATTATTTGAGCTGGACATTACAGACATGAAAAAACCAGTTTTAGTAAGCGGAACCGACGGAGTAGGAACCAAGTTAAAAATGGCTTTCCTACTAGACAAACATGATACAGTTGGAATAGACTGTGTTGCTATGTGCGTAAATGATATAATATGCTGTGGTGCAAAGCCTTTGTTTTTCCTAGATTACATTGCATGTGGCAAGAACTATCCGGAAAAAATCGAGCAAATAGTTGCAGGTATTGCCGAAGGATGTGTTCAGTCAGGCTGCGAGCTTATAGGAGGCGAAACAGCAGAAATGCCGGGCTTTTATAGCGAAGACGAATACGACTTAGCTGGTTTCAGCGTAGGCGCTGTAGACAAGTCTAAAGTTTTAGATAAGACTAAGATGAAAGAGGGAGACGTTATAATAGGACTTCCTTCTAGTGGAGTTCATTCAAATGGATTTTCCTTAGTAAGAAAGATTTTTGATGTAGAAAACACTGACCTTAAAGCACCAATGGAAGCTCTTGGAGGAGCATCTTTGGGAGAAACTTTATTGACTCCAACTAAAATATATGTGAAGCCTATAGTGGAACTTTTCAAAAGTGTTGATGTCAAAGGCGTGTCTCATATAACAGGTGGCGGTTTCTATGAAAATATTCCAAGAAGCATTCCAGAGGGCTTGTGTGCCAAGATTGATAGAAAGGCTATCAAGATACTGCCTATATTTGAACTTTTGGCAGAGGTTGGAAATATTCCTGAACACGATATGTTTAACACATTCAATATGGGTGTTGGAATGAGCATAATAGTGGACAAAGCCGATGCAGAAAAAACTTTAGAAGTTTTAAAAGCAGCAGGCGAAGATGCATATATCATAGGCGAAGTTATCGAATCCGATGAAAAGGTGGTAATATGCTAAAAGCAAAGATAGCTGTGTTGGTTTCTGGCGGAGGGACTAACCTACAGGCCCTTATAGATGCTGAGAAGGCAGGAATCCTCAAGAGTGGGACGATAGAGCTTGTTGTCTCTAACACTAAGGATGCTTATGCCCTCAAAAGAGCAGAGGAAAACCATATCGAAACAGCTACCCTTATTAAAAAAGATTTAGGATCTCAGGAAAAGTTTGAAGATGCGCTAACCCGTGCATTGGAGAATCATGAAATAGATTTGATAGTAATGGCCGGTTTTATGAGCATCTTGACTAAAGACTTTACTGACAAATATCCTAATAAAATAATCAATATTCATCCGTCTTTGATACCATCATTCTGCGGAAAAGGATTCTATGGAATCCATGTTCACGAAGAAGCGTTGAAATACGGAGTCAAAGTAACAGGAGCGACAGTGCATTTTGTAAACGAAATCCCCGATGGAGGACAAATAATTTTGCAAAAGGCTGTAGAAGTAATGGATGGTGACACACCAGAAATTCTTCAAAAACGAGTTATGGAAGAAGCCGAGTGGAAGATCCTTCCGCAGGCAGCAGAGCAGATATCACAACATATTGTAAGAGGAAAATAGATGAAAACTATAAAAGAATGCATAGGAGCTAATCCCTATCCAGGAAGAGGAATCCTAGTTGGAAAAACTACTGATAATAAGGCTGTAATTGCCTACTTTATCAGCGGCAGAAGTGAAAATAGCAGAAATCGTATTTTTAAAGAAGACGAAAAAGGTCACATATACACAAGACCTTTTGATGAGTCGAAGGTAGAAGACCCAAGTCTCATAATCTATAGAGCGGTTGCTGATTTGAAGAAAAACTTGATAGTTACAAACGGCGATCAAACTGATACAATATTTGATTTTATGGAACAAGGTAAGACTTCCAAAGAGGCTCTTATGACAAGAGAATTTGAGCCAGATGCTCCAAACTTTACCCCAAGAATTAGTGGCGTGCTAACCTTCGAAGGCGAAGACTTTAGCTATGAGCTAAGTATCTTGAAAAGCGCTGATGAAGCAGGAACAAGTTGCGAGCGTCTATTCTATAACTATCCTGCAATCGGGGGAACAGGTCGTATAATCCACACATATGATGGAGACGGCAATCCGTTGCCGACCTTTGCAGGCGAGCCAAAAGAGGTGGCAGTCTTAGACAACATAGATGAAATGACACAGGAATTGTGGAAAAACATTAACGAAGAAAATAAGATTTCTCTATATGTTGCATATAAAGATTTAAAAGACGGAACTACTCAAACCCGCTTGATAAACAAGAATGTATAGGTGAAGTTATGAAAGAATATCAATTAAAATATGGGTGTAATCCCAATCAAAATCCAGCAAAGGTATCTATGGAAGATGGAAAAGATTTGCCAATAGAAATCTTAAATGGCAGACCTGGATATATCAATCTTCTTGATGCTATGAACAGCTGGCAGCTCGTAAAGGAAATCAAAGATGCTGTTGGAATTTGTGCAGCAACATCCTTTAAGCATGTTAGTCCAACTTCAGCGGCGGTAGGAATTCCGATGAATGAGCGCCAGAAAAAAGCATTTTTTGTAGATGATATAGAAGGATTAGATCAATCCCCAATAGCTACTGCTTATGCGAGAGCAAGAGGAACTGATAGAATGAGTTCTTTTGGAGACTGGATTGCTCTTTCAGATAAGTGCGATGCAACTTGTGCTGAACTTATTGCAAGAGAAGTTTCTGACGGAATAATTGCGCCTGATTATGATGAAAAAGCTTTAGAAATTCTCAAGACAAAGAGAAAAGGAAGCTACAATATAATAAAGATAGATACGGAGTATGTACCAGCAGAGCTTGAGACTAAACAGGTCTTTGGAATTACCTTTGAACAAAAGCGTAATGACCTTAAGATTTCCGAAGATTTGCTCAAAGAAATTGCAACTCAAAAGAAAGATTTGCCAGAAGAGGCCAAGCGTGATTTGATAATTGCTTTAATCACTCTCAAATATACTCAGTCTAATTCCGTATGCTACGCAATGGATGGTCAGACTATAGGTGTGGGTGCAGGACAGCAGTCTAGAATACACTGTACTAGATTGGCAGGAGAAAAAGCTGACAAGTGGAATCTTCGCCAGCATGACAAAGTTTTAAATCTGCCTTTCAAAGATGAAGTGAAACGCCCTAATAGGGATAATGCTATAGATGTGTATCTTTCAGAAGATTACGAAGATGTAATCGGTGATGGAAACTGGCAGGAAATTTTCACAGAAAAACCTGAGAAGTTTTCAAGAAAAGAGCAGAGAGAATATTTGGCAAGTTTAAAGGGAGTATGTTTAGGGTCCGATGCCTTTTTCCCATTCGGTGACAATATCGAAAGAGCGGCAAAAAGCGGAGTGACTTATATAGCACAGCCGGGAGGCTCTATAAGAGATGATAATGTTATAGAAGTTTGTGACAAATACGGTATGACTATGGCTATGACAGGTATAAGACTTTTCCACCACTAAAATTGGGAGGTAGAAATGAAAGTAATGGTAGTAGGCGGCGGAGGCAGAGAGCACGCCATAATCAAAAAGATAAAAGAAAGCAGCAAGGTTGAGCAGATTTTCGCACTGCCTGGCAATGGCGGAATCGCAGCTGATGCAACTTGTGTTGATATAGGAGCAAAGGACATAGATAAAATCGTAGACTTTGCGGTTGAGAATAAAATAGACTTTGCAATTGTTGCGCCTGATGACCCTCTAGTTTTAGGAGCAGTAGATGCTTTGCAGGCCAAAGGCATTAAAACCTTCGGACCTGACAAAAGAGCGGCTATCATTGAAGGTAGCAAGGCATTCTCAAAAGATTTAATGAAAAAGTACAACATTCCTACAGCTGGCTACGAAGTTTTTAGCAAAATGGAAGAAGCATTAGCTTATGTTGAAACTTGCGATATCCCAGTGGTAGTAAAGGCTGATGGCTTGGCTCTTGGCAAAGGCGTTATAATCGCTGAAAAAAGAGAAGAAGCTATCGATGCTGTTAAAACCATTATGGGAGACAGAGTGTTTGGCGATAGCGGCAACCAGGTTGTAATAGAAGAATTTCTAACAGGCCCTGAAGTGTCAGTTCTTTCTTTTGCAGATGGAAAGACCATAGTCCCTATGATTTCCTCAATGGATCACAAAAGAGCGTTAGACGGAGACAAAGGCCTCAATACTGGTGGAATGGGAACAGTTGCACCAAATCCATATTATACTGATGAGATTGCAGACCTCTGTATGGAAACAATCTTCAAACCTACTATGGAAGCTATGAACAAAGAAGAAAGAAGCTTTTCCGGTTGTCTTTACTTTGGACTCATGCTTACAGATAAAGGCCCAAAAGTAATCGAATACAACTGCCGTTTCGGAGACCCTGAAACTCAGGTAGTGCTTCCTTTGCTTGAAAGTGACCTTCTTGAAATTATGCTTAAAATCTATGATAAACAGCTTGATAAGGCTGAAATCAAATTTGCAGATAAGAGTGCTTGCTGTGTAGTAATGGCATCTGGTGGTTATCCTCAGAGCTACGAAACAGGATTTGAAATTACAATACCACAAGACAAAAACATTTATGTTGCGGGAGCTAAGTTAAAAGACGGAAAACTTCTGACAGGCGGCGGCAGAGTTCTTGGTGTGACTGAGACTGCACAGACTCTAAAAGAAGCTATTGATAATGCTTACGACACTGTGAAAACAGTTAAGTTTAATAATGCACATTATAGAAATGATATAGGCAAACGCGCTTTGATGGCAGAGAGGAGCTAATTATGGTTTTCAGAATTTTTGTAGAAAAAAGACCAGGTCTTGAAAATGAGGCAATGGCTTTGAAAAGTGACATCAATGAATTGTTGCAAATCAAGGATATAGAAAGAGTTCGTGTTTTCAACAGATATGATGTTGATAGCATCGCTAAAGAGCTATTTGACTATTCAGTAAATGCTGTATTTTCAGAACCTCAACTTGATATAGTGAGCGATAGTTTACCAGAAGCAGATTACATTTTTGCTGTTGAATATTTGCCTGGACAGTTTGACCAGAGAGCTTCTTCCGCTGCTGAATGTATTCAGATAATTGCTAAAGGAGACAGGCCTACGGTTAAGACTGCTAAGGTTTATGCTCTTTATGGAAAGGCTGATGCAAGTCAGATTGAAGCGATAAAAAAATACGTAATAAATGCAGTAGAATCAAGAGAAGCGGCTATGGAGCTTCCAGAAACTCTTGTTACTGAATATGAAATTCCAACTTCAGTTGAAACAATTGAGGGTTTTTGCAAGTTAGGTGAAGTAGCTCTTGGAGAGTTTATTGCTGATAGAGGATTAGCTATGGATTTAGCTGACATCAAGTTTTGTCAGCAGTATTTTCAAAGTGAAGATAGAGAGCCGACGATAACAGAAATCAAAATGATTGATACTTATTGGTCTGATCACTGTCGTCACACTACTTTTAATACAACAATTGATAATGTAAAATTTGAAGATCAAATATTACAAGAAGCCTATGACAGATATATTGACCTTAGAAAATCTTTGAACAGAACTAAGCCTGTCACTTTGATGGATCTTGGAACTATTGCTGTTAAGCATTTGAAGAGAGAAGGCAAATTAAGCAAGTTAGATGAATCAGAAGAAATAAATGCCTGTACAGTTAAAATCAAAGTTGATATTGCTGGCAAAGAAGAGGATTGGTTGTTGCTTTTCAAAAACGAAACTCATAACCACCCAACAGAAATCGAACCATTTGGTGGTGCCGCTACCTGTGTAGGAGGTGCGATTAGAGACCCGCTTTCAGGTAGAAGTTATGTCTATGCCGCTATGCGTGTGACAGGAGCAGGAGACCCATTGGTGCCTGTTTCAGAAACTATACCGGGCAAATTGCCACAGCGTAAACTTGTTACAACAGCAGCTGCAGGATACAGCTCGTACGGTAATCAGATTGGCTTGACTACAGGTCAGGTTGATGAAATATATCATCCAGGCTATGTAGCTAAAAGGATGGAAATAGGTGCTGTTATTGGAGCAGCCCCAGCAGAAAATGTAGTTAGAGAAGTTCCAGCTCCTGGAGATAGAGTTATACTTCTTGGAGGAAAAACTGGAAGAGATGGTTGCGGAGGAGCTACTGGTTCTTCTAAATCTCACGATGTGTCATCTCTTGAAAGCTGCGGAGCAGAAGTGCAAAAAGGTAACGCACCAGAAGAAAGAAAAATTCAAAGACTATTTAGAAATGGACAGGCCTCCAAGCTTATAAAGCGTTGTAACGACTTTGGTGCAGGTGGCGTTTCCGTTGCTATTGGCGAATTAGCCGACGGTCTTGATATAGACTTAAACCAAGTTCCTAAAAAATACGAAGGCCTTGACGGAACTGAACTTGCAATAAGCGAGTCTCAGGAAAGAATGGCAGTAGTTGTTGCCGAAAAAGACGTAGACCTCTTTTGTAAGTTGGCAAGAAACGAAAACTTGGAGGCTACAGTAGTAGCTAAGGTCACTGAAGAACCTGTTCTTTCCATGAAGTGGAACGGAAAAACTATCGTAAATATTTCCAGAGAATTCTTAGACTCAAATGGCGCAGAAAAACATGCTACTGTTGAAACTGCGAAACCCGAGTCATACGACAAAATGATTTCTGGATCTTTTGAAGAAAACTACAAGGCATTGGCAGCAGACTTAAATGTTTGCTCTAAGAGAGGCCTTTCAGAAAGATTTGACTCCACTATAGGTGCAGCAACAGTGCTTATGCCTTTTGGAGGAAAACACCAGAGAACTCCGATTCAAGCTATGGTAAACAAAGTTGCCGTAGAAAAAGAAGATACTAAGACTTGCAGCCTTATGGCATGGGGATACAATCCTTTCATAATGGAAAAGAGCCCGTATCATGGTGCTTACCTGGCTGTGGTTGAGTCTGTTTCTAAACTTGTTGCAGAGGGCGCAGCTTTTGAAGATGTGTATCTGTCTTTCCAAGAATATTTTGAAAGATTAGGCAATGACCCTAAGAAGTGGGGAAAACCTTTCGCAGCTTTGTTAGGAGCATTAGAAGCGCAACTTGACCTTGAAGTAGGTGCTATAGGTGGTAAGGATTCGATGAGTGGAACCTTTGAAAATCTTCATGTTCCACCGACTCTCGTTTCATTTGCAGTAACTACTGAAAGTGTTGATAACATACTTTCTCCAGAGTTTAAAGAGGCAGACCACAAGGTATACCTTTTGAAACCTGAATGTAACGAAAAAGGACTTCCTACTGGGGAGTCACTCAGAAAGCTTTATGACAAAGTTACAAGCTTTACTCGTAAGGGCATTATAAAAGCTTGTTACACTCCAACTATCGGAGGAATTGCTGAGGCTATCTTAAAGATGGCTATGGGTAATGGAATAGGCTTTAAATATAATGATAATTTAGAGCTTAACGACATATTTATGTATAATTATGGCTCGTTCATAGTTGAAGTTACAGAAGACATAGACGAAGGCATGCTGATTGGTTCGACTACAACTGACTTTGCTATTTGCCGTGGAAGTGAAAAAATGGATTTGGTTCAACTATGTAATTTATATGAGGACAAACTTGAGACCGTATATCCATGCAACATTCCTAGCGAAGGAAAGACTCCTGAAAACTTGTCTTACAAGACAGACAAGGTATTTAGAGCTAATATTAAGAATCCTGTGCCTCGTGTATTGATTCCTGTTTTTCCGGGAACTAACTGCGAATACGATACAGCGAAAGCCTTTGCGATAGCTGGGGCAGAGCCTGAAATATTCGTATTAAATAACCTGACTGCTTCTGACGTTGCAGCTTCTATTGAAGCCTTTGCGCAGAAAGTACGTCAAAGCCAGATGGTGTTTATACCGGGAGGCTTCTCTGGCGGTGATGAGCCAGATGGTTCAGGAAAACTTATAACTGCTTTCTTTAGAAATGAAGAGATCAAAGAATCAGTTACAGAACTTCTTGAACAGAGAGACGGCTTGATGGCAGGTATATGTAATGGCTTCCAAGCGTTGATAAAACTTGGGTTAGTGCCATTCGGCAAGATTGTAGACACAGATGAGACATATCCAACATTAACATATAACAAGATCGCAAGACATCAGTCAAAGTTAGTTCGAGTAAGGGTTGCTTCCAACAATTCACCGTGGCTAAGTGCGACAGAGGTTGGAGATGTTTATACAGTACCAATATCCCATGGGGAGGGTAGGTTTATGGCTTCCCAAGAGCTTCTAAAGGAGCTTGGTGCTAATGGCCAGATAATCACCCAGTATGTGGATATGAATGGCAATGCGACTGATGATATTCAGTTTAACCCTAATGGCTCAGATTGGGCTGTTGAGGGTATAGTTTCCCCGGATGGAAGAGTGCTTGGCAAGATGGGGCATTCTGAAAGAATTGGAAATGGTTTATACAAAAACGTACCAGGCCGTTTCGACATGAAGATGTTTGAATCAGCTGTAGAGTACTTTAAAAAATAATTAAAGCTTATGTAACTATAAGGAGATGATTACAAATGGAAAGAAGAATAGGAACAATTTCACGTGGACTCAGAGGACCTATTATCAAAGAAGGCGACGACCTAAAAAACATAGTGGTTGATACCTTTATGGAATGTATCCAAAAGAGCGACTTCGAAATAGGCGGCAAAGATGTTTTGGCTATCACTGAATCTATTCTTGCTCGTTCACAGGCTAACTATGCTACAAAAGAGCAGTTGGCAGAAGACGTTAAAAACAAATTAGGTGGCGAAACTGTTGGAGTTATTTTTCCAATCTTAAGTAGAAACAGATTTGCTATATGCCTTAGAGGAATCGCAAAAGGCGCAAAAAAAGTAGTGCTAATGCTCAGCTATCCTAGTGACGAGGTGGGAAATCATCTTTTAGACTTAGATTTGCTCGATGCCAAAGGCGTAGACCCGTACACTGATGTATTGACTCAAGAAAAGTTCGAAGAACTTTTTGGCAAGTCATGCCATACATTCACAAACATCGATTACGTAAATTATTATAAAGGCTTAATCGAAGAAGAGGGGGCTGAAGCTGAAATCATTTTCGCCAACAACCCTCGCAAGATAGTTGATTACGCTGACAAGGTTATTTGTGCAGACATTCATACTCGTGCAAGAACTAAGAGAATTGTCAAAGCTGCCGGAGCAAAAGTTGTCTTAGGCATGGACGATCTCTTAACATCTTCAGTAAATGGGTCAGGATATAATCCAGAGTATGGTATATTAGGCTCCAACAAGGCAACTGAGGACAGCATTAAGCTATTCCCTATCAACTGTCAGGAATTTGTAGATGGAGTTCAGGCAGAAATTAAAGCTAAAACCGGAAAGACTGTAGAAGTTATGGTTTATGGTGATGGAGCGTTCAAGGATCCTATCGGCAAGATTTGGGAATTGGCAGATCCAGTAGTATCTCCTGGATTTACTAGTGGGCTCAATGGGCAGCCTAACGAATTAAAGCTAAAATATTTAGCGGACAATGATTTTGCGGATCTTAGAGGGGACGAATTAAAGTCAGCTATTGAAGGTGCAATTCGTGAAAAGGATGATAACCTTGTAGGACAAATGGCAACAGAGGGAACTACTCCAAGAAGATTGACAGACCTTCTTGGCTCACTTTGTGACTTAACGTCAGGTTCTGGCGACAAGGGAACACCATTTATATATATCCAAGGATATTTTGACAACTATACAGACTAATTGTAAGAGAAATTCTTAAAAATCGAATACATGGAGGACCCTCGGTTTATTAACAACTGAGGGTCCTTTTGTATGCCCCATAGCAAACGTTGGGTGGCTGAAAAGTATGACATCTTACAGAGGTTGGGGCGTGACCTCCCGAAGTGTTGTACAATTAGAGGTAAACTAAGATTTCTGCCAACGTTTGTTCGCCTGTTGGGAATTGTAATTAATACTGACTTATCCACCTCAACATTTAACAACTGAGGGTCCTTTTGTAAAAGCTTTTTTACTACTTTGGGAACAACAAAATCGGTAACAAAATATTCTTAAAATGTATACATAAAACTTGGTTGCACATAGCAATCAGGTGTGGTATTTTAGAGGTATATGATTATAAAAAAGGGGGCAGAAGACTAATGAAAGTATTACTTATAAATGGTAGCCCAAACAAAGATGGTTGCACGTTTACAGCACTAAACCATATGAGCAAAACCCTTAACGAAAGAGGTGTTGAAACAGAGATTTTCAACATAGAAAAAACTCTTACTGGTGGGTGCCTTGGTTGCGGAAAATGTGGAGACACAGGCAAATGTATATTTGACGATTCTGTAAACAAAGCTTTAGAGCTTGCAAAGGATGCTGACGGGTTTGTATTTGGCTCACCTGTTCATTATGCATCACCATCGGGTGTTATGATGGGCTTTATGGATAGATTCTTTTGTGCAGGTGGAGCGGCACTAGTGTATAAGCCAGCAGCTATCGCTGTAGTGGCAAGAAGAGGCGGCTGTACGGCTGCGTTTGATACTTTGGCTAAGTATCCTACATACAATCAAATGCCTCTTGTAAGTGCAGATTATTGGCCTATAATACATGGGCATGGTTCTCCAGAGGAGTTGCTCAAGGACGAAGAAGGTCTGGCTACTTTAGAAACTTTGGCTAGAAACATGACATGGATGTTAAAATGCATTGAAGCTGGTAAGAAGGCAGGTATAGAACCTGAAATTGTAGAGAAAACAGCGTGGACTAATTTTATTAGATAGCCCAGCTTAGAAAACGATATAAAAGCTCGATTTTATCGCCGATTCCGCAAGGCAAATTGCAGCAATGCTATTTATAAACTTTTTTACTTTTTAGGAGGACAGATATGATAGACAAAAAAGTTGCTCTCGTTACGGGAGGTGGAACAGGTATTGGAAAAGCATGCGCCCTTAGTTTTTTGCAGGGTGGATATGCAGTAGCAATCGTAGGCAGAAGAAAAGATAAAATTGAAGAAGCGACAAAGGAATTCGTTGAAGAATTTGGAGCAGACCTTGTTTTGGATATTGTAGCAGATGTTTCAAAACGAGAGGATGTAGCAAAAATCTTTGATGCCATTGAAGCAAAATATGGCAGAGTTGATGCAGTAGTCAACAATGCAGGCATTGCCCCAAGTCATTCATTCTTGGAGACTTCATATGAGGAATATGACAGAGCAATACAAGTAAATCAGTATGGTACTTTTATGTGCATGCAAAAAGGTGCACAAATGATGGTTGATAAGGGACTTCCCGGTGTAATTATCAACATGGGTAGCATTTATGGAAAAGTTGCCAGCGGCAACATTATTGGATATAACGCAAGTAAGGGTGCCGTTGAAATGATGACAAAAGCGGCGGCTTATGAGCTTGCGGCGCATAATATCAGAGTGGTTTCTATAGCGCCTGGGGTTATTGATACGCCAATGATTGAAATCGACAAACAAAGGGGCACTTTTGAAGAGCTTTATTCGAAGGGTATGAGAAAGAAACCACTTCCACCATCAGCAATTGGTGATGTGGCAAGATTCTTAGCCTCAGACGCAGCAGATGGAATTAATGCAATAACCATACCTGTAGATGATGGATTCTTAGGGTTCAAATAGCGGAGGAAAAGCCATGCAAAAAACAGGTAGAATCAATCTGCCAGAGGGGAAAAAGATTGCCTTGAATCTTGGGTTTGATTTTGACTCTTCTTCAGTTTGGATGGAATCTTTTGGGAAGACATCCCAGATATACACTTCCAGAGGCGAATATGGCGCAGAAGTTTGTGTGCCAAGAATATTGGATCTTCTGGACAAATATAGGCTAAAAAGCAGCTTCTTTATTCCAGGGCATACATCAGATACTTATCCAGATGTGTGCAAGGAAATAGTAAAAAGGGGGCATGAGGTTTGTCATCATGGGTATGTTCATGAAGATCCTACCAACTTGTTGTATGATGAGGAAGAAGCAATAATGGTAAAGGGCTTAGAAGCTTTAGATAAGATTGGTGTTAAACCCATTGGATATAGGTCACCAGGATTTGATTTTAGCCCAAACACGATGAATATTCTTGAGAAATACGGCTTCAAATACGACAGCAGTTTGATGGGTAATGATTTTTATCCATATTGCCCTAGATATTGTACTGTTCATTTTGATAGAGCCAACGAATTTGGAGAACCATCAAAAGTGGTAGAGATGCCAGTATCATGGTATATGGACGATTTTCCACATTCTGAGTTTGTAATGACCAGAACAGGGATGAAACCGCAAAGTCAAATATTTGAAATATGGAGTGGTACTTTTGACTACGGTGTTAAGAATATTGAAGGTGGAGTCTTAAATGTGGCAATGCATCCTCAAGTAATTGGTAGACCGCACACCATGACCATGTTAGAAGAATTTATAAACTATGTTGAATCAAAAGGTGCATGGATTGCGCCAATGAAGGACATTTATGAAAGAATAGAGTTTTAAAATGGATAAGATATACTATAACGGAAAAATTCACTCAATGGATAAGGACAACAATAGGTACACCGCTATAGGGATATCAGGAAACAAGATAAGTTTTTTAGGAACCAATCTTGAATCACAAAAAATCGAGACCGCAACACGGATTGACCTAAAAGGAAAAACCGTGTTGCCCGGTTTTATTGATTCCCATCTGCACATGCTTAATTACGCTTTTCTCGCCAATTCATACAAGATGTACGATGCTTCCTCTATCAAGAATATAATCGAAGAAGGCAGAAACCATGCGTATGCTATGGAAGGCGAAAGTGCAAACCAGTGGCTTTATGGGAGAGGGTGGAATCAAGATAATTTTTCCGATGAAAAAAGGTTTTTAACAAAAGCAGACTTGGACAAAATTTCAACGGACAGACCTATTTTGTTTATTCGCATGTGCGGACATGTGGCAGCAGTTAACAGCAAAGCCCTTGAAATGGTCATGAAGCTCAATGAAACTAAAGACTACATGACACAAATAGATACAAAAAAAGGGATATTAACTGAGGCTTCAGTGAAATTGTGTTATAATATTATGAACCCACCGACGGTGGAACAAATAAAGCAAATGATTCTCTCTGTACAGGGAGATTACAATAAAGCAGGAATTACTGCTGTAGAAAGCGACAACTTCCTCTCACTACCCGGAAGGAACTGGCAAAACATAATGACTGCCTACAAGGAGCTTGAAACAGAGAAGAAGCTGACATTAAGAGTAAGGGAGCAAGCCTCTTTCACTGCGTTTGATGATATGAAGGAGTTTATTGACTCAGGCAATCGAACGAACCAAGGGGGAGCATTTTATAAAGTTGGGCCAATTAAACTTTACCAAGATGGCTCTCTAGGAGCGAAGACGGCCTTACTCAATGAACCTTATGGTGGATCCAAAGCCAACTGTGGTATCATGGTTCATAGCGAAGAAGAACTTGGCAAGATGGTGGAATATTCTTATAAGAATGACATGCAGATTTTGACACATACAATTGGTGATAAGGCATC
>CAZUEH010000008.1:4747-55311 GCA_964619315.1 uncultured Oscillospiraceae bacterium | reverse complement strand
GTGCTTATATTGGCTAATTCACTAACAATTCGTTTCACTATATCCTGCTTTGAATTATAAGAACCCGATTTAACAAATTCAATTGGCATAGATTTATTTATTTCCTTCAGTAGTTCAAATAAATCGTTACCGGTTGCGAAAAAATAGACACCTCGCATTATGTCTCCCTCATCAATTACACATGTCTATTATTGCTTACGTTTTAATTATGTGAACTAAGCAATTTTATTATCCTTAGTATAGCCATAATATATCACAATTTCCCCTAAATGTGAACTGCACTCAATTGCCGCATCATGAAAAAGCAGTCCTTTGATTGGCGAACATTTATATAATTCAACAAAATAGGCGACTCATATGTGAGCCGCCTCTCTTTATATTCTTATGTGTGGTTGGTGTGCGAAACTGAGTTACGAAATGCTAATAACATCGTATCCTTGGTCCTCGATAGCTTCACGTAAGATTTCATCTGTAATGCTGCCATCTACATCTACTGTGGCAACCTTATTGTCTAAATCGACATTGACATTTTGAACACCTGCTACAGCATTTAGAGCTTTCTCTACAGCACCTACACAGTGCATGCAGGACATTCCTTCGATTTTAATAGTTTTTTTCATTGAATTTTCCTCCTAATTAAACATGTTATTGTATATTTTTCGGCTTGAAAAAATTAAGCCGGAGTGCATTAGTTACTACTGAAACTGAGCTGAAACTCATTGCTCCTGCTGCTATCATTGGGCTAAGCAGCCATCCGAAGGCACCATAGAATACACCAGCAGCTACTGGGATACCAATGATGTTATAGATAAATGCCCAAAAGAGATTTTGTCTAATGTTGCGCATTACAGCTTTGCTCAAACCGATAGCTGTCACAACATCGTATAGATCACTTTTCATGAGCACAACATCTGCCGATTCAATGGCGATGTCTGTTCCTGCACCGATGGCAATACCGACATCTGCACGAGCAAGGGCGGGGGCATCGTTGATTCCGTCGCCTACCATAACAACTCGCTTTCCTTGATCTTGTAGAGCACGAATTTCTCGTTCCTTATCCTCAGGGAGAACCTCAGCGATAACGGATTTTAGGCCAGCTTGCTTGCGAATTGCCTCGGCTGTCCTTTTATTATCACCCGTAAGCATAATAACGTCTAGTCCCATGCGCGTAAGTTCTGCGATGGCTTTGTCACTGGTTGGCTTTACTGTATCTGCTACGGCGATAATGCCTAGCAAAGCCGTATCTTGCGCAAAATATAATATCGTCTTACCCTCGCTTGCAAGAGTACTTTCTGTTTCATCAAATACTGCTGTATCAATTCCGTTTGCAGCCATGAGTTTTCTGTTACCACCAAGGTAAGTTGTGCCGCCAACGCTGCCAATAATCCCTTGACCTGGGATTTGCTTGTAGTCTGATATTTCGCTAAGAACGATATTTGATTCTTGCGCTTTCTCAACAATAGGAGCAGCGAGAGGATGACCGGATTTTTTCTCAACAGAAGCCGCTAAGATCAACAATTGATTTTCGCTTACATTGAGAGGGATAATATCAGTTACAACTGGTTTTCCCTCGGTGACAGTGCCGGTCTTGTCTAGTACAACAACATCTACATTATGTAATGTTTCCAGTGACTCAGCAGATTTTATGAGAATGCCGTTAGAGGCACCTTTTCCAGTTCCGACCATGATTGCAGTTGGTGTTGCGAGGCCAAGAGCGCAAGGGCAGGAGATAACGAGAATGGTGATTGCTACTGTAAGGGCAAATTCAAAATCATGCCCAAGTAGCATCCACACCACCGCTGCCAATATTGCAATGCCAATCACAACAGGGACAAATATACCACTTATCTTATCAGCAAGCTTTGCAATAGGTGCTTTGCTGGAGGTGGCTTCATCCACAAGTTGAATGATTTTTGCAAGAGCCGTATCACCGCCAATTGCTGTTGCTTTCATTTGGAAGTAGCCCGCTTGATTGATCGTACCGCCGGTTACCTTGCTATCGATGTTTTTCTCTACAGGCAGACTTTCGCCGGTAATTGCCGATTCATCGACGGAGGCATAACCTTCTGTTACTACACCGTCTACGGGAACGGAAGCGCCTTCTTTTACTATCAAGATGTCACCTACAACAACATCTTCAATTGAGAGCTCAAGTTCCACACCACCTCTGATCACAGTTGCTGTCTTTGGGGCAAGGTTCATGAGCTTTGCAATGGCCTCTGATGTATGTCCTTTTGCACGAGCCTCAAAAAACTTTCCGAGTGTAATCAATGTCAAAATCATTGCGGCAGATTCAAAATACAAGTCCATCGAGAATTTATGAACCATCGCCATGTCGCCGTGACCAAAGCCCCACGCAATTTTGTAGAGGGCATAGATTCCATATACAAACGCGGCACCAGAGCCGATAGCTATTAGGGAATCCATATTGGGCGAAAGCTGAAAGAGGTTCTTAAGACCGACAATAAAGTATTTTCGGTTGAAGATAACGACTGGCAATGCAAGGAAAAATAGAGACAAAGCATATACCATCGCATTTTCCATACCTGAAAGAAAACTCGGAATTGGCCACCCCAACATTTCACCCATAGAAATATAAAACAGTGGAACTGTAAATATTAAAGAAACGATGAGTCGATTCTTAATGGACTGTGTTTCCACTTGTGCCACATCGACAGGTTGTTCAACCTGTTTTTTAGTAGGGGATGCCTTGGGGGCTGCACCATAACCAAGGTTTTCTACCTTTTGTACAATCTTATTTGTATCGATTTGCTGCTCATCAAATGTAACCGCCATGCTGTTAGTAAGCAGATTTACGCTTATTTCTTTTATTCCTTCTTGCTTTGCGAGGACTTTTTCGATTCGTGCCGAGCAAGCGGAACAGGTCATGCCTGTTATATCAAACAGTACCTTTTCCATATATACCACCCTTTCCTGACCACGGTATTGACTTCATGTATTACGTCTGATATCATTATAACAATTAATAGCAAATATGCAAGAACGCACTATTTTGTAATATAGTATCAAAAAGGATACTATGGGAGGGTGACACAAATGAACCAAGTAGATAAAAAATATAATTGCCCGGTATCTGCCACAATTGGCTTGATAGGAGGCAAATATAAATCACTTATTTTATGGCACTTGACGGATAAGACCATCCGTTTTTCAGAGTTAAAAAAATTGGTGCCCGATGCTACTCCTAAAATGTTCACACAGCAACTCCGTGAGTTGGAGCGTGATGGACTCCTCCAGCGAACAGTGTATCCAGTAGTTCCTCCAAAGGTGGAATATTCTTTGACCTCCAAAGGAAGAAGCCTCTATCCTATATTGGAAGCTATGTTTCTATGGGGATCGACTGAACTAAAAGACGCAGGACTAGAACCGAATTGCTCTATGGTTACTGAAGCAGAATGCTCTTGCTGCAAGAAGTCCGAATAGAAGCGTGCTTACCAACACAAAATCAATCGTCTTCGGACGGTTTTTTCTTTTGTTGCGGCAAGAGCAACTATTGCAAATTAAAGTAAACCTTGCCATTACTGTGAGGTTTGATATAATGAAAGTACCAATAATACACATGTATCAGAGGCGAGGGTTATGATTAAGAACATAAAACAATATTTTTCGGAACGATTTTTCGGTGAGCACTTGCCATTTGGGTACAGGCTATTTATGCTGTTCTTTATGGCCTTGCTTGGCGTATCTATATTTTCTGCCAGCACTAATACAGCTTTAGGTAAGGGGATTTGGGGGTTGATTTTCCAATGGTCTTTCATAGCAGTATTGGTTGTGGTAGCAGTGATGCCAGTTAGGGTAAGGATGAAAGTATCAAAACCGTTATTAGTTTTCACAGCATTTGTGTATTTGCCATTCTTGTTTTTTCAAGCGGCAGGTTACGATGGAACTGCAGGACTATTTGTAATAATTGTTGTTTTCCTCTTTACATTCTTGTTTAATGGCAAAACGAGAGTAGTGTTGGTAGGATTGAACCTCATCTTGTGGATTGTGATATGTACTATCAATTTTATGCATCCAGAACTTATTGTGCCCCATGCAGGCGAACAGGCTAAATTTATAGATTATGTTATGGCAGCAACCCTTACTATGGTGGTGAGTGCTATAATAGGGTCTTATTACAGAAATCAATTTGACAAAGAGACGATGCGCATTAAGTTACTTAACAAAGAGTTGGAAGAAAACAATAAAATTTTAGAAGAAATCACCGTAAGGGATGCCCTTACAAATTTATATAATCGTAGAAATTTAACAGACAGGGTAAATGCGGATATTGAAAAGATAGAAGAAGGCGAAAGCTTGTTCCTGTTAGTTATAGACTTGGATCACTTCAAGAAAATCAATGACACCTATGGTCATCAAGTGGGCGATGAAGTTATTGTCAAATTTGCTGAAGCACTTAGAAACTCCGTTAGAGAAGGAGATGTCCTATCAAGAATTGGTGGAGAAGAATTTATTGCTGTTCTTTATGGCATAGATAAAAACGTTGCCATGGAGATTGCAGAAAGAATCCGAAAAAATGTTTCGGAAATGACTTTTTCTCAAGAACTACATGTTACAACAAGTATTGGAGTTGTTCCTGTTCGATCGGGAGATAATTATGATCTTGTGTTCTCAAGAGCCGACGCATGTATGTACCAAGCAAAAGAGCAAGGCAGAAATAGAGTCGTGTTTGGAGACGCATGATAAAGAATCTAAAACCAAATAGACATTTAAGGGGTTAATTCAGAAATAGTTTGAATTAACTCTTTTTTTTCAATTAAAAAACCGGCAAATCATGAATTTTAGAAGAGGAAAATCGCAAAGCTTGTGATATAATTTAATATGCAGATTTAACAAATAGGAGGGGCTATATATGAAGAAAATTGCAGTTGTAACAGGATCAGGTGCAGGCATCGGACAAGAAATCGCATTAGAGCTTGCAAGGTCTGGCCGCAAAGTTTATGCAAACGCAAGAAGCGACGAAAAGATCAAAGAAACTCTCGAAAAGGGGAAAATGTACGACATTGAACCCTTGATATTTGATGTCTGCAATTTTGATGATGTCAAAGAAAAAATTTCTTCCCTAAATAAAATAGACTATCTTGTAAATAATGCGGGAGTCTCGGTTAGTGGCAAATACAACGAAGTTACCGAGGAAGATTGGGATGTAACATTGAACACTAATGTAAAAGGCTATTTTTATATGATTAAGTATGCTTTGCAAAAAATGGAAAGAGGTGCGTCAATAGTCAATATGACATCAGGAGCGGCCAAGACAGGTGGCGATTTTGTTTCACTACCATATTCAGCCTCCAAAGGTGCAATCAACTCACTAACCATAGCTTTTGCCAGAGACTTAGCCCCGTTAGGAATCAGAGTCAATGCTGTTTCTCCGGGATTTGTTGATACAAATATGCTTGTAAGAAATGAAAAGCTGACTAAAGAATACTATGATTCAATCATTCCTTTGGGTAAACTTGGAGAGCCTGTAGATATTGCCCGTGTTGTAAAATTCCTACTTTCAAATGATGCTAGTTTTATGACAGGCCAAATAATAGAAGTTAATGGCGGAGATATAATGGGATAGGAGCGCTATTCCAAAAATATCAAAGAAGAAATTAACTATTAATGGGTTGAGAACCTTAGCTTTTGCAAATCTCAGCCCGTTTTTTGTACAATGACAGTATAACGCTTTAGCATGGTTCTGTTGCCAAGTGTTATTTTAGTGAAATGTTTAGATGTGCTTTTGCACAGATAGCCAGGTAGATGTTAAAATAAAAAGAAAAAGAAGGAATTTGATGCATATACCAGCACTGATATCGGATTTGGCAGTGATGCTTATAACGGCAGGAATTATTACAATACTATTTAGAAAAGCAAAGCAACCTTTGGTGCTTGGTTATATTTTAGCAGGATTCCTCATTAGCTCCTATTTTCCGTTCTTCCCTACCGTGGTTGATACTGAGAACATAAGTACATTGAGTGAAATAGGAATCATATTTTTAATGTTCCACTTGGGGTTAGAATTTAATCTCCACAAGCTGGCCAGCGTAGGAAGTACAGCAATTATAACTGCCATAGTAGAAGTGGCAGGCATATTGGGAATGGGCTTCGTAGCAGGCAGATTGATGGGATTCTCTACCATGGATAGCGTATTCTTGGGCGGAATGCTTTCCATGAGTTCTACCACCATAATCATAAAAGCTTTTGAAGAACTAAAGCTAAAAGGCAAGAAGTTTACAGAGCTGGTGTTTGGAACTTTAATAGTAGAAGACATCGTAGGTATTTTTATGATGATTATACTTTCTACTATTTCTGTAAGTAAGAATGTTACGGGAGGCCAAGTGGTTGGCAGCCTGTCTCTCATGGTGTTTTATCTCGTTATTTGGCTCCTTCTTGGAATTTACTTTTTACCGACTTTCCTAAACAAAACCATAAGACTTATGAATGACGAAATGCTCCTTATCATATCGCTGGGAGTGTGTTTTGGCATGGTTATGTTGGCAAATGTATTAGGGTTCTCTTCGGCCTTAGGCGCATTCTTAGCCGGATCATTGTTAGCGGGAACTGTTCATGTAGAGCGAATTGAACATTTGACAAAGGGAGTAAAAGACCTGTTTGGAGCGATTTTCTTCCTGTCGGTAGGTATGTTAGTCAATCCAGAAACTTTAGTTGAGTACGCACCGCAAATTATTATTGTAACTTTGGTTACTATTGTTGGAAAACTCATATTCTCATCTTTGGGAATGCTTTTGTCAGGACAATCCCTAGGCAATGCTATTAGAGGTGGATTTTCACTTGCACAGATAGGCGAGTTTGCTTTTATAATAGCTTCTTTGGGTATGACTTTAGGAGTAACTGGCGATTACTTGTATCCGATAGTAGTGTCAGTATCGGTAATAACTACATTTACAACGCCGTTTTGCATCAAAATTGCACCTACTTTCGTTAAATTTGTGGAAAAGCACTTGCCAGATAAAATTGTGGCGAGTTTAAACAAATACACTTCAGAAAATCAGAGCGAAAATGAAAAAGACAATGACTGGCGTGTATATATAAGTGGATATTTTCGTAGGCTTACAATCTTTGGTGGCTTGATGCTAGGGATTGTTATATTCGGCATTCGATTTTTGGAACCGATACTTGCGGACAGAATGCCACAGCTTATTGCTGATATAACAACGTGTGGAGTTATATATTTAGGAATGGCTTTGTTCGTAGGACCATTGATGAATCTACATGATAATTTATATACATCTATTTGGTTGAAGAAAAGATCATTGCGTTTGGCACTGGTAGTCTTGAGTATGGTAAACGTGGGAGCAATGACAGCAATTGCTATGATTACACTTGGAACATTGTTTAACATTAAGCCTGTTTGGTTAATATTCGTAGTTGCCACCGTAATGGTTCTATTGGCAACTTCTGATGGAATAACCGGATGGTATTTGCAACTTGAAACTAGATTCTTAAGGAATTTTAATGAGAGACTTATTCAAAAGGAAGAAGCGACAGGTGGCAAGCAAGCTTGGGTACACGAAAAGCTTCATATAATTTCTTTCTTTGTTCCAGAAAAAGGTGAATTCTTAAACACCGCTCTTGATAGTTTGGAGTGGTCATACAGATATAATGTATATGTAGTGAAGATACAAAGAGGCTCTCATACACTCATATTGCCTAAAGGCAATGAAAAGCTTTTCCCAGGAGACAAGGTGTACATGATTGGCGAGGAAATGGCTATAATGAATTTTTACCGAATCGTAAAGCAGGAGCCTTGCAAACGAATGAGAACTCTCAAAGAGTTTATGGATAGCGGATATCCGGATATTGAAAGAGCCCTTTCCATATGCGCTGTCAAAATCACTGGCGAGGAAAGCTTCGCAGGAAAATCTATAATAGGCGGCAACATACGCCAAGAGTGGAACTGCATGGTTTTGGGAATACAAAAAAGAGGTGTATCAATAATAATGCCTAACACAAGTATGATAATTTCTAAAGGAGATATTTTGTGGGTCATGGGTTCTAACAATAATGTAGGGCGATTGGCATCAGAGTATACCGAATATACAGAAGATTTTTTAGAAGACAAATAATTGCTTTTAACTACTCCTCATTTGTGCAACCGAATGGGGAGTAGTTTGTTGCAAAAAATAATTTGATAAAATTTCAAAAAACCTATTGACAATTGAGCGCGGACTCAACTATAATAAAAACAGTTGAAGAAATGCTCAACTATAACTAATAAAAATAAGCGAGGGATAAAAAATGAAAAAGACATATTTACTTGACGGACTATGTTGCGCCAACTGTGCAGCAAAAATTGAAAAAGGCGTTTCTGATTTAGATGGAGTGTCAAATGCAAATGTAAGCTTCTTAACTACTAAACTTACTTTTGAAGCAGAAGATGACAAGATGGATGAAATCGTCAAATCCATGACTAAGATAGTTAAAAAAATTGAGCCAGACGTAAAAGTAAAGGAACTATAAGATAAAACCGAAAGAATAAGGGGTATTCAGAGATGAATAATAATGTAATAAGAATAATCATAAGTGCCGTACTGTTTGCAGTAGCGATTTTCCTCCCAGAAGATCCTTGGCAACTTGAACTAGGATGTTTTCTAGCCGCATACGTAGTAGTAGGATACAAAGTAGTGTGGAAAGCTATTCGTGGCGTATTAAGAGGCCAGATGTTAGACGAAAACTTCTTAATGGCAGTGGCCTCCATAGGCGCTTTCTTTGTAGGAGAATACCCAGAAGCAGTAGCAGTAATGCTTTTCTACCAAGTAGGAGAAGCTTTCGAAAACTACGCTGTCGGAAAATCACGCAGATCTATAACAGAACTTATGAACATAAAACCTGACAGCGCCAACCTTAAAACCGCTGATGGTGTAAAAGAAGTGGATCCTGACGAGGTGAATCCGGGTGACATTATAATAGTAAAACCAGGCGAAAAAATTCCTCTTGATGGCAAAATCATTGAGGGAACATCTTCTCTTGATACAGCCGCCCTTACAGGCGAATCATTGCCAAAAGATGTTGCTGTAGGTGATGAAATTTTCAGTGGCTGCATCAACGTAGGAGGGCTACTTACTATAGAGGTGAGCAAGCCTTTCGGAGAATCCACCGTAAGCAAAATCTTAGACTTAGTAGAAAATGCTGCTAGCAAAAAGTCTAGAGCCGAAAGCTTCATAAGCCGTTTCGCTATAGTATATACACCGATAGTTGTAGGAGCGGCAGTTCTACTTGCGATTCTGCCACCACTTCTGTTAGAAGGGGCATTGTGGGAAGACTGGATATATAGAGCATTGAATTTCTTGGTAGTATCTTGCCCATGTGCATTGGTTATATCAGTGCCCCTCAGTTTCTTTGGCGGCATAGGAGGCGCGTCAAAAGCTGGAGTGTTAGTCAAAGGCAGCAACTATCTTGAGACTATGTCCAAAGCAGAATATGTAGTTATGGACAAAACTGGAACACTAACTGAAGGCGTTTTCCATGTTGAAGAAATCGTTGCAGAAAAGGGAATTGAGGAAGCGGAAGTTCTAAAATATGCAGCCTTGGCTGAAAGCTATTCGAATCACCCTATTTCCCAGTCTTTACAAAAGGCTTATGGCAAAGAAGTGGACGCATCACAAGTAACCGATGTGTTAGAAGTAGCAGGCAAGGGTGTAAAAGCAACAGTACTAGGTCACCAAGTTGTAGCAGGCAATAAAAAACTGATCCTTGAAGAGACTGAGTTTAAGGGCGAATTAAAAGAATACCCAAGTATCACTCAGGTATTCGTGGCTATCAACGGAGTCTATGTCGGTTGTATTCTCTTAGCGGACAAGATAAAGGACGATGCAAAAGATGCCATAAGAGCCTTGAAAAAACTAGGAATCAAAACTGTAATGCTCACAGGGGATAGCAAAGAAGTAGGGGAGAAGGTTGCAGACAACTTAGGAATTGACAAGGTATACACAAGCTTGTTGCCTGGAGATAAGGTAAACATTGTAGAACAGATCATCGAAGACAAATCTGAAAAGGGTAAAGTAGTATTCGTAGGCGATGGAATCAATGATGCTCCTGTTCTAGCAAGAGCAGACGTAGGTATTGCCATGGGAGGTTTAGGCTCTGATGCTGCTATTGAGGCAGCGGATATGGTAATAATGGATGACCAACCTTCAAAGATTAGACAGATAATCAAGATTTCCAAAAAAACTATGGTTATAGTTAGAGAAAATATCGTATTCGCCTTAGGAATTAAGGCAGCAGTTCTTGTACTAAGTGCGTTAGGTCTTGTAGGCCTGTGGGCAGCAGTATTCGCTGATGTAGGAGTTTCTATACTGGCAGTGCTAAATGCGCTAAGATGCTTAAGAACACAAAAGTAAAAAAGAAACAAAAAACTCCATAAAAAAGTAAAAACTCTCTTGACTAAGGGAGTTTTTATAGTTATAATTGTTTGACGTGCAACAGTTTGACGTATGACAAATTTTAGACGAAGGTGTGAAATGAAAAATAATGATATAGGAAAGCAACTTGTATATCTTAATCGTTTGATTAAGAGAAAGATGGAAAAAGAAACCCAAGGAGAATTGATGAAAATTTCCATGGCTAATGGCCATGTTTTATTCTATCTTTATGAAAATAGAAATAGAGATATTTTCCAAAAGGATTTTGAGGAGGACTTTGAAATAACTAGGTCTACAGCATCTAAAATTCTTTCACTAATGGAAACCAAGGGATTGGTCGAAAGAAGTGCCGTTGAAGGAGACGCAAGGCTCAAAAAAATTACAATGACTGAGAAGGGGGAAGAGATGCGGCATAAAATAATTGCAGGGAAAAAAAGGATCGAAAAGCAGCTAATTGGAGGATTTAGTCAGGAGGAGCTAGATCAACTATCCGAATATCTGCAAAGAATTAAAGAAAACGTAAAGAAATAAAGAGGGGGAACACGAAAGTATGATAAAAAAATTAATGGAACATATAGGGGAATATAAAAAGCAAGCGATTGCAACGCCGATTCTAGTATTGTGCGAAGTTGTGCTTGAAATATTGATTCCTCTCATTATGGCAGTACTTATAGACCAAGGTATAGACGGAGGGTCGATGAGCCATATAGTAAAATATGGTGTGGCTTTATTGGTTTTAGCGGCTCTTGCATTGGCACTAGGGGTAGGCGCAGGCAGAACTTCTGCAGTAGCTTCATCAGGATTTGCCAAAAATCTTAGAGGAGCAATGTACAATCGAGTGCAGGAATTCTCTTTTGCCAATATAGATAAGTTTTCAACTGCCAGCATCGTAACAAGACTTACTACAGATGTAACCAATGTACAGAGGGCATTCCAGATGCTTACAAGAATTGCAGCAAGAGCCCCAGGAATGTTGATTTTTGCATTGATAGCCTCATTTAGAATTAATGCGCAACTATCGCTTATATTCTTAGGAGTGTTGCCATTGTTAGGTATTGGACTTGCGTTGATGATAAAGGTAGTTTATCCAATCTTCAACCGAGTGTTTAAGACTTATGACAAATTAAACAATGTAGTCCAAGAGAATTTAAGTGGAATGAGAGTAGTTAAATCCTACAATCGTCAAGAACACGAAACTGAAAAATTCAAAGCCACTTCCAAGGCTATATATACTGATTTTACTAAGGCTGAAAAAACCATGGCATTCAACATGCCATTGATGCAACTCTGTATGTATAGTTGTATATTATTGATTGCTTGGTTTGGTGCCCGTGCTATCGTGGCAAGTGGCAACAACGCTGCCTTGGGACTTTCCACAGGCGAGTTGATAAGCTTAATAACTTACACCATGCAAATTCTGATGAGCTTGCTTATGATTTCTATGATGTTTGTTATGACTACCATGGCAAGAGCATCTGGTGAACGTATTGTTGAGCTGTTAGATGAAGAAAGCAGTATCAAGGATCCAGCGACTCCTATATTTGAAGTAAAAGATGGGTCGATAGACTTTGAAAATGTACATTTTTCTTATGGTAAATCCAAAGACAAGGAAGTACTTAACAACATTAACATTCATATAAAAAGCGGACAAACTGTTGGAATAATGGGAGCAACCGGCTCGGCTAAATCCAGTCTCGTACAGCTAATCCCAAGACTTTATGATGTAGCAGAAGGCTCTGTCAAAGTAGGGGGAGTTGATGTTAGAGAGTACCACATAGAAAGTTTGAGAGAACAGGTTGCTGTTGTGTTACAGAAGAATATACTATTTTCAGGAACAATAGCAGAAAACCTTAGATGGGGTAACGAAAATGCTACAGACGAAGAACTTCGTCACGCTTGTGAGTTAGCTTGTGCAAACGAATTTATAGATAATTTTGAAGACGGATATGATACTCATATTGAGCAAGGCGGAACTAACGTATCAGGAGGCCAAAAGCAGAGACTGTGTATAGCAAGAGCTCTTCTAAAAAATCCTAAGATATTGATTTTAGACGATTCAACCAGCGCAGTAGATATGAAGACTGATGCAGTTATTCGTCAGGCATTTGCGAAAGAAATCCCTGATACTACTAAGCTAATCGTTGCACAGAGAGTAGCTTCCGTTCAAGATGCGGATCAGATAATAGTTCTTGATGATGGCAAAATTGTGGACATAGGAACTCACGATGAGCTTTTGAAGAACTGTGAAATATACATGGAAGTTTACGAATCACAGAGCAAGGGAGGTGTGTTAGATGAGCAGTAAAGAGACGACTAGAATGCCAAGAGGCGGCAGAGGAAAAGGCTTTGCACCACTTCCAAAAGGACAAAAATTCAAGCCAGGAACGATAAAAAGGCTTATGACATACCTAAAGGAATATAGACTAAGATTGTTTACAGTGGTTATATGTGTGCTTCTAAGTTCGGTAGCGAGTGTAGCATCATCATTGTTTTTACAAACCGTAATAGATGATCACATCGGACCGTTGCTTCTTGAAGCGACTCCTGCATTTGGGGGACTTGCCGTTGTCATAATGAAAATGGCGTGTATATTCCTTGTGGGAATTTTAGCCTCATTGTTTTATACAAGAACAATGGCGGTTGTTGCACAGGGAACACTAAAAAACATCAGAGATGAAATGTTTACCAAGATGCAAAAATTGCCGATTAGATACTTTGATACACGAACTCATGGTGATGTAATGAGTTACTATACCAATGATGCGGATACTTTAAGGCAGATGATTTCACAGAGTTTGCCTAATCTGTTCTCTTCCGTGGTTTCTATGATAGCTGTATTTTTCTCTATGCTTCACTTGAGTATTTGGTTGACATTGATAGTGGCGGTGTTTGTGGTAATTATACTTGTTGTAATAAAACAGATCGCATCTAGAAGTGGAAAATACTTCATGGAGCAACAAAGAAGTATTGGAGATGTAAACGGATATATCGAGGAAATGGTCAACGGCCAAAAGGTAGTAAAAGTTTTCTGCTATGAAGAGAAAGCTAAGGCTAACTTTAAGGTAAAGAATGAAAACTTAGGTAAAGCATCAGCGTCTGCAAACACGTTGGCAAACGTGCTAATGCCTATGACTAACAATCTGGGATTTGCGCTGTATGTAGCTATTGCTGTAGTCGGCGGCGCATTAGCCATCGCAGGTTTTCCAAATCTGTCCATTGGCGGAACAGCAACATTGACATTAGGAACGATTGCATCATTCCTCACATTATCAAGAAGTTTTATAAATCCGATAGCACAAATGTCACAGCAGCTAAACTCGGTTATTATGGCTATGGCTGGTGCATCGAGAATATTTGAATTCTTAGATGAAAAGCCAGAAGAGGATAAGGGAACAGTTACTCTTGTTAATGCTTGTCACAATAAAGACGGTGAACTAGAGGAATGCGAAAAGAGAACTGGAACATGGGCATGGAAAGACGAAGATCGTCTTATACCTATGCAGGGCAAAATAAACCTAAAAGAAGTAGATTTTGGTTATAAGGAAGAAGAACTTGTTCTTCACGACATAACTATATATGCTGAGCCAGGACAAAAGGTTGCGCTGGTAGGCGCTACAGGAGCAGGAAAAACTACAATAACCAACCTAATCAATAGGTTCTACGACATAGATGACGGAAAGATTCAATACGATGGAATCAACATCAATAGAATTAAAAAGTTTGACCTTCGTAGATCTTTGGGAGTAGTTTTGCAAGATGTAAACTTATTCACAGGAACAGTTATGGAAAATATTCGTTACGGCAAACTTGATGCTACTGACGAAGAATGTATAGCAGCAGCACGCCTTGCTAATGCAGACGGTTTCATAAGAATGTTACCAGAGGGATATAATACAGTTCTTGAAGGAGACGGCAGTGGTCTTTCACAAGGCCAGAGACAATTAGTATCCATCGCTCGTGCTGCGGTAGCAGATCCACCAGTAATGATACTTGATGAAGCGACATCTTCGATTGATACGAGAACTGAATCCATTATACAAAAGGGAATGGATAATCTGATGCATGGCAGAACAGTATTTGTCATCGCTCATAGACTATCAACCATTCAGAATGCAGATGTAATAATGGTAATGGATCAAGGTCGAATAATCGAAAGAGGTAACCATGAACATCTCTTAGAAGAAAAGGGACGTTACTATGAGTTATATACTGGAGCTTTTGAATTAGAATAGGCCCAAATAGTTTGAATTTACGGGAGCAATTTAGCTCCCGTTTTTTGTGCGCTAAAATAGAAAAAGTGACTAGTTTTAGGTGCATTTCCACTTATATGAGCTTTGATTTATTGACACTAGTTTTTAGGAATGGTATACTTATTCAGATCAAAAAATAAAAATGTTAAATTTAAAATATATTTTTCTGCTAAGAGAATATAACACTTACAAAAGGGAGACATTAAAATGAGTTTGGTAGTAAAGAATTTGAAAAAATCATACGGAGAAAAAGTCGTAGTAGACAATCTTAGCTTTGAAATGCCTGAACCAGGAGTTTATGCATTGCTGGGAACAAATGGCGCAGGTAAGACAACTACTATAAGAATGATGCTAAATATGTTGTCAAGAGACGGAGGAGAAGTTCTTTGGAACGGAGAACCTTTGAGCACTGACAATTGCAATGTAGGCTATTTGGCTGAGGAAAGAGGCCTTTATCCTAAGTATTCTCTAATGGATCAACTTATCTACTTTGCAGGACTTAGGGGAGTTTCAAAAGCAGATGCGAAGGAAAGAATAGCATACTGGGCTAAGCGCCTTGAAGCTGAAGAGTATCTTTATGCTCCTAAGGCTGCCTCACCTGCACTTGGCGAACCCAAAAAAGTCAAGAGAACTAAAAAAGTAAAAACTTTCAAACCTAAGTTGGCAGACCAACTTTCCAAAGGTAACCAACAAAAAATTCAATTCATGATTGCACTTATTTCTAATCCGGAATTGATTATTTTAGATGAGCCACTTTCAGGACTTGACCCAGTCAACACAGACTTGTTCAAGGATATTATTAGAGAGCAGATTGCAGAAGGCAAGTATTTGATCATGTCAAGTCACCAGATGGCAACAGTGGAAGAATTTTGTACTGAAATCACAATCCTTGACCGCTCTAAATCAGTGCTTCAAGGTAACCTCAACGAAATTAAAAAAAGCTACGGAAGAGTTAACTTGCACCTTAAGACTGAGCAGGATGCCACTTCAATAATTGAGGCAACTGGAGCAACTATTGTTACAGAAAAAGAAAGAGAATACAACATTAAGGTTTCTGGAGAAGAACAAGGTAACAAGATTCTTTCCAACCTTATTGCTGCCAATGTTAGTGTGGTAACTTTTGACTTGAGAGAACCTTCACTTCACGAAATTTTCGTAGAAAAAGTAGGTGAAGTTAATGAATAAAAAAGGATCTTTTACCGGGCTTGGTAAGGTGTTCAAATTCACCTTCTATCAGCTCGTCAAGAATAAATCGAACATGATATCCTTTGGGTTACTGATAGTAATATTATTATTTTCAGTTCCTGTAATGTCGCTCTTTATGGGTGGCGGAACAGATGTTGCCCAAACTGAAAGCTTCTATACTAGTGTTATGACTATGGATGAGTTCATGGGTGCAGACGAGGTTGGATTTGATTCAAGATACATAGTTCAATATGGCTATTCCATATTAGTAATGATAGTTTGTATTTTTTCATGTACCTATATTGTTCGTTCAATACTTGAGGAAAAAACGTCCAAACTAGTCGAAACTTTGTTAGTAAGCATCAAGTCTGAAGCTATGATTTTAGGCAAAATCCTTGCAATAATTACTTTCGTATCTACAATGGTATTAGCAATGATAGCGTCTTTTGGAATTTCATACTTTGTTTCAGGAATGTTCATAGATACTTCCTTTGTTGCTAATACACTTACAAGCATGGGATTAACAACAGAATCTCTTAATATAGGAATGGAATTGGTAGGTGTAGTAATCGTATCTGTGATATTAGCTTGCTTAATGCTTTCTCTTGTAGCAGCACTAAGCGGAGCAGGTTGTTCCAGCATGGAAGATATGGAATCTGCCAATATGTCAGCTACAATGATAATCTTAGTATGTTACATGGCGACTGTAATGGCATCTCCTTTTGGAAGTTCGCCAGCAATATTCATGTCACTGTGTCCACTGCTTTCTACTTTTGCAGCACCGACTTATTATGTTACAGGCGACATCGGATTTGGAATTTTAGCATTATCATGGGTGATACAGATAGCAGGAATCTTGTTATTACATAGACTTTCAGGAAGAGTGTACGACAATCTTGTTATGTACAAAGGAAAACGACTCAAGATGACTAAGATACTTGCTATGGCTATAAGTGGAAAGGAGGGAAAATAAGATGAAAGAACAATTACGCGGTTTTCCCAAAATTTTCGCATTTACTTTTAAACAACATGCGATGAGCAAAGGATATAAAGTCAGCACAATTGTAATAGCACTTTTGTGCCTACTCATACCAGCGGGTATAATGATTGCGATGGAAAGTCTATCTACAGACAGAGGTCCAGACGCGGTGGTAGTTGAAGAGGCCCCTAATGAATATGAAGTAGACATGTCAGCTGTCAAAAATATATACACCGTAGATTTGAGCAAAGACAATGAAGCAGATTTGTCACATTTGCCTACGATGGTCAACGAAGTATTTGGAACAAATATTAACGTTTCTGATTATGGCGATGATTTTGATAAAGCAAGAAGTGATGCCAAAGGTAGTGACGATACGCTTTTAATAGTCACGAAACAGTCAGGGCGTGAGTACACTATGAACATCTTGACCCCAGACGAAAGCAGTCTTCCTTTGGAAGTTGCACACACCTTTGATTCTGCAATGATGGCGTACGCAGACATGCTCACAGTTGAGCATGGGGGAGAAAGTAATTATTATACGGATACCAACCAAAGCGGAGACTCCGAGGATTCGATGGAAGGCATTGACGGAATAGCAACCATAGTCCTAAGTTTCCTTACTGTTATGGTTTTGTACTTCTTTGTACTTGCATATGGACAAGGCGTTGCCACAAGTGTAGTAATGGAAAAAAGCTCCAAGCTAATAGAAAGTTTCTTGGTATCTGTTAAGCCTACCGCAATTATATTAGGTAAGCTTTTAGCTATAACGCTGACAGGAATTGTACAGCTCTTTAGCTGGGTAATATCTTTGGCACTAAGCTTTGTGATTGGAACATTTGCAGTAAAAGCAATCAATCCAGAAACAGATATGTTCATAGTACAGATGTTCGCCTTCCTCAAGGAAGCAACCGAAGGAATATTCTCGCCGGCTAATTGCATAATGGCAATGCTTATAATTATGGCAGGAATGTTGCTCTACTGTGCATTGGCTGCAATGGGAGGAGCGATGGCAAGCAAAGCAGAAGACCTTTCTGCTACAAATATTATCTTCACCCTGATCTTAGTAGTCAGCTTCTTTGCAGTGTTGTTTGGAAAAGGGCTAATGTCTGGAGAGGTAAACCCTATCCTTGACTGGATACCATTCACTTCAGTGTTAATAACACCTGCTAGAACTCTGATGGGAGCATTACCACTATGGAAAAGCATAGGCTCTTTTGCAGTAACCTTAATCACTATTTTGATAGCAACATTTATAGCAGGAAAAATATACAAAACTTTGGTACTTTATAGAGGCGATACAATTTCGCCTAAAAACCTTATAAAAATGTTAAGAGGAAAATAATGAATTTAGTAATCAAAAATTTGTTAACAAGAAGAAGTGTGAGAGAGTTCAGCGACAAGCATATAGACAGCAGTCAGCTAAAAGAAATTTTAGAAACCGCCATATACGCTCCGTCGGGTATGAACATGCAGACTTGGCAGTTTACTGCCGTGACAGACAGAAACAAGATACAGGCACTAGCGACTGTGGTTGGTGAAAAACTCGGAAGAACAGACTACGACTTCTACAACCCCGCGGTTCTAGTGATTCCTTCTAACGAAAGAGAAAGTCGTTGGGGAGTGGAAGACAATGCCTGCGCATTACAAAACATTTTCTTGGCTGCTCATTCAATGGGGATAGGTTCTGTTTGGATAAATCAATTGAGAACCATATGTGACGAACCTGAGATAAGAGCAATATTAAAAGGCTGGGGAATACCTGACAACCATATAGTATATGGAATTGCAACATTAGGATATCCAACTAAGCAAATGACTTCGGAAATTAACAAAACAGGCGTTATAAAAATAGTAGAATAAAAAATAGAGGGACAATCCACACGGGTTGTCCCTCTTTGCTTTTAACTAGTCTTCCGAACAATGGTCGCAGCCACATCCTTCACCATGAGTTTTATGCTCGATGTGAACAAAGGCTATGTCTATCAAGTCTACTACATGCTGATCGTCCAGACTGTAGTAAATATTCTTGCCGTCACGACGGGCTTTGACAAGCCCCTCATCTTTGAGCAACTTTAACTGATGAGAAATTGCGGACTTGGTCATCTGCACTTTTACCGCAATGTCGTCGACGCAAACCTCATCATTAGATATGGTACAAATTATTTTCATCCTCGTCTCATTGCCAAGAACCTTAAAAAAGGAAGCGGATCGAGTTATGAGTTCTACTGAAGGCCCATTCATGATTTATTTCCCTCTTTCATAATACAACTTCATTTCGGCATCAGGAACCATACTACCCCCGGTAGCCCAAAGTATGTGAGAAGCATTTTCTAACTTTCCTTCAAGACCAGATGCTATAAGGTAATCCTCAGAAGCAGCAACTAGAGAAGGCCCTGTAAACGAAGCGCAAGCTGAAGGTTCAATATATATTTTTTCTCTGTCCGCAAGTTGAGTTAGGAACGGATAGAGCTTTTCATCATCTATGGTGTAACAACCATCAAGGAGAGTTTCCATAATAGTTCCAACTAAACGAGATGGTCTGCCTACGGCCAAACCGTCTGCATCAGTAACGCCGTCAAGTCCTATGTCGGAAACCGATATTTCATCGTGCAAGCCTGTTACAAGCCCCAATGTCATACAAGGAGCGTGGGTAGGTTCAGCGAATAGCACATGAACATTATCTCCAAACATTTCCTTTAGGCCAAAAGCAACACCGCCCGGAGCGCCACCGACGCCACAAGGGAGGTATACTAATAGCGGGTGATCATTATCAACAACGACACCGGCTTCTTCAAGCTGCGGGATAATCCTCTTTGCTGCTACTGAATAGCCCAAGAAAAGGTCTTGAGAACCTTCGTCATCTACAAAGTGGCACATTGGGTCTGAAGCAGCTTCTTTGCGACCCTCCGCCACAGCCTTTTGGTAATCGTCAGGATACTCAACGACCTTTGCCCCTTTGGAGCGGAGCAAATCTTTTTTCCACTGACGAGCGTCGGCAGACATGTGAACGGTAACCTTGAAGCCTAATTTGGCACTGATAATGCCTATGGATAAACCTAGGTTACCAGTAGAGCCTACAGCCACAGAATATTTGCTAAAAAGCTGACGGAACTCGTCACTATCAACTTTTGAATAGTCGTCATCTAAGGATAACATACCTTCTTTTAGAGCAATAGTTTCGGCCAGCTTCAAGACTTCGTATATGCCGCCCCTAGCCTTTATAGAACCTGAAATAGGCAGGTGGCTGTCACACTTAAGAAGAAGCTTGCCGCCAAAGTCGCCACGCATTTGTGATAGGGTGGTTTTCATCTTTGGGATTTCAACTAACTTTGACTCGATTATTCCATTAGTCTTGAGAGTTTCAGGAAAAGCCTTTGCTATATAAGGCGCGAAACGAGCCAAACGTGCTTCAGCATCTTCGATGTCTTTCATAGAAAAGGGAAAAGAACTCTCTTGTCCAGCTTTGGGATTTGCCCAAAACACCTCGTCATACTTGGCCATTCTTCCGACTATGGGAGTTGTGACCATAATCTTTTTAATATCCATAATTACCTCCGATTAAAATCTATCACTATGATTAAGCAAGCTTTTTAGGTGACCACCAGTTACTTTTGTTTTTTTATTTGGTGGACAACTAGGATTGCTATCATTGTCATCAACTATAAAATCTTTGTAGTTATATATTTTGCCCCAGACGCCAGATTCGCTGGTTTGAATTATTCCAAAAGTTCCACCAGAACCGTCTTTAGGTTTTGGAAGACTGCCAGGATTCATAATATAAAGGCCATCAACTTCTACATATGTGTTTTGATGAGTATGACCAAATAATGCTCCAATGCAGTTTGCTTCTAGAGCTTTGTAGTACAGACTTTGCAAGCCTAAATCTACATTTTCCATGTGTCCATGGCAGACTAAAAAATCTCCGGCTTCAGTTTCAAGACGGCCGTAGCTTTTCTCTGAAAGTTCGCCATCGCAGTTTCCCATTACGGCGATTACAGGTAGGCCGCTACTTTTTCGTATAGCATTGCTGTCCTCAAAATAGTCGCCGCAGTGAACGATCATCTGTACTGGATTTTCCCTATTTAATTTTTCGAACACTTTCCAGAATCGCTCTAAATCTCCGTGAGTGTCACTAATAACAAGAATACGCATAAATAAACCTCCCTATTAGTTAAGTATAGCATAGAAAAAGGAAATGTTGTATGTTAAAATAAAAGATGTAGACCACTTAAGGAGGAAAGCAGATGATAAGAGAAATTAAGAAAAAATTCATAATCCTCGGCAATCGGATGCCTTTTACACCTGAAATAAAAAGCTACTTCAGACAGATAGAAGAAAAAGAGTGGCTTTACAACAACATGAAACTCGAAGGAACCGGCCTAACTAGAGGACAAATTGAAACTATGGCCATGGGAGATGTTTATCTTAATGTTCCAATTGGAGATCATGTTATGGCAGACAAGATAAGTATGCTCTTAGAAAAATTGTGGTTCTTTGAATCGATGAAGCGTTCCTTAGACTTAAGTGTAGTTGATGAAATTCATCGTGAAATTTCAGGGGATAAAAACTACAAAAATTATAGGAAACGAAATTTGGTAATACAAGAGTTGGGTTATACCCCGCCGATGCCGGCTGCGATTCCTGAGCGAATGGACAGCTTGGCAAGAGTATTTATAGAAGCCCTCGATGCTGAACCTGTAAGTGAAGAAGTTTTTGAGTATATGGCAGCAATACACAACAAAACTGCCGAAATATTCCCTTATGGAGAAAACGATAGACTCATTGCAAGGGTGACGGCGACATATTATATGATGATAAAGGGCTTTCCAGCAGTGATGTTGGACATGAAAGAACAAGAGTACAATGATATGATAGGTGCTTATTTGAAAACAGGCGATCTAACGGAATGTAAGGAAGCGTTCAAAAGGGTGATTTTTAACAGATTAGACTTGATGATTCAGTTGACCCCATATTAAACTTGGGGTATTATAAAGCTGATAGGAGATGGGATTATGGAAGAAAAAAGAAGAAGGATAAAAAGCAAATATGCTAAACTGAGCTTTTCGATTTTTGCAGCAGGGGCAGGCGTACTATTGTTATATTATTTGCTCTACAATACCAAAGAGGTTACAGGAGCAATAGAAACTATAAACAGTTTGTTAACTCCATTTTATATAGGTATAATATTGGCGTATTTGCTGTGTCCAATATATAACAGAATTCTTAGAGGAATTTATAGAGCCAACAAAGGACGATTCAAAACTCACACACAGGACTATAGACTTGCAAGGCTTGTTGCTAGTATTGTATCCTTTACAGTTTTGTTATTTGCAATGGCAGGATTCGTTATGCTGATTGTGCCTGAACTGGTGAGCAGTATTATTGGGCTAGTAGGCGAAGTCCCTGGATATATAGATAGAGCGATAGGCTGGGTACAAAGAGCTATTGTAGAAAATCCTGAATTGGCGCTCATCTTAGAAGGACGACTCGAAACACTTTCAGAAAAAGCTATAGAGTGGGGACAGGCAAATGTTATACCAGGTGCGGAAGCGATTCTAACCAGTGTATCTGTAGGAATAATGGGAACCTTCTCCGCATTAGTAAACTTCCTTGTTTCCCTAATCGTATGTCTTTATGTGCTTAACAGCAAAGAGATTTTCCAAGCACAAGCTAAAAAATTCATACTAGCCGTTTTCCCTCGTCAAAGAGCAGACAAAATCTTTGAATTCGCCAATATATGCGAAGACACCTTTGGTGGATTCATCAATGGCAAAATCATAGATTCGATAATCATTGGAATAATATGCTTTATTGCGATGAACATATTAGGATTGCCGATGGCAGTTCTTATCAGTGTTGTAATAGGACTTACAAATATAATTCCTTTCTTTGGACCGTTTATAGGAGCGATTCCATCAGTAATACTATTACTGTTTATAGATCCATGGGCAGGATTAGAATTCGGTATAATGATCCTTGTATTGCAACAGGTTGACGGAAACATCATAGGCCCTAAGATTCTAGGAAAGACCACAAAGTTAGCAAGTTTCTGGGTTCTGTTTGCAATCATTGTAGGTGGCGGACTATTCGGATTCGTTGGATTGATTCTGGGCGTTCCGACCATGGCAGTAATATATATATATCTAACCCGTTCAATAAATGATAGATTAGCCAAGCGAAATCTATCTACCAAAACAGCGGTATATGAAAATTTCGATAAATACGACATAAATAAGGAGGAAATCTTTGGAAAAGACGCAAACGGCCCTATTGAAAACCCTGAAAAATCAGATTAATGACATTGGTAGCACAGTTATAGAAGATGCTGCAATGAGCAAATATACATCTTTCAAGGCGGGAGGTGAAGCAGCTCTTTTGGTAGAAGTGGAAAATACCGAACAACTTAAGGCTGTTATGAAGTTAGTTACTGAGGCAAAAGTGCCCCATATGATATTAGGCAATGGGTCAAACACATTGTTCAAAGACAGTGGTTATGATGGAGTTGTTATAAAACTGGCTGGTGGATTTGAATATGTTGAAGCAGAGGAGTTACAAGAAGACGGAACTTATTTCGTAAGATGTGGAACTTCTGTTTTGCTTTCAACTCTTGCAAGAAAACTTCTTGAAAAGGATTTGACAGGCTTTGAGTTTGCTAGCGGAATTCCGGGAAGCTTTGGCGGCGCATTATTTATGAACGCTGGAGCTTATGGTGGAGAAATTAAAAACATAGTTCATTCGGTCAAAGCTATCTCACCAGACGGTAGTTTGGAAAGGATTTTTTTGGCAGAGGAAATGAAATTTGGATATAGGTGTAGTGTACTTCAAAAAAATGGGTATATTGCAGTAGAGGCGACATTAAAATTAAAAAAAGGTGACCACGACCAAATTGCTTTGCAAATGAAAGAATTGGCAGCTAAGCGCAACAGCAAACAACCAGTGACTTATCCGTCAGCAGGAAGCACGTTTAAGAGACCAGAAGGTCATTTCGCAGGACAACTTATTGAAGAAGCAGGACTTAAGGGCGTATCCGTTGGTGGAGCACAAGTTTCTACTCTTCACAGTGGTTTTATAATAAACAAAGATAACGCTACAGCCACAGACATTTTGGATCTAATAACTTTGGTTCAAAACAGAGTGCATGACGAGACGGGAGTGACCCTTGAATCGGAGGTACGAATAATTGAGTAGCTACGAAAAAATAGCAGATAAATACAGAATGATATACGATCATCATACCCATACAATATATTCTCATGGCAAAGGCACCATAGAGGATAATGTTAAGGTTGCATCGTCAAAAGGTCTTGAGTCTATAGCAATCACAGATCATGGACCTGGACATTTGACATACGGAATTAAGATGAGTGATATCCCCAAGATGAAAGAGGAGAAAAAGCGACTATCTATAATATACCCAGACGTTAAAGTTCTGCTGGGGGTAGAAGCTAATACAATAAGAGTAGCGCCGTACTTAGATGTGGACGAAGAGCAAAAGAAAGAATTTGATATTCTACTGGCAGGTTACCATTTTGGCATACTAAAAGCCGGAATGATTTCAAACTATATAAATTCACACACAGGTCTCATGGGAGGAGCGTCATCTACGTTGCTGGTAAAAAACACAGATATGATTCTCAACGCACTTTATGAAAACAAGGTGGACATTCTAACTCACCCAGGAGACAAAGGCCCTTTTGATATCGAAGATATTGCACGTGGGTGCCAAGACACAGGCACTATGGTAGAAATCAACGCAAAGCACAAACATTTGACAGTTGATGAAATAAAGATCGCAGCAAAATTCGATTTGAAATTCGTAATTGGAAGTGATGCTCATGTGCCAGAAAAGGTGGGCGAGTTTAAGGGACCACTTATGAGAGCCCTTGAAGCCGGACTTGAGCCTGAGCGGATCGTAAACATCGAAAGGATATAATAAAATGGAAGTTGTAATAATTACAGGGATGTCAGGAGCTGGCAAGAGCAAGGTAGCTGACTGGTTTGAAGACAAAGGATATTATTGCATAGACAATATGCCACCTGCTCTTATCAAGAACTTCATAGAATTAGCCGTAACAGGCAAGAAAAAAATCCAAAAGGTTGCCTTCGTGGTAGATATAAGAGGCGGCGAGTTTTTTGGTGATCTAAAGACGATGATTAGCTACATGGAGTCAGATGCGAGTGTAGAATTCAAGATACTTTTCATCGAGGCGACAAACAAAGCATTGATTCAACGGTTCAATGAGGCGAGGAGAAACCATCCGCTTTCCGATGCGTCAATAACCAAGTCAACAATAGAAGCGGAAAGAGCATTACTCGCAGAGCTGAGAAGCAAAGCCAACTTTGTAATGGACACTTCAACCCTAAAGGTTGCTGAGCTTAACGCGGAACTTGAAACACTCTTTGACACCAAAACAAAAAAAGATTCGTTCGTAATAAACCTTTCTTCATTTGGTTACAAAAATGGAATGCCTCCAGAGGCTGACTGGGTAATAGATGTACGATTTATTCCTAATCCATATTATGTTTCAAGCCTAAAAAAACTGACTGGAAACAACAAAAAAGTTTCTCAATATGTAATGCGCCAAGACATTACAAAAGAATTTGTAAAAAGATTGCACGAGATAATGACCCGACTAATCCCTTCCTATATCAAGGAGGGTAAGTATAGTGTGACAATAGCCTTTGGATGTACCGGTGGACAACATCGCTCCGTAACATTGGCCAACGAGTTCTACAAAATTTTCACAGCCGAGGGCCGGCGTGTTACCCTTGAACATCGAGATTTATAATGCTATAATAGTTAAAGTTCGCGAATTTATTACGAATAAAGGAGATAAAAATGGAAAAATTAATCATCAGTGCTTGCATTTGTGGTGCAGAAGTAACTAAGGAACAAAATCCTAACGTGCCTTACACAGTTGAAGAAATCGTAAGAGAGGCAAAATCAGCTTATGACGCTGGAGCTGCTTTAATTCACCTTCACGTAAGATGGGACGATGGGACCCCTACTCAAGACACCGGAAGATTCCAAGAATGTATGGATGCAATCAGAAAGGAATGTCCTGATGCAATTATCCAGCCTTCAACAGGCGGAGCAGTTGGCATGACTGATCTTGAAAGACTTGCTTCAACAGAAGTAGTACCTACTCCTGAAATGGCCACTTTAGACTGCGGTACATGCAACTTTGGAGGAGACGAAGTTTTCGTCAACACTGACAATACAATCATTAACTTTGCAACAATCCTTAAAGAAAGAGGAATCAAACCTGAATTGGAAGTTTTCGACAAAGGAATGATTGACTTGGCTCTAAAAGTAGCAGACAAAAAAGGTTTACTAGTACACCCACTTCACTGGGATTTCGTACTTGGCGTTCAGATGTCAGCAACAATCAGAGACTTGGTATATATGGCTGAATCTATTCCAGCAGGTTCAACTTGGACCGCAACAGGCCTTGGCAAGAACGCATGGCACATCGCAGCAGCTACTATAAGCTTAGGCGGACATGTAAGAGTAGGCTTCGAAGACAATCTATACATGGAAAAAGGCGTTTTAGCTGAATCCAATGGACAGATGGTTGAAAAGGTTGTAGAAATCGCTAAGTTATTAGGTAGACCAGTTGCAACTCCTGCAGAAGCAAGAGAAATTTTGGGACTAGCTCCACTTAAAAAATAATTAGACTTACAAACAAACTTCCTCTTCTAAAGGGGAAGTTTTTTATTCAAATCCGGAAAACAACTGACAATCAGCTGGATTTGTTATAAAATTGAAAAAGAACTAAAGTACCATTGAACAAGGAGAAACAAAATGTCCTTTGCAGCAGAAGTGAAAAATGAATTAGCCAGAATAGACACAGAGAAAAAATGCTGTCAGCTTGCTGAAATTGCAGGGTTTTTGCGTGTCGCAGGAAGCATTGGCCTCGCAGGGGGCGGAAAATTCAAAATAATTGTTACTTCCGAAAACCCAGCAATAATAAGGCATTACAAAAAACTTTTGAGTGACTATTTTGATATTGAAACAAACTTAGAAGTAGGCGAAGCCAATTCGATAGGCAAAAAAAGGACATATAATATAACCATAGATGCCGAAAATCGCAGCGAGCAAATCCTAAGAGAAACAGGGATATTATTGGTGCGAGAAGGAAACAACTATATTTCAGACGGAATATATGAGGGAATAGTCAAAAGCAAATGTTGCAAAAGAGCTTACTTACGTGGGGTGTTTATGGGTGCAGGAACAATGAGCGACCCGGAAAAATCCTATCATTTAGAGTTTGTTTGCAGGACGGAAACTTTTGCAAAAGATTTGAGGAAGCTTATAAACTCATTTGTCGATTTGCAGGCCAAAGAATTCAAAAGAGGCAAATCCTATGTTGTCTACATGAAAAAATCGGATTATATTGGAGACACTCTCGGGATTATGGGGGCAGACACCCACTCCCTTATAATTGAAACCACCTTGGTTGAGAAGTCTATGAGAAATGCGGTTAATCGAATAGCAAATTGTGACAACGCTAATGTTGATAGAATCGTTGAAGCAGCCATGAAGCAAGTCTCAGCTATAGAAAAAATAGAAAAAGCTAAAGGCTTAGACTGGCTACCAGAAAAGCTTAGGGAAGTTGCTCGATTGAGAAAGGAAAACCCGGATATTTCCATAGCAGCGCTAGGGGAATTATGCGATCCACCATTAAAAAAATCTAGCATTAATGGTAGATTAAAAAAGATTGTAGAGATAGCCACGCAACTTTAAGCAAAAGTCTAAATAGAGAATATCGTGCATGTAATCATGTATACGGTATTCTTTTTGTTTTTTGCGTTACAGATGATTTTTTAGGGGTATTTTTAGTATAAGGGCTGAAAGTTGTATTTTTATGGAAAATAAAAAAATTTAAAGATGTATTAGTAGCCCGGATAAGGAGGCGAAAGGTTGTTTACAGAGGAACTTAAATTGATTAAGGAAGCTGAAGAACGTGCCGATCAGATGCGCCGGAAAGCCAAGATTTCAGCGAAGGAGCTTGTTGAAGAGTCCAACATCACAGCTAATAAGCTTGTTGAGGATGCTTTTGCTATCGAACAAGAACAATGCCAAGCTCTAATCAAGGACGGGCAAGAAATTGCCGAAAAACAATATCGTCAGGCCATGGACGATGCTCAAGCTCTTTGCGAAGAACTTGAAGAAAAGGCCAAGAAGATGCAAACAAGCGCAATAAACTTTATTGCAGAAAGGATCGTGAATTCAAGTGTCAATCGTTAAAATGCAACGAATTGCAGTAGTAGGCCTTGACCAAGAAAAAGAATTCATCATGTCCCAACTCATGGATTTCGGTGCAGTAGAGCTAGTAGACCAAAAGGCTAAGCTCACTGAAGAAGACTGGGGTTCTATGGTTACATTGGACGAAAGCTACGGCAAGGACGCCGACCTTGATGCGAAAATCCTCAAGGCTGAAACGTCGTTGAGATTTCTGGAAAAATATGACTCAGCAAAAGGGCCATTATTCAAAACCAGAAGGAGAGTAGATAGCGAACAGTTGAGCCAGATCAACGTCCAGAAAGAAGAAACCGAAACCACCATTGAGGAGATTTTGCGTTTAGAGGACACATTAAGAGAAACAAAGGAAAAGATAAACAAGTTGAGCCAGGACGAGATTTTTCTTGAGCCGTGGAAAAACTACAACTTACCTTTGGAACTACAAAAGACCTCTAAAGCTTTGTTTTGCACAGGGGCGGTGCCTATATCTTGGGATATGTCGGTACTTATGAAAGAAACGGAAGAAATAGGTGGAGTGGTCATGAAAGTGATCAGCACCGACAGAGATTTAAACTACATTGCTTTTGTTTCCCTCATAAGTAAGGAAGAACAAGTCATGGATGTACTAAAAAAGAAGGGGTTTTCAACGATTTCCTTTAAAGGGTTTAAAGGAACAGTAGGGGAGAATTTAGCAAGAATCAGCGAAGAAAAGAGTGCCCTTGAAACCGAGGTTAAAGCAATCGAAGAGAAGGCAGCCAATTTGGCGCACCTTAGACATTGCATTGAGGAATACTCGGACATTATTACAATTGAAGCTGATAAAGAAAAAATCAAAACGAAATTACTAAAAACTAAAAAATCATTTTACCTAGAAGGTTGGATACCAACACGCCTAATACCAAAAGCCAAAGAATTGCTTGAAGGTATGAGCTGCTGTTATGGATTCGAGGAGCCTAAAGAGGAAGACGAAGTGCCAGTTCTTTTGGACAATAAGGACTTCTTTGTGCCGTTTGAATCAATAACAGAAATGTATTCCCTGCCTGCCTATAGAGGGTTTGACCCAACTAGTATATACGCATTGTTTTATGCCGTATTCTTTGGGATGATGCTCAGTGACGCAGGTTATGGAATAATAATGGCATTAGGCTGTTTTGTCGTACTACGAAAATTCAACCTTGAGGGTGGTACCTACAAGATGATAAAGCTATTTTTCTACTGCGGAATCTCTACCATAATATGGGGAGCGTTGTTTGGAGGATGGTTTGGAGATTTTGTGCAGGTATTTGCCAGAACCATTTTGGGCAAGGAAGTCACAATAGCGCCATTATGGTTTAATCCATTGGACGACCCGATGAAGCTTCTGATTTTCTCATTAGCTTTGGGAATTATTCACCTGTTCATTGGTATGGGAATCAAGGCTTATACTCAAATAAAGGATGGCCATTGGTTCGATGCACTTTGCGATGTAGGCTTCTGGTATTTTACCATAATAGGTTTAATATCGTGGCTAGGTGGAGGCATGATTTCAGATGCTTTGCCAACTATCGGCAAATGGCTTGCCATAATAGGTGCAGCAGGATTGCTTCTTACAGGTGGTAGACACAACAAAGGCTTTGGTAAGATAACCGGAGGATTAGGAAACATATACAATGTAACAGGGTATATGTCAGATATTCTCTCGTACGCCAGACTTCTTGCATTGGGACTCGCCACAGGAGTAATTGCCCAGGTTGTCAACACAATGGGCTCGCTTTTCGGAGGTGGAATATTCGGGCTTATAGCGCTCCTTGTAATATTTGTCTTCGGACACACACTGAATATAGCGATTAACGCTCTCGGGGCATTTATACATGCCAGCAGATTACAGTATGTAGAGTTCTTTGGAAAGTTTTATGAAGATGGCGGAGAGCCATTCAATCCTTTCCGTAAAAAAACAAAATATATAAGAATTGACCAAGAGGAGGAAGAAAAATGAATATGATAGATGGTAATACATTAGCGCTTATAGGTGCGGCAATCGCAGCACTTGCAGGAATCGGAAGTGCTATGGGTGTAGGTATTGCAGGCCAGGCAGCTTCTGCAGTATTAGCAGAGGACCCTAAAAAGTTTGGTAGAACACTGATTTTACAGGCACTCCCAGGTACTCAAGGTATATACGGTCTTATTATCTCATTCTTGATAATGCAGAAAATTGGACTTTTGGGCGGAGCTATGTTAGACCTTACTATCGCTCAAGGATCATATTTCCTAATAGCAGGAATTCCAATCGGATTAGTAGGTATTTGGTCAGGTATTGCTCAAGGAAAAGCAGCCGCAGCGGCTCTTCAACTTACTTCAAAAAGACCAGACCAGATGGTAAAGGGTATAATCTATACCGCAATGGTAGAAACATATGCAATCTTTGCACTACTTGTATCAGTTCTTATCTGGCTTAGAGTTGCAGTATAAGGAGCCTTGAAAGGTGGATGAATCATGAGTATAGAGAAGATTACAACAGCAATAATAGATGAAGCCACAGCTGAAAGTGAGCAGATACTTAACAGTGCGGCTATCAAAAGCAGTGGTGTCATCGACCAACTCAAAAAGAGAATTAAAATCGAAACCGAAGAGGCTGTAGCAGCAGCAAAGGAAGAAAGAGAAAAGATAATCAGCAGACGTAAGTCTGTGGCAGATATAGATGCGAAGAAGATAGTACTGCAAAAAAAGCAGGAACTTATCGACAAGAGCTTCGATGATGCGATAGAATCCCTTCTTTCTATGGAAGAAGGAAAATATATAGATTTTCTTGCCAATCTTGGAAAGTCATCAGGTTTCAAAGAAGGAAATTTAATTTTCAACGAAAAAGAGAGAGACGCCATAGGCGAAAAAGTAGTAGCAAAGCTACAGGCAGATGTAACTGGCGGACAGTTTAAATTATCTCAAGAAACGAGAAATTTAAAAGGCGGTTACATGCTCCAAAAAGGACAGATATATATCAACAATTCTGTTGAGGCAATAGTCGATGAAAAGAGACAAGAGCTAACAGGCGATGTAGCCTCAATTATGTTCCCGCCTGAAAAATAAGGAGAAGGTTCTATGAGTAGAAATAAAGAAGACTCATATATATTTTGCGCCGCACTCATGCGAGCAAGCGAGAGAACTTTGCTTCCTGAGGCGGATTTAACAAAAGCGGCAGAAGCAGCGACTTTTGAAGATGCGATGGCCGTAATAAGCGAATATGGATATGGTGATGGTAAAGCTTTGGATAATCCTAGAGATTTTGCTAAAGTGCTTTCTGCCGAAGAAGAGAAGACATATGAATTTGTGTTTTCCGCATTGCCAGAAAGAGAAGAACTGGAATTTTTCCAGTATTCTAGAGACTACCACAATGCAAAAGCAGCTTTGAAAGCTGAATTTTTGGGGATAGAACCTGAAAAGTACATGACCGAAGGTGGCAAGTTAAGCCCTAAGGCTATGAGCGATATGATAAGAGAGAGAAATTTTATGTTCCTTTCTGTTCATATGAAAGAAGCTATTGCAGAAACCATTGAAGTGTTTGGAAAGAGCAAAGATCCACAGGAGATAGATATAATTCTTGATAGGGCATGTTACCAAGATATGCTGACAGTTGCCCTTAGAGTAGACAACGATTTCTTGATCGGCTATGTCAAACTGTTAATAGACATATTGAATATTAGCACTTTTGTCAGGTTGAGACAGATGAAAAAACCGTGGACTTTCTTTCAAAAAGTGTTCCTCGATGGAGGCAATATCAAGCAAAACTTATTTGTTGCCTCTTATGAAGAAGCTTACCAACAAGCTGCAGACAAGTTTGCACCTTATGGCTTTGGTGAGATTATCGAAAAAGGAGCAGCAAAAGCAAAGGATACAGGCATGTATTCTTTAATGGAAAAACTTTGTGACAATAAACTGATTGAGTACATCAAGGATGCAAAATTTATTTCTTTTGGTATCGAACCGGCAGCGGCTTTCCTTGTAGCGAAGGAACTGGAAGGTAAGAACCTGCGAATGATTCTTGCAGGCAAGATTGCAGGAACGCCAAAAGAGGTTATTTTGGAAAGGTTAAGGGAAACTTATGTATAAGATAGGTGTCATAGGAGACAGAGAAAGCGTTCTAGGCTTCAAAGCTGTCGGACTTGAGGTTTTCCCTTGCGACAGTCAAGAAGAAGCAAAAAAAGCGTTTAAAAAAATTGTAGATAAAGACTTCGCTATAATTTATATTACAGAGCCTTTCTATAAGGCAATGACGCCAGAAGTTGCAGAATACATAGATAGTAGACTTCCTGCAATAATACCAATACCAGACAAGGACGGAAGTCTTGGCATAGGTATGCAAAGCGTTAGAAAATCTGTAGAAAGAGCTGTAGGTGCGGACATCCTATTTGGAGGTGAATAGAAGCATGAGTCAAGGTAAAGTAGTAAAAGTATCAGGACCATTGGTAGTAGCATCAGGCATGGAAGAAGCCAATATGTTTGACGTAGTCCATGTAGGTGACCAAGGACTGATAGGTGAAATAATAGAAATGAGGGACGATAAGGCCTCAATTCAGGTTTATGAAGAGACGGCTGGAATCGGACCGGGGGTACCTGTAGTGTCTACAGGAGCACCTCTTTCGGTAGAATTGGGACCTGGTCTCATAGAAACTATGTATGACGGAATCCAAAGACCACTTGAAGCTATGCGTGAGGTTGGCGGTTCTAACATAACAAGAGGTATCAAGGTGCCACCTCTTTCAAGAACAAAGAAATGGGATTTTGTTCCCAAAGTAACTGTAGGCGAAGAAATCGAGGCAGGAGATATCATAGGAACTGTACAGGAAACCAGCGTTGTAGAGCAACGAATCATGGTGCCTTATGGAGTATCCGGAGTGGTAGTTTCTGTAGAAACTGGTGAGTTCACTGTTGAAGATACAGTCTGCACAATAAAGCAGTCTGACGGAAGCATCAAAGAGCTTTCTATGATGCAAAAGTGGCCTGTAAGAAGAGGGAGACCTTATAAGGAAAAATTAGTTCCTGATATGCCACTTGTAACAGGACAGCGTGTAATAGATACGCTTTTCCCAATTGCAAAAGGCGGAGTTGCAGCTGTACCAGGACCATTCGGTTCAGGCAAAACAGTAGTGCAGCATCAGCTTGCAAAGTGGGCAGATGCTGAAATCGTAGTGTACATCGGTTGCGGAGAACGTGGAAACGAGATGACAGATGTACTTATGGAATTCCCTGAATTAAAAGATCCTGATACAGGAGAATCTATAATGAAGAGAACGGTGCTTATTGCTAACACCTCAGACATGCCGGTGGCAGCTCGAGAAGCATCAATATACACAGGAATAACCATCGCAGAGTATTTTAGAGATATGGGATATTCTGTAGCTATAATGGCTGACTCCACTTCCAGATGGGCAGAGGCTCTTCGTGAAATGTCTGGACGTCTTGAGGAAATGCCAGGCGAAGAAGGTTATCCAGCATATCTTGCATCCAGACTTGCTCAGTTCTACGAACGTGCAGGAAGAACAGTATCATTAGGTAAGGAAGGCAGACTTGGTGCTCTTTCAGCCATAGGCGCCGTATCCCCTCCAGGAGGAGATATTTCCGAACCTGTATCACAGGCAACTTTGCGTATTGTAAAGGTGTTTTGGTGCTTAGACTCCTCATTGGCATATAGACGACATTTCCCAGCGATAAACTGGTTACAGAGTTATTCCCTATATGTTGATAGACTTGAGGATTGGTATGCAGAAAATGTAGGCAAAGAGTTCCCTAAGCTAAGATCAAGAACAATTGCTTTGCTTCAGGAGGAATCTGAACTTAACGAAGTTGTACAGTTAGTTGGTGTTGATGGACTTTCCCCAGGGGACAGACTCAAACTGGAAGTTTCCAAATCTATTCGTGAAGACTATTTGCATCAGAATGCTTTCCACGATATAGACACATATACACCCCTTGATAAGCAATATAAGCTGTTGAAGCTGATCCTTACTTTCCACGAATTGGCAAGAGAAGCTGTTGCAAAAGGTGCAAACTTTAATAAGCTAATCGACCTGCCAGTTAGAGAAACTATAGGACGTTTCAAGTACGTAGAAGAAAAAGATACTGCTACGGCTTATGAAAATATTATGGAAGAAATGAAAAGTGCAATTTCTGCCCTGACAGTAAAGGAGGCTGAAGAAGACGATGATTAAGGAATATAAAACCATAAGTGAAGTTGTTGGGCCTCTAATGCTTGTAAAGGATGTAGAAAACGTAACTTACGACGAGCTTGGTCAGATAATTCTCCCTAACGGAGAAAAGAGACTTTGCAAAGTCCTTGAAGTTAACGGCTCCGACGCTCTTGTACAGCTCTTTGAAAGTTCCACAGGAATCAACCTCAAAGAGAGTACGGTCAAATTTTTGGGAAGAGGAACAGAGTTAGATGTCTCTCCTGACATTCTCGGAAGAGTATTTGACGGAATGGGACGCCCAAAGGACGGCGGTCCTGAAATAATTGCAGAAAAAAGAATGGATATTAACGGCCTACCTATGAATCCAGCGGCCAGAGACTATCCTTCTGAGTTCATACAGACAGGTGTATCAGCAATAGACGGTTTGAACACTTTGGTAAGAGGACAGAAGCTACCAATATTCTCCGGCTCAGGTTTACCTCATGCTAATTTGGCGGCACAGATTGCTCGTCAAGCAAAGGTAAAGGGCGGCGATGGAAACTTTGCGGTAGTATTTGCAGCTATTGGTATTACTCATGAAGAAGCAGACTTCTTCGCATCAGACTTTAGAAGAACTGGAGCGATTGACAGAACAGTGCTTTTCATGAACTTAGCAAACGACCCTGCTGTAGAGCGTATTGCAACACCTCGTATGGCTTTGACTGCAGCTGAATATTTAGCATTTGACAGAGGCATGCATGTACTGGTAATTCTTACAGACATTACCAACTATGCAGAGGCTCTTCGTGAAGTATCAGCAGCGAGAAAGGAAGTTCCAGGCAGACGTGGATATCCAGGATACTTGTATACAGACCTTGCTACAATGTACGAGAGAGCAGGTCGTAAACGTGGATACGATGGTTCAATAACCATGATTCCAATCTTGACAATGCCAGAGGATGACAAGACTCATCCAATTCCTGACTTGACAGGATATATTACAGAGGGGCAGATAATTTTATCTCGTGAGCTTTATCGAAAAGATATTAAGCCACCAATCGACGTATTACCGTCATTGTCCCGTCTTAAGGATAAGGGTATAGGTGATGGTAAGACTAGAGAAGACCACGCTGACACAATGAATCAGCTCTTTGCAGCATATGCTAAAGGTAAGGAAGCTTTAGAGTTAGTTACCATTTTAGGTGAAGCAGCTTTGAGCGAAACGGATTTGAAATATGCTAAGTTTTCACAGGCCTTTGAGAAGCAATATGTTTCTCAGGGATATGAAACCGACAGAACAATCGAGGAGACATTGAATACTGGCTGGAAATTGCTAGAAATGCTTCCTAAGAGTGAGCTTAAACGAATCAAGGACGAGTATATTGAAAAGTATCTCGGCAAGTAAGGAGAAGCCATGGAAAGATTAAATGTAAATCCTACCAGAATGATGCTTACAACCTTGAAGAGGCGTCTTGTGACTGCAAGACGAGGCCATAAGCTGATGAAAGATAAACGAGATCAGTTGATGAAAGGCTTCCTCGAATTAGCTCGTGAAAATGGGCGTCTTCGTGAAGAAGTGGAAGCTGAACTGTCAAAAGTTTATGAAAGCTTTTCTGTGGCAAGCGCAGTCATGAGCCAAGAGGTCATGGAAGAAGCCTTGATGTTCCCTAAACAAGGCGTCGAGATCATGGTGGAAAGCAAAAATGTAATGAGTGTAGATGTTCCTGTCTTTGACTTTGAAACTAAGGCAGAGGATTCGTCTGACATATATCCTTACGGATTTGCAAGTACATCAGGAGAACTTGATGCGTCCATCTCTGGGTTAGCTAAGGTGTTACCTGTAATGTTAGACTTAGCAGCTAAAGAGAAAGAGGCAGCTATGCTTGCGGCAGAGCTTGAAAAAACTCGTCGCCGTGTAAATGCCTTGGAATACGTCAAAATTCCTCAGCTTGAGATGACCATTCGTTATATAATGATGAAGCTTGATGAAAACGAACGAGGCAATCAAACTCGCCTCATGAAGGTTAAAGACATGATTCTGCAAGACGCTATTGAGAAAAAGCGTAGACAGACAGAAGAAATGTGCGGAAGCTAATAAACAAAAAATAGAAATATCCCAAGGCGTGTGCCTTGGGATATTTTGATTGATTAGATTTTTCTAACATCTGCTAAGTTAGTATGTTGTGGGTTACCGTTAGCAAAAGGAGTAGCTTTATCTGTCATAGTAAGGACATTGATACTTCCTCCAATATCGGCACCGTCAGCATCAGTCTTGTACCAACCACCCTCGCTTACAGCGATTACGCCAGCCACTATTTTGCTGGTTACTTTAGCTGGGATGCGCATTACACCACGATCATTGAAGATTTCTACAATCTCACCGTCCTCTATTCCACGACTGGTAGCGTCGGCTGGATTAATCCAAATAGCAGTAGGATCTAACTCTTGAAGAAGAGGGTTTTCGTCGTGCTGTGAATGACATCTGCGCTTTGTATGATATGCTATGAGTTGAAGAGGATATTTGCTTATCAAATCGTCCTCTGGACCCTCGTCGCAGAAGGTATGTCTTGGAATTCCCGGAATGTCATCAGGTCTGTTCAAGTCATAAAAAGCCTTAGAAAAGATTTCTATCTTTCCGGAAGGTGTGCCAAAAGGTACTCCTTTTTCTATATTGTCTAAGAAGTTAACTAAAGGTTTGCGCTCCTTGAAAATATGATAGGATTTTTCCTTGAAAGTGTTGAAATCTGGCAGTTCTTTCTCATTTTTGCGGCAGGTTTCATAAAGGTCTGTCAACCAATCCTGAGCGTCGTGGTGACCATTTTCGAACTCGCCTTTGAGGCCCATAAGGTCGGCAACTTCGTCAATCCACTCATATTCGAAACGCCCTCCGAAGAGCGGTTTTGTAATATGGTGATTATATAGTAGATAATCATCATCGGCCCATGGCGCAGGGATGTTATCTAATTCGAAGAATGAAACTCCCGGAAGCAATATGTCAGCGAATTTAGCACTTGGAGTCATGAACAAGTCTGAAAGAATCAGTGCGTCCAATTTGCCTGGTGTTTGAAGAATTCGCTTAGTATCATTTATATTTGAATGTTGATTTATTACGATGCCACTGGCAAGGCTGTAGATAACCTTGATACCAGAATCCAATTTTTCAACGCCTTTTAGCCCTCTGTATTTAGTGTCTATAGTTTCAGGTTTATCTATGGCACGAGTCCAATGGAAAACAGGAATTACGCCAGGGTAAGGGTTTGGTAGTAAACTCATTCCCGGAGCATCATGGCCTTCCTTAAGATAAGGAATTCCAGTGCTGCCGCCTTTGACGCCGACACTGCCAACAAGACAAGCCAATGCAACAAATCCTCTACAAGCCTGCTCTCCAACCATAGTACGCTGAGGTGCGTATCCAGGAAGTAGTGCCGCAGGTTTAGTTGTGGCATATTCAATTGCCAAGTCTCTAATTGTATCGGCTGGAACGCCAGTGATTTTTTCTGCCCACTGTGGAGTCTTTTTTATGCCATCTTTAATACCGAATAGGTAGCTGTGATAGCTTTCTCCAGCAGGAATTCCATCAGGCATATGGTCTTCATCAAAGCCGATGCAGAATTTGTCTATAAAGTCCTGATCCTGTAGGCCTTCATCGAAGATAACGTAAGCCATAGCGTCCATCATAGCCGTATCACTGGAAGGCTTTATAGGAATCCACTGGTCAGCCATAGTAAGAACTGTATCACTCATTCGAGGGTCAATTACTACTATTTTAGCGCCTTTTTCTTTGGCCTGCATAAAGTAATCTTTAGTGTTAACTCCATAATGACAATCTGCAGGATTGAAGCCCCACATAATCAATAGCTTTGACTCTGTGTATGTGGATTCGTGATTTCCCGCGGTTACTTTGCCGTATAGATAAGGAGTAATTTGCACTGCACAAGCAGCACTATAATAATTGTAATAATCCAAGTAGCCACCATCTAAAGCAAGAAGATTCTTCATAAATCTATCGCCTCTGATAGCAGCAGAAATGCCGGCAGCATTTATGACAAAGCGAGAACCCGGACCATATTTATTGCCGGACTCTACTGTAATATCAGCAACCTTTTTGGCAACTTCTTTCCATGAAATTCTCTTGAACTTACCGTCACCACGCTGACCGATTCTTTCCATAGGATATCTCAAACGCTTTGAAGTTAGGAAAGTGTGGCCGTAGGCAATCCCTCTCGGACAACCAGTAAAGTGTATGGAAGTGCCGTCGGTGTCAGGTTCTATTTTGAGTAGGCAGCCCTCGCTGACGGTCGCTAGCATTTTACATTTGCTTCCGCAGTCACAACAGCTGGCAAAGCTAACTATGTGAGGCTCCTCCACCTTTAGAGGTGGGGATTTGTGCCATGAATCAAGGTCTACTTTGGAAGGGTCTGTTTTCCAGTCATAATAATTGCCAGATACAGCGCTATCAAGTAATCCTAAGATGAAATCCATCGAGTTGTCAGGAGTATGTTTTTTAATTGCAGTGGAAACTGTGCGAACGGTGTCCACCAAAAAAGCATTCTTAAATTGGTTAATGGCCAATGCGGCGTCATCTGAATCCATAGATTGATTAAGGCCACAAGCAGATAGGTACTCCAAGAATCTAAACTGCTCTCCGATAAAATCGGCAGGATTGCCATCCATATTGATAGGCTCATAGCCGTAGTTTTTGTAGAATTTAATAACTTCAAGAGTTACATGATTGAGAAGCACATCCTCATCGGTTTTAGCCACAGAAGCCCAAAGAGGAACGTAAACTTCACTGTCGGTTCCATAGAATAAATCACTGTATTGCTGAGGGTTTAAACTAAAGTCTACCTTTGCTTTGCTGCAAAAATCGGAGAAGTCATCGAGCCCTTGAAAAAACAAACGTAATCCGTGGTAATTTAAATATTCTGTTCTCATTATACTGTTTCCTCCACGCCGTTGATTTTGTCTTTTAGTTGGTTCATTCGGGAAAGGTTCCCAATAATCGCAGCACCAACAAGTTTATCGTCTACCCAGTACTGCTTTTCAAAGAACTGTCCTTGAACTGGATTGACAAAGAAAGAATTTTGCTCATCCTTTGAAGACAGGTATTTTACTTCGTATTTTTTGCTAGAATCTTTGCCTAAGTCGCCAAGGGCAAAAAGGCTAAGTTCAGGGCTATTCATAACTAATGATGTATCGAAATTTTGCTGAATGGCCAAATCACCAGCAGCATTTTTGCCAGCCGTAGGTCCTTGCTCTATGGCTTGTGACCATAGGGCATAGTTGACTCCGTTGTACTGAGCACAATCGCCAGCCGCATATATGTCTGAGTCGGTGGTTTTGCAATGCTGATCTATAGTTATTGCTCTACCCAGTTGTACCTTATCAGGATCGACAATTGATGTTTCGGCTTTGACACCGCATGCCATTACGACAAAATCGCACGGAAAAGACCTGCCGTCTGCCAAGGTTACCTTTTCGCAGGCCAAGCCGCCGTCAATTGACTGGATACTTGCATTTGTATGAATGTCTATGTCTGTCAATTCGTTGCAAATTCTTTGTGAAATTTCCTCGTCGATTTGTTTTGTCATCAAGTAAGGCAGTGCCTCAAGGACTGTTACAGTAGAGCCGTAGCGGGCAAGTTCGACTGCCGCTTCAAGGCCAATAACCCCTCCGCCGATAACGACCACGTTGGTAGAGGCTTTGTATGCCTTTTTAATGTTGGTAATATCCTCGCTGCGTCTAATGGTGAAAATATTTTCCTTGTCAGAGCCAGGGATAGGAGGCACGAAGCTTTCCGCCCCTGTCGCCAAAATCAGCTTAGTATAAGGATAAGAACCTTTAGATGTAGTTATAGTTTTGCTATCTGCATCTATGGTTTGTACTTTTTCGGCCATGTGAAAGTTTATATTATTTGACTCAAACCAATCTTCGGTGTAGAGAGTCCAATCTTTTGGATCGAAGCTGATAAAAGGAGATTTTGTAAGCATAGGTCTGGAGTAAGGCAGGTTGTTTTCTGCTGTGAAAATATCTATAGTGCCTTGTGTGTCGATTTCTCTTATTGCTTTGGCAGCAGAAAGTCCGGCGATTCCAGCGCCGATTATTACATATTTTTTATTCATTCGATTTACCCTCCATAGCTCGCTTCGATGGCTTTATTTGTAATGAAGGCAAAGTCTTTTTTGAATCAGGCAAAAAGTCCATATCGGCATTTGTTTGATCCAGTTCTATAAATTTTATACTTTTGGTAGGGCAAGCCTTGACGCAAGCAGGCTCAAGACTTTGTTGCCTACGCTCTATACAAGAGTCGCACTTTTGAGTAACGCCCTTGGTTTTGCTAAAGGAAATAGCGCCGTAAGGGCAATTCCACATACATGCACCACAGCCAATACATAGGCCATCGTGATGTTGGGTTGTGCCGTCTTCGGCTTTGTACATTGCGCCAGTAGGACACGCCTTGACACAGGCTGCCTCTTCGCAATGGTTGCAGCTTCCCGAATAAGGACCATCTTCTAAAACAGTTACACGACGATAGAATTCGCCAGGTTTTAGGTTGTTGAGATCCTTGCATGCAAGTTGGCATGCACCGCAAGCTGCGCAGGTGTTCATGTTGTAGTAAAAGCCTAATTTGTTCATTGTAGTCACCTCTAAAATCTGTTACACTGTGATTATACAACAAACGGAGAAAAAGTGCTATGAATATTGAAATTTCTCGCAAAAAATCGTTAGGATTACTCATATTGGCAGGAGGCCGTTCCACAAGGATGGGGATGGATAAAGGGAGCCTAAAAATAGAGGGGAAAACCTTTAAAGAGCACATAGCCTCCAACATGGGCAGCTATGAAGAAAGGCTCTTTTCTTCGAATGGCGAAGACGGAGTTGCAGGATTTGTGACGGTTCCAGATAATCCGGATTTTAGGAGTGCTGGGCCAGCAGCAGGCATAGTTTCGGCGTTGGAAAGTTGTAAGAGTTCGTGGCTAATGGTAGTTCCTTGCGACACACCTTTTGTGGACGAAGGGGTTGCCCTTGCTCTGTGGGAAAGTGCAAAGGACTCTTTAGTACCAGTTGTTGCTTACAGCAAAAATGGGATTGAGCCCCTCATAGGCATCTACCCTAAGGAAGCGTCCAGCGAGATGAAAAAGTCCCTCAAAGAGGGAAATAGAAAGGTTATAGACATACTTGAAACCATAGGTTACAAGGCAGTTAATATACAAGAAGAAAAACTGGTCAACATCAATAGACCAGAGGATTATGAAAAGATAAGGGAGAAATATGAATAAAGGCGATACAGTAAGGTTAACAATAGAAGACGTTTCAAGTGAAGGACAAGGCATCGGCAAAGCAGACGGTTTTGCTGTCTTTGTTAGAGATACAATTGTAGGCGATGTGGTAGATGTTGAATTGACAAAGGTCAAAAAGAACTATGGTTTTGGCCGAGTATCAGAGTACATTTCGCAATCCCCATCACGTCAAGAGGCACCATGCCCTTACAACGATCAATGCGGAGGATGCACTTATCAAAAGATGAAATACGAGGAGCAATTAGCTCTCAAAGCCAAACAAATAAGGGACAAGTTCATACGATTAGGCGGATTGGAAAATCCCGTAGTCAACGAGACTATCGGCATGGAAAGCCCTTTTGAATACAGAAACAAAGCTTCAATGCCAGTGAGCACGGGTGGCCTTATAACTAAAAAAGGTGGAGTTGTTGAACCTGTACATGAACCAAGAATAGGTTTTTATCGTGCCAAAAGTCATGATGTAGTAGATTGCAAGGAGTGCTTAATTCAGTCACAACCTGCCATGGCAGCAGCAGAAGCCTTACGCAAGTTCATGAAAGAGGACAACATCACTTCATATGACCCACGCTGGCAAAAAGGCCTAATGCGTCACCTTATAGTCAGAACAGCTTTTGGTACAGGCCAAGTCATGGTGATTCTCGTAATAAATGGCAAAGGCATTCCAAATGCTGCCAAGCTTGTGGAAATGCTCGACGACGCAATCTTCAATGTACCAGTATACGAGGATGGGCCTCTTGCTGGAATTGAATTCAACTTGGAAAGCGTAGTTGTAAATGTAAACAAAAAAGACACTTCCGATATTTTGGGAAATGAATATATAACTTTGGCAGGTAACCCTGCTATCAAGGAAAAAGTAGGCGACCTTAACTTTGAAATTTCGCCACAATCCTTCTATCAGGTCAACCCTGAGCAGATGAAAAACCTGTACGGAAAGGTTTTGGAGTATGCAGATTTGAAAGGTGATGAAACGGTCCTTGACCTATACTGCGGAGTCGGCTCAATAGGATTATTCTGCGCAGATCAAATGAAAAGCCTCGGCGGAGAAGGCCAAGTTATCGGAATAGAGTCGGTAAAAGATGCGGTGGTAGACGCCAACAGAAATGCAGTTATAAATAATATTGTCAATGCACGATATGTATGTGGCCGTGCCGAAGAAGTGTTACCTAAGATGTTAGGCGGCTTGGACATAGAAGCCTCCGACGACACCGACGAGGCTGTTGCCGATAAAGAAAAACACATAACTATCGAAAAGGCTGACGTTGTCATCTTGGATCCACCAAGAGCCGGCTGTGATGAAAGATTATTGACAGCTGTCGCAGCTGTCGCACCAGAAAAAATAGTCTATGTATCCTGCGACCCAGGAACACAGGCAAGAGATATAAAGTTTTTGACGGGAGCAGGGTACAAGTTTGTGGAAGCGACGCCCGTGGACATGTTCCCATGGACCGGGCATGTGGAGTGCGTAGTGTTGCTGTCAAAAGTACAGAACTGACTACCGAAAAAGGCTTGAAAAAAGGAGATTCCGAGAGTTGGCGGTATTCTTCTGGCTCTCGGATTTTTCGTTGTGAGGTAAGAACCAAACATATCCACGGTCAAAATGCCATAGGGTTGAGTTGACGGGATGAAAATGGACAAGGTTGAGTTGACAAGATGATTTCTAGAGAGTTGAGTGGATAGGATTGTTGTCAAAATGAGGTTAAGTTGATGATATTATTATAGATATATGAATTAACACTTTATGGACTCAATACAACAAAATAATAAATAAATATAAGTTTAATTAGAGGAAGGTGAGAGTATGGCAGGTTGTACTAACGAGAATTGGACATTGCAAGATTTATCTACTGCGCTCCAGGATATGCATAAAGATAATAAAAAAATTGTTGTTCCAATGTTTCAAAGAGGTAAACGATGGAACAAGTATCAAGAAAAGACTTTTATTGATTCCTTGGTAAAGGGTTATCCAGTTGGGACGATGCTCTTTTATGAAACATTTGAAGACAATAAACGAACATACATCCTAGTCGATGGGCTTCAAAGGGGAAATAGTATAAAAAAATTTATGAACAATCCAACAGAGTTCTTTTTCGATGATAGTATCTCTGATGAATTCTGTGCAAGCATTCTTGGAGTGCTAAATCAGACTGATGAAGCGTATTATGCCAAAATCAGAACAACTCTTACTACATTTATAAAAGAACAAAAGACATTCAAGAACCTCCAATATTATTCAGTTGCTAAACAACTGACAGATGACTTTGGAGTGGAATATGAATCTATTGGAGATTTGATTGATATAATTAAATCATTTTTTGAAGAACGACAGGACCTCTATGATAGAATTTCTAACACTGTAATTCCAGTAATCGTTTATACAGGTGATGAGAGTAATCTACCAGACATCTTCGATCGAATTAATTCAAAGGGTACCCCACTTGATCAATACGAAGTGTATGCAGCAGCATGGCCTGTCAATCAAAAGTATACGATAAGTAATATTGAAGTTATTGAGTCAATCATGCGTAAGTATGATTCATTTGTAGAAGACGGTTATTATATTCATGGGTATAGCCGAGAGGAAATGCGCTCTAAAAAGCAAGTAAATGCATTTGAATATCTATTTGGTCTTAGCAAGTATCTTGTTAGTAAATATGAAATTCTCGGGTTTAACAAGAACCTTGCTGATGATACTGTTAATCCCCTCGCCTTTGAACTTGTGAATGCATGCTTAAATGACACTGATAGAATAAGAAGTCTATATAAAAATTTACAGACGTTAAACCTTGATGCGTTTGAGAATGCTTTATGTAATACAATAGATTTTGTTAGAAGTGCCATTTCTGTTGTTATAAAGTTCAAGGGCAACTCTAGGAATGCAAATAAAATATTTCATTCCAAATATCAAGTGCTTTCGATGATTTCTACAACTTTCAAGGAAATGTATGTAAATGGAGACTACACACGTTTATCAGATACATGGCCGGAGCGAAGAACAATAGTAGCTAAGAACCTTGTACATTATTATGTTTATGATATTATCACTAACTACTGGAGTGAAGGTGGAACTGGAAAAATTCATGCTGCTGCAAAGCCTAATCGTTACATGATAGAAATCTCAAGCCGTGCATGGATGGTTGCTTTGGATAGTTTCTTTGAGAAATCGATGCTCCGAGCGGAATCAAAGAAAGTTGCAAGTCCTAAAAGTGAAGAATATGTTATTCTTAACTGCATCTACCTAAAGTCTTTTACAGCTTTGGATCAACTTTCGATTGATAGATTTGATGTTGAACATATTGCTCCGAAGGAGCAGATGCGAAAGATGATTGAAGACTCCAACGGAGATGGTCTTCCGATTAGTTGTATAGCAAACCTTTGTTATTTGCCAGAATTCATAAACCGCAGCAAGAAGGATAAGAATTTTTATCAAGATAAAAAGTACCTGCTGCACGTGAAACTGGAAGAAGTAGAAAGCAAATATAGTTTTACGGAAGCTGAAGATTTGGAATGGATGGACATGCCTTATGAAAAGCCAGAGGATTTTGCAGTATTAAAAGAGTATTATACTGAATATTGCACAAAACGATTTGATAAGATGAAGCACCTTTTTTGTGATTCACTTGGAATTACTTATGAGGAAGTTGATACTTCTGAGAAAATTGTTGAAACAATTATTATTCCTAAACAATTTCATACTCAAAAAAAGCAAATTAAATTTGCTGATAAATGCGTATTGAGACTAGCGCAGAAACTAGATAAGGAGCTAGTTAAGATTGGTCGTAGTACATATGCCACAATAGACAATTCACAAGGGTTTATAATAACCACTTCTAAAGCTTATAGGCAAGGAAAAAGAGATAAATATTGGTTTGCTTATAGAAGAAATCCACTATCAGATTTGGAAAGATGTACTGAAAAATTTGTGATATATGGATGCAAAGATGAAAATACCTTGGTATGCCTTCCTGTTAAAGAAATCGAAGAACGAATTGACGGCTTGAACATCTCACGTGATGAAGACAACAATATCTCGCACTGGCACATCGTATTTTTTAGAGATGAGGAAGGCGCAATGACTTGGTTGTTATCCAAACCAACCATTCAGGAAATTAGCATAGACGGATTTGTAATTTAAGTTAGCCCTCGTACTTTTTCTGGTACATTGAATTTTATTTCGAGCCGGATTCGAGTCGTGTTTTCCTATATCAGAGTAAATCCATATATAAATGCCAGTTTTTATAACGGTACTTTGCTTGTGTTGAGTGAAATTCCAGGATTGATTATAAATAAAGGGCTTTCGAAGTTCGTATTTTGACTTCAAAGCCCTTTTTACTATTCATGTTATTATGGTCTAAAGGCGAAATTACTTATGAATTCCCGAAATTTCTTTTGACTTATGGAGTTATTTGTGCTATGATGTATAAGATTATGTTCCATTAGTATCCGAGGTAATTGGAGGTATAACAATGTCAGTAAGTTACAAGAAATTATGGAAATTAATTATTGATATGGATATTTCAAAGGCTCAGTTGAGAAAGGAATCAGGAGTTGCAGCAAGTACTTTTTCAAAAATGAATAAAAACGAGTATGTATCATTAGAAGTTATTGAGAGGATATGTAATGTGTTGAAATGCGACATAGGAGATGTGGTTGAGATTGAGCATTAACTCCTTATACAGCAGCATATGGAGAAATAGCAATAAAATTTACTGTAGTTAGGAGTTTTAGATTATGATTAACTTAGGAACGGTGTTTAGCGGAATAGGTGCTATTGAACATGCATTTGATAGACTTGCATTACCGCATAATATTGAGTTTGCATGTGATAATGGTGAAAGAAAACTAAAATCCAGTTTGGAAAAAGTACTATCATCTATTAAGGAGATGGATGACTCTGAAATCAATGAATATTTAACACAATTATACGAGGATGAATGTGGAGTTAATTACATTGAACAGACTTATCGTACGAATTTTAACATACATAATAATTCATTCTATCAAGATGTAAGATTTCTTGATGGAAGACAATATGAGGGAAAGATAGATTTATTTGTAGGTGGTAGCCCCTGCCAAAGTTTTTCTGTAGCTGGAAAGCGTGGAGGCTTGGAAGAAGCTAGAGGTACTTTGTTCTATGATTATGCTCGATTGGTAAATGAGATAAAGCCAAAAGTATTTATATATGAGAATGTTCCGGGGATGCTGACCCATGATAAAGGAAAAACGTGGGGCATAATCTCAAAAATATTTGATGATTTAGGGTACCACTGGACTTATTGGGTTCTTAATGCGAAAGATTACGGGCTTCCACAGAATAGGCGTAGAATTTTTGTCATTGGATTTCGTGATAACTATGAAGATTATTTCAATATTCTAACAAAACCTAATCCACAACATCTAAATATTCATGTGGATGATTTATTAGAAAAGAATGTTGACAACAAATACTATTTACCTGAGAAGTGCTTTCTGCGTGTTATCGATCCAAAGCATAAAAGGCATGTAGCGTTAAATGGTAAAATTGGACGTTGTCAAGTTGCCAACCAACAATTTAATTGGTATGGGGACATGCGTTTTGAAACCGATATACCAGAAAGGTTACTTGATGATGACCGTGTGTATAAAGGTTATTATAATGGAGTTTTTGGTGTAACACGTGGTTTAACTCCAAGGGAATGTCTAAGGTTAATGGGCTTTTCAGACGATTTTATTATTCCGGAGAATGTAATTGATCAAAAATTATATCGACAAATTGGTAATTCAATAGCAGTTAATGTGCTAATGGAAATATTGAATCAAATTCTAGAGACGGGGATTTTTAATAATGATAGAGAATAATGTTATTGGTAAAGAAAATTGCATAAAAATTGCTACTGCATTTAGCGGAATAGGTGCCGCAGAGTTTGCTCTGAAGAGATTAAGCGCTAATTACGAAGTAGTTTTTGCATGTGATAATGGAGAGCTTGATTTAACTGAAGACGAAGAAACAATCAGGGAAAAGTTAGCTCAAATAAGTGATTATCATGAAAAAAAGAAATACATTGATAGCTTGATTCCTCCTAAAAAAACAAATTTCCCAAGACAATCATATCTTGCGAATTTTGATATAGATGAAGAACATTATCATCATGATGTTCGTTTCTTAGATGGTAATCAATATAAAAATCAAGTTGATTTGTTTGTTGGAGGAAGCCCATGTCAGAGTTTTACGTTGTTTGGTTATCAAAAGGGGTTAGAAGAAGCACGAGGAACACTCTTTTATGAATTTGCGCGTTTGATTAAGGAGATTGAACCTAAAGTTTTTATATACGAAAATGTACAGGGGCTACTTAAACACGATAAAGGTAGGACATGGAAGGTTGTACAACGCGTTTTTGATAGCCTTGGTTATAAGGTGCATTACCAAGTGCTAGATGCAGTTGATTATGGTATCCCACAAAAGAGAAGAAGAATTTTCATTGTGGGATTTAAAGATAATAGTAAGTCGTTTTCATTTCCAGCTGGAAAAGAGCTACAATACACTATGCAAGACTTTTTGATTGAAAATACGGCAGAGGGCAAATTTACAGCAAAAGGAGAAGAAATATGCATTGTTAAATCACCAGGTATTGTCGAGGATAAGTATTATTTATCTGATAGAGTTCTTCCAGGAATTATGTCTCATGGGACAAATGGATTTAGTATGAAGCCAGAAATCGACTTGTCAATAGCTCGCCCCTTGATGAGTACTATGCACAAACTACATAGAGCTGGGGTGGATAATTATGTTACAACAAATGGAAGGATACGAAGATTAGCCCCTAGAGAGTGTTTAAGGCTTATGGGTTTTACTGACGATTTTAAGCAAGTAGTATCTAATACGCAGATGTATAGACAAGCTGGTAATTCGGTAGTGGTAGATGTATTTATGGCATTAATTAAAGAAATTATTAAGTGTATATAGGAGGTGTGCAATATGAAATGGTCTATGGATACGCATAAGTATATGAGCGAGATTACTCGTACTGCATTAAGAATTATAGCAGAACATAATATCACAGTAGAATCAGAACCTGAAGAAATTGATGCTGTTGAGCATGAACTGGTCAATGCCGGTGTGTACAAGGATTATAACAGCGCAAAAGGTCGTGTAAGACGAGCCCTGTTTACTTATTTCAAAGCATATGGATGCCTTGATGATAACGAACGCCTTACAGAACTGGGACGACTCTTTGTAGAAAACAAGATAACAATTCAGGAGTTTAGCTTTCATTACATACTGAACTATCAGTACAGGGATGATGAGACTGAGTATTATCCAGTTCGCCTTATCCTTACCTGTTTGAAGAAACTGTCTGAGCGTGGAGCTGACCAAGCCTTTTTGTCTGCCTATGATTTTTCGAATATTGTGGAATGCCAGAGTTTAGATGAAGTAAACGATGCTCTGATAGACGAACTGGTAAATGCGAGACACTCGAATCCTATTGGGGTTAATGAGCGTACCATAGGATTTGATATATGGGCAAAGATGCTCGTACAAGCAGGAATCCTTAATCGGACAACAGAACGTACATTGATAGTAAAAGATCAGGTACTGGCAGACTGGATTTTGCTTGCATATGAGAATCAGCTGCAAGTCATACGTGGAATCATCTGTACAGGTGCACTTAAACACCTGCCGACACCACAGTTGAATGCTCCCGCAGGAGATGCAACTCCGTTTGTGCTTGAAGGAAGAGCCCTACAAGCATATTTGTTTGATGCGGTAGATAATACAATTATCCATAAGTATATCTTTAATGGCACAGACGTCACATTCGATGATATGTTAAGTACCCTAGGTTTGAGTGAAATTAATAAGGGGTTCTACAAACATTTTTTGGGGCTTGAGCGCTTGATCGGATATTGTCTGTCTGCATGTGATAATCCAAACTTGCAGGTAATAGGTAGTATTTTGGCTTCAGTTGAATTAACGGAAGCAGAACTTACAGAGGTCATGCCACAAGAAATTCGCATTGATTACGACACCTTTGATCGAAAGGACGGCGGAAAAAACATCCTTTTATATGGTGTTCCTGGTTCTGGAAAGAGTTGGACTATTGAGCATGAGTATTGCAATGAAGATAGCATTGTTGATCGTTTGGTTTTCCATCCGGATTATACAAATTCAGATTTCGTTGGACAGATTCTGCCTGTGGTAGATGAAGATAAACAAGTTACATATGAATTTACACCTGGACCATTTACTACGATTCTTTCCAATGCTTATCGCAATCCAATGAGTAAATACATTCTTATAATTGAGGAAATCAATCGAGGTAATGCACCAGCGATTTTTGGAGAGGTATTCCAACTGCTTGACCGAAAAGTTAATATGCAAGAGGGCGATGATGGTTTTCCGGTAGGAACGAGTGAGTATGGGATTACCCATAAACAAATGTCTGAATTTATCTATGGGAAACCGTCACACAAGGTTCGTATCCCATCCAACCTTTCTATCATTGGTACAATGAATACATCTGACCAGAATGTTTTCACTCTTGATACTGCTTTCCAACGTAGATGGCAGATGAGACTTATTGAAAATAACTTTGACAATGTACGTCCATCGCTTGCCAATGCAGAAATTTTAGATACTGATGTTACTTGGAAACGCTTCTGTGAAACTGTAAATACTATTATCGTTGGAAATAAAGCCAAGATGGCATCTGCTGAGGATAAGCGGCTTGGTGTATATTTCGTGCATGAAAATGATCTTACATTTGATCAGATAGCACTCCCTTCTGAAGGTCATGCTACTCTTCTGGTTGAGTATAATTCATTACTTGGTTCTGAACGATTAGGCACAATTACAGCTGAGCAGAAATCTCGTTTAAAGGAAATCCGTGAGGCAGTTATGCATAATCGTTTATTCCCTGAAAAGGTAATCAAGTATCTGTGGGACGACGCCTTCAAGTTTAATCCAGAGGCTTTGTTTGATACAGAGAGATTCCAAAGTCTTGAAGATGTTATCCGTGCGTTTGTTTACACAAGTAAAGGGAAAGACCGCTTTAATATTTTGAAGCCGACTGTTCGACAGTTACTGTATCCAGACAAT
>CAZUEH010000008.1:0-4737 GCA_964619315.1 uncultured Oscillospiraceae bacterium | reverse complement strand
AGCAATAATGATTTCGGCTGAAAGCGAGGTGGTTAGCAATTATGGATTTGCAAAAAAACATTAGAGAACGATGTCATGTAAATACAAATGATGAGGGAGATAGTTTTGTCGGTGTAAAAGCGGATACTGAGGATGCAGTTATATACTTCCCTATTGGGTATCAGCTTCCTGCAAATGATGATGACCTTCGTGCAGATATAAACAATCTGTTTTATGTGCTGGCTGCCTTCATGAAAGAAGACAAGGTCATAGAAGAATCAAAATTTGCTGCGCCGAGAACGGTCGATTTTCCAATGCACGCCTACCTCAAGATAATCCGCGACTATTTGAGGACAGGCAGGTATTACATCGAAACCGACCCAAGGTATAAAACGGATACAAAGGGGCGTGCATCATGGCCACGCACGGTCCGAGAGCAACGTGCATTAGTGCAAAAAAATGGTTCTTTGATTTTCACGAATATGACTGTGCGTTCCAACACACCGAATGCGGACAAAAAAATTACGCAGATTCATAAATACTGTGTGTATGAAGCATTCGAAAAGATGGGTTGGCTGTATGTTCCGTATATGCCCGAAAAACCTGGACCGCACCCGGAAAACAGAGAGGCAATTTATATTCTTGAAAAGAAGCTGGCGTCAACACACAATGATGTGGAACAAGAATTATTCTCTGCGATGAAAGCCATGTTAATATACATGGACGAAAAGACATCCGAAAAGCAGTACTTCTTCGGTACGGATTTCTTTGAACGTGTGTGGGAGAAAATGATTGATATGGCGTTTGGTGTTGAGGATAAAGAACAGTATTTCCCACGAACCAGATGGTTGCTTGATTATGGGCGTCAAAAAGTGAAGACTCCACTGCAGCCAGACTCTATTATGATTTACAATGGCAAGGTTTATGTGCTTGATGCCAAACTATATCGTTTTGGGTGTAATCCAGACAAGCCGGATTTTTTGCCTAATAGTTCCGACATAAACAAGCAGATAACCTACGGCGAGTATATTGCTCGGACAAAGGGAGTTCCTACTGATAATCTTTATAATGCGTTCATTATGCCGTTTAACAGTGCGGAGAATGGTTTCTGGACACTTGATGTTGCCGGAAACATTGTACCAGGATTTACTGATGATATAGGAAATGTTGCAGAAGCGGTCGGAGATTGGAAACCAGATCCGAAGAAATATGAACGAGTGCAAGGAATTGTAATGGATACTCGATTCCTTATGTATAACTACATAGCCATGCCAGACCAACAGAAACGGCTATTGGCAGAAGCAATTGAAAAAGTTGATACAAGAGGTGCAATTTCACAGCCTACAACATAACGAAAGGCTCTACCTTCAGAAAATGGAGGTAGAGCCTTATTTTTTTTGCTCATTTTAAATACTACGGTTACGGTGCCGCTGTGCAGATGCTGCCCCACGACATTTCTCGCAACAATATCTTTTATTGCTACGGGTGGCTTCAACAAGAAAATATTTATCTCGTTTGCAATTGGGGTTTTCGCATTCTTTGTAAATTTCAACCCCAGCTTTCATGTAAAAAATGGAAAAGTAGACCGCTTGAATCAGAGTGTGAACCTGCCATGCTGCCGTTAGCTTACTACCATCGTACTTAGGATGGATGCCTTGGATGTTATGGTTAATTTCTTCTGCCACAACAATCCGTGCAATTTTTAGCAGTGTAGATTTTATATCGTCATTGAAAACCGTTTCGTCAATGTGAGAATATGGCTTGATTGAGTTGAATTTCACATCCTCAATTACGGAGACCTCGGTCTGAAAATGATAATAGAAATCTATGAGGGTTCTTGTTTCTTCATCTGCATCCTGGCAGCCTGTATACATAGCCATTAAACGTTTGAAACGCGGGTCTTTGCTGCCATGAATATTTGTGTCAACACCACTTCTGACAGCGTTGTAAAACTCTATGTCTACAGGATTTTTTCCTTCAAGCATGGTATCCTGAACCGAATACGTCCCTTTTACGAACACCTCTGGTACAGATCCCAAATCAGGGAAAAGATTGTAGGTCTCAAGCAGTGTGCTGAACTTGTGGTGGCAAGTATCGTAATGTGCCTCCATCGTATTGATACATAACACTGGTGAGAACAGGAGGTATGTCGCATGGATTAACATTTTCTTATAATCCTTCTTGCCGATGGCATTCATAAGACGTATGGTTGCCTTTATTCTATTGACCACCTCAAGTAGGGTTACTGCGTCCACAGATTCGTATTCGTCACATGATAATGGTAGCAGAAAACCGTAGGTCTCAAAGAACTCAATATGTTTATCGATATCACCATTTGGAAGTGCGAGGATTTTACCGAGGATATTTTGCTCGATAACTCCTCCCGCTTTGCCTGTAAGGTTCAATCCTGCCTTTGCTGCATATGCAAAGCGAGTGGGCTTTGATATATCGGTATATAACTTCAGCGTGGTCTTGGGCGGTTCGTCTGGGGCCACGTTTTCTGTATCTTTGGCGCAGCAACAACCGAAACCATCATATTCAAACATTGTATTTAAAAAAATTTCTGGAATTTTCTCGGTCATATCACTTTTTCTCCTTTTTGCCATTATCAAAAATAGCAAACAAAATTACATAAACTCTTACATTTGAAGGAGTAGCCTTTTGTAAAAGCACTCCATGTATCTATATTATACATAAAAGTAAGATTAAATACAACAACAAACCGTTACTTTTAGTTTGTATAGTAACGGTAATTTTGTGGAAATTTCATTACTTTCTGTATTGTAGTAGAATGTAGTCACCATCAAAGAGATGGAATTCAATTCAAAGTCCGAATAGCGCTATAAGGGCGGAGGGTTGCATAAGAGTTCAGATTGCAGCAGTAAGGCTGTAGTTAGAACGAAGATGCTCCTGCCGTAGCTTTCGTGCGCCTATTTTTCGGTTTAACGGAGTCAGTGGCATCTTCAACCGCTGGCTCTTTTTGTATCCCTTCGTTTCCGTTCGGACGGAAAGGCAGGGACTTTATATGAGAAAGTTCAAGACAGCGGAGAAGAACCGCACCAATTATGTTTACTACACAGCAGAGGGCAAAAAGGTGGAACTGAAGCCCGGACAGGGCGAAATCGATGAGACATGGATTGCGATGCTCCATGATTGGGACGACGAGGAAGTGGATGCCGAGCGCCGTGAGGAATATTACTGTCCGGTTCACTTGGACGGCTACCACGATGGGTACGGCGACGATGCGGATGACCGCAACCCATACCTTGAGGACGATACCTACAATCCTCTGCAGCAGATTCTCACTTCTATCGCAAACGAGGAGCGTTCCGTTCGTATGGAAAAGCTGAAGGTGGCTCTTTCGGACCTGACGGACAAGCAGAAGGATACCGTTATCAAGAAGTTCTATCGTGGCATGACCAACGTGCAGATTGCAGCAGAAGAAAATGTTTCCGAGGCGGCCATTCGTAACCGCTTAACGAAGATTTACGCAACGCTCAAAAAGAAAATTTGAAAAAAAGTTTTGCTTGAGGGGGTTCGATTCCCCCTCATTTTTCGCTTATGGACAGAGGGGTAAGAAAAACTCCTCGGAAAGGAGGCAAGTGCAATGGTAAAACACAAAATCTCAATTAACATTGCAAAACCCGGCGGCACACCTTCTCCGGTAGTCCGAAGCGGAACGATGCAGATTCGCAAGAGAATACTTGATTTTCTCTTTGGTCAGCAGGTAAACGTCCTTGTTCTGTCCCCCGGTGACTCGGTGCAAACTGTCGAGATTCACGAACTGAAAGGAGGCGAGAACCATGACAAACGCAAACAAGTTTAACCTGCTCCTTGATGTGGTGAAGCTGATGCACTCGTTGGCAGACGGACTGGAGGCTGTGGCTTATGCATTCGCAGACAGCCAGGAAATCTTCGTTGAAGCCAAGGAAGTGTCGAAGCCTGTCGAAACAGGACAACCCACAAAACAGATAGCAGGAGAAAAAACACCTTCATTGGCAGATGTCCGTGCCGTGCTTGCGGTAAAAACGCAGAACGGAATGACAGCCGAGGTCAAGGGTCTGATTACCAAGTACGGTGGCACCAAGTTGTCAGATGTGGACCCGAAGCATTACGCAGACCTTATTAAGGATGCGGAGGTGCTTGGCAATGGGTAATCACGCACTTCTTTCTCCTTCCAGTTCCCACAGGTGGTTATCGTGTACACCGAGTGCAGTCCTGGAAACGGAGTTTGAAAACAAGAGCAGTAACGCTGCCGAAGAAGGTACCGCCTTTCATGCACTGTGCGAACACAAGCTGAAGAAGGCGCTCCGCAGACGCAGTAAAAGACCCGTTTCTGCATTTAACACCGATGAGATGGAAGAACACTCTGACGGCTATGTGGAGTTTGTGTTGGAGCAACTTGAAAAAGCAAAGCAGACCTGCCCTGATCCACTGGTGCTGATTGAGCAGAAGGTTGACCTATCGGATTTTGTACCGGGGTCGTATGGAACGGCAGACTGTCTTATGGTTTCAGACGATACCCTGCACATTATTGATGCGAAGTACGGACTCGGAGTCCTTGTGGATGCGGAACGAAATACGCAGCTCATGTGTTACGGCATCGCAGCCCTTGGTGTCTATGAAAGCCTGTATGACATCAAAGAAGTTTCCCTCTCAATATTCCAGCCAAGACGTGAGAATGTTCAAACGTGGACGGTATCCGTGGAGGAGTTGAAGGATTGGGCGGAAAACGAACTGAAACCCAAGGCACAAATG
>CAZUEH010000007.1:62054-62318 GCA_964619315.1 uncultured Oscillospiraceae bacterium | reverse complement strand
TACAAGAATATTCCTACTGTGTACAGTAAGAATTTTTTCATAATATCAAGGAATACTGTCATGGTGTGTATCGTCAAGTGGTTAAGACCCAGGGTTGTGGCTCCTGTATACGTGGGTTCGACTCCCACTACCCACCCCATAATTATTTAAAACCGTTGGGGTATCGCCAAGCGGTAAGGCAACGGATTCTGATTCCGTCACTCGCAGGTTCGAATCCTGCTACCCTAGCCAATATAATAAACCCGCAAGGGTTGCGGCGACATA